>JAGZIY010000006.1 GCA_018365995.1 Butyricicoccus pullicaecorum | reverse complement strand
CAGGTTTGCACGGTCAACTTCGTTGTCGTAAGTGCCGTTTGCAGACTGGTCAGCCAGCTCAACCATACGGTTCAGCATGGAGTGAACTTCGGTCAGAGCACCTTCAGCGGTCTGTACGAGAGAAACGCCGTCAGCTGCGTTCTTCTGAGCGGTTTCCAGACCGGTGATCTGTGCACGCATCTTCTCAGAAATAGCCAGACCAGCAGCATCATCACCAGCACGATTGATGCGGTAGCCAGAGGACAGTTTTTCCAAATTCTTTGCAACTGCGTTTGTATTGTTTGTGTAGTTGCGGTATGCGTTCAGAGACGAAATATTATGTTGAATTCTCATGATAAACCTCCATGTAATTTTTCTGGGTAACATCCATGTTCCCATTTATTTTGTGTAAGGCGCTGACGTCACACACGCCTTACGATTTATATATCGCCCTTTCTCTTGGAAAATTAAGGACTTTCCGCAAAATTTTTTAGAAATATTACCCAAATTGCATGCCAATATTTTAGCGCCAACCACACTGAGCCGCCAAAAAGAAAGAAGGACACAAGAAGTGCCCTAGCTTTCCTTAATACTTATCAAAGCTGCTGCCCATGCTCTGCATAGGTGGAGTGTAACTATCGAGGTCATCGTCATAGTAAGGCTGCTGTGCCATTGGTGCTCCATCGTCAACTCCAAACTGTCCATTGCTGTCCTCCAGTTGGAAGTAACTGAGGAGAGAGTGCATGATCTGTGCCTGAGAGGATAGTTCCTCAGAAGCGGCAGCAGACTCCTCACTGGTTGCAGAATTTGTCTGCACGACCGCAGAAATCTGATCGATACCAATGGTGATCTGCTCGATCGACGAAGCCTCCTGATCGATTGCATCTGTAATATGATCGATATTCTGAACCGCCTCATGTGCCATTACACTTGCCTCATTCAGCGTTTTTGCAGTTCCAGTTGCCAGTGTACTACCGCGTTCAACCGCTTGAATTGCCTGCTCAATCAGAGCCGCTGTATTCTTGGATGCCTCAGCAGACTTACTTGCAAGGTTACGTACCTCGTCTGCAACCACAGCAAATCCCTTGCCCGCAGTTCCTGCACGTGCCGCCTCGACCGCTGCATTGAGTGCCAGAATGTTGGTCTGGAAAGCAATGTCTTCAATGGTCTTGATGATTTTACCGATTTCGCTGGAGGAGTTGCTGATATCGTCCATCGCAGCCAGCATTTCCTGCATTTGCTCGGTGCTCTTCTGAATGGATGCGCCAGCTTCATTTGCCAGAGTACGCACCTGTGCTGCACTCTTTGCGTTCTCCTTGGAAGCGGAGGAAATTTCGCTGATGGTTGCACTCAGTTCCTCAACAGAACTTGCCTGTTCGGTGGCACCCTGCGCCAAGGCTTGTGCACCGGAGGATACCTGATCCGCACCAGCTGAAACCTGATCGCCGGAGTTGCGCAGCTGTGTCATGACCTCATTGAGACGCGCAAGCAGCTTTTCTACGGAAACCTTGATACTGCCAAGATCGCCCGGGAATTCGACATCCAATTTCAAATTGAAATTACCTGCTGCCATTTGTTCCAGCATATCATCCAGTGCATCGGTCAGACCTGCCAATGTCCTCTGGCTGGCATGAAGCGCCTCTATGGTCGCACCGACCTCATCATTGCCTGTATAAGTACATTCTGTATGCAAATCGCCCTTGCTCATCGCAACCATGGTTGTCTTCATTTCACTCAGCGGTTCTATGATGCTCTTGGTAAGGCGAACACCAATCAGGAAAATCACAACTGCCGTAATGAATATCAATATAGCAATCACGATGACAACCATTCTCTCATGCGACTTTACGCCCTCCAGCGCTGCATCGCGCTGCGCAACCATACTTGTGGTTGCTGCCATCGCCTTTTCATTCATTTGCAGCAGCAAGGGTGTACACTCATTGACAATCATTTCCATCGCAAGAATCCGGTCACCGCTCTTGAGTGTTGCAATGATACGCTCTGCCTCGCTTTCCCATGCGGCAACGGAATCGCTCCATTCCTCTGCATAGTTATCATTTGCGTCATATTCCTGCTGAACCTTTGTCATAATCTCAGCAATTGCTGCCTTATGAGAATTGACCTCAGATTCCGACTGGCTATACTTTGATGTATCGGGATCAAGCGCCATATCGCGCACAATACGTGCCATCGCATTGATATGCAGTCGTGCATCCTTAATGCTGTCAACAATTGCAATCGGTCCATCAATCAGCTCTGTATAACGCCCACGGATACTTCGTGAACTGGATAATCCCAACACAACCATGATGGCAGACAGCAGGATTACAATTCCAAATCCTGCAATCAGCCGCCCGCGAATACTCAGCTTTTTCAACATACGTCTTGTTACCTCCTAATATATCTATCCTCACAATCAGCCCTTGAACTGATGGCTGGTATCATACGCTCTCATTTGATTTTGTGCAGCCGCTCTAGTGGCTTCGAAACAGCTTTCCCGGGGTATAAGCACGCGAAAAGCGATGTGAGATGTATCCATATCTTCCATTCTTCACATCTCCAATCACCTTGCCATCTGCAAGTGTAACAACGCGTTTACGCAGGATATTGACAAAACTCTTTGCATGTGTTGCCATGACAATAGTTGTGCCGCGGCGATTGATTTCCTGAAAAAGTTGGATCATATCCCAAGCAGTATCATTATCCAAATTGGCGGTTGGCTCATCAACTATCAGAATATCCGGCGAGTTCACAATCGCACGTGCCAGTTCAATACGCATGCGCTCTCCTCCCGAAATCTCGTGCGGAAAGCTGTCCAGCGTTTTACGCAGCCCAACAATTCCCAGCGCCTTTGGCACTGCTTCCTGAATCTCCTTGCGCCGCATTCCTGCCGCACGCATTGTAATCGCAATATTTTCGAAAATGGTTCGATCTTCAATCAGCTTGGGATCTTGCCACACCACCCCGTACCGTCTGCGGATTTGTGGTCGCCTTCGTTCCGGCACCTTTGCGAGGTCAATGTCATCCAGAAAAACATGTCCAATGGTTGGCGCAATGTCACCCGCCATCAGGTGCAGTAAAGTACTTTTTCCGGCACCACTGCTGCCCAAAACAAAAACAAATTCACCCTGTTCAATCGTTAGGTCAATATCCTGCACGGCCGGAAGGGTCTTTTTTTTTGTTCGTGAACCTGTATCATATTCTTTGGTGACAGATTTCAACGTAATAGTTGACATATATTGTTTCCTCCGGTGATGATTGCGTATCATTATCTATCGTATAAAAAAGATTTTTCTCCACATGCTATGCAAAACAAGTGATGTTTGATATAATGAAGCCGACACATATCGACTTTATCATACCACAATTGCATCAAAAAATCAAAGGCATATCATAACACATTATATTGTAACAGGTATTTTTGTGTATCATATTATACCAGAAAGGTGGTGGTTTCACAATGGCAAAACCGAAAAAACAAAAAGAACTCCGACCCCTTGGGCTCGGAAAGATCTTATTGTTGGCTGTATTCTGTTTTTTGGTTGCAGAAAGCATTGCTTGTTATATTTTTGCACCGGATTTATTCCACCGCATTGCAGACCCCATTGCAGAAAAGACAGTGGCGCTTGCCAAGCTGGGCAAAGAAAAAGCCATTGCTTTTGCCAGCAAAACACAGGAAACCATCACCGCATGGGCTGAGCAAGCCGAAAAAGCTGCACAAGCCTTCAAGGAGTCGCTGGAGCCAAAGCCAGACCTCCCCACGCCGGCAGCCGGAAACACCAAACAAACCAGTCAGCCACAGAGCGACCTTGTCATCCAACATGACGGCTATTACACCAATCCGGTAACTGGTGATACGGTGCTGACGGGCGGGAATGTTGACATTCTGTTTTTTGAACAGAGTGCGCCCGCTTGGAAAGACAAGCTATATGGTTCCGACCCCATCGGTACGCATGGCTGCGGTCCCACGGCAATGGCAATGGTCATATCCAGCTTGACAGATTACCGTGTAGATCCCACAACTGTCGCAAACTGGTCTGTCCAAAATGGATACTATTCCCGCGGCGGCGGCTCTTACCACGCACTGATCCCTGCGGCAGCACGTGCTTATGGGCTGACAGTCACCTCTGCGACCGACCGCACAGTTGCTGGACTTACCAAGCAGCTGCAAGCTGGAAATATCCTTGTGATTCTGGTGCGTCAGGGGCATTTTACAACCTCAGGGCATTTTATGATTGTACGCGGTGTCTCTCCTGATGGAAAATTCATGCTTGCAGACCCGCAAAGCTTTGAAAATAGCATTGCCCTATGGGACCCCAATCTGATTGTTCGCGAACTTGCCGGTCGAGACGGGGACGGCGGTCCTGTTTGGATTATCGGTTCAGGAGGTTAATCCTGAACCGATTTTTTAATCCTTATAGTATGATTGTCCCTTGCCAACCTTTTTATTGAGTCGTTTGTCAATCATTACAATGCGGTTGAGCAACCTGAAATTCATCTGGCACTGGTCATCCAGTGCCTGCTCCTCCGGTGCCGCTTTTTCTGTTCCACGACCTGTCAACAATGCGCGCAGATGCGCCGCTGTACCAGCGGAGAGCGACTCTAGCCGCTCCCCAACTACCTGCTGAATCTCATCAATCAGCAGCAACGGTTCCTGCCGCATTGCAATGAGCAAACTCATAGATACATTATCGTCACGTTCTACTGCATCTGCCATCTGAACCGTCACATTCAACACTTCTGTCAGCTGAATATATTTCTTTTTTTGCTGTACCAGAAGATCTTGTAAAATTTTATCATCCATACGCTTTACTTTCCACCTGTTTTTTCAGCCTGACGAAAACTACCCCGAAGCTCCTCTACAAGTGGTTTCAGCTCTTGTAAAACTTCCTTATTGCGACTTGCAGCTGCACGACTCAGTTCAAACTGAAAAAATTCATACAGGCGCGAAAGCTCTGCACTAATTGGAAATTGCCGGTCAAGGGTATCGTCCAGATAGCGAACGATTTCTCTGCTGCGATCTACCGACTGGCTAAATAAATCATAATTTTCCTGATCCAGCGCCAGCTCCGCGCGTAGTATCCGCTTCATAAGTTCATCATAGAGCAGCATCAAAAGCTCACCAGATGTCATGGTATTGATACTTTGCGATTTATATTGATCGTAGCCATTCATGTACATTACTTTGGGCCTGCCTTTCTTTTCCTTACATACCGCCGCCCATAAATCCCGCAAGCTGAGCACTCTGCGCATTCATCTGTGAAATCAGCATTTCCAGCTGGGTAAACTGGGAGTTATAACGGTCAATTTCTTTTTTCAATTTAACATCCAGATTCTTCAATACCTTATCAATACTATCCATCTCTGTTTTGAGTGCATTTTTGAGCATGGAGTTTGGCGAACTTGGAGAACCTGCACGTGCGACCAGAATGCCCGGCTTTGTAATGGAGGTAGACGCAAATCGATCCATGACACCCTTCAGCTGTGTAATCACACCACCCTTTGATGAACTGTTCATAATGTCGCCTTGTGCATCATCAGAGGCCAGCGCATTGAAGGCATTCTTAACGCCTTCTGGATCACTATTCAGCGCTGCTTTCAGCTTGGACTCATCCAGCTTGATTTTACCGCCATCCTTATAGTTGTCCGTTGGCTCAATGCCCATTGCACGTAGCTTCGCTCCTGCTTCGCCGCCCGGGTTGAAGATAAATCGTAACGAGTCATGCAGGCTGCGCAGCTGAGTATCTGCAAAGAGAAGTCCTTCCTTTGCCTTTTCCTCCCACTTTTCAATCTGCTCCTCGCTCATTTCCTCTCTTTGTTCATCTGTCAAAGGCTGATAATCACGATTGGGCTTTGTGGTCATCTCCTTGTAGACGCTCTCTACAATCTTGTTGTAATCCTCCACCATGGTCTTGATGGCATCAAACATTTTATCGGTATCCGGCTTAGAGGTAAAGGTAACCTTTTCTGCGGGATCCGTGCTTATTTGCCCCTTGTCGTCATATCCGAATTTGCCGGAAACAGTTACCTTCAAACCGTCAATGTCGATTTCATTCGACGGGCGTGTCAATTCTTTGGTTTCACCATTTACAGTGACATTGATCACCGCATCTGTGCCATGCGCATCTGCCTTGCCAAATAACTCACTTGCAAGTCCACTGTCACCAATTTGCACCTTGCTGCCTGCACCTGTATCCTTGCTTGTCAGGACAAACTTGTTGCTGGTCTCAGAGTAGCTTGCGGTAACACCAGCCTCATTGTTGGCATTGATATCACGCATAATTTCGCCTAAGGTCGCGTCCTTGCCATAGCTGCCAATCGTAACACCATTGATGACCAGATCGCGCTCCTTCTTAATGACGCCATTGGAATCCGCTTCGGTAAATTGAATGCCGAGTTCTTCCAGTGTTGCATTCATGTTTAAACGGTTTCCATCACCCTCCTGAAAACCAAATACGCTGTTATCGCCTACGATACCAGCAGAACCTTTGGATACCTTCAAGACATCATCTTTATTATTTACCTTAAAGGTGAAAGAACCCTTGTTGCTGCCAGTGTTCTCTGGCTTAAATTCCATTGTAATTTTACCTGCACCAAAAGCATCATCCATCTTTTTCTGCAAGAGTTTTTTATAGTCATCTGCAGATGTGATGGTCTTTGCTTCTTCCGCCGTCAGCAAGGTGATATCTTTCTTCTGTCCGTTGAAGGTTAATGTCAGAGTCTTATCAGTAAGATACTCTGTCATCTTTTGTTTATCTTTCAGCTTGTCTGTATCAACACCCGTGCTAAAGCCGTTTGTTAAATCAATACCATCTTTTAATTTTAGGGGATCCAACTTTAATGCCTCTTGAACAGCAGTGCTAGCACCCGTTAACTTGACATCATTGCCAGCAGTTTCTCCCTTGACGCTCAGTGTCAAGGTATTGCTTGTAAACTTGGCTTCAATTTTGTCTCCCAGCGTCACCTTGCTAGAACTATCTGTAGAAACTTTTATTTCTGCCAGCTGCTTATTGATCTCCTCTACCAGCTTATCTGGAGTGCTTAAATCTGCGTTCTGATCGAGCGTAATGGTATATTCATCACTACCATATTTGAAGGTCATGGTACCGCCAGCAAGCTTGGAGAAAGTCATATCTCCTGTGATATCAAAATTGCTTGTAGCCAGATCCTGTGGCTTCAGGCTGCCTGCCGCGCTATGTGTTGCGGAGGTTGCCAATTCCTTGACGCCATTGATTTCTACCTTACTATTGGTCTTGCCAGTCGCACTGACCAAACTGTTATTCTTGCCTACCGAGGTTACAATCGACTGGTCATAAAATGCAGAGCTGAGAAGATTTGTTGGAGATTGATAGTCCATATACTTCTTAGAAAACTCAATGAGCTGTGTGCTGATGCCCTGATAAGCAGTCTGCTTCCATCCCAACAAGGTTTTCTTCTGCTTTTGCTGTGCAATTTTAAGCCGAGTGGCTTGTGTCATGTTTTCAATCATGGACTCTGTGTCCATACCACTTGCCAAACCGGAAAGCACATTACGGCTTCCATAAATACTGGTTCCGCCGCCCGATACGCCACTAACTGCCATTGTATTTCACTCCTTTTTTCTATACGCGGCTCCCCCAAAACAGAGGAGAATTGATTTTTCATTCGCGCTCTATACTTCTTTATCGACATATAGTATAATAATGATAATAGTTTGACTACCGATTTTATAATGGAGGGATAATTTTGTCTAACATTATCGCAATAACCAACCAAAAGGGTGGTGTAGGCAAAACCACCACAGCTGCTGCGCTGCTGAGCGGACTGCATGAACGGGGAAAGCATGTATTGGGTATTGACCTTGACCCGCAGGGAAATTTTGGGTTCAACCTTGGATTAGACATTGAAAACAGTCACACGATCTATGACGTACTCAAAGGACAGGCTGCCTTTGATGATGTTGTCGTGCGCACAGATTTTGGTGATATCGTACCATCAAATATTCTGCTTTCCGGCGCAGAACTGGAATTCAACCGTCCCGGCAGAGAGTTCCTGCTGAAAAACATGCTGGCACGTATACAGGATCGTTACGATTATATCATTATTGACACCCCGCCGGCACTGAATATTTTAACCGTCAATGCCTATGTGGTATCCGATTCTCTGATTATCCCAATGGTTCCTGAAATCCTGAGCCTTTTGGGGGTATCCCAAATCAAAGAAACCATTGATACGGTACGCAATTTTTATAACTCAAATCTAAAGGTTTTGGGTATTCTGCTTACGAAGTTTAATTCGCGCATCAATCTCGCCCGTGAAGTACGCGAAATGGCAGAACAAATTGCCGCACAATTGGATTCCTCTGTATTTGATACGACCATTCGCACCAGTGTAGTCGTTGCAGAATCCCCTGCACATGGAGAAAGTGTGCTGCAATACGCACCACACTCCAAGCCCGCAGCAGACTACTCTTGTTTTATTGATGAGATCATTCAACTGACCTCTCCATCTGTCTAACGCAAGGAGCATCATCTTATGGCACGAAGAAGCAATAAAACCTCTCATGTATTGAGCCTGCTGACTGACCCCAAAACTCCTGAGACATCCGCAGAATCTGCCAACAAAGCATCACCTCCACCTGACCCAAGCAAAAATACAGAATCCGCAGAACTCACAAATACGATAGATACGGTACCTGAGTCAGATACCGAATTTACTTCATCAAAACAGGATCTCTCCACCAAGCAAGCGGTGATTTCTGCTCCGTCTCCTATCCAACCATTCGTCGATAACTCGCAAAGCTTGGAGGATCGCATTAGTCAGCAAATCCAAGCTTCTCTCTCTGCACAGCTTGAGGCAGAAGAAGCAGAGGATGCCCTGCGTGCAGAACAGGATCGTAAAATTGCGGAACGAATTGCTGCCGAAGCTGGCATGACTCTGCCGGATATAGACACGGAGCCTAAAGAACCTGAAGAAACGCCTTCGGCAGATGAACCTTCCGATACGCAAGCAGCCTTTGGGTCTGCGCCTGAGACAGAACCCGAATATGATTTTGAGCTTGTAAATGTAATGGCATCGATTTTGGACGAATTCCAAACAGAATTTATGGAAAAACTCGGTATGTGTACCTGTCATCGCTGCTGGTTAGATACACGCGCACTTACCCTGTCTTCTCTGAACGGCAAATATGTAGTGCTGAATCGTGATTCGATTGAACCCATGCTGAATTTCTACGACCATCGTTATCGCGGTTCCATTATGGCACAGCTAACAAAAGCCTGCATGACCGTTATGGCAAATCCACACCATTAAAAAATCCCCCAACGCGACTTTGTCTCGTGGGGGATTTCTCTTTATTCTTTTGTCTCCGCTGCGTCATCATGACGGTTTGTCAAACTATCCCAAATACTGTTGACTGTCTCTACACAATCAAAATACACAGTTGTCAGTACCTCTGTTGGAATTTCTAGCTGCGCAGCCAAATCGGTCATTGTTGCCCAATCTGCCTTTTCATAGCTCAATACCAACGAATACAGCGTACCTGCGGTACCCTCGCGTGTCAGCAGTGCCTGCTTAACCTCGTCCGCAATCGGGATCTCTGACAGAGATTCTTCAAGCGGTACATCAATGAGGTAATTGAGCGTAGAGAACATACCCAGCAGATATGCCTCAGACTTCGAAATGTGCAATACCCTGCTATATCCTGCAAGTTCGGCGCAGAAGTTTGCACGCAGGAAAGACAGGCGCAAAAATTCTTCCGAATCCTGCAAATCCTCTCCCTGCTGTGAGCAAGACATCAAATACACCCACTGCTTTAGCTGTCCCAGACCCACTGTAACAAGAGCCTGTCGAACAGAGGAGGCATGTGTGCGAGAAGCATAGTATACAGAGTTTGCCATACGCAAAAGCGCATAGGTTAAAGATGCGTCACGTGCAATGAGTCCCTCAATCTGGTCGATGTCCGGTTCATCCTTTGTAACCTCAACCACCAATTGGAAGAAGTTGCTTTGCAAATAATTTGCCTTATGTACTTTTGTTTTTACACGTCCTGCAACATAGCTGCCCTGAAAGTAATCTGCGCCCACACGATGTGCAAGCTCATAGCGCTCTTGACTATCAATTCCGGTTGCAACACACTTCTTATGCATGCTGTGTGCCATCTGAACCATATTTTCAAGCCAAGCTTCTGTATTACCTGAAATATTCAGTTTAATGTAATCCACATAGTCCATCATACTGAAATAACGTGTATTGAACTGGAAATCATTGACTGCAATCTGATATCCTTCACTCTGATAACGCTGCACGATCCTAGTTGCCATTGGATGGACAATCACATTGTCCTCAATCTGTACAACAAGACGCTTGCGGTCAAATAATTTGGGCGTATTCTTAAACAGCAATGTCGGCGTAAATGTCATAAAACTGACACTATCCTTGAATAACTTATCCGAATTATCATTCAAAAAATTATAAATCGCATCAGCCGCCGCATAATCACTAACCCCCTGATGATTCAGCACATCATGGCTATTATCATATAAAATCTCATAGCCAATAATATTGTCCTCTGCATCTTTTACCGGCTGTCTGACAATATATCTGTTCATAAGCCCATCTCCTTTCCAACAATTACATTACTTCTGGACCTGCTCAAGCAGCTCATCCATGACATCTACCAGATGACCAATCTCAGGCTTCGTCAGCTGGCGATCTGCTCCCAGCTCATGCCCCTTAATCCGCATTTCATCAGAAATAAGCGATGAGAAAATAATAAGTGGAATCTTATGAAAGCGCGGATGGTCTTTCACCAGCTTTGTGAGACGATGACCATCCATTTTCGGCATTTCAATGTCTGTAATAATTAAGCGAACCAAATCCTCCAGTTGCTCGTCCTTCTCATGCAGCAAGAGAAAATCCCACAATTCCTGACCATTATCAAACATTGTGACATTATGATAGCCTGCCTTGTGAAGTGCTTCTGTAATCATTTTACCCAGCAAGACAGAGTCCTCAGCAACGAGAACTGGTACGTTGCGATCCGTACGCGGTCCCATGCGATCAATTTCGCTCATCTGGATACTGGTCTCCGGTGCAATCTCTGCCACAATCTTCTCAAAGTCCAGAATGGTAACCAGATCCTCACCGCACTGGGCAATGCCTGTTGCCACACCCTCTGTTCCGCCTGAAACAGTCTTATCCGGTTTTTGGATATCTGCCCATGAAATGCGGCTGATCCCCACCACGGTATGCACACGAAATGCAATATACATCTTGTTGAAATTAGTTACGATAAACAGATCGCGTGGTCCCTTTTCCGAAGGTTCTCCCGTCAGATAATTTGGCAAATCAACCACAGTCAAAACCGTATCACGCGGCTTAAAGATACCCTCAACCGCAAAATGAGAATGCGGCATGGGCTTGACAGGTGCGGACATCATAATTTCACGCACCTTGGCTACATTGATACCATATAGATTCCCTTGGATCGTAAATTCCATGATTTCGATCTCATTCGTGCCTGATTCTAACAGAATGCCACTGTTATTGTATTCCGCCATTTATACCACTCTCTTTCTTCACGCACCCATCGTGCGTTCCTTTGGCTCTCTCATTAAATCACAATATCTTGTTTACCATACGAACGCACACAGGCCTGCCCCGTTGAAACATCAAATAGCAGTGTACGTGCAACTGTACCGCCAACCTCCTCATGCAGAAGGCGAACCCCAGCTTTGCGTAACATAATCCTGACGCTGTCAATATTCCGTTGTCCAATATTGCCAAGTGCACCATCTCCCTGCACCTCGAACATTCTGGCTCCCCCAGCAATCTTTGCAGTAACACGAGAAGTCTTTGCTCCATATGCCTGCATTTTTTGCAGCGTCTGCTGAATCCCTGTATCTGCATACTTAAAAGCATGTGTTCTGCCAGTTTCCATATTGAGCGGCAGCATAATATGTACCAAGGCGCCTAGCTTAATCACAGGGTCATATAAGCAAATTCCAATGCAGGAGCCGAGCGCATAGGTAACCAGCATCCCCTGCTGACGAGCAACCTTCATGTCGGCAATGCCAACGACAATTTTTCCTGTTTCACTCATTCTACTCACCCAACTTACAATACACCTAATCTATGCAGAATATAGTTGAGTGAGTTGATGTCTGGGAATAACAACAAGTCATTATGTACTTCTTTGCCGTCACACTTAAACTGTCCACCCACCATCAAAACATGGTTTGATTGATTTCCAAATGCAGCCATTGGAACCGTCAGGATACCGCCCAGCATATTCACCGACTGACTTGGAACAGACATTGTAAGTCTGATACCAGATAAATCAGCAATTGCACGCATATAGGAGGAAATCATGATATTGCCCACTTCGATCAATGCAGAGGTTTCCATCTCATCCAGATCATCAAAATCCTCTACGGAACGATTTAACATACTGCTTGTAATCACGTTTACAAAATCGACCTGCTGAATACACAGCATGATGCCATTAATCTCTCCACCCAACTTAACGAGAACGCCAGATACGATCGCCTCAAAGCCGCCAATCTGCTCGACAGCTTCATTAAATTCCATGACACGCACGCTGGGCAGCGACATATCGACACGACTCCCCAGCAAACTGCTGAGCGCAGTTGCAGCGTTGCCTGCACCAATACTGCCAACCTCACGCAGCGTATCCAGCGCCATATCATTGATTTCCTCAAAACTGTTAATTCTCATGTATCCTTACTCCCTTTCCTTAGCCACGCAGACCATTGATTGTGGTCTCAACCTCATCAGAGGTTCGTACCATGGCCAGAGCATAGGAGTATGCACGCTGTGCTTCAATTATTTTGGTAAATTCCTTGGTAATATTGGTGTTGGAGCCTTCTAAGTACCCCTGCATAACCTCTACATTCTCTGCTGCAATCGGCTGACCATTCTTCTCAACGGGGAGAAAACGATTGTCACCCAAATGCTGCATATTATTTTTCTGACGGAATGTAAAGACACCAAGCGGCAGCTTTGCATCCGGATCGATTACGCCGCTTTCATTGCGCTCGGCACGGATTGGCTGTCCCAACTGATCGAGTACATAACGATGACCGGAGCTGTCCGTTACAAAGTAATCGGTTCCCATCTGTGCCATCTGGAAGTTGCCTGCACGAGTGTAGGAAACCTCTCCGGTCTCCATGTCCCGCAAAGCAAAAAAACCATCTCCCGATAATGCGTAATCCAACGGCTGATTGGTCTCATAGATAGCACCTTCTGCAAAATCAGTATCAGCTTTCTCCATACGTGCACCAGAACCACGTGACAGTGGTCCATCAATGCCATTAAAGTTGCTGTATAACAGCGCAGAGAAGGTTGGATTTTTTGCCTTGTAGGCAACTGTATTGATATTTGCTGAATTATTTGCGACAACATTCAGTCGCTGCTGCTGATAATACGCTGATGTTGCAGCCGAATAAAAACCCATATTCATTTCCAATCACCTCTTTTTATACGCGACCGACATCTGTTGTCGCCTTATTCATCAGTTGATCATAAATCTTTAGAATTTGTGCTGCGCTTTGCAGTCCTCGCTGACTGCTCATCATGCGCGTCATCTCACGCACCATATCTACATTTGAGTTTTCGAGAACCTTCCACTGAATCGGACTATCCGAAAGCTGCGCAGGGGCATCTGACACAAATACGCCCTCTCCCTGCTGTGTCAAAGTATCAGCATATTCTCCTGCAAAATCAAATACGCCAAGACGTCCTGCCAAACTTCCATCCCCACGAAAGATATTACCGTCTGCATCTACCTGAATATCATCTGTTCCGAGATAGATTGGCTGACCATTCCGATCGAGTACATGCCCGTGGCTTGGGAGCGTCAGATATCCACCGTTATCCACAATAAAGGAGCCATTTCGAGTGAAATAACGTCCATCTTCCCCTTGAATCTGAAAAAATCCGTCTCCATTGATTGCAAAGTCAAGTGGTTGCCCAGTTTCTTCTGGAGCACCCTGCGCGTAGTTTGTGTGGATCATACTTGGGAGCAACGCCATCGTTTGCGGACCGATTTCTTCCGAAACAGATTTATCCCGATTTCCGACTCGGCTAAACATGAGTTCTCGGAACGTGCTATCCATATAAGTATCTGCCTTATAGCCCGGAGTACTCACGTTTCCCATATTGTTTGAGATAACATCTAAATTCCGCGTTTGTGACAACATCCCCGATGTTAGATTATAAAAGCCTTTGAACACAGGATTTTCTCCTTTCTTATCTGCCCTTTCATAAATTATGTATCTGCGACGAACCGTCCCATATATGCCCGAAGCTTTCGGATCGCATTTGCATGGATTTGCGAAATACGCGGTTCACTTACCTCAAGCACCTGAGCGATTTCTTTCATATTCAGCTCTTTCTCATAATAAAGCGAGATGACCATGCGCTCATTCTCCAACAAAGAATTGATACCATCACGCAGGGTCTGTTTCAACTCCTCCTCTTGTAGATGCATTTCCGGTTGATTTTCTACGCCGCCAGCAATTAAACGCTCTCCCAACGTGCTCTGCGCAGAATCCTCCAGCATCGTTTCTAACGAAAGCACATTGCAAAGACCAGTTTTACTCAGCATCTGTCGATACTTTTCCACTGTGACGCCCAACCGATCGGCAACCTCCTGATCGGTTGGTGTACGCCCAAGTTCAATGAATAGTGCGTTGGAAATCTGGTCGATTTCTCTCACACTGCGGCGCACACCGCGAGATACCCAGTCCTGCCTTCTGGCAAGATCAATGACCAGCCCACGGATACGCTTGGAAACATAGGTTTCAAATTTTACATTTTTACTGGGGTCAAATTTATCTACCGCCCTCATGAGCGCAATGACCCCCTCACTTATCATATCATCAACCTGAGCAAAATTCAAATAAACTCCGCGCATTTGCAGTGCGATACTTCGTACCACATGAATATACCGCATCACAAGTTCCTGCTTAATTTCATGCTGTCCTGTACGCTGATATTCTGCAACCAGTTCTTCCGCACTCATTTGTTCCCATTTGGACATCTTTCTCGCCCCCTTCCCAGTCAGGCAGTCAATTTACATTGTGATATTACCAATTGCCTGAATCTGTACGGTATTGACGATTTCATTAAAAGAAAGCACATACATGCTGGGGAAAAATTGCTCAATCAGACGTGCCAAATAGACACGAATGATATGGCTGGTAAGAATAATCGGAGGCTGCGAAATCTCGTTGAATTTTTTTACACAGTCGCTGAGCTGTGCAATCATCTTTTGCAGCAAATCCGGACTCAGCGCCAGATATACGCCCTGCTCATTTTTGGTAAGACTTGCAATGATTGCTCGTTCAACCTCTGCATCCAGCGTAATGACACGCAGCTGCCCATCGACACAGAAACGGCGGGTAATGGTACGCTTGAGCGCACTGCGAATATTTTCAGTGATCACATCGCTGTCATGTGTTGTTGCCGCACTTTCAATGATACACTCCAAAATCGTACCCAGATCCTTGATCGGTATGCCTTCCTTGAGCAGGTTACACAAGATTTTCTGAAACCCTGCATAGCTAATTACATTTGGGAAAGCTTCTTCTGCGAGTTCTGGAGAAGTTCTCTTAATGGTTTCAACCAGCTGCATCGTTTCTGCACGGCTAAGCAGCTCATAAGTATGCTTTTTAATAGTTTCTGACAGGTGCGTCATCATAACCGACAGCGGGTCGATTACGGTATATCCATAGATCTCCGCCATTTCCTTATTTTCCGGCAAAATCCACTTAGATGGGATACCGTATGCTGGTTCGATGGTCTCAATACCATCTACCTCGCCAGCAGGATTTGCAGGTTCAAGCGCCAAATAGTAATCTACAAGGATTTCGCCGCGCGCAACCTCTTCATCTTTGATTTTAATAACATATTGGTTTGTTCCAAGGCTTGCTGAGTCACGTAAACGCACGGACGGAATAACAAAACCCATATCCTGTGCGTACTGCCTTCGGAAAATGACAATACGGCTAATCAACTTGCCGCCACTCGCCTCATCAACCATGGGAATTAGACTATATCCAAAATCCATCTCGATTGGCTCAACTGTGAGCAACGAGTAGACATTATTTACATCCTTATAGAAGTCCGCCTCATCCGGCGGCTCTGCCTCCATCTCTGCCATGGCAGTCTGCTGTGCCTCTGCCGCAAGTGCTGCCTCCTCGCTCTTACGCATAGAGGCCGCGCTGTAACGGCTCAATAAGATCAAACCTCCGGCAATCAAGAAGAGCTGCAAATGTGGGGTGTTTGGTACAAAACCAAACAACGCAAGCAATACACCGGCAAGCATCAGCGCCTGTGGCTGTGCCAAGAACTGCTTTGTGACATCCTTATTAAGGCTGCCCTCAGAGACGGCACGGGTAACGATCATACCAGTTGCAGTAGAAATCAGAAGTGCCGGCAGCTGAGATACCAGACCGTCACCAATAGTCGCAATGGAATACACATGGAATACTTCACCAATTTCCATATTGCCTTGAAGCATACCGATAATAACGCCGGCAATAAAGTTAATGGTCGTAATAATGATGGACATAATAGCATCGCCCTTAACGATCTTTGTCGCACCATCCATTGCACCATAGAAGTCTGCTTCTTTTTGAATCTTATAGCGGCGAACACGTGCTTCCTGTTCTGTGATCAATCCAGCACTCAGGTCTGCGTCGATTGCCATCTGTTTACCCGGCATTGCGTCCAAGGTAAATCGAGCCGCAACTTCAGATACACGTTCTGCACCCTTGGTGATAACAATAAACTGCATCAAAACAATGATGAGGAAGATGAGAACACCAACAACAATATTGCCCTGAATTACAAAATTACCAAATGCCTCAATTACCTTACCTGCTTTGCCGCCTTGTGTCAAAATCAAACGTGTAGATGAAATATTAAGTCCCAGACGGAACAGTGTCGTAATGAGTAGGAGTGAGGGGAAAATAGAGAATTCCAACGCCTCACCGATATTCATTGTAATCAAAAGGATAATCAGTGCAAGTGTAATATTAATGATGAACATTGCGTCCAGCATACCGGCTGGCAGTGGAATCAACAGAAATAAGATGACGACAACCACGAACAGCGATACGATATTATCAAATAGTCTTTTCATTCACGTCTCCTGATCATTGTTTCGAAACTTATTGAATGACCTTACGGTTATTCAGCTTATATACATAAACAAGGATATCAGCAATTGCACCATAGTGTTCTGGCGGAACCATTTGACCAATTTCGGTCTGCGCATAGAGAGCACGTGCCAACGGACGATTCTCAATGACAGAAACCTGATTGTTTTCCGCAATTTCTACGATTTTCATTGCAATATGATCCGCACCCTTTGCAACCACGACCGGCGCTTCATCCTTTTCGATGTCATAGCGCAGCGCAACTGCGAAATGCGTCGGATTACGGACAACCACATCGGCTTGCGGCACAGCCTGCATCATACGGTTTTGTGCCATACGCCGCTGCATTTCCTTGATCTTGCCCTTGATTTGCGGATCGCCTTCCATTTGCTTATATTCTTCTTTGATTTCCTGCTTACTCATACGAATCTGCTTTTCATAGCTCCACCATTGATAGAAGAAGTCAAATGCAGAAATGACGATAAATGCCATACCGATCTGCAAAATCATGTCCATAACGACCTGCAAAAGATATACAGTGGAACCATTGAGTGATGTGTCAAGCGTTTTTGCAAAAACAGCAATATGATTTAACACAAAACGATAGATCATAAAGAGCAGGATACTGATTTTAATGATACCTTTCAGTACCTCAACCAAACTTTTTCCTGAGAACAAGCGAGTAAATCCCTTGAGTGGATCCAATCGATTGAACTTTGGCTTCAAATTTTCTACTGTAAACATGGGCTTTGTCTGTGCCACAGTTGCCACAATCGTAACAAGAATCGCAGTTGCCATGACAGGGCCGCCGCAAACCAGCAGCAAATAAGAAAATTTAACAACCAATTCACGCGCTACGGTTTCATTCAGTGTTCCCCCCTGTGCTGTCAGTTGGATACAGTCCTGCAAAAAGGCAGCTACATGTTCATAAATCATCGGGAATACAAACTTAATGATATAGAAACCGGTAAGCAGGGTTGCGACAACAACAATATCACGACTGAGAAAGATGTTACCTTTCTTTCGTTCATCTCGCCGCTTTTTAGGCGTCGCTTTTTCGGTTTTGGAATCAGCGCCTGCCATGCCTTGTCATCCCCCCAGTCCTTATCGCGCAGTTCAAGGATTATCGCAGCAGTGTCAGCTGCTGCTGAATTGCAACCAACATGTCACTGCCCATGCCATAAAGGAAGTCCCCCATTGGATAAAACATCACAAGCAAGAGCAGCAGTCCTACCAGTACCTTGAGTTCAACATTAACAGAAAATACATTGATCTGTGGAATGGTCTTCATGAGAACACCCATTCCCATCTCGCCCAGAAACTCTGCTGCAAAAATTGGAAATGCCAATTTCACACCTAATATTGTGCAATTGGTAAACAAGGTCAAAATGTTTTGTGCCAGTTCAGGTCCAAAGGCCGTTGTACCAAATGGTACGATCTGACCGGATGTCATCAAAATACGTATTAGTGTCGCATGACCATTTGCTTCAAAAAACAGTAAGATAAAAAGAATATTGAGCAGCGATGCCACAGAGGATAGAGATACATTCGAAGATGGATCATATACTTTGGACATATTGAGTCCCATCTGCATATCGATTACTTCGCCCGTCATGACAATCACATAAAAAAACAGGCTTGTCACAAAGCCCACTACATAGCCGATCCCGAATTCCAGCAGCAAGCGCAGTGCATATTCGATCATGGTACCTGGAACAGGTGCCGTTGGTGGTGCCAACGGGGTCGTTGCGATTGTCAGCACCAAAATCATTCCTGCCTTGACATAAGCTGGTACGTTATTTCGACCAATCAGCGGATTCAGCAAAACAAACCCACTCATACGCATTAGAATATAGGTGAAGATTGTCCATTCTGCCCAATCAATCATGCCATAGACCCCTTTCCCGCTATCCAATCATCAGAGCAAATAACTCGCGGGTATAGTCTTGCATGATTTCCAGCATTGTACCACCAAAGAGAAGTAGGATCACTGCAATAAGGATCAACTTGGGCACAAAGGACAATGTTTGTTCATGAATCTGTGTTGCCGCCTGTAAAATCGCAATCAAAACGCCAATTCCCATACTTAAAATAAGCATTGGTCCTGCCAGTTTTACAGCAACCAAAATCCCTGAATGCATCACATCCATAACTTGTGAGTTTGTCATTGTGCACCTCCTTCTGTGCTTCGCTAATGGAAGCCGCGTGCAAGTGTTGAAAACAATAGCTGCCAGCCATCTACTGAGATAAAGAGCAGCAGCTTAAATGGCATTGAAATCGTTGCCGGCGGCAACATAATCATACCCATTGACATCAAAGTAGAAGATACAATAATATCGATCAGCATGAAGGGAATAAACAGGAAAAATCCAATTTGGAACGCCTGTTTGAGTTCACTTGTCATAAACGCTGGAACAATCACGCGCAATGGAAGCTGTGTGGGATCGTCCGGCATCGTCCCGCCTGAAAGCTCTAGATACATATCCAGAGAACTATTCTCTGTTTGGTTGAGCATAAACTTCTTCAGCGGTATTTTCGCCCGTTCAAAAGCCTCCTCCTGCGTGATTTGTTCGGCAATATACGGCTCATACGCAGTTTTTTGAATCTGCGTCACCACCGGAGACATAATAAACAGTGTTAAAAACAGCGCAAGCCCAACCAGAACATTGTTAGGCGGTGTTGCCTGCGTTCCCATTGCGGTACGCAAAAAAGACAGCGAAATCACGATGCGCATGAACGAAGTCATCATGATCACAATAGAAGGAAACAGTGCAATCATTGTCGTCAGGAACAAAACCTGAAGCGTTTGCACACTGTCACCATTTACATTGATGAGCGCATCTGTCATCGTCGCGTTGCCTTCCTCTCTCCCAACCAAGCGGGCTTAATCATCTTTATCCTTTTTCCCAAAGTTGGACAAACCCTCACGCAAAACATCACGAAACTCTGGTACCTTTCCCGTGTTTTCCTGCTTCTTCGTACAAAGACCAGCCTGCTCCTCAGTAAGCTCCGCGATGAGCTGTATGCCAGCCGATGATACTCCCAGCAGCCAATAACGTCCACCAGTTTCCACCAAAACAAGCTGCTTGTCCTGCCCAAGCGAAAGTCGGCTGAGCAAGCGCATCCCATTTGCTGATGCGCCTGCAAACCCACCACCGCGAACGGCAATAAACCGGCTGCATCGGTAACTCAAATAGAGCACCAGAATCACCGCAGCCAGCATCCAAAGCATTTCCATTACCCCAGAATAGAAGTAACTGTCTTCAGAATACGTTCTGGCTTAAATGGCTTTACAATAAAATCCTTTGCACCAGATTTGATTGCCTCAATAACCATTGCTTCCTGCCCCATCGCAGAGCACATAACGATAGTTGCATTTGGATCCTTTGCGCGAATTGTCTTTAGGGCTTCCAAGCCATCCATGTTTGGCATGGTGATATCCATGATTACGAGATCTGGATGCAGTTCATCATACTTTGCAACTGCCTGCGCACCGTCAGCAGCCTCCTCCAGATCCGTGTAACCATTCTTGCTCAGAGTGTCCTTGACCATCATACGCATGAACGCCGCATCATCTACCAATAAAATCTTAGCCATTTGAATTAACCATCCTTTTTTTATTTTGCTTATCAGCTTTTCGCTGATATGTTACAAATTTCCAGAGTCGCAATATCTTATCGTGCAAGAATTCCCAAATCAGGTTTTTGAAGGATCTCGGTCACACGGATACCAAAGTTATCTTCTACAACCACAACATCGCCTCGTGCTACACATTGTCCGTTGACAAACAGATTTACCTGATCACCAGCCAGCGTATCCAGCACCACAAGGGAACCCTTTGTAAAGCCCAATATATCTTTTACCAACCGCTTGGTTCTGCCGATTTCAACCGATACCTCAAGCGGAACGGACATAATAAGGTCGAGATTTTGTGCCTGTTCCTCCCCCAGCGGTTCTCCGGACGCAAAATGCGGCATCATTGGCTGATCCACTTGAATCACCTTGTTCTGCTGTCCGTGCATCTGTACCTGCTGCATCTGCTGCATCTGTTGCTGCTGCATTGCAATCAGGTTCGTAAGCTGATTGAGCAGTGCAGAATCCACCTGTCCGGTTTGTGCTGCTGCCATATTGGGCTCTCCTGCTGCTGGTGCTGCCATAGAAGGTATTGCTGCTCCCGAAACTGGTGCTGCGGATGCCGCAGTCTGAATCGGCACGGTTCCTGCCGGTGTCTGCGGCGCCGAAGCCATACCGCCCATCAGCTTTTCAATTTCACTTTGGCTCATGACACCACCAGCGGGTGCTGCGGATGTCGGAGCCGATGCTCCACTGTCTGTCATCATTTTTTCCATCTCATCCTGACTCATCATACCACCTGCAGATGCTGTTTCCGGTGTTGCCGCTACTGGTGCTGCTTCCGGTGCCGCTGCATCAGCGATTCCTTCCTCATCAGAAACTCCAAGTGCACCTATCAATTCCTTTGCAAGTGCACAAGGCATTACATTCATAAATTCACTTTCCATGGCTCCCTCAATCGAGAGATTAAAGCGAACAACCACCATTGTATGTCCATGTGGAAAGTAATCTGCGCGGAACTCCTCTAAGTCCCTGATTTCAAACGCAGTTGGAGTGGAGATGTTAACCATCTTTCCCAAAAATTCAGATAAGGCAGTTGCAGAAGCCCCCATCATCTGATTCATGACCTCACAGATTGCGCTCATACTGAGCTCATCCATTACGAAGTCCTCATCAGCTGTCTCTTGCCCCATTAAAATATCAACAACTGCACGTACATCTTGCCGCCGCAGCAACATGATATTTCGCCCAGACAGACCAGAAACATAGGTAATCTCTACACCGACTGCCGGATCAACTCTCCCCAATTCAAACTCTTCAGAAGTCAGCACATGTACTGTTGGCGTGGTAATATCGACACGCCGGTTCAGCATATTGGATACCGCCGTGGCTGACGAACCAAGGCTGATATTCAATACTTCGCCGATGGCATCTAGCTCTATCGTGCTGAAGTTTTGCGGATCCATCATTCGTTTCGCTCCTTTATTCGGCTTGAAATTTAGACATCTTGCCAGACGCCATCGATTCTCACGGCCATTTTATTCTTATGGGTTCCCAATTTGCCAAGGAACCAAGGCTCACCCTCAACATAAAGAGTAATGTCAGAATCCTTGGGCTTTGCAAGATTGATTACATCACCTTCATGCAAATAATAAATATCACTCAGGCTCAGCTGCACTTGACCTAGCTCTGCGATAATCTGCATACCAGAATCTCGCACACTGTCCATGATCTCTGCACTGTCTTTCTCATTACGCGGCAGCATTGCATCGCTCATATTACTGCGTGCGATAATGTTAAAGATGCTCGTCAGCAGCGTACCAGGTAAACAAATGCTAAAGCGTCCGTTTACCTCTCCAACTGTAACATTGAGACCAACGATTACAACCGTCTCATCAATGCCAATGACCTGCATCAGTGTTGGGTTTTGCTCTACACGCTGCAGCCCAAAGTGGATTTCCAGATAATTCTGCCACCCCTCACCCATCACATCAATCAATTTACTTAAAATCGATTCATATAACTGTAACTCTATACTGGTGTAGTTATATGTATATGAGATACTAGGTGCTTTATCACTGACCGATCCCAGCATACGATCCATCATAAAGAGCATCATTTCTGTGGTCGCATGCAAAATAACAGGGGTATTTTCTGTTGTATCTCCAGGAAGCGTAACGCCAATCACGGTCAGCACATCATTATCGCTGATTGCATTTACAAATTCATAATAACGCTGCTCCTCGATGGAGTCAACTGTCAGTTCACAGCTTGTGCGCATCATGCTGTTCAGGCGCGCTGTGATACTGCGACAGTATCCATCATAAACCCCCTGTAAGATCTTTAATCGATCTTTTGTGAACTTCTTCGGGCTATAGAAGTCATATTTTCTATAATTCTCTTCTGGCGTGTCAGATGCCTTTGTCTCTACGTCCTCGCCCGACTGCATAGAACTCAGCAAAGCGTCAATCTGACTTTGGGATAATACCTCAGCCATGCGGTTATCTCCTCTTTTTACTCTGATGCGTTATCTGCTTGATCGTATGGCTTCTATTTATTAGAAGTCGGTTCTTCCGCCTTTGTTTCACGCGTCTGATAGTACTCATCTATGGCACTATCTTTGCCCTCCTGTCGGGTGGAAATGATCATTTCAACACGTCGATTCTTACTTCTTCCCTCCGCAGTATCAAAACCGGCAATCGGACGATACTGACCATATCCAACACTGACCAGCTTTGCTGGGTCAATGATGTTCTTATCCTGTAAATACAGCAATACGGAATCTGCACGATTGCTTGCCAAAAAGCGGTCATGATGCAAATCATACGCCATCTCCGCACTCGCCTGTGAGGTATGACCCAAAATACGAATCTCATCGATATCTTCATTCATGGTTTTTAATATATTGGCCATACCATCTAGCACCTGCTTACCAGATTCCTGTATCTCGTAGCTGTTTGGCTGAAAAAATACAGTCGAATCAAAGGTTACAAATTCATAGGTATCTCCCTTTGTAACACTAACTGTCTGGTCCAGATTGCTTTGTGAAATATATTGTTTCAGCGCATAGTAAAGTCTGTCTGTCGCGTCCATATCGACCGGCTCGTCCACACCGCCATTGACTGCATATTCTCCCGGATTCTCAGCCATCATATCAACGATCTGAGACGGATCTCCCTCAGGATTCAGACTCTTTACCAAAATCGCCCATTTTTCCTTGTTGGTGTCTGCCGTTGCTACCAAAAGAACGAAGAAACACAGCAGCAGAGTGACCATGTCGGCATAGGTATCCAACCAGTTTGGACCATTAAATCCTCCACCTTTATCACGTTTTCGTCTGGCCATGCTATCTGCTCCTCTCTACCCCTTTTGGATTATTTTGCCTTTTTTGCTTTCTTTGCTTTTTTCTTTCCGCCGCCGTCGCTTTCGGCACCGTCGCCGCCCATCTCACGCTGTTTCTGAGACAGGAAGGATACCAGCTTTTCCTTTAAGAACTTTGGATTTTCACCAGCCTGAATTGCCAGCACGCCTTCAATAATCAAAGACTTACACAGCATTTCCTGATCATCTCGTAAATGCAGATGGTTTGCAATCGGTGAAAAAACCATATTACCCAAAATACTGCCATAGAATGTGGTAATGAGCGCAGTACCCATCGCACTGCCAAGATCAGCTGTGCCCTCTTCCAAATTCATGCCTTTCAGCATATTAACTAGACCAACCAATGTACCGATCATACCAAAAGCCGGCGCGATGCCTGCACCGCGTTCATACATGCCAGCTACAGTCTGATGTCGGGCAGACAGGCAGTCCAGATCATTTTCCAAAATTTCACGCACTTTATCAGCATCATTCGAGTCCACAATCATAGTAAGACTCTGTCTGAAGAACGGATCTTCAATCTGTTCGATCTCTGTTTCCAGTGCTAGGAGACCATTTTTTCGCGCAACCTGTGCAAGCTCCACCAGCTTGTCAATATACTCGTCCGGCGCGAACTTCTTCGTATTCATGATAATCTTCAAATGGGTTGGGATTGCCTTGAGCATAGATGGTGGATAACTGCTGATAACAGTCATGATAGTACCACCAACCGTAATCATGATACTCGGCACATCAATAAAGTAGCCCAAATTACCGCCACTTACAATACCCCATACAATAAGTGCCAAGCCGCCAACTAAGCCGATTAAAAACGTAAGATTCATTCTACTGCCTCCCCGCGAATCCGCGCTATTCGTCTGCGGCTCGCTTGTTCTTTCTATCTATTCCAGCATTCCATTAGAACTGCCGATAGTCCGAAACTGTAATTGTTCTGCCTATATCAATGATTTTAGCATGATATTCAATAATTTTACGTGTAATTTCCTCGACCGACTCCTGAACAATGTAAAAATCATGATTCATCATGATAATCTTCGTTTCGGGAATAATTTCGATCGCCTGAATTTGATTGCAGTTAATCACAACTGGCGTTCCATTTAACCTTGTAAGCTTCAGCATTCAGGATATCCCCCTTTTCGTTCATCTGATACAGGGTGCAGCGGAAAAACAAAATTTTGTTTTTCCGCTCATCACCTTCTGCTAAAAATGCTTTTTTGCTTATCTCTTCATTGCAACAAGATCAGCAAGCATCTCATCTGTTACTGTAATAATCTTTGTGTTTGCTTGGAAACCACGCTGCGTAGTAATGAGGTCAGCAAACTCATTGGAAATATCCACATTCGACATCTCCAGAGTACCTGTCACCATTTTAGATGCGAAGTTGACCAGTGTATCATTATTGCCATTACCATCTGTAACGATGCCGCCGCAGGAGCCCGGGCGCAAGGTACCAGAGTTGCCGCCTGCTTGGTAGTAAGGTCCGCCCATATGAGTCAAACCACTTGGGTTATCTACATAGCCCAGTGCGATACAGCCGATTTTTACGGTCTCATCTGCCTTTTCATCATGTGCTGTAATCTCACCATTTGCAGAAATGCTGATACCGCTAAATTCCTTTGGTTTCCCTGTTACATCATCAATTGGCAACCGAATTGGAACGAGGTTACCTGCCGCATATGCACCGTTTGCACCACCGGCACCGCCAGCATTCTCATCCCACTTAAATCCGTAAACAACATTACCATTACCATCTGTCAGATAGCCATTGCTGTCGAATCGGAGATCGCCCACACGGGTAAGCTTCAATCCAGATAAATCGCCATCTGCTGGATAACCGCCTGCATCTGCTACAATATCACCTACCATGAGGAATCCATCGCCATCAATCATCAAATCCAATGGATTATCTGTGACTGCATAGGTACCGGTACGCATATTCATGTCGATGGTACCCACCTTACAGCCATAACCAATCTGTGACGCATTTACGCCACCAGTGGTTGCTGTGCCGGCGGTACTATTTCGCAGAGAGCTATACATAGACTCTGAGAATGTGGTACGCTGGGTCTTGTAGCCATAGGTATTTACATTCGCAATGTTGTTACCAATGACATTCATTTTCTGCTGATGTGCCCGCAATCCAGAGATTGCAGCATACATAGAACCTACCATTAGAGAAATTTCTCCTTCCTGATTCGGGCGCTGCTGGTGTCCTGCACGTCAGGCAGGACACCAAGACATCCGTAAACGGTCCTGCCTCTTATGATTTTATAAAATCACAGCGCCATCTATGTTTGTAAATACATTTTCCTTCATTTCTTCGGTTGTCATCGCAGTAATCACCAATCGACTTGGCACATTTACAATAAATGCCTGTTCCGGACTAATGATTACGATATCGCGTGCGCCCTTTGCGCTCGCTTTGTCAATCGAAGCCTGTAAATCCTGCATCAATCCCGCAGTCATCTGGATTCCACGCTGCTGTGCACGTTCCTGTGCATGGCGTGACAATCGCACACTTTCAGATGACCTTTGCTCGATGCGTTCCTTGAGCATTGACTGAAAGGACGCATCATTATGGGCTAGACGCAGCTTATTCAGTTCCGTTTGCTGCTGATGAACAGTCGATACTTGTTGAATCATCATGCAACTCCGATCTGTCAGGCTGTTGCTGACGATTCGGCACCAGACTGTCCACCATTATCCGGAGCGGTTTCTGTCTCTGGCTTTACGGATTCTGTGTTCTCCCCGCCCTCGGCACCATCTGGCTTCTGGTCTCCACCTTCTGGTTTTTCCGGCTTTTCTGGCTTCTCCGGGTCTACGCCTTCCGGATTCTCTGGGTCTACACCCATATCTGGATCCAATTCATCTGGCGGCGGATTTTCCGGCAGTCTACCGATTGCCAAAATCTGGTTGAGTCCATACTCCTTACCGTCTACAATGATAACCTGCTGACCATTCATCATACCAGTACCAGTAACAACACCAACAATTTCCTCCAGACCATCTTTGCCCGGAATACCAATGGTAACTTCTTTTCCGACCAAAGATGCCGCATACGAAATTGTGCTGATGTCATTCATATTGGTCATCGTCTGAATGGTCATCATTTGGATCATCTGGTTGAGAAAATCATCTGTGGACGCCGGATTCATGATATCCTGATTCTGAAACTGCGCCATGATTAAGGTCATAAAACCATCTACCGTCATGTCAAAACCGGATCCGGTTGACGGCTTTGCACCATGCTCAAACTTTGGCCCTTCGGTCTGCTTCGTATTGGTTCTCAGGTTATTCATCGGCATCATTGTATTATAATCTGTTAATCCCATGGGAAATCTACATCTCCTTTCTTCAAGAATTACTTGCAGTAGCTTATATCAGCCCCGCAAGTCCTAGACGCAGCTGCTGGATAAAATCATCATTCTGCGGCGGCGCATGACGATGCTCCTGTTGCTGCTGCTCCTGCTGCTGACCATTGCCATGATGCTCCTGCTGTGTGTACTGATCTGGCTGCTGTTCCTGTTCAACAGAAACAGAAACTGAACCAGAATGATTGTGTTCAACAATTGCACCAATATTGGCTGCATGTTCTGCAAGCAGTCCCACGGTTTTGCTGTTTGCACTATGCATGGAAATCTGCATTCCCTCTTCTGTCACAGTCAAACGAATGGTAATTTTGCCAAGCTCATACGGAGTTAACTGTACCTCAATGGTATTGACTCCCTGCGCTGCTGCCTTATCAATTCGCTGTGCAAGCTGTGTGGGGAACGCGGGTTCGTCAGCGCGAACCGGCTCTGCAACCTGAATTGGTGTCGCTTCTACCCGTTCAAACAGCGGACGCTCAGTCTGCACAGCTGCACCAGCCTCTGTTACAACAGCAGTATTTTTATCCTGCCCCTCCTGCATTGCAGCTGCCTGTGGCTCTGCAATCTTTGGTGCATTCTCCGGCTGCCGCTCCACAGTAACCGTTATTTGCTGCTCTGCTTCTGTCTGCTGCTGCATTGGCTGACTTTGCGGCTGTTGCTGTTGGGCAGCCTGTTCCATCTGCTGCATGACAGGAGCGGCGGCGGGCTGTGTAATTTCTTGCTGCTGCGGCACAACAGTCTCTGCTGCCATCACCGGAACCAATCCTTCTACATCTGTAATAACCATTTGCGGAGCTTGTTCCGTTCCAGCTTGCTCCATCTGTTCGGGCATTACAATTGCAGGCATCATGGCGGCTGCCATCATAGCGGCTACATTCTGCAAGTCAACGGTGTCTTGCTGCATAACGCCATCTTCTGTCTGGGTCTGCGGATTTTCCACAGGCTTCTGCTGCATATCAGATGATACTCCGCCCTGTACCTGCTCGTCCTGCTGCGGCTGCTTAGAGGCTGTCGCATTTTCCAATGTCTTATGGAAATCAGAATCGCTTGCAGACTTGTCCGGCTTATTTGGTGCGGGCTTGTTCGGGCGCGGTGCAGCTGGCTTAATATCCAGACGCATATCAAATGCTTGATTCATCGGTCTCACCTCCTTTCACTGTCTAAAGATACCGTTCAAAACGGCTGTCTTTAAGCACGTACCTCAGTGGCACGGCTGTTGGACACAAATTCTTCAATCAACAGTTCTTCGCTCTTTTGAACCATCTTATTGTAATTTTCATGCTCTTTTTCACGCAATTTTTCAATCGACATGCTTTCTTGGCGTGCTAGGATCATTTCCTCTCGCTTTTCTTCTTCCTCCTTGCGATACTGTGCAAGCAGTTCCAGTTCATAGCGAATCGCACGCTCCATGCTCCGGAAAAATGCGTCATACTCATGTGCTTCTCGGGTCGTAAATCCCGTTTTCTTTTGCTCACAATAGCGTTCATTTGCTTCCCGATAGCGCTGACGCATGCCTTCAATCTTTTCTTCCTGCCGTATGACACGCATCATAAGTGCAGCGCGCTCCGCTTTGAGACCGTCCAACAACTGATTCTTATACCGCAATACATTTTCCAAAGAAAAAGAAAACTTCTTCATCGGAATCGCCTCCTCTTCATCTCGGCATTTTTCACTTTCTGATCAATTTAGTGCTGCGCCAAAATTTCAGACATAATCTTTACGACCTCGTCATAGCCAAACGCTTCGTCTGTGGATTGCTTGAGGAAAGCGTTGACGCGATCGATTTTAGAAATTGCATAATCAAGTTGAGGATTTGTACCTGCTTTGTAGGCACCAATCGCAATCAAATCGGCATTTTTTTCATAAACACTCAAAATATCTCGAATTTGAGAAGCCAGCTTTTTATGGTCCTGCGGGCAAATGGCACTCATCAAACGGGAAATGCTGGCATTGATATCGATTGCAGGGAAATGGTTGCTGTTTGCCAGACGACGGGTCAATACAATATGTCCATCTAGAATACCGCGCACCGTGTCTGCAATCGGCTCGTTTGTATCATCGCCCTCTACGAGCACCGTATAAACTCCAGTAATCGAGCCTTGCTCAAAGTTACCGCTTCGCTCCAAAAGCTTAGGAAGCTCTGCATAAATAGAAGGTGTGTAACCACGTGCAACAGGCGGCTCTCCAACAGCCAGTCCAATTTCTCGCTGTGC
Source organism: Butyricicoccus pullicaecorum (assembly GCA_018365995.1). Lineage (GTDB taxonomy): Bacteria > Bacillota > Clostridia > Oscillospirales > Butyricicoccaceae > Butyricicoccus > Butyricicoccus pullicaecorum_B. The sequence goes on along the minus strand of JAGZIY010000006.1, from coordinate 77,320 downwards.
CATTGCAAAACGAGTCAGGGAGTCCATCATCAACAGAACATCTAAGCCCTGATTTTTGAAGTACTCTGCAATACTTGTTGCAACGGACGGGCATTTCATACGGAGCATAGCTGGCTGGTCGGAGGTTGCTACCACAAGCACCGAACGACGCATACCTTCTTCTCCAAGGTCACGCTGAATAAACTCCAAAACCTCTCGTCCGCGTTCTCCAACCAGAGCGATAACATTGATATCTGCCTTGACATTCTTTGCGATCATACCCAATAGCGTACTTTTACCAACACCAGAGCCTGCAAAGATACCAATTCTCTGTCCTTTTCCGATGGTCAACATGCCATCGATTGCCTTAACGCCAAATTCCAGCCGTTCGGTGATTGGCGGACGTGATAAGGGGTTGATATAACCACTGTCTACATAACAGTATTCATTCGGTTCAAACGGTCCCAAGCCATCGATTGGTTCGCCGAGCGCATTGATAACCCGACCACGCAGGAAATTTCCAACGGGCAAGCGCAAGCGCTTTCCTGTGTTTCGTACAAAGTTTCCGGCAGAAATGCCATTCATCGCCTCATAGGGCATGAGCAGCATGCGATCCTGCTTAAAACCTACGACTTCACCCAAAATCTGCCGGCTCTCTGCTCCGCTGTAAATGCGGCAAATATCCCCAATCGCGGCTCTGCCGCCAGAGGCTTCAATGGACATGCCTACAATATTTTCGATTTTTCCAGTGCGGCTATAGGTTTCTGCTGTACGCACTGCACGAATCATATCGTCGAGCATATCGCGCCTCCTCTCTTATTTTAATCCTTCATATCCTGCAATAGCTCGCGGATATTGTCCATCTGTGTCGATGCGCTGGCATCAATAATTTCATCTGGCATTTCAATAATACAAGCGCCCGGGTCATCGCTCTCCATTGGAACAATTTTAACATGGTCAGACAAACCTATAAGTGCAGCTGCAAGTTCTGGGTCAGCTTGTACACATCTTTGTACCTCACCTTTTGAGATATAAACGCGTACCCACTCACGCCGCTTGAGCTTTTCTACCGCATGCTGTACCATACGTGCAACAATTTCACCACTGGACTGCAAGCTGATGCGCAGGATCTTTTCAGCAACTGTAAGCGCCAGATCACGCATCTGATCCTGTGCACGAACAAACATCATATCCCGCTGATTGGCAGCCTCTTGAAAAAAGTGTTCCACATCATTGAGTGCCTGCTCCTGCTGCTGACGCAGCTGTGCACGCCCCTCTTCCAATCCAAGCTCCTGTCCGGCCTCATAGCCAGCCTGTCGCCCCTCTGCGAAGCCCTCCTGATAGCCTTTCTCACGCATCTGCTCACACAAAGCCTCCGCTTCACGATTCGCACTTGTTCGAGCGCTTTCCAGAATGGCATCTGCCTCTGCTCTTGCCTTATCCAGAATTTCTTCTGCCTCACGTTCTGTTGCTTCCTGCAATTTTTTCGCAAACTCAGCATAATTTGAGGCAGCATCTACTTGGGAATCCTGTGCTGATTCTTCGATTTCCTCTGACGGATCTGCAAACTCCGGCAATACAGAGGCGTCCATCTCAGATGAAAACGGTAAGGTCTCAGCTTCCTGAAATTCATATTTCTCAACTGGGGTCTGTTGAAAATATTTTAGGATGTTAAGCAATGATATCGTCCTTTCCACCCTTTACGATGATAATCTGCCCCTGCGCCTCCAGAGCACGAATGACATCAACAATACGCTGCTGTGCCTCTTCGACATCGCGAATACGGACATTGGTGATAACCTCGAGGTCGTCTCGAATGCTCTCTGCCATACGGCTTGACATATTGTTGAAAAGCTTTTGTGCAACCTCTTCGCCCGCAGTCTTGAGTGCCAATACCAAATCGGTCGATTCGCAGTCGCGCAAGAAACGCTGTACCGAACGATCGTCCATCGTAATGATATCCTCGAACACAAACATGCGCTTGCGAATTTCCTGCGCGAGTTCGCCATTCTCGACCTCCAAGCCCTCGAAAATAGACTTTTCGCTCGAACGGTCGACATTGTTCATGACGCTTGCCACATAGTCGATACCGCCAACCTTGGCATTGTCGTTCGAGAATACGGAGGTGAACTTCTTTTGCAATTCTTCCTCCAAGATCTTGATTGCCGAAGAAGATACGCTGTCCATCTCCGCAATGCTCTGTACGACTGCAATCTGTACCTCCTCAGGCAGCTGCACAATGACGTCTGCCGCTTTATCTGGATCGATATAGGAAAGTACGATTGCAATGGTCTGCGGACGCTCGTACTGCAATACAGAGAAGATATCCTTTGCTTCTGTCTTGCGCAGAAAAGAGAACGCCTGATTTTTTAGAGAACGGGTAATCTTTTCAAGCAGCTGATGCGCTGTCTGGTCTCCAAATGCCTTTTCCAGCACCGTGCGCGCGTATTCCATACCACCCACAGTAATTGCCTTGCGCGTCATACACAGCTGATAGAACTCTTCTAGGATTTCCTCTGTATCCTCCATGGAGAGATTGCCCAAGCGAGCAATCTCATAGGTGAGCTGCTCCACCTGTTCACTTGGCATATTTTGGTAGATACGAGAAGCCTTATCTACGCCCAACGCAACAACAACTGCCGCCGCTTTTTGTTCGAGCGGCATTTTTTTTGTTACTTCACTCACTCCTCGCTCCCCCCTCTTAACCAGCTGCTCAGCAAGTCAGCAGCCACTTCTGGGCTCTCCTCGGAGAACTTACGAATACTTTCTTTCAGCTCCATGCTCTTTTCATTTTGGATATTCAGCAGATCCTTCTGCATATTTGCAAGCTCTGCCTGACGGGCAAACTCGGCTTCTACCGCTGCTCTGTCCAGCTCAGCCTGCTGTTCTGCAGCAAGCAGCGCACGCTTTTTGCGGCGGCGGCGTACAAACATGGATATAAGTATCACAATCAACAGGAACAGTGCAAATACTGCACCTGCGATTACCCACATCGGAACACCAAATACCTTGCTCTGTGCCCACTCAAGGAACGCATTATTGGGCTCCTCTACCGGCTTTGCATTATAGAACGGCGATGCAGCAACAGAAATCTTTGTCTGTTCGTTTTCCGGTGGAATTCCGGCTGCACGTGCAACCAATTCTACGATCTGCGGCTGACTCAGCGCTCCATACCCATCGCTATTGATTGAAACAGCAACTGTAAGGTCCACAAGCTGCGGCGCATAGATTTCATTCTGTTCCTTTACTGTGTTCAGACTGAAATTGGTCTGCGTCTTATCGCTGGCATATGTATCATTGGCACCAACAACACCATTATTTTGGTTTACATAGGTGTTGATGTCTGCATTTGACTGCGTACCAACCACGCCGCCAACCGCATTGGCCTCCTCATCAGGACGAATGACCTCCTGATTCTTTGCAATCTGATTGGGGATACCAGCGCCCGGAGGTGCACCCTCTGGAGATGCATAGGTTGTTGCCTCCTGCAATGTGCGTTTTACATCAACGACACTCTTGACGCTGACACGAACATTGTCCTCTCCATAGAAGCCCTCCAGCACGTCCAGCACCTTACGGCGTGTTGTCTGTTCAATCTTCCGCTCGGTTTCGAGCTTGAGCTGTGTTGCCTTATCCTGTGCTGCGTCACCAGTATCCTCTGCGGAATAGAAATTTCCTTCTGTGTCAACGATGGAAATATTTTCTGTGAGCAGTCCCGGCACTGCACGTGCAACCAAATTCTGAATCGCACCAACCTGTGTGCTCTTCAAAACTGCATCTTCCTTGAGCGTAAGTGTAACAGATGCCTTTGCCGGCTCCAATTCCTTTGTATTGAGCACATATCTGTTGTCTTCCGCTGGTGTGATTGTAACAATCGCATCTCTTACCCCTTCAAAACAGCGTAAAGTTGCCTGAATACGGTCTTGCAGTTCATATAGCTTGAACTGCTCTTTTTCAAAGTCAGTTGACATCATACTGACATTGTCTGTAAAGACCTTATAGGTAAATCCGCTTTTGGGGTAACCTTCTTGTAATAGCTTTGCTTTTAATTGTGGCTCCTGTTCCGTCAAAACCTCTATGGTTCCGCTTCCCTTATATCGATAAGGTGCACCATACTCATCTAATTTTCCTAAAATCGTAGTCGCTTCTTCTGTATTCAGGTCTGAAAAAAGCGTTGTGTAATCCGATGATTTGGCGCTGTTATACGCAACCAGTCCAATAATCAGTGCCAGTGCTGCTACCAGAACACCGACGATCAAAATCTTGGTTTTGCGGTTGAGCGCGCCTATTACGCTCTTTACCTTTTCCAGCGCAGCTGTCGCCCGCTCTTTCACCGCGTTCCCTCCCTTATTTTTGAGCACTTAAACTTACAAATTGATTCGCATCAGCTCATTATAGGCGTCAAGTGCCCTGCTGCGCAGCTGAATCATGAGTTCACCTGCTGCGGCTGCTTTGCTGGCAGCGATGGTATAGCTATGAATATCATCAAGCTGACCGGTTGCCAACTGGTATTCTACGCGGGAAACCTCATCCTCAGTTTCTTTTACATTGTTGATCGCCTGTTGAAAGATATCCGCAAACATTCCTCCGGCAGGCTGTCTGGTTTGTTCTGTCTGATTAGGCGCAGAAAGCTCTGCCGCTGAACGAACCGGTACCATAGGTGTGATAAACATGGTCTACTTCTCCTTTTCCATTATCTGCCAATCTCCAACGCAGAGGTTGCCATTCCCTTCAGCGCATTGAATACGGTTACATTTGCAGTATAGGCCTGTTGTGCTGCCATTGCATCAACAGTCTCTTTTACCAGATCCACATTCGGAAGTCTTACATAACCATTTGCATCTGCATCTGGGTGGGACGGATCATAGATTTGCTTAAAATCGCTTGGATCTTCAACAATCTCGGTTACACGGACACCACCCTCATCATTGTTTGGGGTCAATGCACGCCCTGCTGCGCGTGCCAGTGCTGCCTGAAAGCTTTCGCGTCCATCTTGTGCTTCAAACACCACCATCTTGCGGCGATACGGTTCTCCACCCTCTGTGCGTGTTGTCTGCATATTGGTTACATTTTCAGAAATGACGTCAAGACGCAGCTGCTGCGCTGTCAGTCCGGAACCAACAACACTCATTGCACTCAAAAATGCCATACTCGTTCTCCTCCAAATTCAAAAAACAACCGTACAAATCAACCACGAATCGCCGCACGCAGCCGGCTGATTTCGTCAGAAAACGCACGTGTTGTCAACTGATACTGAATATAGGTACGGGACAGCTCTACATTCTGCTCAGTAACATTCACACCGTTTCCATCCATGCGCGCTGTTTCATTCGCCTCGTGTGTAACGATATTACTGTCCAAAATTCCTTCCCGCATTGCCTTTCGTCCAACCGGTACCTGCCCCTCATCTGCGCTTGCCTGTTCCAGCTTCTGGCGCAGCTCCTGTTCAAATGTAACATACTTTGCCTTATAGCCGGGTGTTTCTGCATTTGCCACATTATCTGCAATGACAGACTGCTTTTTCCACAGGTAATTCATAGCCCGTTCAGTCATAAGCATTGTGTTCGATGTAAGAAACGACAATTGAAAAACCTCCTTTGTCCCCTATTATGTAATACAGTGAAAGATCATCAAATCATAATTTGCTGTCAAATTTCGATTGTATATTTTTGCATATTTCTATAAAAACTTCTATCAAAAATTCCTCTGTCACCGCATCATGCGACAGATTCTACTATAATCTCTTATTATTTTACTCCATATAAAGCCTTTTGTCTAGAAAAAATAGCGCCTATATCATAAATTTTTCTTCTTTTATCTGACCCTTATCTTTTTCTTTCTTTATGATTATCATTTTTTAATTATTTTTTCTTTCTGCCACAATTTATATTTATTTTCGCGTTTTTACCGCATAATTTGCGTCCATGATGCAGCTATATCCAATTATGCTGTTTCATTTTTCGACAAAAAAAGACATGCAATATACTCTCGGTATACTGCATGTCTTTTTTTACAATTTTTCACATTTTTTACAAAAAAATCTATATTGTATCGTAAATTATATTTTATGATACAAAGCATCTTTGCAATATGCGACAAACCAATCACGCGCGATACAATCCACGTGCTGCCGCTGTGACCTGATTATATGCCCAATATCCCGGCTTCATATCAGAAAACACCTGCCCTGCACTTGCAATCGCAGCCTCATCGGGCTGCCAACCCAACATTCGCAGCACCATATGCGCTGCTTCAGAGCGTGCAATCGGTGCATTCGGACGAAATGTTCCATCTGCATATCCACTGATCCACCCCTGCTGTGTTCCATATGCAATTGCCATATAATACGCATTATCCGGACTTACATCAACATAATTACATGGAACCGTAGTTCTTCCATCAACAATCTGTGTGATCCAGTGTATGAACTCCCCACGTGTAATTTTTTCATTGGGGCGAAATGTCCCTCTCTTTTCTACTTCATACGCACCGATTCTCTCCAGTCTGCCCACTGCCGGTGCATACCAATCCGAAGCTTTGATATCCTCAAAGCTTGGCTGTACCTTGCTGGTATCCTGATAGCTGATCAAACGATCCAAAATTGCAGATGCCTCTGCACGTGTGATAGCGGCCTCCGGCGTAATCGTTCCATTGCCGTTTCCCTGCAAAAATGCTTTCTTGACGGTGGGATTAAAAGAATCCGCCTTTGCCTGTACAGGAATAGCAGGCTTCTGCGTTACTGGGTTCGATGTCTGTGGTTTTTGCGGAATGGTTTCCGGCTTTTGGGGCTGTGTTGGCTTTTGCGGTGGTGTTGGCTTTGATGTGACTGGCGGTGTCGTTACCCCTGTCTGTCTGGAGCTTGCTGATACCGATACAGGGCTCGTGATTCCTGTTACAAACAGAATCACTTCATTTCCATTTTGGCGCAGTCCATAGGTACGTCCGCCGACACTTACCTGCGTCACATTGGGCTGAAAGGTTTTGCTCTCTGTTCCAATCCGCAATGTGATGCTTTGAATGGCATATCCAGACTGCGGCACGATACGAAAATTCACCTCACTGCCCTGCGGCACATTTGTCCCGCTCGGCGTCACAGTCACGCCAACATCTCCATTGGTCAAAATCGTATACTGCGGCAAATTGCTGCCTGCATTGTCAGGCGGCTGCACACTTCCCTTAATAGACTCTGCCTTCACCTTGATACTTTGACCAATATTGCGGATCGTCAATACACGGCTTCCATCTAAATTACTGGAAATATAATAGGCTCTGCCATTGATTCGAATGACGTTTTCATCAGGCTCGGCAGATACGCTCTTATCCTCAATCGTCATTGTAATGGTTCCAACCTGATACCCCGCATCTGGCTGGATTGTAATATTCACAGTATCTCCCAGCTTGGGCTTGGTTCCCGTGTCCGCTGTCATACGGATACCCCTTGCAGCAGACAGAGAGAGACGCACTTCCTCATCTTCCTCGTCCTCTCCGCTCTCGTCATCTCGTTTCTCTGTATACAGCGTAACACGATAATCGGATTCTACCACATTTATCCAAAGTGTGATTTTTCGTTTATTGATCTGTAATTCACAGCTGGTATCGCCGGACAGTTCTATCTCTTCGCCGTCCTCACTCACATAGTAGATCTCGTCCTCCTCACGATCTTCAATCTTGATTTCGTCTAACATATAATCCGGTTCAAGCTCAAATACAATCTTGCTGTCATCTCCATCGTCTACCTTGCTTGGCTTGACATCTACCACGGTAGCTGTTTCTTCCTTATCAACGCGTGCATCAATTCGATAGGTAGATGCCGCCTCTACCTGTGGAAGCAACCCGAACAGCAATGCCGCTGCAAGCAGCCCACTGAGTATTTTGCGCATTTGACTGCACTTCCTTTCCTTATGTCTCAAAACTCTGTTATGCGGGGTCTTTCATAAATACGGACATAGTCGCCGGAGCGCAGACGCTGTTGAAAAGATGCCTCTTGTCCGTTAATTTCCAGACAAACCTCTTGATTCAGATTTTGAAAGTCAATTTCCGTGTGCTCCAGCAAATCCATGAGATAATAGACTGGATGCTCTCTTGTAACGGGAAGCTCTAAGGGACGATCATTGAGCACAACAGAGAGTATGTCCGCTTGTCTATTGATTGTCTGCTCCTGCTGTTTTGCCTCTTCCTGCATCGCTGCAGGCTGTTTGACTTCCTTCTCCTGTACCGACTGCGACTCCATATCTTGACCTGCCTGCATAATGGTACGATCCCACTTCGCAGCCTCCCCATAAACGACCCTGTCCTCTGGTGTTAAGGTTTCCTCCCCCGTACAAGGCATGCCATTTCTCATAGTCGGCATACCCTCTATTCCATACGCCGCCAACAAATCATCTATGGTATCCAAGCGAAGGGTATCCACCTCATCACCACTGACAAGAGGTGTATCCCGTGGAACAAATTGACCATTTATCTGTGCAACAAGACCTATCGGCACCTGTTGATCTGCAAGCCATACCGTCTCATTTGAAAGCTCAGGAAGTACATCACAAAGTATTGGATTGGCATCTACACCGGGAATTGCTGGTGTAAAGCAGATACTGTCTCCGGCATGGACATGGTCAGAAAGCGCAGCTGCCTCTCCGTTTCGTGTCAACTCTGCCGGGCTGGACTGCGTCCCCCGAATCACACGCCGCTCTCCATTCAATGTAAAGGCAACACTCTGACCGGTTCGTCCGATGAAGTCCCGATAACGGTAGCCATTCATCATGAGCACATCTCGTATGCTGAGTCGTTCGCTGCGAAACAAGTTTGCACGTTTGCCATTGAGCAAAATATGCAGTCCGTTTCCTGTCAGCTGCTGGGCAGCAGAAAGCGCAATTCCAAGGGGTGTTGCCAAATCCGGACTGGTAAGGTCACATACTTCCTCATCTGTCCAGACCAGCTTACGCAAATTCGCACTGCCCACCGCTACACGGGAAGGCTCCATCTGCATTTCCTGCTCTACGTATTCCCGAAGCTTTGTGAGCTGACTGCCGCCGCCCACCAAAAACAATGCCGAAGGCGCACCGCCGTTGAGTGCGCGTACCCCTGCACAAATCTCCTGACACAGAACATGTGCAGATTCTTCAGTCGCCTTCTCTGCCTCATCTGCGGAAATGGAATGTTCAATTCCAAGGATATCCTGAAATGTAACCTGCTCTCCTGAACTGATTGCCAGCTTCACTTGCTCCGCAGTATCAAAATCCAGCAAATACTGTTTCATTAAGGTCTCTGTGATTTCATCTCCGGCAACGGTTGCCATTGTATAGCCCACAACACTGCCGCCTTGCGATACAGCGATATCCGAGGTACCTGCTCCAATATCCACAAGTGCCAAATTCAACAGACGCAATTGCGGCGGAATAATCAGATTCATCGCAGCAATTGGCTCAAGTGTCAGGCTTGCAACCTCTAAGCCCGCTTTGCGCATAGACGTACACAAGCTTTCCACCACCTCACTCGGCAGAAAGGTTGCAATGACAGATGCCTTGATTTGCTTGCCTCGATGATCCAGCAGAGTAGTCATTGGATAATGATCGAGTTCATATCCGGTCACCGAATATCCGACCAAATAATAGAGGCGATCGCTTTCCTCTCCATTTTCATCAAATGCCTGTTCTGCTCGATTGATTGCCCCCGTCTCCAGCCGTGCAATCAATTCACGATCCAGTGTCTGGACATCCGGCAAGATGATTTCATAGTCTGCACGCTGTGTTTTCAAGGAACGTCCGGCAGCGGCCACACAAACAGAATGTAATGGTTGTCCAACTTTTTTTTCCAAGCGTTCCTTTACAGCCATTGCCGCTCCAGAAACCAAGCTGATATCCTGAATCTGCCCGTCTACCATGGCACGCGTCCCATGATCCTGCCGTTCAACCGCCAGTACATGCAGCCCATTCTTTTCTGCGTATCCCACAACACCAATGACACTGCGCGTACCAATATCCAGAGCAAAAATAAGCTCATGGTTCTCTGTCATATTGATTCCTCCCGGCAAGCGATTTCTTACGAGCCACCTGCCTCCGTATAGATTTCGTTTATCCCTATTATAGCATACAACTTGCAGGATTCAGCATAAAATAGCAAATTTTTTCTTATGTCCCACATAAAAAGACCTTCTGTTTCCAGAAGGTCTTTTCGAATACTAAACAGGGCAGTCCTTTATTCTTTAGAACAATCCTGTAATTTTACCGTTTTCGTCTACGTCGATAGAAAGTGCTGCTGGCTTCTTAGGCAATCCCGGCATCGTCATGATCGCACCCGTCTCACATACAACAAATCCTGCGCCAGCGGACAAACGCGCCGTACGAACCGTGATGGTGAAATCCTTCGGACGACCGAGCAAGGAGGCATCATCAGACAGAGAATACTGTGTCTTTGCCATACAAATCGGCAAATTTCCGTATCCCAACTCTGCTATGTTAGAAAGCTCCTTGTACGCCGCTGGAAGGATATTGACATCTGCCGCGCCATAGATTTTGGTCGCAATGGTTCGAATCTTGTCTACAAGCGGCTGTTCAAGCGAATAAATCGGCGCAAAATCAGCTGTATCCTCCTCTAACACCTCCAGCACTTCCTGCGCCAGTGCTGTTCCGCCGGCACCGCCCTTCGCAAACACTTCAGAAAGTGCCACACGTACTCCCTTCTGTTTACAATGTGCGCGAATGACATTCATTTCCTGCTCGGTATCTGTTGGAAACGCATTGATTGCCACCACAACCGGCACCCCGAACTTTTGAATATTTTCGATATGCGCATCTAGATTTACAATGCCGCGTTCGAGTGCGGCAGCATCTGGGTGATTGAGTTCTGTCTTTGCAACACCGCCATTATATTTCAGTGCCCGCACAGTTGCAACCAGCACAACACATTTCGGCTTCAATCCGGCTGCACGGCATTTGATATCAAAAAATTTCTCTGCGCCCAAATCTGCACCGAAGCCTGCCTCTGTGATTGCAATATCCGCTAACTTGAGCGCCATCTTTGTCGCCTGTACGCTGTTGCAGCCATGTGCAATATTGGCAAAGGGACCTCCGTGCATGAGGCACGGAGTCCCCTCCAATGTCTGCACAAGATTGGGTTTGATTGCATCTTTGAGCAGCGCGGTCATTGCCCCATCTGCCCCCAGTTCCCGTGCATACACGGGAGTGCCGTCATAACGATAAGCTACCAAAATATTTCCCAGGCGATGCTTCAAATCCAGAATATCCTGTGCAAGACACAAAATCGCCATAACCTCTGATGCAACAGTAATCATAAAATGATCTTCGCGCGGTACACCGTTAGCTTTACCACCGAGACCAATGGTGAGATTACGCAGTGCACGATCATTCATATCCAGCACACGGGTAAATAAAATTCGACGTGGATCGATACCTAGTTCATTCCCCTGCTGCAAGTGGTTGTCCAGCATTGCGCAAAGCAGGTTATTTGCTGCGGTAATGGCGTGCATATCGCCTGTAAAGTGCAAGTTGATATCCTCCATTGGTACAACCTGTGCATAGCCGCCGCCTGCTGCACCGCCCTTCACACCAAAAACCGGACCCAAAGATGGCTCTCGCAGTGCAATCATTGCCTTTTTCCCAAGCTTTGCCATTGCCTGTCCCAAGCCCACCGTTGTGGTTGTCTTACCCTCTCCTGCTGGTGTTGGGTTGATAGCAGTTACCAAAACCAGCTTACCGTCCGGCCGTTCCTTCAACCGCTGCCATGTTTCAGACGAAAGTTTTGCCTTATACTTGCCGTAAAGTTCCAGTTCATCAGACGCAATCCCCGCTTTTTCTGCAATCTCAGCAATTGGATGCAGCTGGCAATTCTGTGCGATCTCAATATCTGTCATCATTGATATCCTCCATGTGTCCATGTATTATGGTGTCATCGTGCGTTTCAGGGAAAATGATCACTTATCGTTATTTTACCATAGAATTCATAAATTAAAAATAAATCTAGCATATTTTATTCTCGCTTTTCCACTGAAATTATGTTATGATAAATTGCATACTTTTATGAATTCTATCAACATCGACAGCTTTTATCTGACAAAGGGAGGTCCTTTTATGAATCCGCTGCGCTCAACTGCGCATTATTTCAAAAATACCGATTTGTATCTGCTGCTTCTGGCACTTTGCTGCTCCGCATACAGCCTAGTGCTTGTAAATTCTGCAACAGCAACCGACTCCCTGCATGATCGCTATATGCTAATTCAGAGTATTGCAACCGGAATTGGATTTTTTGTCTTTATTATTATGTCTCTGATCGATTTGGAGTCCATCAAACGCTACTGGCACATTCTTTTGGTTTTTAACATCTTATTTCAGCTATCCATGCTTTTCCTTGGTACCGATCATGGTGGTAACCGAAGTTGGATCACCATCGGGTCTATCACCATTCAGCCCGGTGAAATCGGAAAAATCTTATTCATTATCACCTTTGCTGCACACCTTATGTTAGTTTTTGAAGAAATCAACCGCTGGCAAACGCTGCTCCAGCTTAGTCTCCATGTGATGCTGCTCATTGGTGCGATCCTGATCGCCCAGCATGATGCCGGTGTTGCATTCAGCTATATCCCAATTGCTCTGACTATGATTTTTGCTGCCGGAATTTCCTATAAATGGGTATTCGGTGGGCTAGTTTTCGGTCTTGCCGCGGTTCCAATTCTCTTTCAGTTTTTAAGCGGCTACCGACTCGCCCGTATCCTCGTTTTGTTCGACCCTGCCATTGATAACCTGTACCAAGGAAAAGACTATTATCATCAAACAGCACAAAGTAAAATCGCCATCGGCGCAGGACAATTCAGCGGTGCGGGTTATATGCAGGGCTTACAGACTCAATATGGCAAAGTACCTGTCAATCGTTCCGACTTCATCTATACCGTTGCCGGAGAAGAATTTGGATTTATTGGCGCCATACTTGTCATCTTACTGCTTTCTCTGCTGGTACTGCGTCTATTTTATGTCAGCTTTCGTGCAGGCTCCACATTCTCTGCGCTTTTAACAGTGGGCATTGCCGGTATGTTCATGTTCCAGTCATTTCAGAATATCTTGATGTGCCTTGGCATGTTTCCTGTTGTTGGTATTACACTGCCCCTATTTTCCTATGGCGGCACCTCGGTCGTTACGATGTATGCCGCACTTGGCGTCGCGGCTGGTGTGCGCATGCGTGCAAAACCAAGTTGGCTGCAAAAATGACCCCAACCGTACATCGCATCAAATTCCCGCAACGCCCCCAGCAATCTAAATAAAAGAGCGAGCCATCTGTAATCACACAGACAGCTCGCTCTTTTCAGATTTTATATGTTCCCGCGCGAAAAAATCACGGGTCTGCTGCACATTCTCCTGAATCGCGGCATGCAGTGCTTCCACACTGTCAAATGTTTTTTCCGGTCGTAAAAACCGATGCAATTCCACATGGATCAGCTTTCCATACAGATCTCCTGAAAAATCCAGCAAATGCGGCTCAATCGTTGGAGCACCTGCATCGACAAAAGTCGGTTTCACACCAATATTTGTTGCTGCCAAATATTGCTGATCTCCTACCCAGACTCTGGAGGCATAGACCCCAAACGGCGGCAATGCCATTTCCGGAGGAAGCGGCAAATTCACCGTTGGCACCCCATAGGTGCGCCCGACCTTACGCCCGTGCGCGACAACCCCTGTAATCGTATAGGGATGACCCAAAAACTCTGACACGCGCTCCATATCTCCAAGAGAAATAAGCTGGCGAATATAAGTGGAAGACACCACGATACCACCAACTTTGACATCGGGGATACAGTCATAGCCCACTCCAACCTTTGCACATTCCTCTGCCATTCCCTCCGGCGTGCCACGTCCCATATAACCAAAGCGGTTATTGTGCCCAGAGATAATATATTTCGCATGAAATTTTCCAATCAGCAATTCATGGATAAAGTCGCGCCAATCCATTGTACGCAGTTCGTCGAAATGCCCGAAAATAACCTCGTCTACACCGCCGCGCTGCTTGATTTCATCTTGACGGTACGCATCTGCGGTCAATAGCGGAATCTGTTGACCAGTAACAATTGAAGATGGATGCTTATCAAAGGTAAACACCGCCGAAATCCCCCCGATTTCCTGCGCGCGCTGTACAGCGCGCTGCATCAGAGCACGGTGTCCCATGTGCACGCCGTCAAAATAGCCAAGTGCAATTGCACGCGGTTTTTGATGCTGTGATATCATCTGGAACCTCCAGTCGAAGCCATTTGCTTCCTGTTATTTATCTGAAATTTTTATGGACAAACAGCCCACTTCCGCCTTTGTCCAGCTGGTCAATACGCCCCAGCATACAAAATACACCGTTGTAGTAAACTCGACACAGCGTCTTGGGTGCAAACCCCGCCAGCCCACTTGTTTGACGGTCAAATACCGTTGCGCCGCGCAGTGCCCGCTCATTCCCCTCGTCATTGATGGTAACCGCCGGATATGCAGTAAATAGGGTATCTGTTGGAAGGAATAGCCTGTCCAACGTGCCCGCATCTCGTGCCGCTTCAATCATTCCAAAAGATAAAGCCCCTTCCATGGTATATACGCCGGAGCGAATGCGTGTCAGCGCGTGCATCACAGCATAGGTTCCCAATCGTTCGCCCAAGTCATGCACGATTGTGCGTACATACGTCCCCTTTGAGCATACGACGCGCAGAGTTCCCCGCTGAGTCTGTTCATCAAAATCACAAAGCGCAATCTCTAAAATCGTAATTGCACGCGCTGGGCGCTCTACTGTTTTTCCCCTGCGTGCCAAATCATACAGCTTGTGCCCACCGATTTTTACAGCAGAATACATAGGCGGAATCTGCTGCTGCTCCCCCAGAAAACTATCTAAGACCGCTTTGACCTGTTCAATCTGCACGCGCTTTTCGGACCGCGCTGTAATGTTTCCCGTGATATCCTGCGTATCGGTTGCAAACCCAAGTGTAAAGCCTGCAAGATATTCCTTATCCTGTGCCGCCGCATAATCTGCTGCCTTCGTTGCGCTCCCTACAAAAATGGGCAGCACGCCGGTTGCCATCGGGTCCAGCGTACCACCATGTCCAATCCTTCGGGTGCGTAAAATGCCGCGCAGCTTTGCTACAACATCATGTGAGGTAAAATCCGGCGGTTTATTAAAAATCAAAATACCGCTTGTTTCCATTCAGACAAGCTCACTTTCTGCGTAGACCTGCTCTGTAGCTTCCAAAATCCTCGCACACGCCTCGTCTGCTTCACAGGACAGCGTTGCACCTGCCGCACGCAGATGCCCGCCGCCGCCACACCTTGCACAAATTGCAGAGGCATCTATTTCCTTGGTCGTGCGTACAGAAACCTTACAGGTCAAGTCCTTGTTTTCCGTAATGGTAATGCCCACCTGTACCCCCTCAATTTGACGGGTCAGGGAAGCGATAGAATCTAAATCGTCCATATCCGCCCCTGTACGGTCAATGTCATGTCGTCGGATTACAACGAGTGCAATCTTGCCCTCCCGCAAAAACTGCATGGTGTCAAACACAATGCGCTCCATCTGGAAGCGTGCCCAGCTTTTCACCTCAAACAGCTTGCGGTTCAGCTCTCCGCCATCCACACCAGCCTCCAGACACCGTGCAGCCGCACGCAGCGTGTGCGGTGTCGTATTGGAATACCGGAAGCAGCCCGTGTCCGTCGAGAGTGCTACATAGAGACAGGTCGCAATTTCCTTGTCGAGCACGACCTGCATCGCATCCAGAACATCCAAAACCACCTCACCATTTGCGCCGGCGGTTTCTCGTACCACGCGCACCGGTGCCTCCATTACATTCGAGCGGTGGTGATCAATCACAATATCGATTCTGTCCTGATATGCTTTGGCGTTGTCTGTCAACAGGCTATAATCGGCAATATCGGTTGTCACAACACATGCCGGCGTAAATCCTTCTGGTGCATAGCATGGTTCGAGCAGCTGCTGATACCTTGCCGTCAAATCCGGATTTGGGAGGATATAGGCTGTCTTGCCCAGCTGCCGCAAGCCGCGGCACAAAGCACCTGCACAGCCTGTGGTATCCCCATCTGGACGGCGATGTGACAAAATCAGAATGTTGTCCGCTGCCAGAAGTGCCTGCGCTGCACGCGCAATCATTTCACTCATTCATCATTCTCCTCTATGCCCATCTTGCCTTCCCGCTCGAGCTGGTTAATTACATCATTGATATGCGCACCGCTCTCAATCGAATGGTCCAGCGTAAAAACAAGTTCCGGTGCATAACGCAGCTGCACAGCATGTCCCACCTCGCGGCGCAGCCACCCTGCCGCAGACTTGAGCCCCTTCATGACCTCTGCTGCCTGTGCGTCAGGTCCCATGACCGAGATATAGACCTTTGCATATCGCAGGTCATTGGTCACCTCACAATGCGTGACCGAAACGAAGGCATCGGAAACACGCGGATCTTTGACCGAACGGATTGCCTCTGCCAGCGCACGCCCAACCATTTCTGAAATACGGTCAATGCGATTATTTGCCATAATTTATGATTCCCTCCTTTGGGATAATCAGACAGGGGCGGGCGATTTGCCCGCCCCTGTGTTTCTGTTCATAATACAACCACTTACATGCGTGGTATTTGGGGTATCGAGCGCCATCAAACCGCTCGCTATTATATTGTTATTGCTTGATTTCTTCCATCACAAAGGCTTCAAATACGTCGCCTTCCTTGATATCATTAAAGTTTTCGAAGCCACAGCCGCACTCATAGCCCGATGCAACTTCCTTGACATCATCCTTAAAACGCTTGAGTGAGGACAAGATACCCTCATGAATGACAATGCCATCACGCACAATACGAACCTGTGCAGAGCGCTGAATCTTACCGTCCTGAACATAGCAGCCCGCAATCGTACCCACACCGGAAACGCGGAAGGTGGTACGCACCTCTGCATGTCCCAGAACCGCTTCACGGAACTTTGGTGCCAGCATGCCCTTCATTGCCTGCTCCATTTCCTCAATGCAGTCATAGATGATACGATACATACGCATATCCACGCCCTGTGCCGCCGCCGATTCGGTTGCCACACGGTCAGGACGCACATTAAATCCGACAATGATCGCACCAGAAGCTGCTGCCAACATGACATCTGATTCGTTGATTGCACCAACTGCGCTATGAATCACACGGACACGAACCTCCTCATTGGACAGCTTTTCAAGGGACGCGCGCAGAGCCTCGGCAGAGCCCTGTACGTCTGCCTTGACGATAATTCCCAGCTCCTTCATTTCGCCCTCTTGAATGGACGCAAACAGGTTATCCAGTGTAACCTTGTGGAAGTTCTTGTTGCGTTCGTCCTTTTCCTTTTGCTTACGCTGTTCCACCAGTTCACGTGCCATGCGCTCGTCATCAACTGCATAGAAGATATCGCCGGCGCCCGGAACCTCGCCCAAACCAATGATTTCAACAGGTACAGAAGGTCCCGCTGCCTGAATTTTTCTGCCATCGTCATCGGTCATTGCACGTACACGACCGACTGCAGTACCTGCAACCACAACGTCACCTGTATGCAGGGTACCATTCTGCACCAGAATGGTTGCTACTGGTCCTCTGCCCTTGTCGAGTTTTGCCTCGATGACAGTACCCTTTGCCTGACGATTCGGATTTGCCTTCAGGTCAGCAACCTCTGCCGTCAGCAGAACCATTTCGAGCAGATTTTCGATACCCTGACCGAACTTGGCAGAGATATTGCAGACAATAGTCTCACCGCCCCATTCCTCTGGTACCAACTCGTACTCGGTCAGCTGCTGAAGGACACGATCTGGGTTTGCGCTTTCCTTATCCATCTTATTAACAGCCACAATAATCGGCACATTGGCTGCCTTTGCATGGTTGATTGCCTCAATGGTCTGCGGCATAATGCCGTCATCAGCCGCAACAACCAGAATTGCAATATCTGTAACCTGTGCACCACGCGCACGCATAGAGGTAAACGCCGCATGCCCCGGAGTGTCGAGGAAGGTGATTGGCTTGCCATCAACCTCAACGCGATATGCACCGATATGCTGAGTGATACCGCCAGCCTCGCCCGCAGTCACTTTCGTCTTACGGATTGCATCGAGCAGAGAGGTCTTACCATGGTCAACGTGACCCATTACAACAACAACCGGATCACGCGGTACAAGCTCCTCTTCCTTATCCTCATGCTCATCAAAGAGGCGCTCCTCAATGGTGACATGCACTTCCTTTTCCACCTTTGCGCCAAGCTCCTCTGCAACCAGCGCCGCTGTATCAAAATCAATAGTCTCCGATACGGAAGCCATGACACCCAGCTTCATCAACTCCTTGATGATATCCGCCGCAGTGCGCTTCATGCGCTGTGCAAACTCGCCAACATTGATTTCATCCGGAATGGAAACTTTAAGCTGCACCTTTTTGGCAGCAGCCTGTTGCTGCTGACGCTGCAAGCGGCGCATTTTTTCCTGTTCCTCCTGACGGCGCTTGCCAGAAGCCTGCTGCTTTGCACGCTGGTCGGACTTTTTGGTAAGCTTCTGCTTCTTCTGGCTGGAAGACGACATACGCTCTGCTTTTTCCGATACCAGAGAGTCAATACGCTCGTCATACTTATCCAGATTGACGTCACCGCCAGTACGTGTATCAATACGGTGCACCTGCTTGACTCGACTGTGCTGCTGCACCTGCTTTTCTTCTTTGCGTTCTGCCGTTTTTTGCTCGGCTTGTGCAGCACCAGATGTCTGCTGTGGCTTCACCGGTTTTGTTTCAGGCTGCTTTTGTGTTTCCTGCCGCTGTGCCGCTGCCTGCTGACGGGATTCTGTCAGCTTTTTACTGCGGATCTGCTGCTGGCTCTGCAAAGTTTCCTCCAGCGCTTCCACCTGATTATCCTGCGTCATAACCTCAAAAATCAGACTCAGTTCATGCTCATCAAGCACCTGCATATGATTTTTCGGTGTTTTTGCATACTGGGTCAAAATATCTGTAACTTCCTTATTGCCTACACCAAAGTCCTTTGCGACTTCGTGAACACGATACTTATTCTCTAATGCCATTAGCATTCACCTCCATAAGAATTTCCGCAGACGGCATATACCGCAAGCGGTTTGGAAGGGTGCCCTATTCTAAAATACGGCGTCATCTATGCAAACGCGGAATTATCCGCGGGACTTTTTGTCCTTTTTTAGTCCTTTTCGGCTTTCAATATGCGATTTCTTTTCGCTCACACGCCTTGCTGCCTGTGCATTCTCCGGCGAAATCTCGGACAGCTTTTTGGCGGCTGCCTCTGCCATACCAACATCGTGCATGGCACACACCGCACAGCCTGCAAAACCGACTGCCTTTCCAAGCGTCTGTTTGTCACAGGGAACCTGAAATACGGGAACGTGAGCATCATGCCGCATGACCTTGCGCTTTGTTGCTTCTCCTGCATCCTGCGCAAGAAAAATTGCGCGGGCACGTCCAGCCGCGACAGTCTCTGCGGTCAATGCCTCGCCTACCGAAAGCTTTCCCGCACGGCGAGCCAGACCAATCAGTCCAAGCAGCGATTCAATCTGCATTTGTTTCTTCCTCCATGCGCGCTTCCAGCGCATCATAAACGGTCTCCGGCACCTCACAGGAAAATGCGCGCTCCAGAGCACGTGATTTCCGTGCTTTTTTGAGACAGTCCGGATTTGGGCATAGATATGCACCGCGTCCCGGAGCACGTCCCTTAAAGTCAAGCGTAATTTCTCCCTGCGGCGAGCGCACTGCACGAATGAGTTCACGCTTTGGGTGCATGGTACGGCAGCCCAAGCACTGCCGCATGGGGATCTTTTTTTGCTGCATGGTCTGTCCCCCCTTGCTTTTTATTCTGCTTCTGCCTGAGAAGCAGAAGCAATATCAATCTTGCAGCTGGTCAGTTTAGCTGCGAGACGTGCATTTTGACCTTCCTTACCAATGGCAAGAGAAAGCTGGTCATCTGGTACAATGACACGGCACGCCTTTGCTTCCGGCTGCATGGTTGCAGATACGACATCTGCTGGTGCAAGTGCTGCGGAAACAAATGCCGCTGTATCTTCACTCCACTTGATAATATCGATCTTCTCGCCGCCCAGTTCATCTACAATGTTCCCGACACGTGCACCGCGTGTACCAACACAGGCACCGATAGGATCTACATTCGGGTCATTGGAGGTTACCGCGATTTTGGTGCGGCTGCCTGCCTCTCTCGCAATTGACTTTATCTCGACCACACCGTCATGGATCTCCGGAACCTCCAATTCAAATAGGCGCTTTACAAGACCCGGATGGGTACGGGAAATCAAAATCTGCGGTCCACGTGTACCCTTGCGCACCTCAATGACATAAACCTTGATACGGTCGCCTTCCTTGAACTGCTCAGTGCGTACCTGCTCGGATACAGGCAGGATTGCTTCGGTTTTCTCCCCCTGAGAAATCATTTCCAAAATGTATCCGCCGCGTGGGTCAATACGGGAGACTGTAGCTGTCAGGATTTCATGCTCCTTGGATTCGAACTCGGACAATACCATGCCGCGCTCTGCCTCACGGATTCCCTGAATAATAACCTGCTTTGCAGTCTGTGCTGCAATACGGCCAAAGGAGCGGGTCGGAATATCAATATCAATGATATCACCCAACATTGCATTTTCCTTATATTCGCGTGCTTCCTCCAGATTCAGTTCCTCATACGGCTCATATACATCATCTACAACGGTCTTGCGCACGAACATTCGGATTTCCTGCTTCTGACGGTCCGGAACAACATAGACATTATCTGTCATGCCATCATTTTCACGTTTATAAGCGGTAATCAATGCCTGACCCACGCGGTCAAGCATATAATCGACCGGAATCCCCTTCTCCTTCTCCAGCTGCTCAACAGCGGCGAAAAACTCTTTGTTTATCATTGTGGTTATGATTCACTCCTTACGATCCTGTGTGTCCCTCAGAACACGGTTTCCTTATCCCTCACAGCGCGATGGTCAAGCGCACAGCAGCAATATCCTTTGCCTCATATACAGCTGTCTGCCCATCGGCTTCGATGGTGACATCTCCATTGTCGTAGCTCATAAGCTTGCCTTCAAGGGTCTTTGCACCGTCAATCGCCTTGTAAAACTTGACTTCAACGATTTCTCCCAGATACTTTGCAAAGTGCTCTGGCTTTTTCAGTCGGCGTTCCAGTCCGGCAGAGGACACACACAGCGTATATGGCGGGAGCGCATCAAATTCTCTGGCGTCCAGCATGGGGTCAATTGCACGTGAAATCTTTTCGCAGTGGTCGATATCCACACCGCCTTCGCGGTCGATGGTGATGGTCAGCATATACTGACCGCCTTCTTTTTCAAACTCCACATCCCAGAGGCTCACGCCAACCTGCTCACATAGCGGCAGCGCCATTTCCTCTACTCTGCGGATCAGCTCCTTTGTCTGCATGCCTACCTCCTGATTGACGAAATGCAATAAGAAAGAGTGGGTTGCCCCACTCCTTAAAATCGCATCATACTTTACTTTTCTTAGTATATCATCTTTTTGCCCCTGATGCAAGTCATCTGCAAAATTTTTTATGTGCATAAGCAATTTCCAGACCATTCTACTGGGTATCGCAGCAAAACAAGCCGTCTTAGAACGGTACCTTTCCATACTTGGGGCTATCCCCGAAGCGATTTGCACCCGTGCTGTCCATCAGCAGAAGCACCAATACAAAGATCCCGCCAAATGGAATCAGGGCAACCAGCAGCCACCAGCCTGACCAGTTGATGTCATGCAGACGGCGCACTGACATTGCAATCCCGGGCAATATGCTCACCACCATATAGACAATGTTTGCATACGGAATGAAGTCCAGTAAAAATGTAACCAGAAAATTCACAACCACCGCACCCCAATAAGAGGTACGGCGGGTACGCCCCGAAAAATCAAAAGTATGTGTCCACATTTCCGCAAAGGCGCGAATGGGATTGGTTTCCATGGTTTGATACTCTCCTTCTATGCTGCGAATCATATTTTACAACTCTCTTGTGAGTCCATTATACACAATTCCTATCTATGCCGCAATGAAAAACAAAAATAGGAACTGCACTTGGCAGCCCCTATTCTGATACCGGATAAAAATATATGCGCTTCAAAACTCCGCAGATTATTGTTTCACACCGCTAGGCATCAATTGAAATCTCGGCTGTAACGGCCAGTCGACACCTTCCTCTGTGAACACAGGGGTATATTCCTGTGTTTCAAAGTCAAAATAATAGATTCCGCTCGCTTGTGCACTGGCTTTCTCATCTGTCTCATTTTCACCGTCCAAGAAACAATAGATTCCCTTTCCATCTTCTGAAAAACAGCGTCCTCTTGAAAAATGTTGATCTGACTCCCATAAGGTCTCACCTGTATCCACATCAATCAGTTCATTTGAAAAAACAGGATTTTCATGTTCCCACTCCAAAGTCGTATAAAAAACCTTGCCATTCATGGAACATACCCCATAAATTTCCTTATTTTCCACACGCAGAATCTCACGGCGATCGCTCAAATCATAGTCGTAGGAGCAAAGCGTATAGGACGGTGCCGGTCCATTTGTGCGCAAGGATGTATACTCCTCCTCATCATCAAAGACCGCGGCATAGACACGCTTCTGTACACGGTCAACACAAATCGCTCGTGTTGTTAACGGCGCAGGCTCTTTCCAATATTGAACCTCTTTCGTTTTTGGATTGACTTTTCCCAGTGCAAGCAATCCATCTTTCCTTGCCCCCAAAAAGAACACTGTCTTTTCATCTACTGGAATCACATCATTTACAGCAATCAGGTCATCTGTCAGCATGGTATCTGTGTTGGTGGTAAAATCATGTACAAAGATTTGGTCATTCAAGCCTTCCTTTGCAGAAGAAGTGTCTGAAAGTTCCTTGGAATAATACACACAATTCGTTTGTTCATCATAAACGCCCAGAGGATACATTGCTGTGTGATGATACTGAAATACCTCTGAGACTTCTTTGCTTTTCAAATCAATCTTGTGAACGATTCCTTCTGCAAGATAGAAATCTGTCATTGGACTTTCTTCGGTAGTCGTAAAGCTGAGGTAACCGTTATATTTTTGTTCCGTTGTAGGCTGTACAGGATTATTACAGCCTGAGAATATAAGAAGTGACAAAGCTGTTAGAACAGCACTGCTAATGAAACGCAGGATACCATGGTTCATAGAAACTCCTCATCGGTATTACAATCCGCGAAAATTCGCTCGCTTTGAAAGGAATCCAAATCAAGCACATCAATTCCTTGTATATGAATCTTTTACATCTCCTAATGTCTATCTGAATCAAGCAACTCGCGTTTCATCTCTCTAAAGTCCTCTTCCAACTGTTTGTAAATATTGTAAAAACAGGACACTCTTTCAGGCGCTGCGGAGAAGTCTTCTGCCATAACACTTCTTCGACTTCCATCTCTCTGATATGGCTCCCGACTCTCTATTAACTTCCCTAATATGGAGCAAGTATTGCCATAAGTTTTTACAACTGTCTGCTGGGAAGAAATCGCTTTGTCAATTTCTTCATAGATGTTTTCTACATCGGGGTCAATAGAAAGCTCGTCATATGTTGGCACATTCTTTTCTGTATTACCTAATTGATAATACTGACTTAAGTCATAATGACTGCCATCAAGTATCTGCATGGAAAATTTATTCAATTCTTTTGCACCCTCATGCAAAAAAGTAGCTCTTGCTTTTTTCGTGGCTTCCAAAACAATTCTTGCCTGCTCCATGGTAAGTCCATCTTCTAATGGAGCCTTTTCATCTAACATATCCTGCAATCTGTGAATCGTACCATCAAAAGCTAAAAGTTGATTTTTGTATTCCTGCAAACTTTCTTCTCTTCTTTTTGCAGTAATTCGACAAAAATTTGCGAAATTATACATAAATTGTAATCCAATCGTAGAAGTTTCATCATACTTTTCCAAATCATCTTCTTTCATTTCCATGAGCTGACTCAGCTGGGATTCAAAGGTGTCCTGCTTATTCTTTTCCTTAGTCTGCTGTACCTTATCTTTCCCTGTCATTTGCCCATTTAATTGCTCTAAAGTACGATTGAGCGGAGTTTTACTAAGAGGCTGGAAAACTGTATGTGCTTTATCTCCTGCATGTTCTAACATCGGTCGCAAAGATATTGCCATAGAATTGATAAACATCGAACCACTCCTCTTCATACATAAGTCCACTGACTGCCGCCATGATACATGAGATTTCCAATAATCGGTTTTTGTGAATATCCGAGTTCAATTATCACATCTTCAGAATAGCTTTGTCCCATCGCTGAGACAGTAATTGTACCAATCTCTACAAAATTAGTACCTGTTGAACGACTATATCGACTATACTCTGTAAGGATTGTACCAGCGAACATCAAATTAACTTGTGATTCACTCTCGTAAAGTCCTAAATCGACCCAATATTGCTTTGTTTCTGGTCTGTATGAAAAATAACCATTCGAATCAGTAGAAACAAGTTTATATAACCCCCCAGATCGATTTGAATGTATTGGCATCTCAATTCTCACAGTAGCGTTTCTCACAGGAGTACCATTTTCTGTTGTGACATATCCCGACACTCCCATTTTTGTGTCCATCACCATTTTAGAGGGAAAATGACTGGGTAGTGCATGGGAACCAAAATTATCACAAAGATATTGTGCACCTTCATCACTGGGGCTTACAGCATTAAAGTCCCTAGCCTCTTTTTGTCTTACCCAATATGACGTTTGACTCTCTAAATTTTCAATCCCATCAATATGAATATCCTTTAGTACTGCATTTGAAACTTTAACATCAAATACAACCCAATTAGACCATGCTCCATGCGAATCTACAACGCGCCCACGAATTTCATAGTCTCCAACATCAGGAAAAGTCAAAACACAATTTGTAGAAGTAGCTTCAATCACATACTCTGAAATATTCGTCATATTACCATCCTTAATGGCAACCCCATTAAAGCCAGTAACCTGATCTCCTACTGTATCATCAACGGAATCTTCCCATGAAATCATCATCGGCTGCTTGGGACAAATATCTCTTGAGGAAGTACCCAGATGACAAACCGGGCGGGTATTCCCATCAATAGGTTCTATTTCAAATACATATTGTGCAGTATTAGACCACTCACCTTTACTATCTTGAACCTTAAAGGTCAAAATGTATTGTGCTGGAGTCTTGCATTGTGTTGCAAAACCGATGCCTCCATTAATCGTCCCAATAATATCATCAGACGAAATCCCTCCTATACTCATGTTTACAATGGCATCTCCATCAGGGTCATATGTAAATTTTTCTCCATTAAACTCCCATAACCAAGCAATCTGTGTTTCAGTAGTAAAATGACCATTGACCATAGACTCAGGATTTAAAATTGTCGCTTTCAACTCTGCCACAGGTGCACGATTTGTTCCATTATTATATATTAATGGAACATTCGAACCCACATCTTCTTGTATTTGATCCGATGTAGCAAAATTAATATCCCCAGAAATATCAATTTCTGAAGTAACCTCAGCAAACGAAATTACTTCATTCATCGCACCATCATTATAGATCAACGTAGTACCATCAGAAACAATAATCTCATCCGGTATCTCTAAATCCTGAGAGATAAAACTTTGATTTTCTCTGCCCAAAGCTAGTGAAGTGTTACCACATATTAACAACAAACATAACATAATACAAAATATTTTTTTCATAATCACTCACCCTAACTGTTTTCTACTTATCAATTGTTTAGATATTTTTCTTAATTAAAATTCCTATGGCATTATGCACACTCCTCCTTACTAAAATTTATTTAGATACTGACCAGCCCCCTTCACTTAGGTTTACCTGTACTTAATACTTAATAATAAACAATTCCTTTTGCATCAACCGTTTTGGCTGAATTATTTCTAACTGCTAAATAATACTCTCCATCCTGATCCACTCTAATTGTTTGATTAAATCTTCCATCTTTTCCACTCATAGCGTAGAAAAAACCATCTGGGGTAATCAAACCAAAATCAATATTTGCATCTTGAGGAGTAAATGTACCTTCTATAGTAATTGTTTCCTTCTTTCTCATTGGAAATCCAGTGGTATCTTTCTTAATCTTACCCGCAGAAATACTCCAATCAAAAGATGTGGTGGCATATGGCGAAGTTTGTACATTCTCTACGGAATCAACTCTTTCACATGCCAAGGCAGAAATATCTATTGCGATATCTTCTGTTATAATGTCATCAGCAACTACATGCTCCATAGCCATAGCCGGAGACATTCTTACCAAATTTAACACCAATGTACATACCAAAAATACCATTAACTTTTTCATACCCTAAATTTCTCCTCTCAATCAAGGTCTATCGTCTGTTATGGCCTCAGTTTCCCCTAACTCAATATCTTCTGGTTCTATTACATATCTATCTAGTTTTTCAATCGGGATAGCTGAGAACTCACGATTTGTCATGCAATATATCACGATACAAGAAAGCAAAACCAACAAAATAAGCAAGACTCCTATACTGATACGATCAATACTCTTTCTAATATGATGGTACTCTTTATATATTTCCTGCTGTTTTTCACCTTCCTTCTCTTCTTTCTCATTTTGCTCAAAAGCCTGCACTGTATTTTCCTGTCCCTCTTTCTGATGAATCAGTTCGTCAAGCGGTATATCATACAGCTTACTCAGTGCAATCAGCTTTTCCATTGTTGGAACCGATGTTCCAACCTCCCACCGAGATATTGACTGCCGAGATACATTGAGAATCTCTGCCAGTTCCAATTGGGAAAGCCCTTTCCCCTTTCTCAGCAATACCAATTTGTCTTTTAGTTCCATTCTTTCACCCCTAATTTTAAGAATATACATGTGTTATGTAAACCACTTTCGGTTTACATTTGCGCAATTATCAGTTGCATTCGACTTTCCTCCAAAAATTAAAGTTATCACTGCACAAGACATATCACCATATTTTATCACTCTCTGATGAGTCCATTATACATAATCCTTATCTATGCCACAATTCAAAAATAAAAAGTAGGAACTATAAATTCATAGTTCCTACTATTTCATAAAACCTTATTGTTCATAGAATCAGCTAACTTCTCCCTTACCGCTGCAATAGAATTCTACATAAGCCAACTTATTCCGAAAGGTAGCCTGAGCTACTTTTAATGTACCGCTCACATGAATTGCAACCGTTCTCGCAGCATCTAGCGACTGTTCATCATATCCTGTTTGTGTCCAACTAGCAGAACCGCTTGATATCTTCGATGTGATTGCATCAACACTCTGAAAATACTGCCTTTAAGTGGTTGAATTATATTATGTCGTAAGTGTTCCTGTGACAGCGATCTCAAAGGATTTACCATCAGCGTCCACCTTTGCCGTTTTTGTTTTTGAAGCTGTAGAAAACATTTCTGGAGCATTAGAAGTATCACATCTAATATCCCATTCCGCAATTTTTGTGATGAAATCACGAAAAGCTTCTTGTGTCTTCCAATCTTCTTCTGCAAATTCTTGCATAGGATTTACCACAATATCGATACCGCTTTGTTTTGAAACCTCCTTCACAATTTTTACATACTGTGCATAGTATGCCCGTTTGGTGTCATCATTTAACAGGTTTTCATGAGAAACTGCAAAGGCAGGGTTTCCAAATCCAATCATCATGGGCACAGTCAATGCGATTTGACGGTTACGTTTTAAAATATTACTTTGAGATTGAAAACTCATTGATTATTTTATAATCCGCACTATATATCCGAAAATTTATTTTTGATAAATCATTTAGTGGAATATCACAAACGGCAATACCGTCGATGGATTCTACGACACATCTTTCAGCAGTATCATCGAGTTCAGGAAGTCCTAGAAGATCAATATGTTCTTTCTCCGGATTCTTCATTTCCGTATAAAACATATTGTCATCATCATTCATTTTTCCCAACTGAGATGAACCAATTTCATATACATACCCAGCTGTATGATTGGACGCAAAAATTGTAATGAAATCATCATTTCCACGTACTATTATTGCAGAATCTCCTTGTGTGGTTCCAAAATCCATTTTTTGAATGTCTATCGCATCCTTAAGCTGACCTGTTTTATTATCAAAGATAAGTAACCCATTATAATTCAGCATACACACAATATTTTTATTAAAAAACGGAATATCTGGCACATCCGCCCCAAGAGACTCAGAAATCACTCGTTGATAAACTTCTTGATTCAGATATTGCGCAAGGGATTCATCCGCAATAAATTCATACAGTTCTTCTTTTTCTTCATGACTTTGAAGTGTATCCGTTGAATCTTCTAACATTCCAGAACACCCAGCTATCATAGGTATACATATAATTATTGAAATGAAACAACAAAATAATTTTAGAAAAATCTTCACTCCTCCACCTCTTACTTGTAATATCCGCTGATATGAACTCTTGAGTAATCAATTCCGCCATATCTAGTAGAATAACGTCCACTATAAGGACTGGTATGAGCAGTCACCCATGGATCTCCCCCTTGTGTATACACAACTACAGTGTGATAGAATTTAGATCCATTATGCAATTGAATAATATCACCAGACTCCAATGCTCCAAATGTAGTTACCGTCTCTCCACTCGGACCCTTTTCTGTGTTATTAAGTAAGAACTCTCTCAGTTCTTCCACCCCAGTCCAAGAAGAACTTCTATTCGAGGACGATCTATAATACCAATAAGAAGTTCCTTGGATACCTGATGAAGATGAAGAATATTGTGGTGTACTGCTACTATTCAAAACCTGAGAAGCATAGTTTGTGCAATCTCCTCCATAGTTTGTAAAGTCAGTGAAATCAGGATTAAATTTATGCCACCAAGAATCTTGATAAGATCTCATAGATGCTCTATCTGTTTCATCGAAACTTACAAATGTAGCATGTGTCTGTGGAATATCAGGAACTGTTGCGAATTCATTAGTTCCTCCATCATTACCAAATTCCTTTTCCTGTTCTTTCTTATAATCAAAAAGTTTATCTAATCTTTGATTCAAATTATATGGTTGCTCCAAATTTTCTTCAGATAATGATTCAGCAGAATTCATTGAATCTAGCTGATAATCAAGATTTAGTTCTTCTGGCTTTTGACCTAATGTTTCAATAATCAGTGAACCACCCGACAAATCATTCGTGAGTGCTGCCATCACAGTATTTGTATCCTTATCAACATCAACTTTATATCCAGCAACTAACCCAGAAGGCTCCTTTCCATCAAGATAATCATATTTAATGTTAAAGCAAACCTCAAATAATGAATCTTTCTCCTTAACCCTCACATTGTTAACATCGTATGATGTCAGTGAAAGTACACTGCCATATAAATCCTCTTTGACACCCTGAATTTCTCTCTTATCGTCTAAGTATCTAATCAAAGCCTCTGCATCTGAATGAATCAAATCATCTCTATACTCACTCTCTTCAACAAAATCAGACATAGATGTTGTTGCAAATAAAATCGCTGTGTCCTCTGCTTGTTTACTGGTTATTGTTTTATCATTTAGGGCAAGGACTGATGATGACATACAGCACATAGCAACCAATGACAATACTGATACAAATTTAATATTCATTCAAAATACCTCCTAAAAAAGACCAATTCTAATATGATGGTATTCCTTATATATTTCCTGTTATTTTTCACCTTCCTTCTCTTCTTTCTCATTTTGCTCAAAAGCCTGCACTGTATTTTCCTGTCCCTCTTTCTGATGAACCAGTTCGTCAAGCGGTATATCATACAGCTTACTCAGTGCAATCAGCTTTTCCATTGTTGGAACCGATGTTCCAACCTCCCACCGAGATACTGCTTGCCGAGATACATTGAGAGCCTCTGCCAGTTCCAATTGGGAAAGCCCTTTACCCTTTCTCAGCGATACCAATTTGTCTTTTAGTTTCATTCTTTCGCCCCTAATTTTAAGAATATACATGTGTTATGTAAACCACTTTCGGTTTACATTTGCGCAATTATCAGTTGCATTTGACTTTCCCCTAAAAAATGAAAGTTATTTCCGTGTAAGATATATCATCATACTTTGTTCATCTCTTGTGAGTCCATTATATACAATTCCTATCTATGCCGCAATGAAAAACAAAAATAGGAACTGCACTTGGCAGTCCCTATTCTGATACCAGATAAAAATATATGTGCTTCAAAGTTCTGCGGATTATTATTTCATATCGCTAAGTACCAACTAAAAGTTCAGCTGCAACAACTAATCTATACCCTACTGCTGTCTCAAAGCAAAAATAATAAATCCTTCTATCTACAGTTCCGAGTCTAACCCACTTTCACTGTCCAATAAACGATAAATTTCATTTCTTATACCTTAATCAAAGATTTCAGGATGTATACAAATAGCTAAGTCAGCACCATATCGATCAGGATCAATATTGAGTTCATAATCTGCATGTAAATGACCTGCTGTAAAATCTGGATAGAATTTAAAGGAAGTTGCTGAGCCCAAAGATTTAGTTACCTCACGCCGATTATGAGATTTTCCCCACGCTGCTTGACTTGCAATCACGTTTCCTTCAATCATATTTACATTTCCGTAAAAGGCATCAATCGTATTTTTTAGACCTTCGCCATCTGTCCACTCCATATAAGCAACAGCTGCTCCAGAGATAGAACCCTTGTTATAGGAATCACTACCCTCTAAAACTTTTCTCGGGGTTTTAAAAGATGCTGTTACTTTCATTGCATATTTTTTCTCATTACCAATTGTTCGTTTCATTGGCAATTCTGAAACAAATATATTGTAGTCCAAACTATCTGTGGCTTTGTCAAAATCTCGAAGCTGTATAGAAACATTATCTTCAATACGTTTCATAATAGTTTCATCTGCCGCGCGCGATAAAAGTTTTACTGATACTCTTCCATCATCTGATAAAATAGATGATGTGCTTTCATCTACAAATGCATAAGCTGTAGATGTTGAAAACGCCAATAATACACCCAACCCTAACGAAATTGTCTTTTTCATAATTATAAACCTCCTAAAGTTTTTTTATCATACTGGAATTGAAGCTTATCTTCCTGTAAAACAAAAGCAATGTAACACATCACCCATGCAGTGATGGACGGTATAGAGGTGACATAATAAATGATAAATTGCTTCCAAACCGACACGAGATATGGATTATTTAACCCATCATACGGCGGATTTAGGGAAAGCAAATCAGATAACCGATACACAATCTCTGGATTACATAAACAAATAACCCACAGAACCAAAGCAATGGACAGCTTAAATCCATGTCGTTCCCAGATAAACTCCCTCAATAACATACCTTTTCTATAACTTGCAGATGGCGTTGTATACTGATTCTTTACTGCCAGAAGCTTGCCTATCCCTATGCCAAACACCAATAAGATGAGCGCATTTACTATCATCATTGTATATTGACTTTTCCCCTCTGCAAGAAATGGTTTTGTTAATATTACAAAATTAATTACAGCTATCATGAAATTTCCTAAAATTGCATATATCAATGTTTTCCAATGGATTTTCATTGTCATAACCTCCAATTTTCCATTTTTTATGATATTTTTAGGGTGTATCTGAAAACAAAGAAATCTCATTTTGCTGTAAGGCTTGCACTACACTTTCTGTACCGAAAGAGCCAGATCATTCAGCGCTATGTCTTACTCTGCCCAATCAGCCCTTTCCTTCAGTTTCATTCTTTCGCCCCTAATTTTAAGAATATACAGGTGTTATGTAAACCACTTTCGGTTTACATTTGCGCAATTATCAGTTGCATTTCGCTTTTTCCTACAAATTTTTCATAAAAAATAAAAAAAAATCAGTTCACCTGAGAGCACGCCTCAGGTGAACTGATTTTGAATTCAAATAAAATTATACAAGCTCGATGATTGCCATTTCAGCACAGTCACCACGGCGAGGACCGGTCTTGATGATGCGGGTATAGCCGCCATTGCGCTCTGCATACTTCGGTGCAATCTCAGAGAACAGCTTTGCAACGATTTCTTCCTTGGTTACAAAAGCCATTGCCTGACGGCGAGTTGCCAGTGTGTTCTTCTTGCCCAGTGTAATCATCTTCTCACACAGGGGAGCGACTTCCTTTGCACGTGCAACGGTGGTCTCAATTCTGCCGTTCTCCAGCAGGAAAGTTACCATTGCGCGGAGCATCGCCATACGGTGTTCGGTCGGACGGCCGAGCTTACGATTAGATGCCATGTTCGTATACCTCCAAAATATAGGTCAAAAAGAATAAAGCGGCAGCGCGGCAAACGCCGCCGCTATCGTGCTAAAAAATCACGCGCTCCTGCACCTTTTCTTGGCACAGTAAGCGTGGAAAATCTGAGATGCTCACTCCTCAGACTTTGCCAGCGAGAGACCCATAGCCTCCAGCTTGCCGATAACCTCTTCAAGGGACTTACGTCCGAGGTTTCTCACCTTCATCATATCCTCCTCAGAGGTGTTGATAAGGTCTTCCACAGTGTTGATACCAGCGCGTTTGAGACAGTTGAATGAACGAACAGAGAAGTCCAATTCTTCAATAGTCATCTCCAGAACCTTGTCATGCTGTGCCTCTGCCTTCTCAACGACAGTGGATTTCGAGCCGATCTCCTCCGAGAGATCAACAAACAGATCGAGGTGGTCGCGCAGAACCTTTGCACCAAGCGAAACCGCATCGCGTGCGTTGATGGTACGGTCTGTCCACAGCTCAAGTGTGAGCTTGTCATAGTCGGTCATATTACCGACGCGGGTGTTCTCTACGGTATAATTCACCTTGTACACCGGCGTGTAGATAGAGTCTACCGGAATCACGCCAATCGCATTCTGATTGTTCTGCTTGTTACGTTCTGCCGGAACGTATCCACGGCCAGAGGCCAAGGTGATCTCCATAGACAGACGCGCGTCACTCATCAGGGTTGCAATATGCAGGTCGGGATTCAGGATCTCTACCTCACCATCTGAATGGATGTCACCGGCTTTGACCTCGCCTTCGCTTGCAGCCTCGATATAGACAGTCTTTGGACCATCACAGTAAAGCTTGGCAATAATGCCCTTTACATTGAGAACGATCTCAGTCACGTCCTCTTTCACACCCGGAATGGTGGAAAACTCATGTTGCACGCCAGCGATTTTGATGGAGGTCGCGGCAGTGCCCGGCAGAGAGGACAACAGGATACGACGCAGGGAGTTTCCCAGTGTTGTACCGTATCCACGCTCCAGTGGTTCTACGACGAATCTGCCATAGGAGCCGTCTTCTGCCAGCTCCTCGCAATCAATGCGCGGCTTTTCAATTTCGATCATTGTAAGATACCCTCCTTTTCATGCGGCCAATTCACTTGCAAAATAGATGGAAATTTCACGCGCCACGCCAAAATGGCGACAGCGCGCGAAAAATGATCCAAAAAACGAGGGTTTGGCTTATTTGGAGTACAACTCGACGATGAGGTGCTCAGCTACTTCGTAGTCGATATCATCACGTGCAGGCATAGCTACGATCTTACCTTCAAAGGAGTCGTTTGCCTTGTCAATCCACTTCGGACAAGCCTTCTTGCCGTTCTCCTCAAGCAGGGTCTTGAACTTGGTTGCAGAACGAGACTTCTCGCAAACAGCAATCACGTCGCCCGGCTTAACCTGATAGGACGGAATGTTTACGCGCTTGCCATTTACAGTAAAGTGTGCATGGCTTACAAGCTGACGTGCCTCGCGGCGGGTATTTGCAAAGCCCAGACGATACACAACGTTGTCCAGACGACGCTCCAACTCCTGAAGCAAGATTTCACCTGTGATGCCCTGCTTCTTTTCAGCCTTCTCGTAGTACTTACGGAACTGCTTTTCCAGAACACCATAAATGAATTTAACCTTTTGCTTTTCAGTCAGCTGCAAGCCGTACTCAGACTGCTTGCGGCGGGACTGCTTCGGATTGCGCTTGGTCTCCTTGGAGTAACCAAGAACTGCAGGGGAAATGCCCAAAGTCTTACATCTCTTCAGAATGGGCTGCGTATTCTTTGCCATTATTGGTTTCCTCCTCGATTATACTCTTCTTCTCTTGGGCGGGCGGCAGCCGTTATGCGGGATCGGGGTAACGTCCTTAATCATAGTTACCTCGAGACCGGTTGCCTGCAGCGCACGAATTGCAGCCTCGCGGCCAGAACCCGGGCCCTTGACATATACTTCAACGGTCTTGAGTCCGTGCTCCATAGCAGCCTTTGCAGCGGTCTCTGCTGCGGTCTGTGCCGCGTATGGTGTGGACTTACGGGAACCGCGGAAGCCCATCTCACCTGCGGAAGCCCAGCTGAGGGCGTTGCCGTTGAGGTCAGTGATGGTAACGATCGTATTGTTGAAAGAGGAGCGGATATGAGCCGCGCCCTTTTCGATGTTCTTGCGCTCGCGGCGCTTGGTGCGCGTCTGAGCGCCCTTCTTCTGAACCTTAGCCATTTATATGCTCCCCTCCTTACTTCTTCTTGTTTGCAATGGTCTTCTTCGGACCCTTGCGAGTACGCGCATTGGTCTTGGTACGCTGACCGCGAACCGGCAGACCACGGCGGTGACGAACGCCACGGTAGCAGCCAATTTCAACCAGACGCTTGATGTTCAGACCGATTTCACGGCGCAGATCACCCTCAACGGTGTAACCATGCTCGATGCACTCACGCAGCTTTGCTGCTTCTTCCTCGGTCAAATCCTTGACGCGAGTATCCGGATTGATACCGGTCTGCTTCAGAATGTCGTTAGACAGCTTCCGTCCAATGCCGTAGACATAGGTCAGTCCAATCTCTACGCGCTTTTCACGCGGAAGGTCAACACCGGCAATACGTGCCATTTAGATTTACCTCCAAAGTATATTTCCTGAGGCGTATGTTGCGGAAACCCGTCTAAGAGCCGCCTCCGCTCTTGTAGCGCCATGCGGTGCGCCGCATGTGCTTGTCGGTTCCGTCGTTCGATTTATCAGAGAGCCTACGCTCTCCTCACAAAGAAGCGCCGGAAAAAATTTTCCGTGGGAACAGCCACACGTACTGCGAGCTGCCTCGCAATCGTTTGCGGTGCGCTCTGATTCCCCTTTTACAGGTTTGGAATCAGCCCTGCTTCTGCTTGTGCTTTGGATTGATGCAAATAACCATAACGCGGCCCTTGCGGCGAATGATCTTGCACTTTTCACAGATCGGCTTTACAGACGGTCTTACTTTCATGAGAATTAACCTCCATCAGATTTATATATCGGTGGTGGAAACGGCTCCATGGTCACATAGGAGCCTCCGCCCGCCTTTTCGTCACAAAGGACGCTCTTACTTAGAACGCCAAGTGATGCGGCCGCGGGTCAGGTCGTATGGCGACATCTGCACGGTGACCTTGTCGCCGGGGAGAATGCGGATAAAGTTCATGCGGAGCTTACCCGAAATATGTGCCAAGATTTTGTGGCCATTTGGCAGTTCTACTTGGAACATTGCATTGGGCAGCGCCTCTATGACGGTACCTTCCAGCTCAATTACGTCGTCTTTAGCCATGTTTCGCTTACCTTCCTTGGTCAGTGTTTTGGTTCTCGTCTGCCCAAATGGACAGCGCTTTCCGGATATCGCTGTTGGTCAGCCTGCCCGTTTCGAGCAGCTTGTCGCGGGTGCGCGCGTCGCAGTGCGCCTCGAATGTCGTATGCCGGCGCTTTTTGCGCTTGGGCTTTTCGGCACGACGCGTTCTGCCATTTGCAAGCCAAAGATACTTCTCGTCCTCGCGTAAAACAAGAAAGAGTTCACCTTTGTCACGCCCAGCCAGCGAAACCACCAGATCAGATACATGGGAACACATCATCACAGCACCTCACCGTCGATAGCCGTCAAAATTTCAGGCTCCCCATCGGTAATTGCAACTGTGTTTTCATAATGCGCAGACAGCTTGCCGTCCTTTGTCTTGACAGTCCAACCGTCAGACAGGACACGCACATCGTATACGCCGACATTGACCATCGGTTCGATTGCGAGGGTCATGCCTTTTTGCAGGCGCGCACCATGTCCCGCTCTGCCATAATTCGGCACCTCAGGAGATTCATGGAGCTGGCGGCCAACGCCGTGCCCCACAAAAGAGCGCACGACTGAAAAACCATTGGCCTCAACATAGGCCTGCACCGCGGCCGAAATATCGGAAACGCGGCAGCCCTCCCGGGCAAACCTGATGCCCTCATAGAAGCTCTGCCGGGTTACCTCGATCAGCCGCTTCGCCTCATCAGAGACCTCACCGCAGGCGACTGTACAGGCACAGTCCCCATGGAAGCCGCCGATATAGGCGCCGACATCGATCTTTACGATATCGCCGGAGCGGATGACCCGCTTTTTGGAAGGGATACCGTGAATGACCTCATCATTGATCGATACACAGGCGCTTGCCGGAAAGCCGCCGTAGCCGAGGAAGGAGGGCTTTGCCCCCGCTTCCTCAATGGTACGACGGACAATCTGGTCAATCTCGTCCGTGGTAACCCCGGGAGCGACCGCGTCATACGCCGCCTTCCGTGCCATAGCAGTCAGGCGGCAAGCAACGCGCATACGCTCCAGTTGTTCATTCGTTTTGATTGGGATCATAGATTACAGACCCAGTGCCTCACAGGCCAGTGTCTTGGTCTGTTCAATGCCCTGTGCGCCGTCAATGCTCTTGAGTTTGCCCTGCGCACCATAGTAATCCTTCAGCGGCTCGGTCTGCGCATGATAGGTTTCAAGACGCTGGCGCACAACCTCCAGCTTATCGTCTGCACGAATCTGCAATGCATCGCCACAGGCGTCACATACGCCCTCTGTCTTGGGCGGATTGGCAACGATATGGTAGGTTGCACCACACTTCGTACAGGTGCGGCGTCCGGTCATACGACCTTCGATCACGCTGTCATCAACTTCCAATGACAGAGCACAATCGATCTTAGCAATCTGATCCAGTGCCTCTGCCTGCGGAATGGTGCGCGGAAAGCCATCAAGAATAAAGCCATTCTTGCAGTCCGGCTGTGCAATACGCTCCTTGAGCAGGTCAATCACAAGCGCATCGGAAACGAGCTTGCCCGCATCCATAAATGCCTTTGCCTGCTTGCCAAGCTCTGTACCGTTGCGAATTGCCTCACGCAGGATATTGCCTGTTGAAACCGAAGGAACGCCCATCTTTTCAATCAGGAAAGAAGCCAGTGTGCCCTTACCAGCGCCCGGGGCGCCTAAAAGAATCAAATTCACAGAAATTGCCTCCTATTACTCAAGGAAGCCCTTATGATGACGCATCATCATCTGTGCTTCCAGCTGCTTAACTGTTTCAAGTGCGACACCTACAACAATGATGACAGAGGTACCACCCAATGCAACATTGCTTAGGCTGGAATTAAATGCACCAATAATCAGCGGAACCAGCGCAACCACACACAGGAAGATCGCACCGACAAAGACAACCTTGCCAAGCGCCTTCATGATGAAGTCCGATGTGGGCTTGCCGGGACGGAATCCCGGGATATAGCCGCCGTTCTTTTTCAGGTTGTTCGCAATTTCGATTGGGTTAAACTGAATCGACGCATAGAAATAGGAGAACCCGAAAATCATGAGCGCATAAAGCGCAATATAGAACGGAGAGGTCTGCTGGAACAAATTCATGAGTGAAGCACCAACTGTGCCTGCTTCCGGATGCCAGAACATCTGAATGGTCGCCGGAAGGGACAGAATGGAGGATGCGAAGATAATCGGCATAACGCCAGTTGCATTTACCTTGATTGGCAGATGTGTGGACTGACCGCCATACATCTTACGGCCAACCACACGCTTTGCATACTGAATCGGAATCCGGCGCTCTGCGTTGGACATATAGACGATAAATACAACCATTGCCAGCCCGACAACAATCATCAGGATGCCGGACAGAGCAGAAGTTTTGAACAGCTGCACAATCGCAGTGGCCAGATGCGGCCCACGGGAAATAATACCCGCAAAAAGGATGATCGAGATACCGTTTCCGATACCGTTCTCAGTGATGTGCTCACCCATCCACATAATGAGCGCAGTACCCGCAGTAAATGCCATAATAATGACAATTGCAGCCCAAACACCGGTTTCTGTCAAAAGACCCCAGCTTTTAATGAGCATATAATAAGAGAAGCCCTGAACCAATCCCAGCACGACCGCAAGATAGCGTGTCCAGCTGGCAATTTTCTTCTGCCCCTCCTCGCCGCCATCTCGCACCATGCGCTCCAGCGCAGGGATTGCAATGGTCAGCAGCTGCAGAATAATAGATGCGTTGATATATGGGGTGATGCCCATTGCGAAAATCGTCGCATTGGACAGACCGCCGCCGGTGAAAACGTCCATGAAGCCCAAAAGAGAGCCTCCGGAGGTCTGCTGTGCAAACACCTGGGCCAGCTGTGCAAAATCGACGAACGGGACCGTGATGGAAGAACCAAGGCGGAAGATGAATACAATGAACAGTGTATAGAGGATCTTCTTTCTAAGGTCAGCGACCCGCCATGCGTTCTTTAGGGTCTCGAGCACCTTAGATCACCTCGACCTTTCCGCCAGCTTTCTCAATCTTTTCCTTTGCAGAAGCAGAGAATGCCGCAGCCTTTACGGTCAGGTTCTTGGTCAGCTCACCATTGCCAAGGATCTTCACGCCGTCCAGCGCCTTGGAGATGATGCCGGTTTCGAGCAGCAGTTCGGTAGTAACCTCGGTACCATTGTCAAAACGCTCCAGTGCAGAAACATTCACTGCTGCGTAAGTGGTGCCGAAGATATTGTTGAAGCCGCGCTTTGGCAGACGGCGTGCCAGAGGCATCTGACCGCCCTCAAAGCCCGGGCGAACGCCGCCGCCGGAGCGAGCCCACTGACCCTTATGACCGCGGCCAGCAGTCTTACCGTTACCGGAACCAGCGCCACGACCCTTGCGATATGCCTTCTTAGTGGAACCCAGAGCGGGCTGTAAGTCCTGAAGCTTCATGTCGTTACGCCTCCTCTACGATTTCGAGCAGGTAACTGATCTGTGCCAGCTTGCCGCGTGTTGCAGCGTTGTCCGGCTGAACAGTTACATCATTGATTTTCTTAAGACCCAGAGCGTGTGCGGTCGCGATATGCTGCTGCTTGCGGCCAGCAAGGCTCTTTACGAGGGTAATCTGAATGTTTGCCATGTCTATTACCTCTCCTATTACAGTTCGTTAACGTCTTTACCACGAACTGCTGCAACCTGAGCAGCGTCGCGCAGGCTCTTGAGGCCTTCGATAGTCGCGGTTACAACGTTCTGCGGATTATTGGAACGCAGGCACTTGGTACGAATATCCTTAATACCTGCGGCTTCGACAACGGCACGTACCGCGCCGCCAGCGATTACACCGGTACCGGGTGCAGCAGGCTTCATCAGCACGCGACCAGCACCGAACTCACCGATTACCTCATGCGGGATACTTGTGCCCTTGAGAGAAATCTTGATGAGATTCTTCTTTGCATCCTCAATGCCCTTGCGGATTGCGTCGGGTACTTCGGAGGCCTTGCCCAGACCGAAGCCAACGGTGCCCTTGCCATCGCCTACAACTACCAGAGCTGCAAACTTGAAGATACGACCGCCCTTAACAGTCTTGGATACGCGATTGAGAGCAACGACGGTTTCCTTGAACTCGTCCTCTCTCTTCTCGTTACGATCAAACTTAGCCATGTTTTACCTCCTCCCGACTTAAAACTGAAGGCCGCCCTCGCGAGCGCCCTCTGCGAGTTCCTTCACGCGTCCGTGGTACAGATAACCACCGCGGTCAAATACGACATTTTCGATGCCCTTTGCCTTGCAGCGCTCTGCAACCAACAGACCAACCTTCTTGGCAGCGTCCTTGTTGCCGCCGTACTCGGTGAAGTCCTTCTCGATGGTCGAAGCGGAGACGAGGGTCACGCCGGCTACGTCGTCGATCACCTGTGCATAGATGTTCTTTGCGCTTCTGTAAACGTCAAGACGCGGGCACTGTGCGGTGCCGGAAATCTTGCCACGTACTCTCTTATGGCGCTTGAGGCGCGCCTTGTTAGAATCCTTCTTAGAAACCATTTAAGCACACTCTCCTTTCTTACTTCTTCTTGCCGCCGGTCTTGCCTTCCTTGCGGCGGATATATTCGTCAACGTACTTAATGCCCTTGCCCTTATACGGCTCCGGCGGACGCTTTTCACGAATCTCTGCTGCAAACTGGCCAACCTTCTGCTTGTCAGGACCGGAAATAATAATCTTGTTCGGGTTCGGTACCTCAATGGAGATACCCGGAATCTCGCTCATAACGACCTGATGCGAGAAGCCGAGGTTCATAACCAAATCGTTGCCCTGCTTTGCAACACGGTAACCAACGCCGTTTACGTCAAGCTCCTTCTTGAAGCCCTCGGTAACGCCAACAACCATGTTGTTGATGAGGGAACGGGTCAGACCATGCAGTGCACGGTTCTGCTTCTCATCATTTGGACGTGTAACAATGATCTCGTTGTTTTCAACAGCAACCTGCATATTGGGATGCAGTTCGCGGGTCAGGGTTTCCTTTGCGCCCTTAACCGTAATGACATTGCCGTCCAGGGTGACTGTAACACCAGCGGGAATGGCAATAGGCATTCTACCAATTCTTGACATTGTGAATTACCTCCTTACCATACGAACGCCAGGACTTCGCCGCCGACATTCAGCTCACGAGCCTTCTTGTCAGTCATGACGCCCTTAGACGTAGAAATGATGGCAACACCCAGGCCGCGAAGAACCTTGGGCAGCTCCTGTGCGCCAGCGTATACACGCAGGCCGGGCTTGGACACACGCTTGATGCCAGTGATTGCCTTCTGGCGGTTTGCACTGTACTTCAAGGTGATGCGGATAACGCCCTGGTTGCCGTTATCAACGAGCTGGAAAGACTTGATGTAGCCCTCGTCGAGCAGAATCTGCGCGATGGACTTCTTCATTTTGGACGCTGGTACGTCAACTGTCTCATGACGTGCAGCGGCCGCGTTGCGGATGCGGGTCAGCATATCCGCAATCGGATCAGTGATCTGCATTTCTTTTGCTCCTTTCAGAAGTTTGACGGTACTTCGTGTGGGATCGCCCACGGGTTGCCGTCCACTTTTCTTACTAACGCTGCCGTGACCCTTTCACAGCAGGTGCTGGGGGAATATAAAAATCGATGGTCTGCACAACAAACCAGACCATCGATAATTATAACATAGAAACAGCCCGTCTACAATGGAAAAAATGCCGATTTTTCGCGCAGAAATCCCCCTCGGACGGGTAAAATGTTATAACGGCAGGTCGGCCGTTTTTCTCGCACCACAAACCGCGTCGGCAGCAACCGGTTGACGGCATGCAGGCGGCCCCACCATAATTGCGGGGACAGAAAGAATGTGCATTGCACATCTGTATGATATTATATCAAATTTACCATCAGTTTTGCAAGCTTTTTTTTGCGCGAAAACAGAAAATTTTGCGCTATCCATTTGGATAAAATGCTGTATCTGAAAAAAGGAGTGTATGCCTCAGCACACACTCCTTGGTCTATTGACTGGATTTCATCACCTATACGACTCTTCGTCTATGGCTCTCCGTTGAGCAGAATAGGATAAAAAATAGCTGAACGCCAAGGGATACCAGAGGCAGTCAAAGCTTCTCCGCATATCAGCAATTCTGATTTGCCCCTTTGAATCGACTTTGACAATGTAAAGTGTATACCAATTCTGGAATGAGGTCTTGATTTCCTTGTCTGGTTTCATTTGCAGCCGCTCTTGTGGAAAATAGCGCGGCAAAATCAGCCCCCGACGATATACCGTGATCTGTCTTGTATCTAGATCGACTGTCACCAATCCTCCTGTCTGCTCGTCCACGGTCTCTATCTCGCGAACGACCTGCTCCTTTGGCATAAAGAGGCACAACTCAATCCCCAGCATCACAACCAATACTATGAGCAGATAACGAAACCATATCCGAAATTTCAATACTAACATTCGAATTATTTCTATGACGGCTGATATTCCAGATATCAGTCTCGTTATAGAAGTCCTCCTATTTTCTGTTATGTGCATACTATAATACTATTTTTATTCTTTTTCTATCAATAAGTCGAACAGAATTTTCCGAAATATTTTATATGGATTTCATAAAGCCTGTACATACTTTTCACGAGAAGCACAAAACATCAATATACCGCTGTCCCTATTGCAGCAACGCGAAAAGATTCTGTCTTACATCATCTGCATCTAAAATCTCATGTTTTCTTTTATTGGATTTTCCACTGCTTACATAATTCACATCTCCCAGCACCACTTGCTTGAGCGAATCACCTGTAAACACAAGAAGCATCACATCTGCATCATCTAACGAATATGCCCCTACATCTTCCAGAATCCGCCGTTCTTTACACGTTGCCAGATAGTTTAGAATACAACAAGCTTCATCATATTCTTCAAGCAGTACCAACTCACCTTCCGCATTTCGGACTTTCACAATATCCACAGCGCCCAATTTTGGGTCTGGAACGATTGGAATGGGCTTCCAATACAGATATGTGCAAAGCACAAGCAAACCGCTGATACCCAGCACACCAGCAATCCTTTTAGACACATGAACCATCGTGCCATCATACACCTTCCCCAAAATGCAAAGAATTTATTGAACTTGTTTGGTCGCTTGAAAGAAATCAGTGATTACTCCATTCCCATGAAGCAAAATTTTCATCAAAGCGGTTATACGCACTGCAAAACAGTTCTTTTCCCCACCCATCTGAGAATTGCACTTCTATAAATCTTCCATGCAATAACATTCCCTGCGGAATGATAGAGCGATACAAACCGTCAAAATCAAACATGGGGAACATTCTCCTCAAATTCCCCTCTACATCTATTTTAGGAATCGACCCATTATTCGGCAATTCATAAAAATCTTGCCACCATTCCGATACGCTTTCTCCGGTATGATAAATAGAATCCACATCTATTCCCTGTAAGCGATTTGGTACAATGGCTTGCCGAATTTCCCAAAAAGGATATTCACA
Source organism: Butyricicoccus pullicaecorum (assembly GCA_018365995.1). GTDB lineage: Bacteria > Bacillota > Clostridia > Oscillospirales > Butyricicoccaceae > Butyricicoccus > Butyricicoccus pullicaecorum_B. Next base: position 34,341 of record JAGZIY010000006.1, on the reverse strand, counting down.
GCCTTCCATATCCTCAAATAAATGAAATAAAATGCAGTCATTGATTTGTTTTTGATATGCTTGCGCCTCTCTCTCTTTCTGGTTATAATAATCTGCAAGTCCTTGTGCAATTGCTGCTCCGTTCTCTTTTCCTTGTAAATAAGGCAGCAATGGCTGATAATAAAAAGACTCTTTTTCATGTAAAGCCTCTAAAAGACAAGGCAAAGTATCATAAATAGAAATTGTTCCTGTCTCTGTAAACTCCTTATTTTCAAATACACCCGCAATCCCCAATGAAAAACTGCCTTTGACAAGAAATTTCTCATTCTCACATATCACTTCTATCATATTTGATTTCCTTCCCACGACCATATATACTCTGATGCTATAACATAAATATAGCATATCATGATACGGTCATCAACATTATGATTCATACGAAAACGGCACGTTCACAGCCCAATCCTATCCATATATTCAGATAGTCTGCCATCAAAAAACAGAAAGACATGTAAAATAAAAATCATCTTTTCGGCAAAATTATACCACCCCTTAAAGGGTGGCATAATTTTGTACGGTACCATAATATATACAGATGCAAAATAATTTTATACGGACTTTAATTATTCAACTTAATATATAGGGTAACAATTACTCCCTTCCTCACTCAAACTTCTAACTCTGACACGAAAATCGTTTAGATATTCAATGTCTCCAAATGTAGCCGAATCTCCAATCTCAATTTGTTCTTCTGATACCTCTTCCCAATCATCATTCACTCTTTGCTCAACCAAAACACCCAGTAATTCCCAGCCTTCGCTTTCTTCAAATGATACACGTAAAGAAGCACCATTCGCATAATCATAGTTTGTTGATTGAAGAATAATCTTATATGCAGAGCCTGCATAACAAATCATTTCTCCATTTACATCTTGGCGTTCTTCATAAGACATCTTCTGAATTTACTTCAGTTTCTTGCATCGCCAAAACGTCTGCTGATACAGGCATATCTGACTCATCGTACAATTGAGTAGCACTCACACCACCTGCCGTGACAGGCATCAACATCGTAAGAATCTTTATGATCCGTTCGTTTATACCATGATACCTCCAATTTCTTCCATTTCAAATTGTTAACCCCACGAAATTTGAAATGCAGCGTTACCTCCCATTCCCTTTGTAACTGTTGCCGTTACATAAAATTCATCTCCATCAACCGATACGGTTACCGCGTCTCGAAGCGATAAAACCTCACTTTTCATCAATTTGCTGCATTCTCCTGCCCTTTGATAAATGCAAATTTCAACTTCTTCTGGTCCACCTGTTCCTTTGAACGTGACAGTAACTTTTGATGTGTTGCCAATAGACTCTCTGCAAAATTCTTTTTCTCTGCCGTTGCTGCCCAAGGAGACTCTATAATCCTCGACGCTTCGTGTCACTTGCTCCTCTTGCTCTGCTGCGATACTACTTTGTGGCATATAAATATTTGCCTGTGCTGCACCAGCGCACAGCATTGCCCCACAAAGGATTATACTGGTTCTGCGAATCCATTGCTTTGTCATAAAAATCACTCCTTTTACACGCGAACTGGATTTGATACATTGACACAGAATATAACTTATATATCCTTTTATGCAATCATCATACTATCTATACAAAAGCGTATCAATCTTTAATTTTGACAAAATCGACTCTCTAAAATTAAACAATATATACAAAAAAGCCGCACAGCTTACGCTGTGCGGCTTTATATAATCGCTTAAATCGCTTGTGCTTACCAAGAAGCCTTGCGAACACCCGGAATCTGACCCTTGTAAGCCAGCTCACGGAAACAGATACGGCAGATACCGTAATCACGCAGGTAAGCGTGCGGACGGCCGCAAATCTTGCAGCGGTTGTACTGACGAGTTGAGAACTTCGGAGTCTTCTGCTGCTTGAGTACCATTGCCTTCTTAGCCATTGAATTCTCCTCCTTCTTACTTCGCGAACGGTGCGCCCATCAGGGACAGCAGCTCACGTGCTTCTTCGTCAGTGTTTGCAGTGGTGCAGATGATGATATCCATACCACGAATCTTATCAATCTGCTCGTAGGAGATTTCTGGGAAAATCAGCTGCTCCTTGAGACCGAATGCGTAGTTGCCGCGGCCGTCAAAAGAGTTGGCAGAGATACCACGGAAGTCACGTACACGCGGCAGAGCCACGTTGAACAGACGATCCAAGAACTCCCACATACGGTCTGCGCGCAGAGTTACCTTTGCGCCAACCGGCATGCCCTCACGCAGCTTAAAGTTTGCAACCGACTTCTTTGCAGTGGTTACAACAGCCTTCTGGCCGGTGATTGCAGTCAAATCACGAACAACAGCCTCGAGAACCTTAGCGTTGCCATTTGCTTCCTTACCACAGCCGCAGTTTACGATGATCTTGTCAATCTTCGGGATCTGCATGGTGCTCTTGTACTCGAACTTCTTCATCAGAGCAGGTGCAACCTCTGCGACATACTTATCCTTCAGTCTAGGCATAAGTTAAACCTCCTCCTTAAATCGTCTCGCCGCACTTCTTGCAGACAGCAACCTTGTTGCCATTCTCAAGAATCTTTGCAGCCGGGCGGGTTGGCTTGCCGCACTTCGGGCAAACCTTCATAACCTTACAAGCACGCAGTGCGCCCTCGCGCTTGATGATGCCGCCGGTCTCACCCTGACGGCGCGGCTTCTGGTGGCAGGTAATCATATTGACACCCTCAATCACAACCATAGCCTTCTTTGGGTTTACGGACAGAACCTTGCCCTGCTTGCCCTTCTCCTTACCAGAGAGGACAACTGCGGTGTCGCCCGTCTTGATATGCAGAGTATTCATGTTTCGGGGACCTCCTTACAGTACTTCGGGAGCCAGAGACAGGATCTTCATGTAGTCCTTGTCGCGCAGCTCACGTGCAACAGGCCCAAAGATACGGGTACCTCTGGGGTTCTTATCTTCCTTGATGATAACAGCCGCATTCTCGTCGAAGCGGATATAGCTGCCGTCCGCACGGCGCAAGCCCTTTACAGAGCGGACGATAACAGCCTTTACAACGTCGCCCTTCTTTACGCCGCCGCCCGGGGTTGCCTTGCGGACAGAGCAAACAATCACGTCGCCAATGTTGCCGTACTTACGGGTGGAGCCGCCGAGAACACGAATGCACTTCAGCTCCTTTGCGCCGCTGTTGTCAGCTGCGCGCAGAAAAGTCTCCTGCTGAATCATGTGTGCGCTCCTCCTTACTTAGCCTTCTCAATCACTTCGACCAGTCTCCAGCGCTTGTCCTTGGACAGCGGACGGGTCTCCATAACCTTAACCTTATCGCCAATCTTGCACTCGTTGTTTTCGTCGTGTGCCTTCAGCTTATAGGTTCTCTTCATAACCTTCTTATACAGAGGATGCTGAACGCTGTCCTCGATAGCAACGACAATGGTCTTATCCATCTTATCGGATACAACCTTGCCGATTCTGGTCTTGCGTAACGCTCTCTCGCTCAACTTCGCTTACCTCCCTTACTTGCCCGCAAGCTGAAGCTCGCGGAGAACGGTGTTGACACGCGCGATATCGCGCTTAACCTCAGAAATCTTGTTGGTGTTGTCAAGCTGATTGGTTGCATGCTGAAGTCTCAGGTTAAAGAGATCCTTCTTCAGCTCGGCGATCTTGGTCTCGAGCTCTGCGGCGCTCAGCTCTCTAATCTCTTTTGCCTTCATCATTCTTCACCACCAATCTTGGTCTCACGGGCTACAAACTTGGTCTTAACCGGCAGCTTGTGGCTAGCCAGACGCAGTGCCTCACGAGCGATTTCCTCGGAAACACCAGCGATCTCAAAGAGAACGCGGCCCGGCTTTACAACAGCTACCCAGTACTCCGGAGAGCCCTTACCGGAACCCATTCGGGTCTCAGCAGGCTTCTCTGTAACCGGCTTGTCAGGGAAAATCTTAATCCATACCTTACCACCACGCTTGGTGTAACGGGTCATAGCGATACGGGCTGCCTCGATCTGATTCGAGGTAATCCATGCAGGCTCAGTAGCCATGATACCATATTCACCGTATGCAACAAAGTTGCCACGGGAAGCCTTGCCCTTGAGGCGGCCTCTATGAACGCGGCGATATTTCACTCTCTTTGGGAGCAGCATTAGCGGTTGCCTCCTTCCTGGCGCGGTGCGCGGCGGCGATCACCGTTGCGACGGTCGCCATTGCGGCGGTCGCGGCGGTCGCGGCGCTCGAAAGCGGGCTTCGGAGCTTCGATCGAACGGCCCAGACGCGGACCGCCGGTCAGAACTTCGCCCTTGTAAATCCAAACCTTAACACCGATCTTGCCGTAAGTTGTATTTGCCTCAGCAAAACCGTAGTCGATATCAGCACGCAGAGTCTGCAGCGGGATTGTACCCTCATGATAGTGCTCAGTACGTGCGATTTCAGCACCGCCCAGACGACCAGAGCAGCAGGTCTTGATGCCCTTTGCGCCCATACGCATTGCGCGCCCCATGGACTGCTTCATTGCGCGGCGGAAAGAAATACGCTTTTCCAGCTGTGCTGCGATATTCTCTGCAACCAGCTGTGCGTTTGTATCCGGGTTCTTCAGTTCGATGATGGAAATCTTGGTTGGCTTGCCGATCATCTTTGCCATCTCAGCCTGCAGCTTCTCGATGAGCTCGCCGCCCTTGCCGATTACAAGACCCGGACGTGCAACCTGAAGGATGATCTTGACATCCTTGGTGGTGCGCTCGATTTCGATTGCAGCCACGCCTGCATCATACAGCTTCTTCTTCAGAACCTTACGGATATTGTAGTCTTCCACGAGGAGATCGCCGAACTGTGCGTCCTTTGCGAACCAACGGGAATCCCAATTCTTGATTACGCCTACACGGAGACCGTGTGGATTAACTTTCTGGCCCATTGTTTAACCTCCCCTTATTCTTTCTCTGCGAGAACCAGAGTTACATGAGAGGTTCTCTTCAGGATACGGAATGCACGGCCCTGTGCACGCGGCATAACACGCTTCATAATCGGACCTGGTGCAACATGAACTTCCTTAACATACAGGTTGTCGGTGTTCATGCCGTGGTTGTTCTCTGCGTTGGCAACAGCGCTCTTGAGCAGCTTTGCCATAACCTCAGAGGCAGCCTTTGGGGTGTTCATAATGATAGCCATTGCGGTGCCGGCATCCTTTCCGCGGATGAGGTCACAGATGAGCTTCATCTTGCGGGGAGTCATGCGGACATTTCTAACAATTGCTCTTGCTTCCATTTGTTCTTACCTCCCCTTACTTACCGTTGTTGGAGGTCTTGCTGCCCGCGTGACCCTTGTAGGTACGGGTCGGCGCAAACTCGCCCAGCTTATGACCTACCATGTCCTCGGTCACATATACCGGAACGTGCTTGCGGCCGTCATGCACTGCGATGGTGTGGCCAACGAATTCCGGGAAAATGGTGGAGGCACGGGACCAGGTCTTGATAACCTTCTTTTCGCCTGCCTCGTTCATGCTAGCAACTCTTTTGTAAAGCTCAGGAGCCACAAAAGGGCCCTTCTTAACACTTCTGCCCATATTTTAAGTCTCCTTTCCTTACTTTCCGTTACGACGCTTGACAATCTGCTTGTCGGTGCGGTGGTTCTTCTTGCGGGTCTTGTAACCCATAGCCGGCTTGCCCCACGGAGTAACCGGAGACGGACGACCGATTGGGCTCTTGCCCTCACCACCACCATGCGGGTGATCGCACGGGTTCATAACAGAACCGCGAACGGTTGGGCGAATACCCATGTGACGGCTGCGGCCAGCCTTACCCAGCTGTACGTTGGAATGGTCCTGATTACCAACCTGACCGATAGTAGCCTTGCAGTCCAGACGAACATAGCGAACCTCACCGGAAGGCAGACGAACCTGTGCCTTGCCGTTCTCCTTCGCCATCAGCTGTGCAGCAACACCAGCAGAGCGAACGAGCTGCGCACCCTTGCCCGGATACAGCTCAATATTGTGAATCACAGTACCAACTGGGATATTTGCAATCGGCAGGCAGTTGCCAGGCTTGATATCCGCAGTGGTGGAGCAGATAACCTGTGCACCAATCTTGAGACCTTCTGGTGCAAGGATATATGTTTTTACGCCGTCCTCATACTGAATGAGTGCGATGTTTGCAGAACGATTTGGATCATACTCCAGAGTCAGAACAGTTGCGGGCATATCCATCTTCTGACGCTTGAAGTCGATGATACGATACTTCTGCTTATTGCCGCCGCCATGATGACGAACGGTGATGCGGCCATAGCTGTTACGGCCAGCGGTCTTTTTGAGCTTCTGAAGAAGGCTCTTTTCAGGCTTCACCTTGGACAGACCCTTGTAAGACAGAACAGTCATGTTTCTGCGAGACGGGGTTGTCGGGCTGAAAGTCTTAATCGCCATTGTGATTTCAACTCCTTAAATCTAACGTGCTTTCTTATCGGGGTGCGTTCCCCATAACCGGACTCCGAGAGTCCTTCTGCGGCACTGGAAGCCTTCCACGTGGGAAGTGCCTCCTTGCCGTGTCCATGCGGTTTCCCTGCAATAAGGGACGCGCCGGAACTTACATCATGTTCTCGAAGATCTCAATCTTCTTGGAATCGTCGGTCAGTGTAACGATTGCCTTCTTCTTTGCAGCAGTCTTGCCGGTGTAAACGCCCATACGCTTCCACTTGCCCGGCAGCTTGATGGTATTTACCTTAGCGACCTTTACGCCGAAGATCTCTTCAACAGCCTTCTTGATCTCAATCTTGCCTGCGCCCGGAGCAACCTCGAACACATACTTGTTCTCAGCCAGACCAGACATAGAGCGCTCTGTGATAACAGGCTTTCTGATGACGTCATGTGCGAATTTCATTATGCGTATACCTCCTCGATCTTGTGTACCGCATCCTTGTCCAGAATGAACAGGTCTGCGTTGAGGATGTCATAAACATTCAGGGTGGACGCGATTGTGGTGCGGACGCCCGGGATGTTTGCAGCAGACTTTACAATGTTCTTGCGAACCTCTGGTGTTACAACCAGTGCCTTGCCAGTGGACTCAACAGACTTGAGGAATCCAGCAAAGCTCTTGGTCTTGATTTCGCTCATATCGAGTCCATCTACTACGATGAGCTCACCAGCCTGTGCCTTTGCAGACAATGCAGACAGCATAGCAAGACGCTTGAGCTTCTTGTTCAGGCTGTAACGGTAGGAGCGAGGCTTCGGGCCCAGCGCAATACCGCCGTGTGTCCACTGTGGAGAGCGGATAGAGCCCTGACGTGCACGACCTGTGCCCTTCTGGCGCCACGGCTTGATACCGCCGCCGCGAACCTCAGAACGGGTCAGTGTGGACTGTGTGCCCTGACGGCAGTTTGCCAGATAATTCTTGACAGCTGCATGCATTGCAGGAACGTTTGGCTCGATGCCGAATACAGCAGCGTTGAGCTCCATTTCGCCGGTCTGCTGACCAGCCATATTATAAACCTTAACGGTAGGCATGTCTATTTCCTCCTCCCCTTACTTTCTAGCCGAAGCCTTCTGCGGGTTCTTGCTGACTGCAGCCGCCGGACCCTTAGCAACGCGGTTGTTCTTGACCGTATCCTTCAGGAATACGATACCGCCCTTTGGTCCCGGAATCGCGCCGCGAACTGCGATGAGATTCATCTCAGCGTCAACCTTGACAACGTCGAGGTTCTGAACAGTAACCTGCTCAGAGCCCAAATGACCGGGCATCATTTTGCCCTTCATGATCTTGGAAGGGTCGGAGCAAGCGCCCATAGAACCCTGATGGCGGTGCATTGGACCTGCACCATGGCTCATTGGAGAGCGTCCTGCATTCCAGCGCTTGATAACACCAGCGAAGCCCTTGCCCTTAGAAGTACCAGTTACATCAACGTAATCGCCTTCTGCAAAGATATCAGCCTTAATGGTGTCACCCATCTGGAAAGTTGTGCAATCGTCAAAGCGGAACTCCTTGAGGTACTTCTTAACAGACTCGCCAGCCTTCTTGAGATGACCAAGCTGCGGCTTGTTCAGCTTCTTCTCCTTCACATCTTGGAAGCCCATCTGCACAGCAGTATAGCCTTCCTTTTCCTCGGTCTTGAGCTGGGTCACGACGCAGGGACCTGCTTCGATAACGGTAACCGGAATTACCTTACCCTCAGCGTCGAAGATCTGGGTCATGCCAATCTTCTTACCGATGATTGCTTTCTTCATAGTTTTTCCTCCTTAAAGGTTATTGGTTGACGGGCAGAACCGCCAACTTGACCCCGCCGCGCGGAATCGCAGCTAGGTGACAAACCGCATTTTGCGGTATTGTTCGCATTTGTTCAAAAGCTACGGACATTTTGAAAACGCCGTCCTCTATTATTAGAGCTTGATCTCGATTTCAACGCCTGCCGGCAGGTCGAGAGTCATCAGGGACTCAACAGTCTTCTGTGCCGGATTCAGAATGTCAATAAGGCGCTTGTGTGTGCGGCGCTCAAACTGCTCACGGCTGTCCTTGTACTTGTGTACAGCGCGCAGAATAGTAATGATTTCCTTTTCGGTCGGCAGCGGGATCGGACCAGAAACCTTAGCGCCTGTGCGCTTTGCGGTCTCAACGATTTTCTCTGCGGACTGATCGATCAGCTCATGGTCGTATGCCTTCAGACGGATACGGATCTTTTCAGCGTTTGCCATTTTGGAATTTCCTCCTCGTATTTTACAGTCGTACATTAGAATGCAATGTACCGACTCGTTACGGAGAGAAACTGCAACCCCGCCCCGCGTATCATCACAGGGCATGAAAATAACCGGCTGCACACAGGTGTGCTAGGGTCCGGTTTGGTAAAAAACGCAAGTGGTTCGTGCTATCGGCTGACCGGTCAAAAATACCGGTAGTTCCGAGTTTACGCAGGAACATTAACGTTGTTGATCAGCAGTTGTCTCAACCGCCCGATTGTCGGACCTACTCCGCCGAAGTTACCTGGTAAAACCAGCAATCTCCGGCATCATCGCTTTTCGCCTGCTTTCGCAGGTGCGTTAATAGATTACCGCATTTCGGTCACAAAGTCAAGAGGAATTCCTCAAATTTCTTAATATTTTTTAAGCAGTCTGCTATTTCATAATGAAACAGAAAAATAATACAAATCGTATTTATTCGATCCTGCTCCGTCCCATCTAAACTCATAAAATCGTTGAGTAACAATAAAAACAAGACGGAAAGCGCCGTCCTGTTTTTATCAGACCATATTCCTGCATCTAGTTATTCAGATCCTGTCTTTCTTTTTCAGTTCTTCCTGCGCCGCCCCAATATTTGACACATTATTCGTACAGGAAGTCCCTTTCCATACGGTTACATCACAACAAGAGATTTTGCTATTTTCTTAGTATTTTCAGGAGCCTTACTATCTTGTAATTAAATAACACAAATAGTATTATTTCCTCATATTAAAAGTTTACCTACTTTTCTCTGCTCGGTTTCATACAGGAACATTCATTTCCTTTATCATATCTGGTATCCTGTGCAGTCTTTGTATCATGAGATTTCCGATCTGGGTCACAGGTCCATTCAGAACGGAAGGATCCTGTACATTCCGAGGATACAGTGTCTCTCGCGGCAGTTCCATCACATCTGTGCAGCCGATCATCCGCATACGCAGCCCCGAAAGCGTATGTACGGTATCAGCGGCTGATATATCGTCTCCATGCAGAGGATCCTGCGTTTCCTGCCTGATTTGTGGTCTTTCATAAATACCAGAGAACTCTTGTGCATCTTCCTCCGACTGTGCTTGCAGCTGCGCAATGGTCTCATTGAGAGAAGCGATTTGGACATCATACTCCTCCAGTTCCACAGCACCTGTTCCTTCGGCTGCTTTTTCCTTCATGCCCACCAAATCCTGTCTTTGCTTTATAAGTGTTTGCAGCACGCTCTGTTTGCGTGCTTCAGAGGACAACGCAAACGTATCCCGTTCTCTATGCTCTTTTCCTATCATAGCTTCATTTTGATATGCGGTACTTTGATTCGTGGACTCTACATTCAGTATATCTTTCTGGTTGTCTTCCGACTTTCCAATATACATATGTGCTTCCTCTCCGAAAATATGCAAACTCCCTCTCTGCCCTCATTATAGTATGCAAGATAGAACGTGTCAATGAAAAACAGGACAGTTTGCACCGTCCTGTTTGATTTCGTCATATATTACGCCATATATACAATCAGTAAAATCATTTTTGCAGAGCGCTGGATACTAACCCCGGAGGTTTCGTTAAGCGTCAGCGTATATCCACTCTTTTTGAGTTCCTCCTGTACCTGCCCAATTTTTGACTCATTGTTTTCTACACTATAATAGGATACCCCATCAGCTGTAACTAGCAGCGTCATAGCATCTAACACAGGAAGTTCTGTACCGCCTGTCACATCATAGCAGCGTGCAAACTGCATCTGACGCAGTTCCTCCGGCAGTCCGGAAGCCGTATAGGTCGCAACCGCTGGTTGCTCTGCTGCCCCACGCGTCATCTTGCCGGACGATGCCTGCTGTACAGCCACCGTATCCTCACTTGGTTCTTCATGGATGACTTGGGGAACATCTTCTTGTACAGCGGGCTCCTCTGGCAGGCTCTGCTCGGTCTGCGGCGGCTCGGGCAGCTCTTCTACCGGCTTTTGCGGCTCAGCCGGCTCAGACTGCGGCTCTATTGTTTCAGGCGCTTGCGCCGCCTGCTGTTTTGGCGGTTCCTCTGCTTGTGCCGGCTTGTGCACAGCAGGCGGTGGAGTCATCACCTCCGCAGTTGGCGGAACATTTCTCTGGGCTGCATTTTGCAGCGGAACCGCAGACATCTGCCCAAAAAGCCCGGTAAGTTGTCCGCTCACCGCCAACATCACACAGGCAGCCGCAGCCGCCAGCATGGTAAAGACAGGAGGCCGACGGCGTTCCTTCTGCGGTGTCTGTACAATGGTTTTCTGTACCTCCGTCTCAATGGCCTCCATCATTTTTTCATGTAGCTCCTTGGAAACAGGAACTTCCAGTTCCTTCCAAAGTGTGTTCATCTCCCGTAAATCTTCCAAATATGCACGACAGGACGGGCACGCTGCCAAATGTGCATCCAGCTCCTCTTTTTCCTGTACGGTCAGCGCATTATCCATCATTGCTGAGCATAACGCCTCATACTTTTCACAATCATTCATGGTCTGCCCGCCTCCCTTCTGCCTGTTTAGACGAAGTTGGCAGTGAAATGTTCCCTCGTTCTAAAAGGATTTTACGCAAAGAATTTCGTGCACGCGCCAAGCGAGACTTGACGGTTCCTTCCTCCAGTTCCAAGGTACGTGCGATTTCTGTATAGGTGAGTCCCGCAACATCGCGCAGCAGGACAACCCTACGATGCTCCTCTGATAGCTGCGCCAGTGCATACTGCAATTCTTCACGCAGCTCCTGATTTTCAGCTGCCTGTTCTGGCTGTATTGCACGCGAAAGGTCTGGAATAGATGCTGCCGGACTTTCTGTATCATCAATGGATGCCATGTTGCCTTCGGCTGCTCTTTTTCGTGCGAAGTCTACACATAGATTCGATGTGACTCGATATAGCCATGTAGAAAGACTGCTGTCTCCACGAAAGGAGTCCAAGCTTTTCCATGCACGCAAAAAGACCTCCTGTGTGATATCAGCAGCATCCTGCTCCGAACCTGTAGAACGGAGTGCCAGTGTATAGACGCGATTTTCGTAGGCGGTCATGAGCGATTCAAAAGCAGCGATCTCGCCTTTTTTAGCACGGGCAATCAACACTTTTTCTCCTGTCATGGAGCGCCTCCTTTCTCTATATTCTAAAGTCGAAATACCACATCATTTTCCAATGCACATTCAAAAAGATACGCGAATATTTCTTATAGAATCTTTTCTTTCATTTCTTCCGCCAGTGCATAAAGTTCTGAAAGCCGTTCCAATGCCGAGATGCGTTTTTTGAAATCACGTACACACGGTATCCCCTTGAGATACCAGTTCACATGCTTACGTGCTTCCAGAAGCGCAACCCGCTCGCCCTTATTTACAGCAGCAAGCTCGATTTGGCGCACAGCTGTATCTATGCGCACGACAACTGGCGGCAGCGGCGGCAGCGTACCCGTTTCCAAAAGCACATTCGCACGCTCAAAAATCCATGGATTTCCCAGACTGCCACGACCAATCATCACAAAATCCGCACCCGTATGCTGCAAGATCCGCGGCACATCCTCCGGTGCAAAAACATCTCCGTTTGCTGCTACGGGAATCTTTACTGCTTGTTTAACCGCTGCAATCTGATCCCAATCCGCATGTCCTTCATACTGCTGGCTGCGTGTGCGTCCATGTATCGCAATCATATCGGCCCCAGCCTGCTCCATTCTCTGTGCAAACGAGATACAGTTGATACTGGAGGTATCCCAACCCAATCGAAATTTTGCAGTCACAGGAACCTTAACCGCCTGTTTGACCGCTGCAACGATCCGTTCTGCCAGTTCCGGCGATTTCATAAGCGCCGATCCATCTCCATTGTTCACAATTTTTGGTGCTGGACATCCCATATTGATATCAATGATATCACAACCAGATTCCTCGCATACACGCACCGCACCACGCGCCATACAGTCCGGATCAGAACCAAAAATCTGTACCGCAGCTGGATGCTCCTCTGCTCCGAGCTGCATCAAACGCGGTGTTTTTTTATCTCCAAAATCAAGCGCCTTGGTACTCACCATCTCGGTTACGGTTAAGCCTGCACCATGTTCTCGGCAAACCTGCCGAAAAGCCAGATCCGTCACACCCGCCATAGGTGCCAGAATCAGGCGATTTGATAAATGTACACTGCCGATTTGAGGCATCATTCGGTCTCCTTATCTATAACGATTCCGTACTATTGTAGCATACTCTGGATACGATTGCAAACTTTTCCAGAGTTACAATTCGGTATCCCGTATAATATACGGGATTTTCTGCGCTTTTTGCACAAAATTCTCCAGAAGCGCTGCATAATTATATGCCTGAAAAACAAAAAGCCGCCTCAAAGAGACAGCTTTTTGATATCATTCCAACGAGAGATTTAGAGGACATTAAAAATGCCAACGATTGTACCACCACCCACATATCCAAAGACAATGAGCGCTGTATTCCAGCAGGCAATGCCGGCGGCTGACCAAAGGGTATAGTCACGTACCGGTATTTTGAGAAAACCGGCAGGAATCGACACAATGGTACGTAAAACAGGAATCAGGCGGCAAACAAACAGTGCACGATTTCCTCCGTGCTGAATTTTTTCATGACACTGCTCGACAAAATGCTGAAAGCCCGGGCTTTTTCCGAACAGCTTATTCAGGATCGGCGCACCACCATAACGGCAGATTGCATAAATGGTAAGACTCGCAAGTGTACCCGACACAATGGATAACACGAGTGCTCCCATAAGGTTCAAATCACTCTGACCAGCCAAAACCCCGATTCCCGGCATAATCAGTCCGGCGGGGAATCCCGGCAGATTCAGATATTCGCAGTAACAGATGACCAGAATGAACACATACCCGTACTGTGCAAAGAAGTCCAAAAAGGTCTGAAAGTCCAACGTGCTACACCATGCTTTCTTTTGTGATTACTTCCACTATAACAAATGTTTGTACGCTTCTCAAGGGTCCTATGCAGAAGTTCAAAAAGAATTCACGATGTCTTAAAAAATAAAGTTCGAAAGCCACCAAACCAGCCCGACCAGACTGCCGCCGCCCATGGCAGATAGAACAAGCTGTGGTGCGGTATACCGACGAAGTGGGAGCGGACGTGCCGGATGCCTTGCATGATACCGTGCGGCGAGTGCACATGCCTCACGCAAGGCGTCTCCAGTCGCCTCACGTCCTTCCCGTACAATAAAAAATGCCTGCTCAAAAAAGCGATTATCTTCCGGATTTACAATCACAACCCGTTTGGAAATGCCTTTGACCATATCCTATTTTCCTCCTCGCATTCACTTCCTTTCCAGTATGTCCCAAAGCCTAATACATTATGCAGCCGAAGCCGGCTTGCGTCGCTCTAAACGTACCACAAGCGCTGTCAGATCGTCGGAAACCCCTTTTTCAGATGCCGCAACCACCAAACGTGCTGCCAGCTCCTTTGGGCTATCTCCCGCATGATCAGCTAAGATTTTCTTGACCCATTCATTGTCCAGCCCATCTGATACGCCGTCTGACAGCATTACAAAAATATCGCCGTGCATCATACGCAGCGGGATCGGCTGTGCTTCCTCTGCCGACTCCATGAGACCAATCGGCAAAGCTTCTCCTGCCAGCGTCGTGATACTGCCCCCCGCTCGCAAATATCCGGGAGCCGCACCACATTTGAGGCAGTCTGCCCGACCAGTATAAAGATCAATGGTCAGTGCATCCAATGTCACACCGCGCATGCCCTCTACACGCATCCGAAAAGCAGGCGCTACCGTATGTAATGCGTCATCTACGCGGATCCCTGCACGTAAAAATCGCTCCATCATACCAACCAGCAGTTGACTGTCCTTTGCCGCTGCTGTACCTGTACCCATTCCGTCCGCAAGCAGCATACACGCACGTCCATCCTCGGTTACAAAGGACTGTACCGTATCGCCTGAAACCGCTTCTCCGTCTTTCTGCCGCTGACTCATACCAGCAACCACACGATAAGGTGCCTGCTCACGCAAAACAATACGCGTTCCCAAATCATCTGTCACACATTCCGGCTCACTGAGACCACAGCCCAACAATGCCGACAGCCCTACCGCAAATCCACGGCGTTCCTGCAAAATTCGTGCAGCACCCTCTCCAGACAATTCTACACGCAGCCGTCCCGATACATCATGAAAGACCGCTACCTGATCGATTTTTCCAAAAGCCTGCGCATATGAACGCACCTGTCTCTCCCGTGCAGGCAGAGATGCCTGATCTGCCGATAAAGTTCCTCCTACCTGCCTCAAAATTTCAGTCAATCCAGCATATTGCTCGGCAATGAGCGCGCGATTTTCCCGCGTGCGCTGCCGATATGCCCGCCGTTCGTGCAGTACAGCAATCCCACGGTTGATTTCCTGCACAAGTTCCGGTAAATGTGCACACCGTTTTTGAAATCCGGGCGGGAAATCCCCAGTTTCCGCACGTCCGCGCCGCAGCATCGGCACCGCCATTGTATGAAATGCTCCCATGGTCGCGACCGACTCCTTCTGCCAGCACGCCCCACAAATTTCACAATGGGAACAGACTGCATCCGTTGCGCGGTCAAAGACTGCATGCACCTCCTCATTACTTTCTGCGCGTCCATATTCCACACCACTGCAAAGCGCAGTATATAATTCCTGAAAAGCATCCGAAGCCTCGTTTGCACAACGTCCTGCTGTGTGACGAATCCGCGTAATACTGGCTGTCGTGTCCCGTCTCACCGGCTGCAAGCTGTCTTTGATGCACTGCCATGTATTTGTTGGCACGGCAGCATATATCAGAACCGCAAAAATCCCTTCATAAAGCGCAAATATAAACACCGGGTTGTCTGCACCAACCAACGCAGCCCCAATACCAGCAACCAGTGCCGCAATCGCAAAGCCAATCCGACCGGCATTCTGAAACGCGCCTGCAATCAACGCAGATAATCCATAGACGCAGGTGAAAAATGCACCTTGTCCTTGCACAGCATCTAATAACGCACCTGTTGCAACGCCAGCGACTGTTCCCACCGTACTGCCGCCCAAATATGCAGCAGACAGCACAAGTAAGTAAAGCAAGATTCTCGCCGGTGCAATGGTTCCCAAAATTCGAATATCAGAGAGTGCAACCAGCGCCGATGCCGCAACCGCCAAGAATCCTGCCGGTCTCAGCAGCTTTACCGGTCTTGCAGGGCCCATTGCAAACTGATAGCAGGCAGTCATAATACCCGTCACGGCAATCACACAGCCAAACCTTGCAAACTGTGCAAGCGTTGCCTCTGGAATCAATACAAATCCGGTGCCTGCCATACAAGCCATTGCACAAACGGGCATAAACCATGTTGTACGGCGCAAATCTCGGTCAAATACACAGGCACATACCAGAGCCAGCAATCCACCCGCTGCCGCTGTGATCCCATACATGCCATCACACAGGAATATACTTCCCAGTACCAATCCCGCCAGTGCTGCAAATCCGCTTCCAGTACCTGCTGCCGCTGCTGTAAACGCCAGCCCAAATGGTGCATATCCGCCAAACATTGCCGATTTGGAAAATATAAATGCCAACGCAAACTGTTGTACCGCAATACCAAGAGTATGGATTCGATCATGATTTCGTAGATACTGCGCAATACTCCCTGCATGTGCTGCCAAAGTGAATCCTCGTCTCATGAATACCCGCTTGTCCATTTATGTAGCCTCCTTATTTCCTTGTGCAAACAGTATACGCCTAAGCGTCTGCACAGGCAGTCGGAAAATACATACAGAAATATTCCCCATACGTACGATTTTTACGCTGAAAATGATACAGAAATGAGCTTTCCATAGGTTTCCATGGGTTTCGCCCGCGTCCCGTCGAGGATTGCGAACAAAAGCATGTATAAAGTCACAAGCTTACGATCTCACACTGCCTTTGATTTCTTCCTTGCAATTTTCAAAATGAATCGCTATGATAAATAGAGGTAATCCGGATTTCATTTTTAGGAGGGGTCTTTTATGACCAAGCGCAAGGAACAGACATTTGCACAGCGCATGATACTTACCATTGTTGCGTCCTTTATTATGGCATTCACAATCAAAAGCTTTGCCCGCCCGGGCGGCATTTTTTCTGGCGGCTTTAACGGAATTTCGCTGTTGATTATCGCCTGCTGCGAAAAGTTCCTCAGCTTTTCTCCCCCCTTTGCGTTGGTCAACTATACCTTGAACCTCATTCCCATGTACATTAGTTTCCGCTATCTTGGCAAAAAGTTAACAACACTCTCTATTGTATGTGTTGTACTGGTTGGTTTTCTGACCGATGTCCTCCCCGCTGTCCCTATTACATACGATCCCCTGCTGGTATCTGTATTCGGCGGTATCTTTAATGGTCTGTCCGTTTCTCTTTGCCTGCTTGCCAATGGATCCGGCGGCGGCACCGATATTATCGGGCTCTTTATGGGCGAAATCAAGGGACGTGATTGCTGGAATGCGATTTTTATGATGAATGTCGTGGTTCTCGGTCTTGCGGGCATCCTATTCGGCTGGGATAAGGCGCTATACTCGATTATTTTTCAATTTGTATCCACACAAGTCATTCATGCGCTGCACAAACGCTATCAACGCCATACCCTTTGGATCATTACCGACCATGCAGAAGAAATTTATCAAATGATTGCTGAGGTCACACACCATGATGCAACACTGTTTAAGGGCGTAGGCTGCTATAAACGGCAGGAACGGCAGATGCTCTACTCGGTTGTTTCCAGCGAGGAATTGAAATTACTTTGTGCACGAATCCATGCAATTGACCCAAAAGCATTTGTAAATATTCAGCGCACAGAAATGCTCAATGGACGTTTCTACCAAAAGCCCACAGACTAAAAATGAAAAGGACGCACATCTGCGTCCTTTTTTCTATACTGCTATAAAATAAAAAAGACACCAAACGGTGTCTTTTTTATCTTGGTGGAAGTTACAGGGCTCGAACCTGTGACCCTCTGCTTGTAAGGCAGATGCTCTCCCAGCTGAGCTAAACTTCCAAGTGGTGACCCGTACGGGATTCGAACCCATGTTACAGCCGTGAAAGGGCCGTGTCTTAACCACTTGACCAACGGGCCAGATTTGGTAGCGGTAATTGGACTTGAACCAATGACCTTTCGGGTATGAACCGAACGCTCTAGCCAACTAAGCTATACCGCCATACATGTTTATTCTGTCGTTTCTCATCAGCGACGATATTTATTATATCGAATGATACGCCGTTTGTCAACGCCTTTTTTTATTTTTTTCCAAGTTTTTTTGAATATAAACTTTTTCACCAAAAAGAGGTAAAATATCTGCTGTTTTCCACCATATTCCGAATCCAGAGGGATGTATCCCCCTCTGAATTCGGATATTGCATTTATACCAGCTTCACAGTATAGTATACCGCGGTCACAAAGAAATATGCACCAGCTGCAATCATGCTTGCAACTGGAATCCGCCCATTCAGCAGTATCCCAATGGCAGCCAAAATCGCCATAACAACCGGTGTGAGAAACATCATAAGATATGCGTTATTAGAAAAATCAAACACATATTTGTGCTTGCTGCCCAAACGCAAATGTCCGAAATCACTTTTCACCTTTGCGGTCCCAATTATCTGTACTGCCATGAAAACAATAACCGCAGCAAGCATTGGGATCTTGTAAGCAGAACCACGTACAGTGTTTGCAAGAAGCACCGCGCCAACCGCAATACTGCAATCTAAAGAAATCATAAAAAACTCAGGCTGATATGAATGATATATCAAATACATAAATGCAAATGCGGGCAGCGCCATATACATGAACTTAATGGAGGACAATGGATTTCGGTCTATGACCACAAACACAATAAACAACGCCGCACCAAAAACAGCAAGTGTACTGCCCTTCATGACACGATAGGTCATATCCACCCCACGCTTGCGCTCACGCAGCATCAAAAGCAGTCCAGCCACAACTGCAACCAGACCTACAACACGCAGCACCCGAATGGCCACAAGCCCGACCTCATAATTTGTAGAATAGCCCAACACATTGCTGAGGAACATCAGTCCCAACACGCCCAGCAAACATCCGGAAAATACAAGCAACACTTTATTGGTAATATAGTCACTTTTGCGGGGATCTTCTTTTGCGGAAATTCTCGTCTGTTTGTTATTCTTTTCAGGCATTTGTGCAGCCAAAAAAATCAACTCCTACCATATTTATAAATTGCCGCTTTCATACAGCACAGCTGTCAATGCAGCAAGCGGCGCTGTCTCACAGCGCAAAATGCGCGGCCCCAGTGAAACGGACGTCAATCCACACTGCCGCGCTATCTGTGCCTCCTCCTCTTCAAAGCCACCCTCTGGCCCAATCATAATCCCTGCTGATGCAAAGGCATGCGCACGAAGTGCCATACGCACACTGGTTTCCTGCTCCATTTCATAGAAAAACAAGGGCATCTCATTTTTTGCACAACGCTCCGCCGCACCGCAAAAATCGACGCACTCCGTAACCGCAGGTATGCGACCTCGACCGCATTGCTGTGCAGCCTCTCTTGCAATCCTGCGCCAACGCTCTATCTTTTTTGCAAGCGCTTTCCCATCTGGTCTGGACACACATCGTGACGCAGCATAGGGCACAATGGTATGCACCCCCAGTTCCACTGCCTTTTGTACAATAAAATCCATTTTATCGCCCTTGGGCAATGCCATAAACAATGTGACATTGGTAGTAGGCTCCCCGCGGGAGGATACACGACCCTGAATGTGACAGTGCGCCTTTCCACTATCAGTATGCGACAGGGCACACAGATAATCAGTCCCCATGCCATCACAAATCGTTAAATTTTCGCCTGATTTCATGCGTAAAACACGCGAAATATGATGCGCGTCGTCTCCTGTTAATATAATACTGTCACAGTCCGGCACATAATCTATAAAAAATCTCGGCAAGGTATTTTCCTCCCCGTTTATGGGTATTCTCAAATCATTTTAGCAAACTCAGCGCCGCTTGTCCAGCGCATTTTTCAACTTTCCGACACAGTGCTGGCAGATCGTACTGCTGTAAATGCCGCCCAGCCACCCGAAACCTGACGGTCTGTAAGGGTGAACCCCGCCTTTGAGAGCACTGCTCCCACCTCGTCTGCGCGTTCCTCAATGATGCCTGACGTAATCAAAGTACCACCTTCCAGCAACTTCTCATAGAACATCGGTGCCATTCCAATAATGATATCTGCCACAATATTGGCACATATAATATCATATCCACTGCCGATTTCCTGTGCAAGCGCGGTATCCTGCAAAGCATCTCCATGCAGTGTGCGGGAAATAGTGACGCCATTTCGTTCCGCATTCTCGCACGCACAGGTCAAGCAGTGTTCATCAATATCGACTGCCACCGCCGGATTGGCACCAAGCATTCCAGCTGCAATCGCCAAAATGCCGGAACCGGTTCCCATATCCAGCATTTTTTCGCCGCCATGGACGATTTTTTCCAGCATGGTAATACATAGTTGTGTAGTATCATGGGTTCCCGTGCCAAAAGAAGATGCAGGATCGATCTCCAAGATCCGACGGTTTTCTGTATCCTGAACGGTTTCCCAAGAAGGCTTGATGAGAAAAGTCTCTCCCACAGGGAAAGGCTTAAAATATTGCTTCCAGCCCCATTCCCAGTCCTCCTGACGGGTCACACTCTGTACCGTCTCCAGCCGTCCAAACACCTTTTCTGCATCGCGCTTGCGGAGAGTGTCCAACGCGTGACGCAGCGCATCGATCTGTGCATGCCCGTCTGCCGAATCTTCTACATAAATTTTTAGCTTGGTCTCCTGATTGCGCAGGGTCTGACACAGAGTCTCGTCCACATAATCCCAGTATATCTCAGTATCCTGTAAAAATTCCTCGAAATCTGCCGCGTCCTCCAGTGCATATCCTTCGATCCCCAGCGATTCGAGCACGTCTGCAACCGGCTCGATTCCCTCTGTTGTCGTAAAAATCGTTACTTCGATGAAGTCCATTCGCTACTCCTTTATCACATACAGATAAGCCCATATTTTTCAGAAAAATACTTTAAGATACGCCCCTCCTGCTCCCATGTCCCATCATAGAGGGCAAGTCCCGCATATACACGCAAGGCTTTTTCCAAAAGCTCCGGTGATTCCGCACAAAGGCAGACCGGACGTGTAATCATATAAAGATTTTCCTCGAGCACCAATACGTCATCTTCTTCCTCCAGCAGGAGTTTGAATGCTGCTGGTGCTTCGTCCTCCAATTCAACCAATCGCTCCCCAAGCAGATGATTGCAGCTGATTTCATCGGAAATACTTGTTGTCCAGTCAATAAAATGTGCATCACGTCCATCTGGCGCAAGTACTACATCATCAAGTTCCCGTGGAATCACCACATCTGCACCAATGCCCGAACGCATGCGCACCAAGTCTGCCAAACGACGGGCACGTTCTGTCGGCATGGGTACAAACAATTCCACATTGGGAAGTGCCATATTCCTCAGCAGCCATATGGCTGGACAGCGTACCCCCAACGATACTCGCGCATACGGTGCAATCTCATTGAGTGCATCCGGCAGGTCCTGTGATTCACAGGCAGTCAAAATAATGGTAGACACGCCTATACGCTGCAAAACTGCAACAGCAGCCAAACAATCGGTTCCATCTTCCATACGGGCATCTGCATCGACGGGCAGTTCTGCCATGAGCGCACTGCCCGACAAATCTGTCATAGCCAGCACAGCAGCCCGAAGCGTATAAAAATCTGCTGCACCATGCAGATAATAAAAATCTGCATGGTGCTGTAACAGGAGATGAAAAGCTTCGCGACACCGACGCATATAGGTTTCCACAATTGGCGGTTCCATATCCTCCGGCAACTCTGGACAGCGCACCATAAGCCCAACCGGCACCTCCGGACAAGTCTGCCGCAAACGCACAAACATTTCCGGATCGGTCGCCAAAGCACCTGCAATCAACTCTGGATTGCTCGCAATCAATGTATGATCCTCGGGGTTTGTTGCAATCAACTGCCCACCAGATAACGGAATCGGTTCCATTTTTTCCTCCTTGCCATTAAGCAGCAGCGCGCCATGAACCATCTGCCTGTGGTTGATAGCGCAATGGCTGCTCAGCAGCCTCCTGACATGCACGCAGTGCAGCATAATACACATCATCAATCATAAGCCCTTGCTCTGCCGCGCGCTTTGTTGCTGTATCCAACGCACGCAGGGTCGCTTCGTCTGCCCCCAACTTGGTGTCCAATCCAGCATCTATCTGAAATCTCCTCAGTGCACCAAATGCACGAGTATCCAAGGTATCACTCGGCTCTGCAAGGTATCCCATGGCATGCAGGCGCTCACAAACCGCACGTACCTGTGAACTTTTTTGTCCATACACAACCGGTAATTGTACATCAAGCGGCTCTGCGGTTTTGAGATATTCGCGAATCGTACGCAGAGTATGCGCCTCGATATCCGGCTTTAGTCCAACGCCTTCCCATCTTCCAGATTTCGGCAGGCACATTTCAAGACAAGTCAGCACCAGATAATCCCCGTCAACCTGAAGGTGATACTGCCCCTGCCCCTTTCCGTAGGTCTGGGTGCCCATAAGGATGGCTCCGCCAACATCATGCAAAACCCCTGCCATGAGTTCGGCAGCAGAAGCTGTGTGAGGACCAACAAGCACAATGAGCTTACGCAAGGGCAAGCCGCCTCCTGATGACTCATAAACCTCATCCCCACCAAGGCTCTTACGATAGTGCATGGTTGCCATCTTCACAGGCTTTTCCAGCATTAAATCCAGCATGGCAAAGGCTGCATCTACCATACCGCCTCCATTATCTCTTAAATCTAAAATGACTGCATTGGTCTTTTTTTCATCCAATCCATTCCAAATTTCCGCGAAATCCTCGGCATCATTCATAGAAGAAAATGCGCTGATGGAAATATACTCCACGCCCGGCGCAGCCTGCCTCGCTTTCACTGTTTCCTCCAGAATTGTTTCACGCTTCATCTGAAAGGAAAGCGTTTTCCCATCACGAGATATTGTGAGCTGTACTGGTGTTCCGTAATCTCCTTGCAGCAATACGCCAATTTGTGTCATTTCGGTCTCGCGCACATCTTTTCCATTCACAGCAATCAGGCGATCTCCCGCCTGTATCCCCGCTGCTGCCGCCGGCGAATGTCGTACAACATGATGCACGAACGCACCCTGTTCATCTTGCTGGATCGCAACGCCAATGCCCGCATATCCCGACAAGGTAGAAAATCCTGCCTGATATTCTTCTGCTGTCAAATACATGGAATGGGTATCCATTCCACCCAAAATATCATTCAGGATATCCGACAGCGCCTCGGGGTGCTCCTCCAAATACGCCTTGTTTTGGGCAATCGTCTCCTGTGTGATCGGATATTCCTCCGCAATCAGCCCACGAAGATTGATTATGGCAGCAGCCCGCTCAAATCGTTCTGCCGGTGAGAGTGCAGCCGCCTGTCCTGTAATCATAGCCAGACATAGAAAAACAGCCATACATTTTCTTAGGATTCGCAAGGTAAGCTCCTTTCACAGATGAAAATGACCCATACAACCATGATTTTTATACACTCTTACATTTTTTCCGGTGCCTCTACGCCAATGATATGCAGGACATTGCGCACGGTCTGCACCGTAGCCTGACACAGACACAAACGTGCATCTCGCAGAGCAGGCTCTGCATCCATAATACGGCAAGCGTTATAGAAACGATGGAACTGTGCTGCAAGCTGTACTGCATACTTATTAAGCTTGGACGGATCACGGGTCTGCGCCGCTTCCAGAATTTCCTCCGGTAAAAGTGCAATTGCCTTAATCAGTGCCTTTTCATCTGTGTGCGTGAGGACGGTCAAATCGACGGTATCGACTTTGGGCACAGCAACACCATTGTCTGCTGCATTGCGTAGGATAGAGCAAATACGTGCATGTGCATACTGTACATAGTAAAGCGGATTTTCGGAATCCTGCTTGACTGCCAAGTCGAGATCAAACTCCATCTGCGTCTCTGCTGCACGAGAGTTAAAGAAGAATCGTGCTGCATCTACCGGAATTTCATCCAGCAGGTCAGATAGGGTCAGGCTCTTACCAGTACGCTTGGACATACGCACCACTTCACCGCCCTGCATCATACGTACCAACTGCATGAGAACGACCTCCAAGCGGTCAGAACCATGGAGTCCCAGCGCATCTAAAGCGCGCTGCAAACGTGCCACATGGCCATGATGATCCGCACCCCAAATGTTGATGACACGGTCAAAGCCACGCGTCTGGAATTTATTGCGGTGATAGGCAATATCTGCGGCAAAATAGGTATAAAATCCATTTGCACGGCGCAGTACATCGTCCTTATCCGCACCAAATGCAGTTGAGCGCAGCCACAGCGCACCCTCCTGTTCATAGGTCACTCCAGCATCTGTCAGTATCTGTACGGTTTCCGCCACTGCACCGGATTCATGCAGGGTAGATTCACGGAACCATACATCATACTGGATCTTATAGCGTTCCAAATCCTTCTGCATCTTTGCGATATTGTGAGGCAAGCCATAGCCTACAATGGTATCAAAACGCTCCTGCTCGGTCATAGACAGCAGTGCGTCTCCATGCTGTTCCACCAAATTGTGTGCCAGTTCTCGAATATCCGCTCCCTGATACCAAGACGGGTCGAATACAATGGCATCCTCCCCCTTTAACTCCTGAATATAGCGACCTTCCACCGAATGTGCAAACTTATCGACCTGATTACCTGCATCATTGATATAAAACTCACGGGTCACATCATTGCCAGCCCAGTCCAATACCTCTGCAAGGCAGTCTCCCAAAACCCCTCCACGGGCATTGCCCATGTGCATGGGCCCTGTTGGGTTCGCAGAAACAAATTCCACCATGATTTTTTCCGGATTTTCCTTTTTGGTTCTTCCATAGTTCTCACCACAGGTGCTGACTGCGCGAACAGCATCTTGATACCAGCTCTGATTGAGGGTAAAATTCAAAAACCCCGGACCTGCAATATCCATCTTTTCAAAACAGGTATTTGTCAGGTCTGCCTGTTCGACAATGCTCTCTGCAATTTTACGCGGTGCCATGTGCAGAGGCTTAGCACATTGCATGGCAAAGGTAGAAGCCCAGTCTCCATTTGATGCGTCCTTTGGGATTTCAACAGCAATTGCGGGCAGTTCCGCCTGAGGCAGAGTGCCAGCAGAAACCGCTTTTTCATAAGCAGTCTCTACAATCTTTACAGCCTGCTGGCGTGCAATTTCTAACAGATTCATATATTTTCACTCTCCATATTGTCTTTTTCTCATATCCGGTATCATAGCCGCTTGTGCGGCGATCATACCATGGGTTCGGTGGACACCACCATTTCAAAGTGATGCCGCCCCGCCAGATTTTGATCCACTTCTATTGTATAGTCGATGGCGAGCATACCGCCATTCTCGGTAATATTATTGAAAATACGCGATGTTCGGGTGGATATGGTAAGGGCTGTACCAAAGTTGGTATGATATAGACCTACATGCCTCTGATTTTCCAAAAACAGCATTTCAGATGGACAGCTTCCTGTACGTGTCATAGAAACCGACCCATTGTCGATTTTGAGCATAGTGCGTGTCCCCTCAAGCCCAGTGATCTCACTCTCATTATAAGAGATATAATATTTATCTCGTTTGCGATACAAACGTGCGGCCGTCATCATATTGACCTCCTCCGGCTCACACCCTTCAAATCGCTGTACGGAATGGATCGACAACCAAACATCTTTTTTTATATCTTCCATGGTTATCTCCTGTCAAAAATATTTCAAAATGTGCCGATATCCACCTGTTCTGCCGGAAAATCCAGAGTGCTGTGCAAAAACTCCGGTGCAAGGGTATTGAAGCCCTTTGGATCATCAGACACAAAGTAGCGCGTTTTTCCCTGCCGCACTTGTGCTGGTACAAGCATTCCGCGCACGCGCTCTGCCGCCGCTGCGCCTGAATCAATAAGGCGCACATGTTCACCCATTTCCGCTGCAATCACCTCACGTAAAAGCGGATAATGCGTGCAGGCAAGAATCAGCGTATCTACATTTTGTGCTTT
Organism: Butyricicoccus pullicaecorum; assembly: GCA_018365995.1. Lineage (GTDB taxonomy): Bacteria > Bacillota > Clostridia > Oscillospirales > Butyricicoccaceae > Butyricicoccus > Butyricicoccus pullicaecorum_B. The sequence goes on along the minus strand of JAGZIY010000006.1, from coordinate 8,616 downwards.
TATAGGAGCAAGATACTCCCGCACCAATGTCTCTGCTACAACGTCTCCCTGATGCACGCGCCCATTTTCAGCCAACGGCACAAGCAGCGGACAGGGCTGCATCCATACAGACAGCTTTGGGTCTGCATCGCGCAGCATCCGCTCATATACCCTCGAGCGCACGGTTGCCTGCGTACCAATCACACCAATCCGACCATTTGCAGTTGCCCTTCGTGCCGCATCGCAGGCAGGCCAAACCACACCAATCATGGGAACCTCCGTTTCTGCGGCAACGGTATCGAGCGCCGTTGCAGAAACCGTATTGCAGGCAACTACAATTGCCTTGATATCAAAGCCTTGTAAAAACCGCACATCCTGCCTTGTATATTTCAGTATGGTTTCTTCTGAGCGCGTGCCATAAGGCACCCGTCCTGTATCGCCAAAATAAATGATATCCTCATGGGGTAAAATCTCATGCAAGCGGCGCACAGCTGTTAGTCCGCCTACACCGGAATCAAACACGCCAATGGGTCGGTTATCCATGTACTTCCTCCATTGCAAGTGCAATTAGGCGATCAATCAATGCGCTGTAAGACAGTCCCCCATATTCAAACAGCTTGGGATACATGGAAATACTGGTAAATCCCGGAATGGTATTGATTTCATTAAAGACGATTTCCTCTCCCGCTCGTGTGCAGAAGAAATCCACACGGGACAGCCCGCGGCAGCCCAGCGCCGTATAGACACGAATTGCATTTTCCCGTACCTTTGCAATCGCCTGCTCAGAAATATGCGCCGGAATATAGAGTGCAGAGGAATCATCATTATATTTTGCATCAAAGGTATAAAAAGCCTGTGTAGGTGCAATCTGTCCCACCATAGAGGCGATAGGATCTGTATTCCCCAGCACAGCACATTCGACCTCATATCCGTCAATAAATTCTTCCACGAGCACCTTCGTATCCCATCGGAAGGCCTCTTCCAGCCCTTGTACCAGTTCCTCAAAGCTGTCTGCGCGCGCAACTCCCACAGAAGAACCCGATGAGCACGGCTTTACAAACATAGGGTACACCCCCTGAAGTTCTGTCTCTGCCTGCTTTGCTGCTGCAATGCGATCCTTGTCATAATCCGGACGCAAAACGATTTTATAAGCCGCTTGACGCACTCCGGTCGTATCGACAATAATTTTGGTCAGGCTCTTGTCCATCGAATTGGCGGAGGCTGCAACGCCCGCTCCAACGAATGGAATACCTGCAAGCGTGAGCAGTCCCTGCACCGCGCCGTCTTCTCCGCCAAATCCATGCAAAACCGGAAAACAAACATCAATTCGAATCTGCTCCATATTTCCGTTCCGCATGACAAGCAGACCATGGGTCTGTCGGTCGGGTGATAATACCGCTGGACACAGCGTTGACTCCTGTTCCCACGCACCTGATTTTACCTTTTCCGGATCGGCATTTTCATAAAGGAACCACCTGCCATCGCGTGTAATCCCTACAGGTATGAGTTCATATCGGCTCTGATCCGCATTTGTCAGAATCGAAGATGCCGAAATACAGGAAATCTTATGTTCATTCGACAATCCACCGAATAAAACTGCAAGTTTTAACATCGTATTCCAAACCCTCTTTTACATATTTACTCAGTATTTATTATACGATAACTATCTCAAAAATACAAACACTAAAAAGTATTCTGAAAAGTATTTCTTCACACGGAACAGCTAAACAAATATGAACAAAACGTAAATCCTTTTCATACCTCTTGACACATAATACTATATAATATATAGTATTATACATCAAACAAGGAGGCGCATGATATGGCATTTCCAATCTCTGCCGCCCTGCTCGATGCCATTGTGCTTGCAGTTGTTTCTCGCGAGGGAACTTATGGCTATAAGATCACGCAGGATATCCGCGAAGTGATGGACATTTCTGAATCTACTCTCTATCCGGTTTTACGTCGTCTGCTCAAGGCGGGCGATTTGGAAACCTACGATCAGGCAGTAGATGGACGAATGCGGCGCTATTACAAAATCACACCGCACGGGCGTATGCAGCTTGTGCAATACCTTTCCGACTGGGCAAGCTATCGGGATAGGATTGAATCTATCTTTTTTGGGGGGCAATCCAAATGAACGCATACGAATATTTACAAAAACTGCGCGAAGCGCTCTCGGTATTACCCGATGACGAAATTGCACAGGCGATGCGCTACTACGAGGACTATTTTCTGGACGCAGGTGATGAAAATGCATCGCAGGTCATTGCAGAACTGGGTTCGCCAGAGCAAGTTGCACAGTCAATCCTCAACGAATATACTGGTATGACGCGGCGCCGTCCAGAGCATTTCGATGATGGCAAGCAGGAAACCATCGACGGGATCCCGCTCGATGACAAGGGCAATCCCATTCGTCAGAAGCCGCGAAAAAAGGGAATCAATCCTTGGGTTCTGCTTGCCATCGTTCTGGTTGGGCTTCCCATCGGGCTTCCCATTCTCGCCGTTTTATCCGGTGTCGGCATTGCGGTTTTGGCGGCAGTGTTCGGTATTGGTGCCGCGCTGCTTGCCATTCTCATTGCACTCCCTTTCGCCCTATGTATCGGCGGTGGTTTGCTCTTTCTGTTTTCTTTCTTCCTGTGGGCACAGCCATTTTCTGCGTTTGCCACACTCGGCGTGGGATTCATCTGTGCCGGAATCGGATTTCTGCTCACACTGCTGGTCATCAAGCTGTTGGTTACGTTCGTTCCCCCCGCTGTGCGTGCACTGGTATCCGGTCTGCGCCGGCTGCTCATAAAAATCCGTGATATGATAAGGGGTGTATTGCAATGAAATTTCTTGCCAAATTATCGGTCATGCTTTTGATTGTGGGTGCTATCCTTTTCGGGGTCGGAAATGCAATGGGCGGCACCGTATATTCTTCATGGTACGATGGTCATTTGCACTCTTGGCAGGAAGCGAAAAACATCGGCTTTTATTCTTATGATTCCCTACGCTATGTTCTGCACGAACAGGCACATGACATCATAGAGGAGATACGCGAAAGCTTTTCTGATGCCGCGTATGAGCTTTTCGATTTGGTACACATCAATTAAATTCATCACACGGACAAAATGCTTCCCACCACGCATAGAAAGGAGCACAAAAACATGTATGATAACAAAAATAGAAAGCGTCTGTATCGCTCCGCGACCGACAAAAAATTATGCGGTGTCTGCGGCGGTCTTGGAGAATATTTCGATTTAGACCCCACCTTGATACGCCTTGTCGTTGTGCTATTGACAATCTTTGGATTTTCAACGGGCATTTGAATTTATATACTAGCCGCAATCATTATCCCCGATGCACCCTAAATTCCCTCTACCTGACGTGCCCCTAGGGGGAAAGCATCATAAATGTCCTTACAGGAAAGCCATTGTGTATAAAGTTTTGTAATGCTTTTTGCTTTTCCTTATGATATAATAATAACAAATCAAACAGTAGCTTTCCCTGAAAGGATTGGAATTTATGGACGAAAACACGGATTTGCAGCAAAAGGAAACCGACGTACTGGAAAACTCAGCAGTCGATGCAGAAGAGGCAGAGGAACCCATTCTTCCCCTGCATGAACAAAAGGTTTTTGGCGTTTCGCGGCTCTCCTTTTGGGGCATTATCTTCGGCTATGGAGGCGGCTTGGTTCTGTGTGGTATTTTCGGTATGATAACCGGAATTGAGCTCAAAAGCACCATGCTGCCAAGCTTTATCTGTGCAGGAATTGGCTATTTTATTGGTGCACAGATAACCAAAAAGCTGCAAGCGCAGCAGACCGAACAGGAAACCGATACCAAAAACCCTTAAAATCCCGATAAAAAATGGAGCCTGATAGCAGACTCCATTTTTTTACTTGTTTTTAGAAATACAAATTGTAATATTGATATCAAATATTACTCTTTGAGCCAGCCCTGCCAAATCTCAGGCTGATATCCCACGGTCGCTCTTTTCCCGTTGCGGACAATGGGAGCAGCAAACAGAGCAGGTTCTTCCAAAAGCTTGTCCTCTTTGTCTGTCTCATATGCGAGATATTGCAGTGTGCCCGCCCCCTTTGCCTTGGAATCGATCAGGGCATCTAACGAGCCAACCGCATGCTTCACGCTCTCGAACTCTCCGCGGGACATACCATACTGTACAAGGTCAATAGACTGAAAACGGATACCGCGTTCCTGAAACCAGCGCTCTGCCTTTTTAGTATCAAAGGATTTACGCTTTCCAAAAATCTGAATATTCATAAAAACCACCTCTATTCTCTGGATAACTCAAAAAAGTATTTCACACTCATGACACACATAAAATCCCGTAAAAAGTCCCAACATGTGCGTGACTTTTTACACAGAAAAATGCCCGTAATCGCTCATTTATGCGCGGTTTCGGGCATTCTTCGTCCAGAGTACTTTGCGCGACGCACATTGACTCGTAAGCACGGCTGTGTGTCTTAAAGATCGTCGATATTCTCTACGTCTGCATCATCGTCATCACGCAGGGTGATAAGTACAAAGGCATCTTCATCATCCAAATCTTCAATATCAACGCCTTTGCTATTGCCGCTCCAAGTAATATTGATATCTGGATAATCATCTGTATCCAGTTCCATATAGACAATATCACCGTCTCTCATAGAGCCAATAGACTTGATGCTCTTGCTGCTGCGGTACTCATAAACCCCAACGCTGCTCAGGTCTTCATCTGTATCATTATAGATACCCACAATCATTTTATCATCATAATCGGTGTAATGGGTACCAGAGAAGCGATCGCTGGAGAACTTATCTACATAGATCGATGCATAGGAATCTGCCTTGCCGAAATCGACAGAAAAATAATCATAATCCTTATCATCGGTATCGTAGAACAAGACAATATCATATTCTTCTGCGTCTGCGGCATCTTCAAATGCGATTTGGCTATAAGCAGACAGCTTACTGCCATCAAGCAAGTCCTGATCCTCATCATAATCATCGATGTCAAAATCCTTGCCTTCGCCCTTTTCTACCAGATAAGCGTGGTAGATCTTCTGATCTGTGTTATTGATGAGGGCAACCGAGAGATCGCCGCCATTTGCATTTCCAAGAGTAATTTTTTCACCTTTGGTCAGGGTCAGAGAGGCAGTTTTTGCCGTTTCACTCTCAAAGGTCACCTTACCGGAGAATTCCTTGCCCTTCTCATTGACAGCTTGGAAATACCATGTTTTTGTGCCATCCAGATCAATCTTGATGGTGGTAGACTTGCCAGATTTCACGGTTTCAGAAGCCAGCAGGTTATCCGCATCGGAAAAGCTGTTGGACTTTGACATATACAGTTCTTCTACATCTCGGTCGGAATTGTTCTTAAAAGTCAATTCAGTTTCTGCCACACTGGCCGCCTTATCATTTGCCTGTACAAACTTTTGACCATCCTTCAAAACGACTGTAACATAAGCGTTGACGCCATTAAAATTCAAACCGCTGTACATACGCATACCACCGGGACCTTCGGTATAGAAATCATACATGCGTGATGTCCCTGTATCCGGCACAGAGATATAGAACGAAGCAGTTCCATTCTTTGCGAGCGTTCCAGAAAGTGCATTGGTCTGGCTATACTGATAAGAGCCGGCCGGCGTATAGCGCAGGTTAGTCACGTCACTGCTTGTCTTATTTACAACATCGACGCGATAATTTTTGGAGGAGACCTGCGGAGTGGAATGATCTGTATAAGTAACAGTTACCTGCTGCTTCGTCTGATCCCATGTACAAGTGGTTCCAGTGAACAGCTCCAACGCTCGCACGTGGACAAGGGTTCTGCCAGCGCTGCTGAGATAAGGTGCCTTATAGGTACTGCCGTTTGCCAGCATATCCTTTGTGGTTCCGTCTACGATTGCCTTGGTACTGCCAACCGTCAGCTTCACATTCTGGTTGTCCTTTGTCATAGTGATGGTGCGTGCCTTTGCGTCCCATGTCAGACTTCCCCCCATGGCTTCCACAACGCCGCGCAGAGGCAACATCGTATAGCCGCCCTTGTCCAAAGTCGGCTTACTCCCGTCTGCATCAATATTCTTTGTTGTGCCATTGACTGTCATCGAGGGGCTATTGATGGTGAGGACAATTGAACCTGTCCCCGCCGCCGCGGCGTGGCTGGGCATCAAAGCAGGCACCATGGTCAGTAGCATGGATGCACTGACCACCCAAGCTCCAAGCCGTTTGCGCAATTTCATTCTTTTGTTCCTCCTTATTCAGGTGAGGGTGTACAACGCTGCACATCCTGTTTTTCAAAAATCCCCCGACCGGAATGGCCGGGGGGTCTCTTTCAGATAATAAAATTATTCGCCATCTTCAGATGCGCCATCGCGGTCAGCCGAAAGCTTAACAAAATAATTATAATCGCTCAGATCGATATCGTCCAATACCACACGGGTGCCATCTTCAAAGACAAACAAGAAATCATAGTATCCATCGTTTCTCCATTCGTCCAGCTTGATCGCCTCGCTTGTACCGGTCTCACAGCTCAGTGTTTTTCCGGAGCCCAAAATATCCTCGCTGTCGAAATCGTTTTCACGATCATCGCTGTCATCGCCGTCTTCTGCATCACGCACATAGACCTTTTGCAGCGTTTTGCTGGTATCCTCGTTATAAAGGGCAAGCACAACATGGTCGTCGCCGATATCATCACTGTAATCATCATACGTCGAATAGCTGAAGCTGCTCGAACCGATATCAGTAATACAGATCACACCATAATCAGAGATGTTTCTGCCAAACGAGATGTCGCGTGTTACAAAATTTCTGTCATCTGTGAAAATCACAAGTTCCAGTTCGTTGTCATCTCTGCCATAGAGGTCGAGGTCGAATGTGTCATATCCACCCTTATCCAGACTCCCTACATCATCATACTCATCATTAAAGTCATCATAATCCCAGCTGGACTTATAGTAGTCATCGTCTGGGTCAATGATGAACATGCCATAAATATCCTCATCAGACAGGTTTGCAATCAACAGACCATCACCAGAGGAGGACGAAGAATCCGAGCCCATGATGAAATCGCCATTGCGCTTGAGCGTAATGGTTGCGGACTTTGCGTTGATGCTGGAGAAGGTCACCTTGCCGCTCTCGAGGGTTTTGCCGTTCTTATCGTATGCACGGATATACCAGCTGCGGGAGCCAGCCAAATCAAACTTAAAGTCGTCTGTGCTTCCGTTTTTGGTTGTATCGATTAGATTCTCTGCATTTTTGAATGCAAAATCTGTGTTGCTGGCTGCCATACGCAGCTCATAAACAGTTTTACCGGAGTTATTCTTAAAGGTAACTGCGGTGCTGCCAGAGCTGCTATTATTACCACCGCCGTTTGTGCTGTTGCTGTATGAAACCTGACCATTTGCGTTCAGGCGAATCAGCTGGGTTCCCCACTGACTGGACAGGTTAACATTGCTGAACGTATACTGTACGCCGCTTGAATAAGTCACGCGGAAGTCATAATATGGGTTTGCTGCCGCATATTTGAGCATCAGGTTGACAGCGGAGTTGGTTGGCAGATAGTAATTTGACAGCAGTTCATCGGACCATAGACCGGTGCCGGCTGGTGCGTACACGATGGAGCGGATTTGCTGACCGGTTCCATTATACAGATTGAGATTTACCGTAGAATCTGCACCGGACGCAATGATGCCATCCAGAACCAAAGTATAGGTATCTGCTGCTGTAATATTGAGACTGCCAATTTGCCCCGCCTTGGTAAAGTCCATATTGCGGAAATATGCCTTCTGTCCATAATAGCTGGTCAGCTGCATATCATACTTTGCCTTTGCCACATTTACAGTCACATCCATGATGCTGTTCATGTAAAGCGGGCCTTTCAGGATATTCGCGCCCCAGTTCTCGGTACCAGCTGGTGCCATACGAATTTCATTATAAATGACTGGAGAGGTATTGGTGATTTTCAGCTGTAAAGGCTGACCCGCCAGTTAACAGTTACCCCCGGGAAAAATTCCAGAGAGCGCAGCCAGACATAAGTGCGTCCGTTATCGGTAAATGGTGCAACGCTCATGTTCTTTTTGACACCATTGGAATATGCGGTTTTGCTTCCCAGTGTCATGGTGACTGTGCTGCCATTATATTTCATGACAATTTGCTTTGTGGAAGCATTCCATGACACGGTACCGCCCATATTCTCAACCACGGAACGGAGCGGCAGCATCGTGTTCCCCTTATACAGGCTTGCACGGGAGCCCTCTGCATCAATGGTCTTTACCGTGCCATTGACCGACATGGTCGGGCTTCCAATGGTGAGCACAATTGCGCCGGTTGCGCCTGCTGCGAATGCAGTCATGCTGAGCAGCATGCACAGCGCAACAAACAGAGCGCCCAAACGCTTGAACTTTTTCATTTGTAATCAACCTCCTCATTTTGAGTGACCCCGCTGAGCGGGGCGCGCGCAGCTGGGACAGGATACCTTGTATTCCTATTCTATCATATATGACGAAGCGGAACAATGAAAAGTTCCCAACTATCTGCAAAAAATCCTTTCCATGAAGGCGACATTCTCGAGGTAACGTACAAGACGACGTATGACAAGGGAGAGAAGTGCGAAGTAGTCACAGCAACAGCAACGGTAGTAGACGCAGAGAAT
>JAGZIY010000005.1 GCA_018365995.1 Butyricicoccus pullicaecorum | reverse complement strand
GCGGCTGGCAGGTCGTATTACACGTTTGACGTGTCCGCGAGGATCACAGGGCTTTGCCCGCATGTGAAATACCCCCGGCTTTGCCGGGGGATATTTATTTAGAATTTTAGGGTATTTAAGATATGCAGAAATAGAAAGGATATTTTGATAAAGATTGGAACTGTACTGAAATAAATTCAATATATAGTAGACAGTTCTTGCAGAAAACGCCCGATTATGTAGAAAAAGAGAGAAACACCGCTGGGGAAATCTCCAAAAAAAAAGCGTTTGTAAGTTTAATAAACGTATAAAATGACAAAATTGTAAAAAGTATATGAATCATAGTTGCATTTCAGGTTAAATATGCAATAATCATAGTAGAAGAACTGATACCATCTCTGCACAATACAGCTTGTGCAGGACGTGAAAAGCCAAGGAGGAAGAAGGCATGTTACTGAATGACGCGATGAATTTAGTAAGCAAGTTTGATCCTGAAGTGGGAGCAATGATCCGTCGGGAATATGATCGGCAGGTATGCAACATTGAGCTGATTGCATCAGAAAATATTGTCAGCGAGGCGGTACTCGCAGCAATGGGATCGGTACTGACGAACAAATATGCAGAAGGATATCCGGGTAAGCGCTATTATGGCGGCTGTGAATGTGTGGACGAGGTGGAAAACCTTGCAATTGCGCGCGTTTGTAAGCTGTTTGGTGCACAGTATGCAAATGTACAGCCACATTCAGGTGCGCAGGCAAATATGGCTGTCTATCAGGCATTGTGCCAGCCGGGCGATACGGTATTGGGCATGAGCCTTGACAATGGCGGACATCTAACCCATGGCTCTCCGGTCAATCAGTCTGGTTTACTTTATCAAATCATTCCTTATGGCGTAGATGAGGAAGGCAAAATCGATTATGAGGCATTGCGTGCTTTGGCTGAAAAAGAAAAGCCGCGTATGATTATTGCAGGTGCTTCTGCTTATCCGCGTGCAATCGATTTTGAAAAATTTGCCGAGATTGCACACAGCGTTGGCGCATATCTCTTTGTAGACATGGCACATATTGCGGGTCTTGTGGCAGCGGGTCTGCATCAGAATCCGGTTCCTTATGCAGATGTTGTTACGACAACAACACATAAAACACTGCGTGGTCCACGCGGTGGAGTGATTCTGACAAATGATGAAGAAATTGCAAAGAAAATAAACAAAGCGATTTTTCCGGGTACACAGGGCGGTCCGCTTATGCATGTCATTGCAGCAAAGGCGGTTTGCTTTGGTGAAGCATTACAGCCAGAGTTTAAGGCATATCAGATTCGTGTACGCAATAATGCACGTGTGCTTGCACAAGCACTTCAAAAAGAAGGCTTTGACTTGGTTTCAGGCGGCACAGACAATCATCTGGCACTTATTGATTTGCGCAAGGCTGGTGTGACTGGTAAGGAGTTGCAGCGCCGTCTCGATGAAGTGTATATCACTGCAAATAAGAATGCGATTCCGAACGACCCGCAGGGTCCGTTTATTACCTCGGGTATGCGTGTTGGAACACCGGCAGTTACCACACGCGGTTTCGGTGAGCCAGAAATGGTGCGAATTGCACAGTTTATCTGGCAGGCAGCTACCGATTTTGACGCTAAGGCAGATGAGATTCGTAAGAGTGTGCGGGAAATGGTCGCACAGTTCCCGATTTATCGCGTATAATGAAATCAAATATAATAAAATTTTAGATTGGATTCAGTAAACAGCATTGACTTGGCAATGAAAAGCGGAACTGCACCCAACAGGGCTATATTCCTGTTGGGTGCAGTTTTTTACAGGCAACAGGAAAAGTAAGGGATATGAATGTATCAGAGTATTTTCAGGAAAAAGCATGGTAGGAAAACTCTGGTTTTGAAAATAGAAAAAATATGGTGATATTTATAGTGAAAAATGGGTATTTATTGATGTACTCAAGAAAGGTACTTGCACCAAAAACAGGAAGGTAGTAAACTAGAACTGTAAACAAACCAGAGCAGTTATGCTGGGTAAAAAGAAGTAAAAAGAGTAAAACAAGATGAGGTGTATTTCATATGTCTATGGAATTAAAGCTGACAGGACTCAAGGATTTTGTTCGCCCGTGGGAACTGTCCTGTATGGCGCCGCTGGTTGAAACATCCACACAGATGCTGGAGAATAAAACAGCCGCTGGAAACGATTTTTTAGGCTGGGTAGATTTGCCCAACGACTATGATAAGGAAGAGTTTGCACGAATCGAAAAGGCTGCAAAGAAGATTCAGGGCAATAGCGAGGTTCTGATTGTCATTGGTATCGGCGGTTCTTATCTGGGTGCGCGTGCAGCAATCGAGTTTGTAAAGGGTCAGTTCTATAATGGGGTTCGTCCAGAGGGAATCCCTGAAATCTACTTTGTGGGCAACAATATTTCCTCAGGCTATCTGTCTGATATCATTCGCATCATTGGTGACCGTGATTTTTCGGTCAATGTCATTTCTAAGTCTGGTAAGACAACCGAGCCTGCGATTGCTTTCCGTGTATTTAAGAAGATGGTAGAAGAGAAGTATGGCAAAGCTGGTGCAAAGGAGCGTATCTTTGCAACGACGGATAAGGCACAGGGTGCTCTCAAGGGGCTTGCAGATGCAGAGGGATATGAGACCTTTGTGGTTCCGGACGATGTTGGCGGACGTTTCTCGGTACTGACCGCAGTGGGATTGCTGCCAATGGCGGTTGCAGGGCTGGAGCTTGGACAGGTCATGAAGGGCGCACAGGACGCATTGCGTGACTTTAAGGCAAAGGACAACATTTGTGCACAGTATGCGGCGCTGCGTAATATCTTATATCGCAAGGGCAAGCAGACTGAGATTCTGGTAAATTATGAGCCTTCTCTTGTAATGCTGGGCGAATGGTTCAAGCAGCTGTTTGCAGAGTCTGAGGGCAAGGACCATAAGGGTATTTTCCCAGTGTCCGCGAACTTCTCAACCGACCTGCATTCGATTGGTCAGTTCATTCAGGATGGCACCCGCAATCTGTTCGAAACTGTTGTTTGGGTACGGGAGCAGAAGCACGATTTGTTTATTGAAGCAGATGGAGAGGATCTCGATGGTTTGAACTACCTATCCGGCAAGAGTGTACAGTTTGTAAATTCTAAGGCATACGCCGGCACATTGCTCGCACACTGCGATGGTGGTACCCCAAATATCGTGCTCGAAATTGACCGCAATGATGAATACCATCTGGGTTATCTTATGTATTTCTTTGAAAAGGCTTGCGGTATTTCGGGATACCTTCTGGGCATCAATCCATTCGATCAGCCGGGCGTAGAGGCATACAAGAAGAATATGTTCGCATTACTAGGCAAACCCGGATTTGAAAAGGAAAAGGAAGCCTTGGAAGCAAGACTTTAAGCGTTGTGTTCATGCAGACAGGGCGATCTTTCGCCCTTGTCTGCTTTTTTCATAGTGTGTTTGAGGGGAGGCGTAATGATAGACAATCAGGAAATCCGTGCAAAGGCGAGAATGCTGTATAAAAAGCATTTTGGATTTGTATTGCTGCTTGGATTTTGCAGCGGTGGAATCTTGAATCTAATCAGCAATTTTGCTGATTATTTGTTCCCGAAGGACTGGGGTGGAATTGCGATGGTGCTGCTGCTTTCGTTTGCCTGCATACCCCTCACGGTGGGGGCAGTTGCCTGCATGGAGGCATTGTGGCTGAAGGACGGCTGCATGCTCGACAGTCTGCTTTGCTTTTATGCACCGCTGTCCCGTTTGGGAAGCAGTCTGCTGCTGGAGATGCTCCCGACGCTGCTCCTGCTTCTGCTCGTAGTACCCGGAGGACTGTTCTATTTGTCGGGCGATATGCCGGCATGGGGTATTTTGCTGCTGTTGATTTTTCTTTTTTGGTTTTGTTTGCGCCTGCAAATGGCGATGATGCTGTTTGCAAGCGGAAGGGAAAAATCAGCTTTGTCTGCGCTTTGTATCTCCTATCAGCGGATGCGTGGAAAGGTGTGGGATTTGTTGGGCATGACAGTGGTTCTCATGCTTCCAATGTTTCTTGTCATGTTTGCAATGCAGCTGTATACACAGCAGTATGGAACAAACCTGCTTGTGCTGCTCCTAGGCGGCTTGTTCCAGCTCTTGTATATGCCATACAGCACGCTCGCCGAACAGGGGTGGGTGCTGGAACGTCTCAAGGACGGTGAGCAGCCGCAGGAGTCGGAAAATAAGCGCAATCAGGAGCCTTTTTTGACTGAACTCAAAAAAGAGGTTAAGCCATCTTCGGAGAAAATGAAAGAGCAATAAGTGGTAGATTTTTCTTGTAAAAATGCACATATACAGATATAATATATATGACATATCCTGCCAGAAGTGAGGGGATCGTATGCTGATTGCGTTGGATATTGGAAATAACCATATCACAATTGGTGGCTTCGATGGGGATCACATCCGCTTTGTTGCCGCGATTGCAACCAACCCGAAACAGACGGGAGAGGAATATGCGTGCCTCATTCAAAATGTACTGGCACTCTATCGTGCAGACCAGACGCCGATTACAGGTGCTGCAATCTGTTCGGTTGTGCCGGGTATGGCGTATATCCTACATCAGGCAGCGAGTTTTTTAACCGATGGCCCGATTTTAGAGGTTGGCGCCGGTGTAAAAACAGGACTCAACATCAAAATCGCGGAGCCGCGTACACTGGGAACTGACCGCGTCGTGACCGCGGTCTATGCCAGCCATACCTACCCCATGCCCTGCGTGATTGTGGATCTTGGAACTGCGACGACGTTTACAGTGCTCGACAAAACAGGTGCGCTTGTTGGCTCTGCCATTGCCGCAGGTGTACGTCTGTCGCTTTCTGCGCTCAATGAGCATACAGCGCAGCTTCCAACCGTGGGACTTTCTGACGTTCCGCAGTGCGTATTGGGAAAGGGTACCGCAGAGGCACTTTGCATTGGGGCGGTTTATGGCACGGCAGCCATGATTGATGGCATGGTCAGCCGATATGAGGAGGCACTGGGTACAGAGCCAACGGTTGTTCTGACCGGCGGTATGGCAGATACTATCCGTCCATATTTACGAACCCATACCATTCACGAGCCAACACTGGCTTTGCGCGGACTTGCAGATATCTGGCATCGCAATCACGGCAGGAATGTCAAATAAAATTGCGCTGTACCCATAGGGACGGCAGCAGGAGGTAAATTATGGAAAAGAAAATGGATGTGCGGCTGCTTTCACAGATGGCACTGCTCACGGCACTGATGCTTGTCATGGCGTTTACACCGCTTGGCTACATTCCGCTCCCATTTATGAATGCGACCACAATGCACATTCCGGTCATTATTGGCGCATGTCTGTTGGGACCCAAAATGGGTGGGATCTTAGGCGGCTTGTTTGGTGTTACCAGTGTGCTCAAGGCAACCATAACCCCAAACCTGACATCATTTGTTTTTACTCCTTTTTACAGCTTTAGTCCGGAGTTTCATGGAAGTTGGACGAGCCTGATTGTGGCAATCGTGCCTCGTGTCCTGATTGGCATCACGGCTGGATTGGTGTTTCAGGGGCTGTGCAAGCTTGTGCGCAATGAAACAGCTTCACTGGCAATCGCAGGCTTTGTAGGTTCTCTTGTCAATACCATTGGCGTGATGGGACTTATCTATTTGTTGTTTGGAGAACAGTATGCGGCAGCAGGTGGAACAAGACCAGAGTTGCTTTTGGGTGTCATTATAGGTGTGGTTGGCATGAATGGTGTGCCGGAGGCTATCATTGCGGCTGTTTTGACAGCGGCAGTTTGCAAGGCTTTGCTTGCGGTGACACGCAGAAGTATGACGCGGGCGTGATCCATGGATTGAATATACAAATAGGGCTGTCCTTTGGGTCAGCCCTTTCTTGTGCTTTGGAAGGAAGATTAGAATGCGTGAAATTGGAATTTTAGAGGTGGGTGGATTTCAGGTAGGACAGGCACAGGACTTGGAAGCCGCAACCGGATTGACCGTGATTTTGTGTGACAGATGTTCGCCGTGCGGGGTGGATATTCGGGGCGGCGGACCGGCTTCGCGGGAGACACCGCTGCTGGACCCGCGGGCAGCCTCCACGGGAATTCATGCGCTGGTGCTTTCGGGAGGGTCTGCCTTTGGTTTAGATGCGGCAGGTGGTGTGATGCGTTATCTGGAGGAACGGGACATTGGGTTTGATGTCGGGGTGGCCAAGGTGCCGCTTGTGTGTCAGTCCTGTGTGTTCGATTTGGCGATTGGTCGGAAGGAGATTCGACCAGATGCGCAGATGGCGTATGCGGCATGTGAGGCGGCGTCTCGCACGTATATGCAGGAGGGTTGTGTCGGTGTTGGTACGGGCTGTACTGTGGGTAAGTGCTGCGGCGCAGAGTTCGCGATGAAGAGTGGCGTTGGGAGCTATGCGGTGGAGGTTGGAGATATGCGGGTCGGTGCAATCGTGGGCGTCAATGCCATGGGCGATGTATTTGATGTGGACACCGGAGAGCAGATTGCCGGATTGCGCACAGCCGACGGAAGGGGACTGCGTGCCAGTGAAGCGGAACTCTATCGACAGATGGAACAGGGGCAGGCTGTGACCAATACCACCATTGGCGCAATTGTTACCAATGTGAGATTGGATAAGGCGCAGATGGGAAAGGTAGCAGCAATGGCGCACAATGGTTTTGCAAGAACGATTCGTCCAGTGCATACCTCTATGGACGGGGACAGTATTTATGCCCTATCGGTAGGCGATGCAGAAGGCAGTCCAGACGCAGTAGGAACACTGGCGGCTTATGTCATGGGCAAAGCGGTGAACCGTGCGGTATATACCGCGCATGCAATGTGCGGGCTTCCAGCTGTCTGTGATCTCGAAAAATGAAAAACACGGGGTAAGTGCTCCAGTCTGTTAAAAAAGAATCTCGTGCCCGTGACCGCACATCAGAGATTCCTTAAAAATGTGTAATATACGTGTAACTGTTTACACAGTAAAATGCCCGAAATCGCTCATGGATGCGCGATTTCGGGCATTCTTCGTCCAGAGTACTCTGCTGTGTCAGAGAAGCCGAACACCTGCATATCGGGGGGAAGCGGTGCGGTAAAGAACAGGGGCTGTCCTGTGATAGGCTGCCACAGGGTCAAAGTATGCGCATGCAGCGCATGGCGGTCGATTTTGGAAAAATCAGGGTGATAGAGAAAATCACCGGGCAGGGGGTGACCTATATGTGAAAAATGTACGCGGATTTGATGGGTACGTCCGGTTTCCAGCCAAACACGTGCAAGGGAATATCCGTTCGCTGTGTCAAGACGTGCATAGTGTGTTATGGCGCGGTCTCCATCTGCGCGCACGATTCGCCGAATCACAGAATCCTCTGCGCGTCCAATCGGGGCATGAATAGTGCCGCTTTCTGGGAGCTGACCCGTGCAGACTGCAAGATAGGTGTGGTACAGGATTTTTTGAGATGCCTGTGCGGTAAGCAGTCCGGCGGAGAGTGCGTTTTTGGCAAGCACAATCAAACCAGAAGTGTTCTTGTCCAACCGCCCGATTGCGCGGAAAACAAAGGGCTGTTTACGCTCTGCATAAAGGGCGGCAAGCCCGTTGGCAATTGTATTTTCTCGATTTTGCGGGGAGGGGTGAACGGCGATTCCGGCGGGCTTATTGAGGACAAAGAGATCATCGTCTTCATACAGGATTTGCAGGGGGATATCTGCCTGCGGAATGGTATCGCTGCAATCGGTTTCGGGCAGACAGATGCGAAGTGTTCCGTGTGCGGGCAGACGGTCAATGGTGCGAACCGGAGCACCGTTTATGGATATCCCGTTGCTTGTGTTTTTGAGATCGATGAGTACCCGATGAGAAACGCCTTGTCTCCGTAAAAAACGCTCGACCGTAGTACCTGACTGGCAAGCTTCCCAGTGATAAGTTACAATTCTTTCCATAGATAATATATTACAGGATTTTAGATTGTATCGCAAGCAAAAACAAGATATAATAAAGAATAGAAATTTATCATCAAAGGAGAATTTGCCGTGCATGAATTAGAAAATGAGATGCTTGGTGCATCTATGCGCAGTAAAATTGAACAATTGATGGCGATTCCGATGGTCACTGGATTTGAACGGGCACAGTCTATGAAAGTTCGTGATTTGTTTGCGCCACTCTGTGATGAAATTGAGGTCGATCGTTTTGGTAATGTGATAGGTTTGATTCGCTCTGGAAAGCCGGATGCCAAGACCTTGCTGCTCGATGCACACATTGACCAGATTGGTTTTGTTGTAACAGAAGTGCTGGAGAATGGCTTTTTACGCTTTCGATCGGTAGGCGGCGTAGATCCGCGTATGCTTCTGGGTGCGGAAGTCACTATCGGCGCACCGAATGGATCGCTTTATGGTATTGTCAGCTGTTTGCCGCCGCATTTGCTTGGTGCAGGGGAAGCGGACAAGGCGATGCCGATCCACAAAATGTGTATTGATACGGGTTTACTTGATGCAAAGCCCGTCATACCCATTGGCACACCGGTCTGGTTTCCAGCAGATGCAGCGCATATGCCGCAGATTTCCAAAGATGCCATTACAGGACCAAGTCTGGACGATCGCGCGGGTGCCGCTGCCATTGCTTACGCACTGGAAAAGCTGCGTAAGGTGGATTTGGGTATAGATATTGCAGTGCTGTTGTCTGTACAAGAGGAGGTTACCTCGCTGGGGGCAACCATTGGAACCTTCCGGATTCGCCCTGATTATGCCATTGCAGTTGATGTCAGCCATGCCAAGACGCCAGATGCTCCGAATGAATTTGAGTATGGAGGCGGTGTAATCATCGGTATGGGGCCGAATATGAATCGTGCGCTGACACGGGCACTGATCCGTACAGCGAAGGCTGAGGGGATGCCCTATCAGCTGGAGGTCATGGAGGGCAACAGCGGAACCAATGCGTGGGAAATGCAAATCGTTGCAGGTGGTACCGCGCAGGCGATTTTGTCCATTCCGCTGCGTTATATGCACACACCGATTGAAACCCTTCAGTTGTCTGATGCACAATCGGTCGGCGATTTGATTTACCATTTTTTAAGATATTTTGACGGGGAGGTGCGTCTCTAATGTATCAGGAAGAATATCGTGAGCTGCTCTCACTGACGCGCACACTCTGTGCGATGTTTGGCCCGTCCGGTTATGAAGATGAGGTCAGGGAGTTTATTTTGCAGGCAGCCATGCCCTATGCAGACCAAATCGAAACCGATGCGATGGGAAATCTTATGGTATTCCGTAAGGGAAAGAAGCTGACTGAACGTCCGGTTATGGTATGTGCACATATGGATGAGGTCGGTGTGATCGCCAAGCGTTTTACCGAGGACGGTATGGTTAAGTTTGGCTTTATTGGCGGCGTAGACCCTCGTGTCGTTATTGGAAAGCGGGTGCAGTTCCGAACCGAAGAAAAGAAAACTGTGGAAGGCGTGATTGGCTTTAAGGCTGTTCATCTGACTACGCCTGCGGAGCGCAGTCAGGCGCCAAAAATCAAGGATCTCTATATTGATATTGGCTGTACCAGTAAGGCACAGGCAGAGGAAAAATTGTCACTCGGTGATTATGGCACGTTTGCACCAGAAATTGTAGCATTTGGAGATGGTTTCATCAAGGTAAAAGCACTGGATGACCGCTTGGGATGTGCAGTGATGCTGATGCTAATGCGCAGGCAGCCGGAAGTCGATACTTGGTTTAGCTTCCATGTGCAGGAGGAGCCGGGTCTGCGAGGCGCGGGAAGCACGACCTTTTTGATTCGTCCAGCATTTTGTCTGGTTGTGGAAGGAACGACAGCAGCAGATCTTGCAGAAGTTCCGGAGCACAAGCAGGTGTGTGCACTCCGAAAGGGTGCGGTACTGCCGTTTATGGACAACCGTACCATATATGATGCAGGACTTTTTGAAATGCTGCGCGATGCCTGCGAAGCACGGGAAATTCCGTGGCAAACCAAGCAGATGGTTGCGGGCGGTACAGATGCTGGTCAAATCCATAAATCGATTGATGGCGTGCGGTCAGTGGGGGTTGCCGCGCCGCTGCGCTATATCCATTCCCCGTCATCTGTGGCAGCAGAGAGTGATATTATTGCGGTCTATCGTACAGCACAGGCATTTTTAGAGGAAATCGGAGGAGACGCAAATGTCTAAGGTTTTTGAATATTACAGCAAGGTAGGCGGTGCATTTGGACCGTCCGGACGGGAAGATGATGTGCGCGAGGTGATTGGTGCATTTGCGGCCGATTACTGTGATGATATCCAGACGGATACACTCGGCAATCTGATTTGTCACAAAAAGGGTACTGGTGAGAATCGTAAGAAAATCCTGTTTGCGGCGCATATGGATACCATTGGTGTGGTTGCAACTTGTATTGATGAAAAGGGCTTTGTACGTTTTTCGCAGGTAGGTGGCTTGTCATGGACCGATCTCATCAATATTCAGGTAAAATTTGCAAATGGCACGCATGGTGTGATTTCCTTTGAGGAAAAGACGCCGTGGAAGGATATGAACCTTTCCCATCTATTTATTGATGTGGGTGCGCGCAATCGTGAAAGTGTCAAGGTAAGGGTCGGTGATTTTGGCGTGTTCTCTGCACCAACCTTTGAACAGGACGGGGTTGTATGTGGTCCGTATCTGGATAACCGAATTGGCTGTGTGGCACTTCTTATGGCAATGGAACAGCTGCCAGAAACTGTTGAAGATGACTTGTATTTTGTATTTACGGTACAGGAGGAGGTTGGTCTGCGCGGTGCAGGTCCGGCAGCCTTTGCAATCGAACCGGACGTTGTGATTGCGGTCGATGTGACAGACACAGGTGATTTGCCGGAGCACAAGTATCCAATGAATTGTCACATGGGAGAGGGCCCTGCGATTAAGATCATGGATTCTTCTGTGATTTGCAGTCCGGAAGTCGTGTGTGCTTTAGATGAGACCGCGGCAAAGCTGGACATGCAGATTCAGCATGAAATCCTGCAATTTGGCGGAACAGATACCTCAATGCTGCAAAAAACTGCAATGGGTGCGCTGGCAGGTGCGGTGTCCATTCCAACACGCTATATCCATTCTCCGAGTGAAATGTGCAGCACAGAGGATGTTGCACAAACTGCAAAGCTGATTGCAGCATTTGCCGCACAGAAGCATTAAAATAGCGATTCGAAAGCGATCATTTTTATAAATATAGAGCCAGTTTCTATGGAAACTGGCTCTATATTTTGGGTATTGCGCTCGTGGTGCGTATTCAAGTCTGTAAAAAATTGCGGTTTGTACGTGACTTTTGGCGCAGAAAAATGGTGAGCACGATGTAAAATCGGTTGAAACATTATTGATTTTTGGGCAGGGTCAGATTCAGCACGATTGCAACCAGTGTCGCAAGCACAACGGGGGAGGAGCCAAATACGGTCGTGACCCATGCAGGGAATCCGCCGAGGGAGCCTTGCACCTGCGTAATGCCTGTGCCAATTGCAACAGCTAAACCAACAACTGCGCTGGAACGCATGGAAAAACCGTCCGAGGTAATCATACGGATTCCTGTCATAGTAATCGTCGCAAAGACGGAAATGGTCGCCCCGCCGATGACGCTTTGTGGAATGGTGGTCAGAATCGAAGAAAATTTGGGGACAAATCCGGCAATGGCAAGTACGATTGCGGCAAAGGCAAAGACGGAACGGTTGATGACACGGTTGATGGTTACGATACCAACATTCTGACTATAAGATGCAGTCGGCAGACCACCAAAGAGCGCGCCGATAATGCTCATGACGCCTTGTCCGATAATACCGCCGGAAAGTTCCTTATCTGTGGGCATGCGGTCCATACCGCCCATTGTCGTGGAACTGAGGTCGCCGATTGTTTGTACAGCATTTACAATATAGACGATTGCGAGAGAAATGCAGGCGCTGATTTCAAATTTCAGACCAAAGTGCATGGGGGCAGGCAGATTGAACCAACCGGAGGAGCTGACAGCAGAGAAATCGACCATGCCAAGTGCAAAAGCGACGATATAGCCAACAATCATGCCAAAGAGAATGGCACCCAACTTGAAAACGCCCTTGCAGAAATGACTGAAAATGGTAACCACAACGAGTGTGATGATTGCAACCAGCCAGTTTTTGGGAGAACCAAAGCCGTCTGAGCCCGCACCGCCAGCCATATACTTGATTGCAGTTGGATAAAGTGATAAGCCAATGGTAAAAATAACGGTACCGGTGACAAGTGGAGGGAAAAGTACGCGGATCTGCTTGACAAAGATACCAAATAAAATAGCAATGATGCCGCCAACAATTTCTGCACCAAGGATTGTTGGAAGATCGAATTGCCCGCCAATTGCCAGCAGGGTCGGCACATAGGCAAAGCTGATCCCCATAATTACAGGCAGGCGGGAGCCGATTCGTCCAAAAATCGGAAATAACTGTAAAAGCGTAGCAAGGGCTGTGACCAAAAGAGAGACTTGGATCAACAGGGTACGATCATCGCCTTGGATATTACAGGTATTGGCAACCAGAATAGATGGTGTTACAATGCCGACAATTGCGGCAACAACATGCTGTAATCCCAAAGGAATTATCTGATTTGCTGCGGGGATTCCTTCATATTGAAAGACAACAGCTGGGTCAATGGGTTTGGTTCTTCTCATAATAGCCACCTCTTAACTATGATTCTTTTAGATGTAAAAGTTTTTACATCAATGTCAGATACATTAAATATACAAGAAAGTGCACGAGGTTACAAGAAAAACTATAAACACACCAAATACTTGCCTGCGAAATCCAACGGTGTGCTTAAAGACGTAAAAGGATATTTTACGATGGAATGTCGGGGAAATTGTAAAATTATAATGTGTAATCTTGAAAAAAGCGACTTGCTTTTCTTGTGAAAAAGGTGGCTTTGTGGTAAAATGATAAACAGAAGCGGATTTTGGTTTCCGCTATGAGGAGGACGAAAAAATGATATGGCCCTTTGGTAATTCGGAAGAAAGAAAACAGAAAAAACGCATAAAACAAGCCAAGGTGCTTTTTGAAGATGCGCTTGATGCGGTAGAGGCACAGGCGTACGAGAAAGCAATCGACCTGTTGGAGCAGGCAAAAGAACTGGGACATGATGAGGCAGAAGCCAAGATTGCAGAGATCCGGGCAATGTTTGAACCCGTGGAAGAGACAGCTGTGGAGTCAGAATATCCACAGTATACATTGACCATTCCGGAAGAAGAGGCAAATGCTCTTTATGAAAAGGGCATTGCAGCACGTGAACGCGGAGATTATAGTACCGCTTTGCAGGCATTGGGTGATGCGGCAAAGGGCGGACTACCAGAAGCTATTTTTGAGTTCGGTCAGCTGTTCTTTGCAGGCAAGGGAGTAGAGCGCTCCTTGCAGCGCAGCTTTGATTGTGCCGTTTCAGCGGCAAAGCTGGGATATCCCCGTGCAATGCTGTTTATTGCAACCCTATACATTAAGGGCTTGGGATTTGAACCAAATGGGGAAAAAGCAGCAGAATGGCTGCAAAAGGCAGCGGATCTGGGAGATGCTTCTGCACAGTTCAATCTGGCACTTCTTTATAGCAAGGGTGACTTGATTGCCCGTGATTTTGATAAGGCGCTGCCGCTTGCAAAGGCAGCCGCAGAGCAGGGACATGAAAAGGCGCAGCAGCTCATTGATAATTTGCAGGAAAGCGAACGAGATGAGTGGATGATGCAGGGCGTCGAAGCCTATAAAAAGGGTGATTTTCAAAATGCAGCCTTCCTGTTTCGTCAGGCAGCGGGCGCTGGCTCGGCAGCAGCAGCCTTCAATCTAGGTTTGTGCTATGAAAATGGAGAAGGCGTTCGGAAGGATTACCAGAAGGCACTGCGCTGGTATACCAAGGGTGCAGAACTGGGACATGCGCGGGCACAGTGCTCGGCGGGTGTTCTGTGTGAAAATGGAGGAGAAGGTGAATTTGAGCCACGTCCTGATCAGGCATTTGACTGGTATCAAAAGTCTGCACAGCAGGGCAATGCCCGTGCACAGCTGCTGCTTGCATCTGCATATCGCCGCGGGTTTGGCTGTGAGCAGGATCCGGTTGCAGCAGTGCATTGGTATACGGCAGCGGCGGAGCAAGGATATGCACAGGCACAGTATGAACTGGGACTGTGGTACTTGGAGCGCGCTCGGGATCTCAATGCAGAAATGCAGTCTGAGATGCTGACCCGTGCACGGACATGGCTGGAAAAGTCCGCGGAGCAGGGCGTGGAAACGGCGCGAAAAATGCTGTTTGATCTCATTCGCATGCAGGGTGGAGGAAAAGAACGCTTTGTAGAAGCGGTTGAGGCAGAAAAGGCGGGCGATCATCAGAAGGCACGAGAACTTTATGAGCAGTGCGCAGAGGAAGGCATCGCAGAGGCAACTGCGGCGCTGGGACAGTATTATGAAAAGGGCGAGGGTGACGTAGCGGTTGACCCACGAAAGGCCGTTGAATGGTACACAAAGGCAGCGGAGCAGGGCAGCACCCGTGCAATGCTGTTTTTGGGCATGGCAAATGAAACCGGAATGTGCACAGAAAAGGATCTGCCAAAGGCAATTTCTTATTATAGAAAGGCGGCAGAGGCAGGTAATGCCCGTGCCATGATTCTCTTGGGTGTTGCCTATGAGGAAGGCAAAACCGTAGAAAAAAATATGGAAACTGCAATGGACTGGTATCGCAAGGCGTATGAGCAGGGTGAAAATCAGGGTGCTATGTATCTAGGCATGGCTTATCGAGACGCAGAGGGCAATTTGGGAGACCTGAAAAAGGCAGACGAGCTGCTGCGTCCGCTGGCAGAGGGCGGTAATGCCAATGCAATGCGTGAAATGGCACTCTTGGAGTGGAGAAAAACCCAAGGTATGCGTGAACCGGAACAGGTAGTTGCTTGTCTGGAAAAGGCATGTCAGTGGGCAGAAAAGTCGAAAGAAGCAGGAGATAAGCGAGCAGAATCCTTGCTTAAGACTTTGGAAACGCGCAGAGATACCGTGCGTGGTGCAACACCAGAGGGACTTTTGTATAGCGGCATGCGCTTGCTTGATGGTGATGGCGTGGAGCAGGATGAAAAGGCTGCACTGCGGATGCTGGAAATTTCTGCAAATAGTGGAAATGGTGCGGCAGCAGGTGTACTTGGACTCTGCTATGCAAAGGGCGAGCATGTGCAGAAGGACGACGAACAGGCTCGTAAATGGTTCGAACAGGGTGTTGCACATAATAATGCGGAATCTATGATGAACCTTGCCTATATGTATGTAAATGGCATTGGGGGGCAGACTGATCTCGGAAAGGCGGCAGAGTTGTATGAACAGGCTGCAAAGTCTGGCTTTGCCCCTGCTGGTTTCCATTTGGCACAGATGTATCATACAGGACAGGGCGTCCAAAAGGATCTTACAAAGGAATTTGAGTGGGCACTCAAATCTGCTGAGGCGGGGCATGTGCCAGCACAGTATCATGTGGGTGCACTCTACTGGAATGGAGATGGTGTTGCACGCAATCTGGTAGAGGCAAAAAACTGGATGATGCAGGCGGCTGAGGGTGGCTCACAGCCTGCCAAGACAATGCTTTCGAGGATTGCAGAGCTGGAGGCAGAACGAGATCAGAAGCTAAAAGAACAAACAGACGCAGCAAACAAAGCAGAGTGAGAAAAATCCGCCTGAGAGGCGGATTTTTTCTTTTGGAAAGGTAGTTTTTGTGCAATTAAGCGTCAAAAATACAAACGATAGTTGCTTTTCTTTTGTGGGAATGATACAATGAAAAAATGTATAGGAGAAACCAAAATATTGAATTTTTATGAGGATATCTTTGGAATACTGCGTTTGGAAAGATATAATGAATTGATTAAAACCCCGATGTTTCAGAGGTAAAGAGGACGATGGATATGGAGAAGTCGATTGCGGTGAATACAACATTGCGCCTAACCTATGGAGAGGAGAAGGTATTTGGTCCCGGGATTGCCCAATTGCTGGAGGGAATCATGGAACATGGTTCTCTGCGCCGTAGCGCTGCGGAAATGAATATGAGTTATAATAAGGCTTGGAAAATCGTAAAAAACAGCGAGGCACAATGGGGAAAAGCGCTCATTGAGCGAAAAATTGGTGGTGTGCATGGCGGCGGTGCAGTGTTGACAGCATTTGGTCAATCCATTTTGAAAAAGTATCGTGCATTTGAACAGCAAGCAGAAATTGCACTCAACATCTTGGTGAAGGAGTATTTTGAGGAGGTGTGAAACAATGGAATCCATTCCGTTTTGCCGTGGAGGCGGCTGTACAGCAAAGCTTGGTCCAGCGGCACTGGAACGGGTACTGTCTTGTTTGCCGCGCCCGACAGATCCGGCTCTTCTGATTGGAACAGAATCCAGTGATGATGCTGCCGTGTATCAGCTGACAGAGGATTTGGCAATTGTACAGACCGTGGATTTTTTTCCACCAATGGTGGAGGATCCCTATATTTTTGGACAGATTGCGGCAGCCAATGCCCTCAGTGATATCTATGCAATGGGCGGGCAGGTACGAACTGCGCTTAATATTGTATGCTTTCCTGAGCAGATGGATTTGAATATTTTAGGAGAAATTCTGAGGGGCGGCAATGAAAAGGTGATCGAAGCGGGTGGATCGCTTGTGGGAGGACACTCGATTGCAGATAGCGAGGTCAAATATGGGCTGTCTGTCACAGGTACGGTACACCCAACACACATTCGCGCCAATCATACGGGAAAGGTCGGAGATGCACTGGTATTGACCAAGCCTTTGGGCGTGGGACTCGTGTGTACAGCGGCGCGTATGGGGGCGGCTTCTGCGCAGGCAATGGAACTTGCGGTGCGTTCTATGGTGACGCTCAATCAAGCGGCTGCGGTACTTGCAGATCGCTATCCGGTACATGCCTGCACCGATGTGACCGGATTTGGACTTGTGGGACATTTGCATGAAATGCTGCGTTCCGACCTATCCGCACGGCTCTATGTGCATAGCCTGCCAAAAATTCCTGAGGCGCTTAGCTATGCGGAGGAGTTTTATTTGACTGCAGCAGCACAACGAAACCGAAATTTTGCACGGGAACGGCTTCGAATACATGGACTGTCTTTTGCAGAGGAGGAGCTTTTGTTTGACCCTCAGACCTCTGGCGGACTGCTCTTTGCCATGGATGCAGACTGTGCAGATGAATTTGTAAGAGAACTTGAGAAAGACGGATTGCCTTGCGCAAGGATTGGAGAACTGATTCCTCGAATGGATGTGGAAATTATTGCAGATGCTTAAAAATAGAGTACACTTGCCGATAGAATAAGAAAAGGAGAAAGCGATGGCAACAATTGTAGATGCACGTGGAAAGACGTGTCCACAGCCTGTAATCGAAACGAAAAAAGCAATTCAGGAACAGGGCACCCCTGTAATCACCATGGTTGATAATGAAATTGCACGACAGAATGTAGAAAAAATGGCGCAGCAAATGGGATTCTATGCGGAATCCAGCGAGATAGAAGGTGGATTTCGTATTTTGATTCAGTCTATCAGCAGTGATGTACTATCTGCTGTGATGGGGGACGCTGCAAAAGCATTGGAGCAGACTTTACCGGCATTAGAGCCGATACCGTTTTCCTCAAAGGGTTCAAAGGGAAAGACAGTTGTGGTACTTTCCTCCAACTCTATGGGAACAGGGGACGATGCGTTGGGTGCAGCTCTGATGAAGGGATTTGTATATGCACTCACACAGCTTGACACAGCGCCGGATACCGTTCTTCTGTATAATGGCGGTGCGAAGCTTTCTGCCGAGGGAGCGGATACCGTTGAAGACCTCAAGGTTTTGCAGGCAAATGGTGCAGAGATTTTAACCTGTGGAACCTGTCTCAGTCATTATGGGCTGACAGATGCGTTGGCGGTTGGAGCGGTCACCAATATGTATACCATTGCTGAGATTTTGATGGAGGCAGGGAGGGTGATTCGTCCATGACCCCATGGATTGCAGTGCGTGGAGCAGGAGATTTGGCAACAGGTACAATCGTGCGTCTGGTAAATTGCGGATTTCGCGTTTTGGCAATGGAGTGTGACCAGCCTTCTGCGATTCGCCGTCAGGTCGCTTTGTCTGAAGCGGTGTATGATGGAACGGCTACGGTGGAGGGCGTCACTTGCCGCCGGATTGCAAATGTGTCACAAGCAGAGGATGTCTGGCGCAGCGGAGAAGTCCCTTTGCTTGTGGATACGCAGGCGGTCTGTATTGCAGACCTTGTGCCAGCGGTTGTTGTAGATGCAATTTTGGCAAAGCGTAATTTGGGAACCCATCGTAATATGGCGCCGATTACCATTGGTCTGGGTCCGGGATTTACAGCGGGGCAGGATGTGGACGCAGTAATTGAAACCATGCGCGGACACAATTTGGGACGGGTATTCTATACAGGAACGGCATTGCGCAATACCGGTGTACCGGGACTGATTGGCGGCTATGGAGCAGAGCGTGTGATACATGCGCCGACGGATGGAACACTTCGGTGTGCTCAAGACAAAAACGGTGTGTCAATTAAGATTGGCAGCACGGTACAGCGCGGACAAATCATTGCCTATGTGGGGGATACCCCAGTAGCTGCAACCTTAGATGGTGTTCTGCGTGGACTTATTCGTACCGGATATCCTGTGCTGAGAGGACTGAAAATCGCAGATATTGATCCAAGAATAGAGCAAAAGGAAAACTGTAACACAATATCGGATAAGGCTCGTAGCATTGCGGGTGGTGTAGTCGAAGCAATGTTATGGCTTGCAAAACAAAGGGGGATCACTCTATCGTGATTTATTTTGATGCAGCAGCGACTTCTTTTTTGAAACCGGATACTGTACCGTTGGCTATGAAAGAAGCTCTTGAAACAATGAGTTCAGTTGGACGTGGGGCATATCCGCCGGCGCTTGCAGCAGCGCGTACTGTTTTGCACTGTCGGGAGCAAATTGCAAATTTATTTAGGGTATCCGACCCGACGAGGGTTTGCTTTACACATAATGCAACAGAAGCGCTTAATACGGCGATTTTTGGTTTACTCGATCCGGAAGATCATATTATTACAACTGCACTCGAGCACAATTCGGTGCTGCGTCCGCTCTACTATCTGGAGGAAATGGGTGCACAACTCACGATTTTGCCAACAGATGCGCAAGGGCGTATCTGCCTGCGTGATTTTGAAACGGCGCTGCGTCCCAATACCAAAGCGGTTGTCTGTACACATGCTTCCAATGTGACTGGAAATGTGCTGGATCTGGAACAGATTGGTGCCTTTTGCCGTGGACATGGATTGTTATTTGTGGTAGATGCTGCGCAATCAGCAGGCACATTGGAGATTGATATGGCATGGCAGGGGATTTCTGTTCTGTGCTTCAGCGGACACAAGGGATTGTTTGGACCACAGGGAACGGGTGGACTTTGTGTTGCGCCCGAGGTTTTCGTTCGCCCGCTCAAGGTGGGAGGCAGTGGGATCGATAGCTTTGGCAGATATCAGCCGTTTGAATATCCGGAAGCCTTGGAGGCAGGCACACTCAACGTGCATGGGATTGCAGGTCTGTCTGCGGGATTGGAGTTTATTCATCGTGTTGGCTTGCATGAGATTCATAAGCGGGAGGACATGCTGGCGCAGCGGTTTTATACAGGAATTTCAGGGCTGTCCGGTGTGACGATTTATGGAGATTGGGATGCGGCACTTCGTACCGCGATTGTTGCCATGAATATAGATGGAGAGGACGCCGGTGTTGTGTCAGATATGCTTGCGGAGAAGTATGGGATCTGTACGCGGGCGGGCGCACACTGTGCACCACTGATGCACGATGCACTGGGTACCGATAGCCTTGTGCGCTTCTCGTTCTCTTATTTCAATACAGAAGAGGAAGTTGACACCGCCATTCGCGCTGTGCGGGAGCTTGTTATGTCATGCTGAGAAAGAAGGAAGCGCGTATTGTCATTACGTTTCGCACAACGACCGCAGCCATGCAAACTGAATCCTTGGCGCGCGAAATGAAGCTGTCCGGACGGCTTATTCCTATACCGCGTGAAATCACGGCGGGCTGTGGGCTGGCATGGAGTGCGCCGCCGGAGAGCGGAGACGATTTGCGAAGGCTGCTCATACAGAAGGGGATTGCAGTACAGGATATCTATGAACTTGTGATTTAAAGATTTTGAAAAACGTGAGGAAGAGGATTTGATTACAGCGGTTGTGATGGCGGCAGGGCTGTCAACTCGTATGGGTGCAGACAAGCTGTCTTTGCTCTTAGCGGGAAAGCCCGTTTTTGTACATGTCCTGTCCTGTGTCAGTGATATTCCCTTTGCAGAACGATTGGTTGTGACCAATCGGGAGCAGATTGCGCGGTATGCGGTGCAGCATGGATTTCGTGTGGTTCCATCGCCGGACGCTGCGTTGGGCATGGGATATTCGGTGGCAGCGGGTGCACGTGCTGTGCGTGCAGACACGCAGGGAATCATGTTTTTGAATGCGGACCAGCCTTTTATCTCCCGGGAAATTATAGAGAAGCTATATGGTCTATTCAGAGACAAGAATCAAATTATTGTTCCCTGCGTCAAGGAAAAACCGAGCAGCCCCTGTATTTTCCCGATTCGATTTCGTCAGGCGCTGGCAGCATTGACTGGAGAACAGGGGGGGAGACAGGTATATCGGAAGCACTTAGACGAAACTTGCTTTGTTCCGCAGCAAAGTGCAGAATTATTTGCAGATTTGGATTATCCGTCAGATTATCTTCCATATCAATAATAAAAAAGGACGCTTTTGCGCCCTTTTTTGAGGTTGTGGAACAATGAAGCTTGACAGCCTTTCTAGGGCATAGACCCTTGCGCTTTGAAAAATTTTCAGTTTCTTTGCTCTGTTAAGAAAGCACAAAAAACTTGTTATAAGCGGGATAATTGGGCAGGCAGTCCGTCTCTTTGCAGACTGGCAAAAACACAATGCGGATGCTGGAATGCAGAAATAAGTGAATCATACAATTGCGGGCAGGTATCGCATTGATTGAGCACGACGGTAAGTCGTTCGGAAGGCATTTGGCTGGCACGAATAGCGTCCTCGATACAGATACGGATAATTTGTGCATCTACGGGGCGTTCTGGTGTTTTGCTCCATTCGGGGTGCAGTGTGTAGCGATGCACACATTCCGATATCGGGCGACCAAGTGCAGATAAGCCTGCAACAATGATACAGTGCGCAGTATTAGGAAGAATGACCGGCTCGTTCTGAGAATGTAGTTTGAGCGGCATACGCCTTGCGCCATCTGCTTCATAGAAGATGTAATCCGTATATTGTTCTGCAAGGGCAAGTAAATCTGGAGATAGCGCACTTAGCTTTTGACCATCTTGTGTACCTGCACAGGTGATACCGGAATAGGACAGCGCAGCGCGAAGCGACTCTGCTTGCGGATTGATACACAGACGATCTACATCAGGAGGAAAAAGCGGCAGGATATGTGTGGTTGTGGTAACAAGGATATGCTTTGTACGGTGGTGTGCTGAAAGCATACGAAGCAGGGTGGTTTTTCCTCCTGCTCCGATAATAGCGACTTTGTTGTGCAAGGACATGATGAAATTCTCCGAAATATGGAAGATTTTGGTGAAAACAGTTGACAAGCTCACCAGACAGTCCGTATACTGAGATAAGGACAGGGGGGAGAAACTGTGGCAGAAAAGCAGAAAAAACGTCTGACGAAAGTCCAGAAAAGACGGATTTTACGTCGCCGCAGATTGAAGCTTGCGCTTGGGATTGCCGCAGTTTTTACACTTTGCGTTGTTGGCATCTATACAACAAGGGAAATAGATGAACCAATTGTCAGTGCACATCAATTACGTTCTTTTGGCTGGAAAGCAGAAATTTCCCATCAGGAAGTGAACGAACTCAATCGGCTTTTGGAACAATATCATATTACTTCGGAGGCAAGCTTGACCATGTTTTTTGCAACGGTTGCGAGTGAAACCGATTGTGGCAGATTGGTTTTGGAGGAGGGGGGAGATGCGCATTATGCGAAGCATGGTTATCGAGCGGAGGAACGCGGTGCCGGTTATCTCCAAATCACGCACCGTCCCAAGCAGCTGGAATTTCTGGAGGCGGTAAAAGATCCCTTTCAGGGTGCGGATACGGCAGCCTATATTGCGGAAAATTATCCATGGGAATCTGCCTGCTGGATGTGGAGTGTGGGAAAAACTTCTCCGGCTCCCAATCCCAATGAATATGCCAAGACGCGCGGCAATACGCCAGAGGTGTTCCTTGCGACGCAGTATGGCATCAATGGCTGGACGATTTCGGATGAATCGCTTGGGAAAATTGTGCAGGGAGCAGACTATACCGTCAGTGAGGACGGAAAAACTGTCACAGTAGATGGAAAGGCTGCACCACTGCCTAAAAACTGGCCGCAAAGGCTGGAATGGTATCAAAAAGCCAAATATATATGGGGATAAAAAACCGTCTTTTCTTGACTGAAAAGACGGTTTTTTTTTATTTATGTTTCTGGTAAGAGCCAGCCGTCATCCTCATCCCAACCGAGAAGTACATCTCCGAGGGAAACATACCATGTCGCATCTTCCAAAATACGACAGATATCGGTCAGGCAGCATGTCCAGTATGTATAGGATTCGGTATCATGCTCCGGCAAGTTGATCGTGCCGGAAAAAATGGTTTCTGGTGTGCTGGGGTCATAGGAATACACAGTAAATGCGTCAGCTGCATCGCGGTATTCAAAATCGGACTGGTACCGTGCAATCACGATATCAATAGCCGCGGCCTCGTCTTCAGACAATGGCTCGGCGCGAAAGGCACGGTAGGACAGCACTATGGACATGGGTTTTGATGACTCCTTTCAGTGAAACAAAAATATAAAAAGTAAAGAGTGGTCTCGCTGTCAGCAAGCTAAGCTTACATATCATTTCTTATTATACAGAGGTTACAGAGAAATGTCAAAGAGTTTTCAAATGCTGGGGAGAAAAATAGAATACAGCAGAGACGCAGAGCAATCATTTCGAATATGAGATACATCTTAGACGGTTTTATTTTTTATATTGCGGAAATTCATTGCCTTTAGAGGGGGGATGGTTGACATGCGTGTTTGTGAACTTTGAAATACACCTCTGACATCATTGAACTCCGTTTGTTATATGCCAAGCGGAGTTCAACTCAGCATAGAAAAATAATTTTATTTTTTGTTTTTTTGATGACGGGATTGTTAGTGAATCAAAGAATATCGTTTTTGCTTCTCGCTTTCATCGTATTCTATTATGATTCTTTTACAAGCCCGACAAGCATAAGCGAAAATAAAGCTCATCTCTGCTTCTAAGTGTTTCCGATTCTAATTGGCCACTGCAATAAGGAAAGATTCATGTATTCATATCATTTTTAAGATATTTTTTGCTTCACGGTTCATACAGTTTCTCCAAAAGTCAAAATTGTGTTGATGGCAGGAATATACTTTTTGTAAGACTCTAACATCTCAGCCAGATATTCCCGACCTTGTTCTGTAATTGAATAATACTGTCGTATGCGTGACTCAGCATTTTCTCGCCGTTTGATTTCTGTAATATAGGGAGGGGAGGCTTCCAACAAACGCATGATGACCGCATAGGGTCGATTGATTGCAATGACGTGATGACTGCGCTCTAAAATGGCATCAGACAGTTCTCCAATGTAGTAATCCTTCTCTGAGAGCATATAAAGTACGAGCAACTCTGTAAATGCTTTTTTCATATTTTCTTCAAAAGTGTTTACACTTCGGGTGTTTTTCTCTGCCATCAGGGTAATATACACTCCTTTCTTTGAAATATTAGGGTTCTATGGGAGATAGTATAACAGATTTTATAGAGATGTCAAGGTAATCAGCAATTTGATGAAATCACGCGATGGGCATTGGGATACATAAAAACAGACCGCTGGAATGCGGTCTGTTTTATGATAGATTTAAGAATTGGAGTTCACGGAGGTTATGGACGGCGTACGCAGAGATTCATAAATTTTAATAGTTGGTGCAAGCCATACAGAGCCTGTACCACGATATACATTGACAAGCCCTTCGCCACTGACAGCGGAGCCAATAAGCGTCTTGGCGCTTCGCTCAACGGTGAAGTCAAGGTTTGCAGAGCGCAGAATGGCAAAGCTTCCATCTACCTTCAGTGTATCATTTTGCAGTTCAATGATATCAATTTCGCTCATGGGAACAGAGGATTCCAGAATAATAATACCGGGACCGGTCAGTTCCGTTTGAAACAGGCTTTCACCGCCCAGTGCAGCCGACGAAATCGTGCGTTGGGAAACTGCACGGACGCTAACGCTGCCTTGTGCACAGTAGAACATGCCATCATCTACGATGATGCGTTCATTGGGCGCAAGTTCCAACACAAGAAAGTGCTGGAAAGAAGGCTCTAAGACCAGCATACCTGTTCCGGTATATTCGGGCTGTGCCATCTGCTCGCCGGTGACCGCGCCGCGGAGCATACGCCCGATTGCATTGCCCGCCGTAACGCCGCTGACCATTTGCAGATTTCCTTGGAAATAACTCATAGCACCCCGCTCAATGGTAACCTTTTCGTTGTTCAGGTATAAGGCAATTTGGCGTGGACGAATATGCTGCTGCTCCATGAAATAGACATCTTGCGCCATATAAGGATTGGTCAGACCACATAGCTTTTCATATTCCAATACTTCAACACGCAGACCGCCGCTCTCAAATTCTTCTAAGACACGGACATTTTCTCGGGTACCAATTGCTTTTCGCATAAAAATATTCTCCTTTTATATTATTGCGGTAAGAAACCATGTGCAAATTGCCGGATAATTTCATAGGATACTGCAAGATTGAGGTTTTGTCCTTCGGTAAATCCCGATGTGACAATACCAATTAAGAAACCATAACGATCTAAAAGCGCACCACCAGAACTGCCAGGGGCAGCAGGTGCGGTAAACTGAATCATTTTCGTATGCTCGAACTGTCGAAATCCAGAAATGATGCCATCAGAGACAGAGTTAAAAAGCCCGAGCGGGCTGCCAATCGCAAAAACAGACTGCCCTCGTGCAAGGTCAGAGCCTTGATAGAGGGGGATCGGATTCCCGTTACAGTCAGGAAGTCGCAGCAACGCAAGGTCAAAGTCTGGATGGTATTTCAGTAATTCGTTGGTTGTAAAAACGGCATTGCTGTTTTCCAGATGGACAGCATAGGTATCGCCGCCCGCAACGACATGGAAATTCGTTAGAATGATACCGCCCGGGGCAAGCAAAACTCCGGAGCCGGAGGATTTTGGGTTGCCATGTGCATCTAATACTTCGAGCATAACAACAGAGGATGCAAAACCTGCCAATGTTTCATAATCCAGCGGGGAGCGTGCTGTGCTGGCGGACGCGTTTACAGATAGAGAGGATACAGGCGGTTTTACAGACAGCGTTGGGATAGTTTTTTCCGATCTGGACACAGATGCAGAATGGCGGCGGGGGTGTTGGGGGATGTGTAAGATCTGCCGTTCGGAAGAAATGGACGTTTGCGGTGCAG
Organism: Butyricicoccus pullicaecorum; assembly: GCA_018365995.1. Lineage (GTDB taxonomy): Bacteria > Bacillota > Clostridia > Oscillospirales > Butyricicoccaceae > Butyricicoccus > Butyricicoccus pullicaecorum_B. Next base: position 82,803 of record JAGZIY010000005.1, on the reverse strand, counting down.
ATGATACTGTGGGGATAGAAGGTGAAAGTCGGTGCAGCAGGGTTTGTGCGCAGTCTGGAGAACTGGGCAAACCTTTTATCGCAGCCGCTTGCGGAAAGAGCGGATGTGTTCCGGCTGGACGCAAGACTGCAATATCGCAGCCTAAATCGAGCAGTACAGAACATACAAGGCGCACGGATACATCAGGTTCCCCAATCCAAATACATTTTGGAAAAACGTCAGACGAGACAGGAAACAAAAGGGGAAGAATGGTGTCCAGTATACAGAGCAGTTGTGCGGCTTGTTCTTGGCGATTCGGCAATTCTGTTTTGTCCAGCGATTTGTGCAGTGCAGTATAAAGCTGCACGGGGGAAAGGAGTGCAGATACCTTGGGAAGCAGAATGTCTGTATCGCCTGCAAGTAAGCGTTGCGCCAGAGGTGTAAACTGTGCTGCTTGCTCTGACGGCGGAAGCATGTGCGCACCGATGCAGACAATACAGTGATTGCCTGTGCGGGCGCATGCACTGGAAAGTGTTTTGACAAGGGTATCTGGCGATTCGGGTAAACCAAGCCATTCTAAGAAGTATACGTCCTTGCAGCTATCATGTATGCGCCCGCGGATATTTAAGAATGCAGGCAGCTGAGAAATCTGCATGGGGTTTAAGCGAATGGAGAATGATGTCATAAACTTGTCCTCGGTGTTGAGATTTGTCATTATTATAGCATGAATTGAGAAAAGAGGATAGAGGAGGGTATGAAAAAAGAAAAGGAAAATGATGAAAAGTAAAATAACGGTAAAATTTAGAAGTTTAGATTTGCAAAGAAAACGATAGCTGTGATATGATAAAAACAAAGCATCTATTTTTATTGGGTATCCCCATGCAATCCTTTGGTAGCTTTGTGTGGGTTTTCAGGCTGCACCTGTACCAAGGATGCGAGAAAGAAGGAGAAGTTAGATATGTCACAATCGGTTTCCCCCTATGCAGTCGGGGCGTTGTTATATACACCGGCAAACCGTGAAAATATCGCGCAGAGTGTGATAGCAGGGCGTTTTGATACACCCTATTCCCTTGCGCTATGCTTAGAAGATAGTATCAGTGATGAGGCAGTTCCAGCCGCAGAATATAATGTGGTACATACACTCGAGCAGATTGCACAGGCGAAGGCAGATTTTTACAAGCCGATGATTTTTGTGCGGGTACGTACACCGGAACAAATTGGGCGGCTTTATGCACAGATGGGGGAAGGAACCAAGGTGCTGACAGGATTTATTGCGCCGAAATGTACGGCAGATAATCTTCCGGCATATCTGGCACAGGTGCATGCACTCCGAGCGTATAGGAATGTATATCTAATGCCCATTCTGGAGAGCATTGAGCTTGCAGAACCGGATACGAGACAAATACAGCTGCGAAAAATCAAAGAAATTTTGGATGCAAATAAAGAATGTATCTTAAATGTGCGAGTCGGAGGGAATGATTTTTGTCATATTTTTGGCTTGCGCCGGCACACATCGGAAACGATTCACGATATTCGCTGTGTTGACCGGATCTTGAGTGATGTTATTACATATTTTTCACGGGACTATGTAGTGTCTGGTCCTGTTTGGGAATATTTTGATGATCCGGAGGGCGCATGGAGAACAGGATTGCTGCGAGAGGCGCAAATGGGAGCACTTAACGGCTTTATTGGAAAGACCGTGATCCATCCCAATCAAATCGCGGTTGTCAATCAGGTACTTCAGGTCAGTGCAGAGGATTATGCAGATGCACGTGTGATTTTGGGAATGGCGGAAAATTCGGATTTTTTAGTCTCTAAAAGTGCTCTTGGTGGCAGGATGAATGAATATAAGACACATACAAAGTGGGCACATAGAATTTGTACCCTTGCAGAAATATATGGAGTACGGCATGAAGCTTGAGAGAAAACAGCTTGTGCGCACGGCTGTGCGTGAAAACAATACCAAAAGACCGTATTTGCTGGTCAACCCTTCACAGGGAAAGCATGTTCCGGTGGCGCCGCGCACTGCCCTGCAGCTTTTTTCGGTGCTTGCCGAACAGGTACAGGAGCAGGTGGGAACGACCGCACCCGTACTCATCATTGCATTTGCAGAGACAGCAACAGCGATTGGCGCGGCGGTTGCGGCAAAACTCAAGAATCCGACTGTTTTCATGCAGACCACACGAGAGGTCACAAACCCAAATCCATATTTATGTTTTTCGGAAACGCACAGCCATGCAGCCGAACAATATATTACAAGAGATGGACTGGAACCAGCGCTTCAATGGGCAGAGCATGTGGTATTTGTAGAAGATGAGGTCACAACGGGCAATACTATTTTACACCTTATGGATGTACTGAAAGAGCAGTATGCAATAGAAAAGGTGACATTTGGTGTTGCCTCGATCCTGAACGGCATGACAGAGAAATCAAGGGAGTGCTATACAGCGCGCGGGATTTGGACAAGATATCTTTTGCATACGGATAATGCAGCGATGGAACATACACTGGGACAATATGACTGTCAGGGAGACAAATATCCGGTGTGTACAGCCTGTACGCAGGCACCGGACATCTTGGAGGTTTGGGGCATGCCGAATATCCGCTCCTGTGCGTGGCGGGCAGATGCGTATCAGGAAGCATGTGAGGCGTTGGCACAAACGATTTGCGAGATGGCTCCGACCGATGTTCAAAATATTCTGATACTTGGAACAGAGGAGTGTATGTACCCGGGCTTGTGGGCAGGATATCAGCTGGAACAGCGGGGGCATACCGTGAGTTTCCATGCAACCACACGCAGCCCCATCCAGCCGAGCACAGAGCCGGACTATCCGCTGCACAGCCGTTACACTCTGCAAAGCCTATATGACAGCAAGCGTGTTACTTATGTGTATGATCTTGCGGTGTATGATTATGTTTGTATTGTGACCGATGCACCAGAACCACAGAAAAATGGGCTTTCAAGCTTGCTTTCTGCATTGGAGCAGGCTGGAAATACTAGAATGACAGTGTTTCATTGGAAGTCGAAATATTGGAGGTCAATATGAACAGCAGCTATCGCACCGAAGATGTGACCTTACTTTTGAAGGATATTACAGGACGGGTGGAGCCGATGTCCACCCAAGAACGGGAAAAACAGATTCAGGCGGGCGTATCCTATTGCGAAATGCTGCCCAGAGAATATGTACCCAGCACAAAATATTTAGAGGCTTATCGTCAGGCATTGCTCAATGAAACCGACCGCACAGCTGCGGCGGTACGCAGCTGTGCAGAGCGCATTTATCGGGATAAGGGAAACAAAGTTGTTTTGGTATCGTTGGCACGAGCAGGTGTGCCAATTGGTATTTTGCTCAAGTGGTATTTGCGTAAACGATATGGGATAGAAGTGCCGCATTATGGAATTTCCATCATTCGGGGGCGCGGCATAGACCATAATGCAATGCGCTATCTATTGGAACGTCATGAGGCGGACAGCTTGCAGTTTGTGGACGGTTGGATTGGAAAAGGTGCAATTTTGACCGAGTTACAGCGCGAACTTGCTGCATATTCGGGTGTCAGTGCAAAACTTGCCGTTTTATCCGATCCGGCTGGTCTCACGAACCTATGTGGAACACATGAGGATTTTCTCATTCCAAGCTCCTGCCTCAATTGTACGGTATCCGGTTTGATTAGCCGCACTTTCCTGCGTGGGGATATCATTGGAGCATCTGATTTTCATGGCGCTGCCTATTATGGAGAACTTGCAGCAGAGGATCGCTCCTATGAGTTTTTAGATGCCGTTGCAGCACGCTTTGAGGATGCACCTGAACTGCCGGATATTCAGCTGGTGCATAGCGGGCTGGAGGAAACACAGCAAATAGCAAAGCACTTTGAAATAGATGATATCAATTTGGTAAAGCCGGGAATTGGAGAGGCGACACGTGTGCTGCTGCGCCGATTGCCATGGAAAATGCTCGTGCGTGAGGATATGCAGAACGACCCTGCTTTGGCACATCTCTATCAGCTTGCACGGGAAAAGGGAATTTCGGTCGAACCGTATCCGCTGCAAAATTATAAGGCATGCGGAATGATTCAGCAGCTGCGAGATGTATAAAAATATTGTCAAATATTTACAAACTGTAAACATTTGAAACGCCCGCATGTATTGAAAAACAATGATAAAAATGATAAAGTGATAGTATCATTTGGCATGTTACTTGATGAAAGTAAAATCATAGGGTAAGATCAGGGGCTTAGATTATGCAAACACGATTGCAGTTAACAAAATTTGACGATTTTTGGAAACCTTTGAGCGCACGGCAGACAGTGGGGGCTTATTTTTGCAGGATTGCCGGATATAGTCCAGACCTTGTTCGCTTTTTAGAGCAGGCGATGCAGAAACGCACACAAATGCCAATGCGCATCACCGGAAAGCTGCAAAATCCAGATGGCAATCAGCTGAGTTATTTACAGAGCGTGTTGGGGGATGCGTTCCAATGTGACACAGCATTTTTTGAAGCACAGCTTGTAAAGTGGCTGCCGCGTCTGGACCATGTACAGCGCACCCAGATTGCAGAGGCAATTGGTCAGGTGCTTGAAACACAGCGCGCACAGGGAAAAAACGAGAATATGCTGCGCAATGCTTATACAAAGTTTATGTGCTGGATGTATTACCGTTTTGAACAGCTTCTGCATCTGTTGGGAAAAGACCCGCTGCCGCGTATCTTATATGATGGGGAATTAAGCAGTCATGAGTTCCAATTGTTCTGCATTTTGGCACGGGCGGGTTGTGACATTCTTTTAATCGAACCGGCGGGAGATGCGCGGTATCAAAAGCTTGACCCGAAAAATGAACAGTCTACGCTGTGTGCATGGGCGGGAAATGCACCATTTCCACCTGATTTTTCTTTGGAACAGATGGTAAAGACCTATCGGCCGCCCGTGCAAAACTCGCGTCCGGCAGTGTCGGCTGCCAGTCCACAGGCTGTGCAGCAGCCCCAGCGTCCGGCAGCGCCGCTCCGTTCACAGGCAGCAAATACACAGATGACAGGCACACGGCAAAGAGCACAGCCGCAAAGACAGCGTACGCCGGCGGAGTTGTTTCCAGATGCGCCTGTGATTGCGCCGAATACATGGCTTTCCGGCGATTTGCCAGCCGATTCTCTGATGGATCCCGCCAGTCGAGGAGAGAACGCCGCATATATATATACTATGTTTGTTCGTATATTGGGCGTAGAGGATAAATCGTCCTATGAACGGGATTTGTTTTTGTGGCGAAAAAAGCTTGAGGACACGGGAAGACATGTGACCGTTTTGGAAGAATTTGCGATGCCGACCCCGGAGGAAACCGCGCGAGTTGCACGCAGCAATGCGCAAAGCGGTGCACAGGTCATTGCCAGTCTGCTGCCGATGCTACAGCCAACGGCAAACCATCAATTAGATGCCGCAGTCGGTCGTGCGTTTGCAGAGATTTTGACCGAACTGGACAGGGAAAATGAACCTCCCATGCGCATAAAGAACAAAGGCGTGTATCTCGTATGCTGGTTTAACCGCTATTTTCGGTCGCTTTTTGAGGGATACAGTGCGGGAAAGCTACCGGTATTATTTTATTTTGGTCTTTGCCATACAACTTTTGAAGCTTTATTCCTTCGCTTTTTGGCAAAGCTTCCCATTGATGTGCTGGAAATTTATCCAGAGCAGCCAGAACCATGCTGCCTTTCAGATAAGCTGTTATTTGAGCGTGTCTATCCAAATACCATGCATATAGCACATTTTCCAGAGTCTGTGGATGCCGTTTCCTATCAGACAGCAGCCTATCACGCAGAGCAGGAGTTGACGGAAACCCTATATCAGGATTCGGGTTTATATCGTGCGCATCAATATCAGAAAGCAGCGGCAGTTTCCCTGCAAACCATGTATGAGGAGATTTATATTTTATGGGACAAAGAAGCACTGTATCGCCCGGGCTTTGAGGTCGTAGATGATACTGTGCTGGTACCCGTTCTGACTGCCAAGGTCAGCGGTGTAAAAAATCGGGATACTGGTGCTTATTGGTCACAGGTCAAGCGTATGGTGAATACAGATACCATTTGTATTACACGGCTGCCTTATATGCAGCCTGTTGAGGATACCCGCTTGAATCCGGTGTCCTTTATTAAAAATAGAAAGCTGCAAAGAGAGGCTTTGAAAAACAGTCCTGCTTATCCCTATGGGCTGCTTCGCCTAGAGGTACAGGATTTTCTATTGGATAAGGTACAAATGCTGTTGGATTCCGGTTTGATTCGCGGCACTTTTTCGCAGGGCATGGAATATAAGATTTTATCGGTTGCCATGAATTTGCCCAAGGAAATCGTTCGCATTTTACAGAATGCAGATTTTACACAGGCTGTACCCAAGGTCGCTGTTGTTGCAACCGGAGAGCAGTCTTGCAGCTTGGAGGACAGTATCCTTCTGGCACTCCTGCATAACATCTGTTTTGATGTGGTATTGTTTGTACCAACTGGATATCAAATTATAGAGAAGTATTATACAGAGCCATTTTTTACCGAGCATCAGGCAGGTGAGTATCTGTATGATTTGCAGCCGCCTTACCTGTCCGCGTCCTCACCCGCGAGTGAGGGTATTTTTAGTCGATTTTTTAGGAGGGGTCACATATGAGTATCAATTTCGGTTCTCGTCCGCCGGAGTCTGCTGTACAGCCCGAGATTACAACAGAGGTTGTACCATACAACATTCAGGATGACCGCGATCAGATGACAAAGCAGCTCACCGGAACCAAGGAGGTCGATGACATTGCAAGCACCATTGAGGTGTATAATCTGGAAACGATTGTTGGATTTGGCGGAGAGGTCGCAGGGGAGATTGCAAAATGCTCAGATGCTGTATTGAGCGGCATGAATATGAGTCAAATCGATGATTCGGGTGCTATGCTGACTGCACTTAGTAAAATTATGGATAAATTCGATATCGATGAGATTCGGGACGATCCCGGTTTCTTTGGACGATTGTTTTCCAATATGCGCAAGCAGCTTGACAAGATTCTGGATAAATACCGTACCATGGGTGATGAGGTGGATAAGATTTTCGTGCAGCTCAAGCAGTATGAATCGGAAATCAAGGAATCTAACCGTAAGCTGGAGCAGATGTTTGAGACCAATGTGAATTATTATCATGAACTTGTGAAATATATTTTGGCAGGCGAACAGGGCTGTCAGGAAATTGCTGCTTACATTGAACAGCGGCGCAGCGATTTGCAGCAAACCGGTGACCAGTCCATTCAGTTTGAATTGCAAACTTTGGAGCAGGCACAGATGATGCTGGAGCAACGTACACACGATCTGCGCATTGCAGAAAATGTCGCGATGCAGTCTATTCCGATGCTCAAAACGATGCAGTTTGCAAATATGAATTTGGTGCGCAAAATCAATTCTGCCTTTATTATCACACTGCCTGTCTTTAAGCAGGCATTGGCGCAGGCAATTTTGCTCAAGCGCCAGCGCATTCAGGCAGAAGCAATGAGTGCATTAGATGAAAAGACAAACGAAATGCTTTTGCGCAATGCACAGAATACAGCGGAGCAGTCCCGTATGACAGCGCAACTCGCATCAGGCAGCTCGGTTAAGATCGAGACATTGGAACAGACATGGAAAACCATTGTGCAGGGGATTGCAGATACACGTAAGATTCAGGATGATGCACGGCATCAGAGAGAACAGGACACCGAGCGCCTGCGTGTGATTCAGGGCGAGTTTGAGCAAATGATGCGTGGACAAGGTTAATCTTGTCAAATATGCAATAGAAAAGGAGAGACGACTATGCCAATCAGCTTGCAAAAAGGACAGAAAGTAGACTTAACTAAGGGAAATCCAAGCCTTCGTCATGTACTTGTTGGTTTGGGTTGGGATGTCAATAAATATGACGGTGGGTTCGATTTTGACCTTGATGCCAGTGCATTTCTGCTTGGTGCAAATGGACAGACTCCAGATACGGATGCCTTTGTATTCTATGGAAATCTCAAACATTCGTCAGGCTCTGTCGAACATATGGGAGATAACCTGACCGGTGAGGGGGACGGAGATGATGAGCAAATTGTAGTGGATTTATCTGCCATTCCGCAGAATATAGAAAAGGTTGCCTTTACCGTCACCATATATGAGGCGGAAAAGCGCCGTCAGAATTTTGGACAGGTTGCAAATGCCTATATCCGCATTGTGGACAGCGATACCAATCAGGAGTTGATCCGTTATGACTTGGGTGAGGATTTTTCGATTGAAACCGCAATTGTTGTTGGTGAAATTTACAGACACAATGGCGAATGGAAGTTTAACGCAGTTGGCTCTGGATTTCAGGGCGGTCTTGCAGCACTATGTGCAAATTATGGGATTGAAACCTGCTGAGTAATAATACTCAGTAAATATTTGTGAATGAATAAGGAGAGTAAGATTATGCCAGTATGTTTACAAAAAGGACAGAAGGTCAGCTTGACAAAGGGGAATCCGGGACTTACGAAGGTTGTTGTTGGTGTAGGCTGGGATATCAACCAGTATGATACCGGTGCAAGCTTTGATTTGGATTCTTCGGCGTTTCTGCTGAAAGCGGATGGAAAAGTAAGTGCTTCAGAGGATTTTGTATTTTACGGAAATCTGAAGCATCCGTCTGGTGCAGTTGAGCACATGGGAGATAACCTGACCGGTGCAGGTGAGGGTGACGATGAGCAGATGCGCATTGACCTTTCTAAGGTTCCTGAAAGTATCGAAAAGATTGCGTTCACGGTTACTATCTACGATGCCGAAACCCGCAATCAGAACTTTGGTCAGGTAAATAATGCCTTTGTTCGAATCTACAATGAGGAAACTGGCGAAGAAATGATGCGCTACGACCTCGGAGAAGACTTTTCGATTGAAACTGCGGCTGTGTTTGGCGAACTGTACCGCAACAATGGTGAATGGAAGTTTAATGCCATCGGTTCTGGATTTTATGGCGGACTTGCAGCACTGTGTGCAAATTATGGAATCGAAACCGAATAATCCGTTTCAAAGGAGGAAGAATATATGGCTGTAAGCTTGCAAAAAGGGCAAAAAGTTAGCCTGACCAAGGAAACCCCAGGATTGAGCCGTATTATTGTTGGTTTGGGCTGGGACGAGGCAAAGCCGGCAAAGAAGGGGCTGTTTGGTTTCGGCGGGAAATCTCAAAATATCGACTGTGATGCTTCGGCGCTGGTTTGTGCAAATGGAAAGATTCAGAGCACTAAGGATGTTGTATTCTATAACAACCTGACCCATCCGTCGGGTGCAGTGCAGCATATGGGAGATAACCTGACCGGTGCAGGGGAAGGTGATGACGAGCAAATCATTATTGATTTGGATCGCATGCCAGAAGATTATGACCGCGTGGTTATGGCAGTTACCATCTATCAGGCACGTGAGCGCAATCAGCATTTTGGTATGATCCAAAATAGCTTTATCCGTTTGGTGGATGCACGTAACAATCAGGAAATTTGCCGTTATAATCTGACTGAACAGTATAATCAGGCAACCGCAGTTATTTTTGGTGAAGTATATCGCCACAATGGAGAATGGAAATTCAATGCAATGGGGCAGCCTACACAGGACGGCGGCATTGCTGAGCTGGTAGAACGTTTTCGTTAAACATTTATGGGGAGCGCATCAGCACTCCCCATTTTGTAGAGTATTTGAGAGAAGAGGAACAATCCTTATGCACAAAAAATTCAAGGGACTTTCATCGACAGAGGTTGAGGACAGTCGAAAAAAATATGGATCTAACAGTATTCCAGAAGCTGAGCCGGAAACCTTTTGGCAGCAGTTTATGGAGGGCTTTCAGGACCCGATGATTCGGATCCTGTGTGTCATTGCTGTTATCATGCTTGGCATGTTTGCTTTGGGTCAAAGCGATTGGTATGAACCGGTCGGTACAATCATTGCAATTTTGCTTGTCAATTTTGTTTCCGCAAAGACTGGTGTTGCCAATGATAAAGCATACCGAGAACTGAAGGATTCGCAGAAAAAAGATACCGTCAAGGTCGTGCGCGACGGTGTCGTAAAGGTGATTGAAGCAGATGAACTGGTTGTTGGAGATGTGATTTTGCTCCAGTCTGGTGACAAGATTCTGGCAGATGGTATTTTGGCAGATGGCAGCTTGTCTGTCGATAACAGTGCACTCAACGGCGAAGCTGAGGAGTGTCCCAAAACTGCTGCACCAGATGGCTTTACCATTCCGGAAAATATTACAGGTGATACCTTTGTAGATGCGCATAGCCTGTTCCGCGGTGCAACCGTACTGGATGGCGATGGCTATATGATTGTCCAGAAGGTTGGTCTTGCCACTATGATGGGTAAGATGGCAAAGGATATGGAGGATAAAGAACCGGATTCTCCGCTGAAGGTCAAGCTTAATAAGCTTGCAGGTCAGATTTCTGTCTTTGGTTATATCGGTGCAATCGTCATCGCGCTTGCATATTTTATTCACTTTATTGTGCTTGCTGGTGGATTCAGTGCATATATGCAGACAGGAGGATGGGAGATCCTTGGCGATGTCATGAATGCGGTTGCCATTGCGATTACGATCATTGTCTGCGCGGTACCAGAGGGTTTACCACTTGTCATTGCATTGGTATTGATGCAGAATACCGGAAAGCTTCTTAAAGTTAACGTACTTGTGCGTAAGTCGATTGGTATTGAAACCGCAGGCTCTCTCAATATCCTGTTTAGTGATAAGACCGGTACCATTACCAAGGGGCAGCTTGAGGTTGTTGAGTTTTTTGATGGCTGTGGCAGAACCACCAACATTGCAGACGCACCCAAAATGGCAGACGCGCTGCATCTCAGCATTGGCAAAAATACTGGTGCATTGTTTGACGACCAGCATCATGTTGTTGGCGGTAATATGACCGATCAGGCGCTGCTCAAGTTTATTGGAGAGGACACCTTCCGTGCACTGGCTGAGCGTAGTGACTGCGAAGTAGGCGTACAACAGGACTTTAACAGCGCCAATAAATTTAGTCAGGCATATTTGCCGGCGCAGCATCGCACTTTCTATAAGGGTGCACCGGAGCGCCTTTTGGCACAGGCAAAGCTTTGCTTAGATACTGCTGGTAATGAGGTACCGATTGATGAAGCAGCGCTCAATGCCAAAATCGATGAACTGGCAAACCGTGCAATGCGTGTGCTGGCATTTGGATACAGCAAGAAAGAATTAGTACGAGATGAAATCCATGAGGATTTGGTGCTGATTGGTCTTGTTGGTATCCGTGATGATGTACGTCCGGAAGCACGTGAGGCAATTGAGGAGGTACAAAAAGCAGGCATTCAGGTTGTCATGATTACAGGTGACCGCAGAGAAACAGCAATGGCAATTGCACGTGAGGCAAATTTGTATCACGGCGGTGATGAACTGGTGCTGACCTCCGCAGAACTTTCTCAAATGAGTGATGACGAGGTCAAGAAGATCATTCCGCGTATTCGCGTGATTTCCCGCGCACTGCCAACGGATAAGAGTCGTATGGTGCGTTTGTGTCAGGAAATGAATCTGGTCGTTGGTATGACGGGTGATGGTGTCAATGACTCTCCGGCACTCAAGCGTGCAGATGTTGGTTTTGCAATGGGCTCTGGTACAGAGGTTGCAAAGGAAGCTGGTAAGCTTGTTATTTTAGATGATAATTTCAATTCTATCAAGAATGCAATCTGGTATGGCCGCACGCTGTATATCAATATTCTGAAATTCTGTAAGATGCAGCTGGTCATCAATTTGGCAGCCGTATTTGTGTCTGCAATTTCACCGTTCCTTGGAATCGAAAGTCCCTTGAAGGTAACACATCTTTTGTGGATCAACCTCTGTATGGATTCTCTCGCCTCCATTATGTTTGCTGGAGAACCCGCTCTGAAAAAGTATATGCGCATGAAGCCGCGCCGCAGAGATGAAAGCATTATCAGCAAGCCGATGGCAATTCAGATTGTTATTATGAGCTTGTGGCTGACAGTAATCAGTATTCTGTGGTTTATGGTTCCGTTCTTCCGCGCACAGTTTGAAACAGAGGCACAGTGGTATACCGGCTTCTTCTGTATGTTCGTATTCAGCTTCATGGTCAATGCGTTTAATGTGCGCAGTGATGGTATGAATATCTTTGAGCATCTGAGTGAGAACAAGCGATTTGTGCATATTTGGCTTGCAATCATGGCGGTACAAGTGGTTCTGGTGTCCATCGGTGGAATCATCGGTGAGGTATTCAGCTGTCAGCGTTTTGGCTTACAGGGCTGGCTAATCGTTTGTGTAATGGCGCTTACGATGTATCCAGTGGATTTGATTCGTAAGGCACTGACTCCGAAGGTCAAGGAGTAACAAATAAATGCCCGCGTCCGTATTCGGGACGCGGGCATTTTTAATAAAGAGGACACAGAGGAACAGAGATATGGATATTTTTGCATCAGATTTGGATAATACACTGATTTACTCCTATAAGCGGGATATTGGGAGAGAAAAGGTTTTGGCAGAACTTTATGAAGGACGGGAGGTTTCCTATATGACAGCCTGTACGTATGCACTGCTGGACAAGCTCTGTCAGAAGCTGCTGTTTGTTCCTGTTACCACCCGCTCAATCGAACAGTATCAAAGAATCTGTTTTCCAAAGCAGCCTAAAATTGCGCTGACAACCAATGGAGGGGTTTTGCTGGTCGATGGTATCGCAGATGCAGATTGGTATGCGCAATCGAAGCAGCTGGCAGCACAAGCAGAGGACGCTATGCAGCAGGCAGAAGCAATTTTGGACAAAGACCCAAACCGAGCGCTCGATGTACGCCGCGTCGACGGATTGTTTGTATATACCAAAAGCAATCATGTACCCGAGACCATGCAGCGGCTGCGGGACGGTATAGATGTTTCAGCCGTAGAATTGCTCAGCAATGGTGTCAAGGTTTATGTCCTGCCACGTGCGCTCCATAAGGGACAAGCTGTGCACCGGCTGCGAGCAAGATTTACAGAAAACACGCGCGTTTTTACAGCGGGAGATAGTTTATTTGATTTGTCGCTGCTGGCAGCAGCAGATATTGCGTTCTGTCCACAGGCTCTGCAATATATGGCGCGGGAGGGACAGCAGGTCATTACGGTAGACGAGAAACAGGGGATTTTTTCAGATGTGATTGTGCAGGAAATTGCGCGGCAGATTATGAGGTGAGCACATTGGCAAATATATTGCTGATAGAGGATAATGCGGATATTACATTTGCAGTTTCTATGGGGCTGCAACGCGCAGGATATCAGGTGTCTATGGCAGATACAGAGGCGCAGGGAAAAGCAGAGTATGTCCGTGTGAAACCGGAACTAGTTTTGTTGGATTACAATTTGCCGGATGGTTCAGGAGAGTCTGTGTGCCGGTGGGTCAAATCACAGGGGAATACGCCAATTATTTTCCTCACTGTCCGAGATCAGGAAAATGACGTGGTACATGGTCTGGAATTGGGCGCAGATGACTACATTACAAAGCCGTTTTCCCTTGCTATTTTGCTGTCTCGTGTGGCTGCTGTGCTGAGACGTTCGATTTCGTCCGGAGGGGACTGCTTGCAGTGCGGGGATATAACACTCGACCGTACTGCCACTCGCGTGACGCAGAATGGCAGTCAAATTACGCTTACAGCACAGGAATATCGCTTGCTTTTGGTGCTTATGGAGCATAAGAATCAAACGCTGACCCGCATACAGCTTTTGGAAAGACTGTGGGATGCAGATGGAAAGTTTGTATCAGATAATACGCTGACTGTGACCATGCGCCGCCTGCGGGAAAAGCTTGGATATCCAGATTGTATCCAGACATTGCGTGGTATTGGGTATCGTATGGAGGGATAACCGTGAAAAAGGTTTTTTTTGCGTGTGCACTGGCTTTGGGGTGTGGTATTCCGTGGGGAATAGCAGGTACGTGGGTACTTGCGCAGGATCTATTTCGAAGTCAGGCACAGTTGGTTTCAGCACTTCAAATATCAGACAGTGTGTATGAAGCGCTGCATAAGGCAGCTGGTATTACAGATACCACATGGGGAGAAGCACTTGTCCGGCATGGTGGTTATACGCCAGAATTTTATTTTTGGAAAAATGTTGTATGGATTTGTGCGTTGACAGTGGGTTTGTTTTTGCTGCTGTCAGCCGTGATGTTGGTATGGAGTGCTGTGAGACAGAAAAAACGCAGAACACGTATTGCGGTAATGACACGATATCTGACTGCGGTGCTTGAAAAAAGAGAGCAGCTTCTGATGCGTGAAGAAGATGAATTTTCGCAGCTGGAAGATGAAATTTATAAGACTGTATCGGAATTGAATCTTACACGGGAGCAGGCGATACAGGAACGGCAAACACTGGCGGATAATTTAGCGGATATTGCACATCAAATCAAAACCCCTCTGACCTCGATGCGGCTCTTGACAGAGCTGCTTTGTGGACGAACCCCCGAAGATGCACTCTGTTTGGAAAGACTCCATACACAAATGGAGCGACTGGAGACATTGGTCAGCACTATTTTAACATTATCTAGATTAGATGCAGGTGCTGTGCAGCTAAGATGCGAAAACGTATTGCTGTATGATATTGTTTTGCGCGCGGCAGAGCCAATCGATGCACAGCTATGCCATATGGGAATTGATTTGAAAATGGATGTGCCGCAGGATATTTCGTTGCCTCTAGATGCGATGTGGACAGCAGAGGCATTGCTCAATGTTTTGAAGAACTGTGCAGAGCATACACCATCTGGAGGGGAAATTACAATTTGTGCATCGCAGAATCCAATCTATACGATACTGAGCATCACAGATAGTGGTGCGGGTTTTGCGCGAGAAGATCTGCCACATCTCTTTGAGCGCTTTTATCGGGGAAAGCAGAGTAAAACAGATGGAATCGGAATTGGATTGGCTTTGACAAAGGCAATTTTACATATACAGAATGCAGAGATTCATGCAAATCGTGCACGAACGGGAGGCGCACAATTTATCATTCAATTTTATAAAACAAATCGTTGTCAATAAGCATTTTTGGTAAATTACCAGAAATGCTTATTTTTATGTTACAGCAGTCGATGAATCAGTATAAGCGTTTGCAATACATGATGGGGAGGGATATCAAATGAATGGACTGCATGTGAGTGGTGTTCGTGCATATACCGAGCAAAAGCGATATCACCGCGTTGTGAAACAGACGGAAAATCATGTGCAAAAACACTCTGATTATGATCAGTATCGGGTAGACACAAAGGGTGAGCCGGCACCAGGGCAGGCACAAACTGTTCAGCAGGTTGCAGAGGCATTGAGAAAGCAATATTCATGGGTGTCCTTTACCTTTGCGGACTTGGGTGATAGTTCGGAAAATCTTGCACAGTTTGCAGTATCGGCTGGAAAGGGGCTCCATCTTGTGATTTCCCCGGAAATACTGGAATGGATGGCGCAGGGTGGTACGGCTTGGCAGGAAGGCTCAGAGATGATTGGAAAAACGATTTATGAGCTGATGAAACAAACAGATGCCAATATACATAATAGTGGTGCTGTGATTGCCGCAGATGGACAAACAACCTTATGGTATTCCAAGTGGGAAAATCCTAAAAGTGATATGGAACAGGATCTGGAATATATGAAAAATATGCTGGATCGCTTGGATAAGATACGAAAACAAAATGCAGAGCAGCAGAAGAAAATGAGACTGCTGCAAAAGAAAAAGCTAAACTACCAGATGGGAAAAGATATGTCGCGTCTGGCAAGAGGAACAACCGACCGTGATGTACGTTCTCTCATTAGTGGTATGTATGCAAACAGGCAGCGGATTGCAACGAGCAGGACATATTCGAAGAAAGAAATTCAAATGACGCTTGCACAGATCGATCATGTCATTCGGTGTGCGCGGACAAAGATCCGGCAGCTCAAAGAAGAAGGACAGATGCAGCAGCGTGTAGAAAAGGCAGAGAAAGAGCGTGAAGAAAAGCTGAAAAGAGAGCTCATACGGGAATTAAAAGAGCGGAAACGTAAGAGGTTGTCGAAGGAACATGCACAGATATTTGAGAGGATACCGGAACTGCCCGGATTGCGGGACCGCGAGGAGCAGCGAGAAGCACAGATGCAGGCCGCGGCTGTATGTGTGGGCAGTCCCACAGCTGCTGCGCCTGCTGTATTGCCGGCAGGCGGGGAAACGTCCGGCGGAACAACGGTAACGGTTTCGGTTTCTGGAGGAAGTACTGTGGAGGTTTCTATGGTTCCGATGGCTTAGCATCAAACACAATCATTCTCTATGTTATCTTGAAAGCGCAGTAGAATGAAAAATCCAAGGCACTTGTGCCTTGGATTTTTTGCGCTTGTTAAAGAATATCGTCACGCAAGGAATCTAAAATATTTTCTGCTTGTAAGTGCTTACCGCCAATGACATAACATAGAACGATGGTAATCAGAATAAAGAGCAAAAAGATGGTAAGCGGAAAAATCGGGAAGAATGGAAGATATTCAATGAGGTGTACTTCTGTAATGAAGAGAAATGCGGCAATTACGCCAATTTGAAGTGGAATACTCCATAGAACCGGACGCAGTCCAAGGAATAGGGCTTCTAAAAGAAGCATTTTGTGCAATCCATGCGGAGAGAGTCCGGTTGAGCGCAGCATGGCAAACTCACGGCGTCGCTGACGCAGACTGCCGGATACCGTAGATGCAATATTGGACAGTCCGATAAAAGCAAGCAGCAAAGAGATAAAGGTCGTACATATTTTTACAAGGCGGTTTGCATTTTGTCGAGATTCTGTTTTTTCTGCGATATCTACAATATAATAGTCACCCGAACCATGCGAGCGGTCAAGTGCAGCGTCAAGCTGTGCAGCTGTCGCACGGATATCCGAAAAGAATTCTGGTGCGTCCGGTGCGGTTTTAATGGCTGCGATTCCATGCAAATCCATACCGCGCAGCTTTCGGTTATTGTTTTGCATGGCGAGATTTTGTGCGCTTTCTAAGGGCACGATTGCAATGGGATTATAATGCTCAGAAAAAATGAGTGGAGGTAGTTCTTTTGAAAAATCACCAATGGTTACTTGGGGTTGGAATTGATCGGATTCATCACTGTTGTAGATGCGTTCGTGCAGGGTGAGTGTATCCCCAGTGGACAAATTCAAAATGGGATAATATACAGGAGTGCGTCGTGTCGATTGTTTGTCAGAAAGCGTCTGGTTATATAGAATGAGACGGCTTTTGTCGGTGAAATATGGTTCGGGATCAATCCCTTGTGTTTCACAAAAGTGCCGGAAGGTTTTGTGGTCGAGCCCGTGAACACTAAGCTTTAACCGAAATGTATCATCTGGTTGTTTTGTCATATAAAATTTTCCATTTGATGCAAGCGCGGTGAAAGAGCCATCTGCCGCACGAAGTGCTTCCGTTTGCATGGATTCAGGTACAGAAATCGAGAAAGGGATTTGACTGTAATAGGAAATGGAAGCAATATTGGGAAGTGTACGAAGCTGTTCCATTTGTTCTTCAGTCAAAGGCACGCCATTTTGTGTAGTAAATGAGATTTGATTCTCTTTTGTCGGATAGACGACCTCAGATGCCTCCTGAATGGATAAGATGTAGAAGATTGAGGTCAGGACGGTAAAGGACAGGATAAGAGATAGGGTTGCAGTACGGTAGGATTTCCGGCGGGCATCCAGTGCGCAGGCAGACAGTTCACCCTCCAAACCAAATATCCGATAGAGTATGGAGTGCTTGTGCGCTTTTTTGAGATGGACCCCATCTCCTTGTCGAATGGCTGTAATGGGCGAAAGCTTGGAAATTTGCCGTGCAGGAATCCGTGCAGAGAGATATACGGTAATCAGTGTGAGTACAACTGCTGGAATACAGGCAGGTAAGCCATAGGTGAAAGTCACAGGATCTGCATCGCGCATACTTTGTGCACTATTGATTATGGAAAACATACCAGCGTCCAAGATCCAGCCAAGGAATAATCCGAGAGGAAGCGGAATCACCGTTAATAACATTCCTTCGAATAGAATGGACTGCTTGATTTGACGCGGTGTTGCACCAATGCTGGATAGAATCCCCAGATGCCTCAGCCGTGCTGTGGCAGAGACGGCAAAGGAGTTGTGGATAATGAGTACAAATACAGAGACTACAAGAACGGCAAGTATCAGTGCAGATAGCGGCAGAGACAATTGACTGAGAGAGAGGTTTTGAAAGAGTCCCTCTGGAAAAATAAGATAATGCCCCAGATAGGTACTGTTATATTTGAGGCTGTATCGACCATACTCATCGGTCTGCCAGCCCAATGCCGCCGCAATTTTGGGAAGTTCTCGGTAGGTATCCCGCATATTATGAAAGCGCAGATATACGGTGATTTGGTCATCGGGAGCAATGGAAGATTCATCAAGATAGCCTAGAGCAGTGTAAGCCGGCGTGGTAGAGGGGGTTGCAACATCGAGTTCCCCAACAATGGTATAGGTAATCGTACCAGTCTGCTTGAACGTTTCGCCATCAGTAAATGGTGCGGTTTCATCTAAAGCGGTATTATTTACAATACGGTCACCGAGCGGGAGTGTCCAGACATCTCCGATTTGTGTTTCGGGGTGGGCATCAAAGTATTGCTTGGACAGAGCAAGTTCTCCGGTTTTTTGTGGAATCCGTCCGCGCGTGATCAGATTTTTTTCCGACATAGATGCCCAATATTCGGCATTGGCATCTCGTGAAACAAGATAAGGACGTTTTTTATCTGTGGAGTCAAGCAGTGTGGTTGACCATGGACCCTTTATGAGTGTGGTTTCTACGGAGGCGTAGTTTTCAATGAGGTCAAGATCACGGCCGAAGGTTGTGTCAAATAATTCGCCGTGCCAGTTTCCGGTTTCTTCCAGAGTCAAGTATACATTATCAGACCATGTGGTGACACAGATTCCACAAAGCGCAGAGAGCATGGTCGTGACAAGTAGAATGGCAATCATGATAGAAAAGGCAGTATGCTTATTGCGGCGTAGATAATCCCAAGTGTAAATACGTAAGATATTCATGGATGTATCGCCTCATCTCTTATAATATGACCATCGTCCAGTGTGATAATACGATCGGCTTGCAGTGCAATTTTTTCATCGTGTGTGATAAGGAGGATGGTTTGTCCATAGCGCTGATTGGATAATTTGAGAAGGGATATGGTTTCCTCAGAGTTTTTTCGATCCAGATTTCCGGTTGGTTCATCTGCAAGCAGAATTGCAGGGCGGTAGATGAGTGCACGGCCAATGGCGGCACGTTGCTGCTGACCACCAGATAACTCACTGGGCAAATGATTTAAGCGGTTTTCCAAGCCCAGAGTCGATACGATTTCCTGAAAGCGTTCGGGTTCCGGCTCGCGACCGTCCAAAAGCATGGGGAGGAGAATATTTTTTTCAACATTGAGAGTGGGGATTAGATTGTAAAATTGATAGATAAGACCTACCTTGCGGCGGCGAAAAATGGCAAGCTGCTCCTCGCTCAGTGTGGAAAGCTCGGTATCCTCGATATAGATATGTCCATCGCTTGGGCGGTCTACGCCGCCAAGAAGATGCAGAAGCGTGGATTTACCAGAGCCGGAACTGCCAACAATAGCGACAAACTCTCCTTTGTTTACAGATAGATGGATATGGTCGAGTGCAATGACTGCATTTTCACCAGAGCCATAGGTTTTTGTTAAATTTTCACAGCGTAAAATTTCCATAGCAGATAGCCTCCTTTGGTATCCTTAGGATAACAGACAAAGCTGACAATTCGGTGACAAAGGCAATCCTTTTTTGCAAAAAAATAAACCAGCAAAAGCTGGCTTATTTTCGATATACATATAAAATCTTATTGCCTTGTGTCTGCTTTTCAATGAGTTTTTGAGTACACATATAGGGAAGGAGAGAATCTAAAAATTCTTTGGAATCCGTGACACCAATGCGCTTTGAGGAAAATGGCTGACATGCGGTGAGATCTTTTACAACCGATTCAAGCTCTTTGCGCGTCATGGGACCGTGCTTTTTGAGCTGCTTGCGGATACGTGTGACACCCTTTGCGCATAGCATGGCAGATAAATCCTTGCTTTGGTTTTGAGAACGCCAGAGTCCCCAAGCGTAAATAATTGCAGTTGCAGCTGCAAACAGGAGAACATAGGGAATATACTGGAAAATATTCATGCCTTCTGTGACTCTCCTTTCCAGAAAATCAGATGATGATCGCGCATGATTTCTAAAAACTGAATGAGGCGGGTCATTCCGTTTTGGGGATTGTCAAAGTGAGACTGAAATGCCTGTGAAATGGCAAACACATTTTTTTCGCCATCGATTTGCTGCCAGATGAAGCTGCCATATTCATCCAGCTTGATTTCGCTGACGCGGGGACGATGGAAGAAACGCTGGGCAATGCGGTTATAAAATCCAGTCCATTCGACCAGAACAGTTACCGTGCCTGTATCATCTGTTCGAAATTCAAAATTCGGATTGTGTACAGGAATAAAGTCAAGATAATTTTCAGATTCCTTTTTTTTGCGCATGATGCGGCTCCTTTCATGGGAATCGAGTGAAAAAGATGCAGCCAACCCATTAGTGGGCGGGCTGCATCAAACGAATGCTGTATCTCAGAGTTAGATCATAAATTATTTGTCGTTTTTCTTCTGCGGCTTGAGGCATACCCATACAAGCGAACCAAGCAAAGCAAGGAAAGCGATGAGAGAGCCAATCTGACCGATGGAGAAAATTTGAGAGACATTGATGATTTCGTCCCAATGGAATACGGCAAAGACTGCCAAAATAACGCCCATGAGACCTTCACCTGCAATCAAACCGGAGGTATACAAGACACCACGTTCAATGGACTCTTTTTTCTCGGTCTCAGAACCCTTGCGGCGCTCCATAATAAGGCGAACGATACCACCGCACATGATACCTGCATTCAGGCTGAATGGCAGATACATACCAACTGCAAATGGCATAACTGGGATTTTTACGATTTCGATGACGATTGCCACACAAACACCAGTTAGGATCAGTGCCCATGGAAGCTGTGCATTCATGATACCTTCAACGAGCATTTTCATCATGGTACCCTGTGGAGCAGGGATCTTATCTGTGCCGTAACCCCATGCACGGTCAAGCAGATACAGAACACCACCGATTGCACAAGCGGATACAACAACACCAATCATTTCGCCAATCTGCTGCTTTTTTGGAGTAGCGCCTAAGATAAAGCCTGTTTTGAGGTCCTGAGAACAGTCGCCTGCAATTGCTGCAATGATACAGATGATACCACCAATAGAAATTGCACCAACCATACCTTGTGTACCAACAACACCAGTAGACTTGAGAGCCAGTGTTGCAATAATTAAGGTTGCAATTGCCATACCGGAAACAGGGTTGTTGGAGGAACCAACAAGACCAACCATACGGGACGAAACCGTTGCAAAGAAGAAACCGAATACAACAACGATTACAGCGCCAAGCGGCGTTACTGGAAATGCTGGAATCAGCCAGATTGCAATTGCAATGACAACAACCATCGAAAGCAGCATTGGCATGGGCAGATCCTGCTCGGTGCGCAGCGTGCTGCCGGTATGATTCTTGTTCATGCTTGTCATAGCCTGCTTAAAGGTACGGCCAATCAGCGGGATATTTTTGATGAGGCTGATGATACCGCCAGCAGCAACCGCGCCAGCGCCGATATATTTAATATAAGTACCCCAGAGATCGCTGGGAGCCAGCTCAGAAATCGGTACAGAGCCGGGGAAAATGATTGCATCACCGCCGAACAGTGCAATCATTGGCATCAGAACGAACCAACTCAGGGTAGATCCGGCAAGCATATAGCTGGAAATCTTAGGACCACAGATATAACCAACACCAGCCAGTGCAGGCAGAACCTGTACACCAATAGAAGAACCCGCATAGCTTTTGATATCATACCCAACTTCGCTTGGGAATACCATCATACCGTCGGAAATGAACTTGTAGGCTGCTGCAATACCAAGACCAGCAAATACGGTGCCGGCCTTTGCACCGCCCTGCTCACCAGCGAGCAGAACTTCAGCACACGCCTGTCCCTCGGGGAAGGGCAGAACACCGTGCTCCTCGACAATAAGGGCTTGACGCAGCGGAACCATGAAGGCAACGCCGAGCAGACCGCCAACCAATGCAATAAGGAAGATGGTCAGCATGCTTGGTGAATCAATAAGACCTTCCTTTGCCCACAGGAATAGGGCAGGCAGGGTAAAGATTGCACCAGCGGCGACAGACTCACCAGCAGAGCCGATAGTCTGCACGAGATTGTTTTCCAGAATGGAATCCTTGCGTAAAATCATGCGAATGATGCCCATGGAGATAACTGCAGCTGGAATCGATGCAGAAATCGTCATACCAACACGCAGACCGAGGTATGCGTTGGCAGCACCAAAGACAATCGCAAGAAGGATACCAATCAAGATCGAAGTCACCGTAAATTCCGGAACCACACGGTCAGCCGGAATATATGGCTTAAAATCATTCTTGTTGTTTGGCATGGGGGGTTTTCCTTTCTAAAATCCTCTTTTTGTCCCTCTGAGAGCGCAGCAAATGTTAATAAAATAACAACGCTGTGAATATATATTAAGACTATTATAGCAGTTCAAATGCCCAAATGGAAGTTCTTTTCCGTATGATATCGCAGATTTATGCAGAATATATTGAATTTATACGATATTTTGTGTAAATCTGTGAAGAACTTACTGGGAAAGACGGGAAAGTACATCTGTCAGCAGGGTGTAGAAGCGTGCGCAAGAGTCCAAAGGCAGATATTCATCAGGAGTATGGCAGCCGCGGATCGTTGGACCAACGGCAATGGCATCAAGACCAGACAGCGCGTCCGAGAACAGTCCACATTCAAGACCGGCATGAATTGCTTCAATTTTTAATGGTGCTCCAAACAGAGTTTTGTAACTTTGGATAAAAGTGTCACGGATGGGAGAATGCTCTGCAAAGTTCCAGCCCGGGTATTCACCAGCGATCGTACAAGTAAAACCGAAAGTCTCTGCGAGAAGGAAGAGACGATCCTTGGTATCCTCCTGCAAGGAAGCAACGGACGAGCGGGGAGCGAATACCAGAGATGCGCTGGTGTCATCAGTCTGCACGATGCCGAGATTCAGGGAGGTTACAACAAAGCCATCTTGTTTGAGATTGCGGCGGCGTACACCGTTCGGTGCCAGACAGATTGCACTGACCAGAGCCTTTGCATCTTGTTGAGATAAGACGGAGGCAGTGCCATCTTCCAATGTGACAGAACAGCAAAAATCAGGCTCGAAGGGGCACAGTTCTGCGGAGAAATCCGCGGAAAGAGACTTGGCGATGGAGAGTGCTTTGTCTGCCTCCTGCTCGGATACAACCAAAATAGCAGAGGTCTCGCGCGGGATCGCATTGTCCTTGGAGCCGCCTTTCAGGCAGGCAAGCTGTGCTCCGGTTTCGTGCAGCAAGCGGTTGACCATTCGACCGAGCAGAATGATGCCGTTCTGGCGCTCCTTATCGATATCGATACCGGAGTGACCGCCCAAAAGACCGGAGATATTGATTTTGATCAGCTTACCACAAGCCTCATTGCGTGTAATGGGGCGGTTCATGGAAAAGCGCATACCGCCTGCACAGCTGACAGTTGCAACGCCTTCGTCCTCAGAGTCGAGATTGATCATCGTGCGCGCTTCAAGCAGAGATTTGTCAAGACCGGTTGCGCCGCCCAAGCCAACTTCCTCCTGTGTGGTAAAGACACATTCGAGTGCAGGATGTGCCAATGCATCATCATCCAGAATTGCCATCATGAGTGCAACAGCAATCCCGTTGTCTCCGCCAAGGGTTGTGCCATTTGCACGCAGAACACCATTTTCAACAATGAGGTCAAGACCGTCCTTTTCAAAATCGTGTGCAACACCTGCAAGCTTTTCGCAGACCATATCAATATGTCCCTGAAGCATGACAGCAGGCTTGTTTTCAGCACCTATGCTGGCAGGCTTTTTGATGATAACATTATGCAGGTCGTCCTGATGGTACCATAGACCACGTGCTTTTGCGAACTCGACAAGGAAATCGCTCAATGCTTTCTCGTGATAGGAGCCGCGCGGAATCGCGCTGATATCTTCGAAAAAGCGGAATAAGGAAGCTGGTTCAAATCCAGTAATTTTGTAAGTCATGATATTACATTCCTTTGCATTTATGATAAATTCAGATGAAAAGAAACCCTATAATTTGATAGTTTCTTTACAAATACGATAGTACAATTTTAGCACTTTCTTAAACTAAAATCAATGTTGTTTTTTTGGAAAAGTCATAATTTGTATCATTTTGCGTAAATATAGAAGGAGTATCATGATTTCAGAGAAGTATGCAGGGGAGTAGGAACGAGACATATATATAGAAAAAGGAGCCAGAACAGGCTCCTTTTAGGGATTATGGTTCGATTTCGTACGGCCATGATGCGATTCCGCCAAAATCATAGACGTTCGTGTAACCGAGCTCTGTGAGAATATTGCAGGCGGTTGCGGAACGCATTCCGCTCAGACAGTATACTAGAATCGTTGCGGCTTGGTCTGGGAGGGCATCTGCGGCTTGGCGGCGCACAGAACCAACAGGTAGATTGTACGCATTTGGAATGTGTCCGGAACAAAATTCCATTGGCTCTCGTACATCTAAAATGGTAACAGACGAAGTATCTATCATTTCTTTTGCTTCTTGTGGAGAAATGGTCTGAAATGTTTCACGCATTGTATCAATTATCCTTTCATGAGATATATTCAAATAAAGCGAAATAGTTTTCGATGAATTTTTTCAAAAACTGTCGAAATGCTTACTATTGATTTTATTATACAACGGAAACTACACCATTTCAATCTAATTTATTTAGCAATGGGAAAGGGGAATACTATTTTAGTAAAAATAATAGCAGCCCATAGATCACACTTGCGGAAATGCCATACACAAGAACCGGTCCGGCAATGGCAAAGAGTTTGGTACCAATCCCCATAATATATCCTTCACTTTTGAATTCCATTGCGGGGGATACGATGGCATTAGCAAAGCCTGTAATGGGAACCAGCGTACCTGCGCCTGCATGTTTGGCAATCTTGTCGTAAAGTTTACAGCCCGTCAGTAAGGCACCTAAAAAAACCATGACGATTGCAGTCGAGGCAGCAGTATCGTTTTTATTCATGCCCTGAGAGACGAAGAAATTTGAAACGGCTTGTCCAATAGTGCAAATTAGTCCACCAATCACAAAAGCCCAAATCATATCCATCAGCAGGTGGGAGGGCGGTGCTTTTTGTTCGAGCATTTTCGCATATTCGCTTTTTGTCAGCTTCATGCAAGTACATCCTCTCTGTATTTTTTGGATAGTATAGGTGAAAATGCTGAAAAATATTCTGACCTTATAAAAATATCTAAAATTGACTATTTAAAAGAGGTCAGATGGCTGATAAACTGAATTTACAAAAAAGAGCATTTGAGGGAGGCACTTCGGAATGACAGAAAATAAAATTACAACCTATGACATAGTGGCCATCGCAATTATGGCAGCATTTGTGTTTGTAGCAACTTATTTTTTCAAAATTGATTTGCCGGCACTGGGGGGTAAGGTCAGTGTGAAGCTGGGCAATGGCATTTGTATATTGGCAGCCATTTTGCTGGGAGGGTGGCGCGGAGCGCTAGCCGCAGCGATTGGCTGCACCATGTTTGATTTGCTCGATCCGGTATTTGCACCAGAAGCGTGGATCACTTTTATTCGCTATTTTATTATGGCAGGTCTGTGTGGTGTGATTGCACATGGGCGTGGTGCGCAGGGAAAGCGGTTCGGTCGTAATGTGGTAGCGGCAATCGTAGGTGCTTACAGCTATTCTTTTATGTATATTAGCAGTAAGGTCATTGGTCAAATGGTTTTGGGGGCACCGTCTCTGCAAAATGCAGTCATTGCCTGCACAACGAATATCATAGCATCGCTGATCAATGCAACTGCCGGTGTGATTGTAGCGCTTGTATTGGCGCCGATTCTGCGTCGGGCGTTGGAACAGACCACATTTGGACAGCATGTTTACAGACATTCTTAAAGAATATAGCATCCATCGTTTTACATGGAAAGATGCACAAACATCACCCATTCGCACAAAAAAGTCAGTCATATGCCTGACTTGAGTCCGTCGAAAAACTGTGGTTTTCGACGGACTAACGTCCGCCGCGCAAAACGCTTTGGACAAAGAATGCCCGAGACCGCACATAAATGAGCGATTTCGGGCATTTTTCTGTGTAAAAAGTCACGCACATGTTGCGACTTTTTACAGGGTTTTATGTGCGCCATGGACGCGAAATACCTTTTACTGCGATTGGAAATCGGAGATAAAGTGTTCGCACATATCTGCAAAAGCGCCCTCATGGGCTGCACAACATATATAATCTGCATGTGCTTTTGCAGTATCTGTGGCATCGCCCGGGCAAGCAGCCTTACCGGCGGTATCGAGCAGCTGTACATCATTTTCGTTATCTCCAATAGCCAATGTGCGTTTGAGGTCGATTCCCAATTGTTCACACAAGGTTTTGAGCGCTTGCCCTTTGTGGATTCCGCGTGCATAGCAGTCTACATAATTGTCATGGCTGCGATGCCACTGATAGCGTGGGTCCTCATCTGCCAGCAGGATTGGAAGTGCGCGTTCAACATCTTCGGGAGCACCATTCATAACAATTTTGCTCATAGGCTTGTAAATAATGGTTTTCAGGTCTGGAACTTCGATCAACTCACAGGCGAGGACACGAGATTCGGTTTCCAGACGCGGGGTACGGCGGGAGGTATAAAGCTTACTGTCCATAGGCAGTACAAAGGACAGTCCAAGCGATACATAGCGGTCAAAGACTTCACACAGGGTTTCCGTAGAAAGCATGCCGGAAAACTGATTTTTTTGAGCAGCAATATCATAAATACCACCACCTCCGGAATGAATAATGTGAGAAAATACATCCCACAGCTTGAGACGATCCAGTGCAGGGGTGACAGCTTCTAACTCGCGTCCGGTTGCGATTGCACAGGGGATACCAAGTTCTTTGCATCTGATAAGTGCAGCGCGGTCGCGGTCGGTGACGTGCTCTCGGTCGTAGAACAGCGTACTGTCCAGATCGGTGACAATGAGGTCAAATTGGGACATCGGAACGTTCATCTCCTGAAAAATTTTTCTTTTTCTCATGATACCGCGAAATAGGTGTATATGTCAATGTAAGGCGGAGAATTCAAATAGATTTTACAAAACTGCGTTGCATTTATGAGGGGATTCTGTTAAGATTTTATTATAAAGATATTACCTGAGGGAGGAGCAGAGTTTGGAAAGTTTATTTACCTGGTTGGAGGCTGCGGGTAAGGAGACCGCGTTATTTCTGGTTTCCATGCTGCCGCTGGTCGAACTGCGCGGCGCTGTACCATTGGGAGTAGCCGCAGGAATGCCATGGTATGAAATCCTTCCCATTTGTTATCTTGGAAATTTGCTGCCAATTCCGTTTTTGTTATTGTTTACAGAGCGTCTTTTGGATTGGCTGGCACGGATGCCCGGGATAAAGGGAGCTGCGAATTGGTATACATCGAAGCTAAACAGTAAGAAAGAACAAATTACCAAGTATGCAAAATGGGGATTGTTCCTCTTTGTGGCTGTGCCGTTACCGGGAACAGGGGCGTGGTCTGGCGCTATGATTGCTTCTATTTTGAAGATGCCTCCTGTTCGTGCGTTTGTTTCGATTGCAGCGGGTGTTGTTGCCGCTGGACTGATTATGGCGATTGCCTCCTCTGGATTGTTCAGTTTGTTTGCATAAGAAATGCAGAGACTTTGGTGATTGTATCGCAGTTTTTCAACGACCTCAACAGACCTTCGGGTCTGTTTTTTTATGCGTTGGAAATGTACAAAAATGCTGTCAGCCTCTTATGTAATATCATAAGAGGCTGACAGCTTGGGATGCATGAAAATGAATAAGTTTAGGGAATCAGTGTGCGATAATCGCTCATAAGCTGTGCAGGGTCATCTGTGCTGACAGGCTTGAGCGTGTAGGTGTATTCATAGGTCTGATCTGCGGGAATCTGATACTGTGTCAGAGGCTTTGCTCCCCAAGAATTGTCTCCGCCAAGACCCATCTGACGATAGTTGAGACGCAGGGTAATATCCTGTCCCTCTGGAAGCATGTAGGAATGCAGATAGTTGCTGAGTTGTTCTGGTGTATAGAACAGAGCATTGAATTCCATTTGCTCCTCAGCCTTTGCCAGCAAGCCAACACCTTGGTCGTTGGTCAGGCTGACCCAACGCACGCCGGTACGGTTACCAGTTTCCTGTGGCTTGATGTAATCGACAAAGAATTCATCTACGGTCTTTTTGTAAATACCTACATCATAGCCAGTCTGCCGGTCAATGTAGTTTTCATCAGGACCCTTACCATACCATGTAACATTGTCAAATTCCTTTGGAATGGTCATCATATTGCCAACCTCTGGAATCATAGGCAGATTTGCGCCGGGCTTTAGGGTACTGGTTACCTGAATATCACCGCTGCCATATACAGTGTATACCTGTTTATAATCTGACTTGGTTGTGGTAGGTAGATTGGAGGTTACTGTGAAGGTGACCTGTTGGTCGCTGTTCTGCTCCATCTTGACATCAACGATTTGACGGTTTGCTCCTGCATAACGCCATGTCGCAAGTGCCTGCGGCGAGAAATATCCCCAGTCGCTATCGGTGGCAGCGCGCCAGAAGTTCGGGATTGGACCGCTCTTGATGAGTTCCTTACTTTTGTACTGCAAGGAATCAATGGTGCCGGTCTTGGTGTTGAAGTCCAGTGTGAAATCCTTGCCTGTAACAACTGTGCTGCCATCCTTTTCAGAAACCGTTAGTTTTGGCATGGATTCTACGGATACAGTTGCAGCGTCGGGTACTGTAAACGGAACGGAGATCTGCTGGGTTGCAATCTCGTGTCCGGCATTTGCCCATGAGGTATCCTTTTTGAGAGTGAAGCTGATGTTGAGGAAGTATTCTGCACCTGCTTTCGGCTGCTTGGGTGCAGTAAAGCCGAGTTTTACTGTCTTTTCGGTCAGTGGTGCAACATTGAGATCATCAGCGGAGAACTTACCCTCCTGAATCGGAACACCATCTTCAAGCAGCTCCCACTTTGCATCAAATTCGTTCAGGTTTGTAAAGAGATATTTGTTATTGAGTTTGATGGTACCGGAGAGTGGATCTTCCGAAGTGATTCCAACATTCTGGTATACTTTCTTTACTTCCATGAGCTCAGGCTGCACTGTGCGGTCTGCGGAGACCAGACCATTTGCGCAGAAGTTCTTATTATTGGGGTTGCCTTCCGGAATGTTCTGCCAATCGCCACCAAAGCTGAAATATTCCTTTTGTGCATAGTTCTTTTCTGTGAACTGGTCAAAGTCAAGCCATACCAGAGTGCTGTCATCGGGCTTGCGGTCGGTCTTTTGCAGTTCCACAGCTGAGAGAGCCTTCTTGGAAATGCGTACTTCATCAATAAGCCCTTCAAATACAGCAGGTACATTTGGGTTTTGTGCGTCGTATGTCACATCGGCACCGATACCCACTGCGTTACCGCCATAGGCAATTCCCTTTTCGTTGACGGCAGATGCGACTTCCTTTCCGTCGAGATATAGTTTCATGTTTTTGCCGTCAAAGGTTCCAGCGATATGATGCCACTGCTCTGCCCAATTCTCTGGCGTGTCGAAAGAGGCAACAACCTTTTCATAAACACCATTCTCGTCATCCCATTGGGTATTATAGATATAAAACTCCAGCTTATCAGATGCCTTCTGCTGTGTGGATTCATTGTAGCGAATCTGGCGCTTGATACCATAGGATTCGGTACACATCCATTCATCATTTCCCTTGGTGATGATAGGACCAGTAGAATCGCCCTTGTCTGGTTTTACCCATGCCTCCAGCGTAAAGGGCTGATTGCCGCTGAATACCAGAGCTGGATCATTATAGCAGGTTGCATATCCCTTCATGGATTTACCAGAATGTCCATCAGAGACCAGTTCACCTTTGAGTGTGACTGGAATCGGCATACCATCATTTTGCAGGAGCTTGTCCGTAGGGGTCTCCATCTGGATGGTTTGATCGACCCAGTCCCAGATAAAGCCACCCTGAATATTGGGATATTTTTCATATACGTCCCAGTATTCTTGTAAATTACCAACGCCATTGCCCATTGCGTGTGCATATTCGCACTGCATGGCAGGCTTTGTACCGTGCTCGCCATACCAGCCGAGCGGATTTTTGATGGGGTCATCAATATCCAGCTGATTGACACGACGATACATACGAGACCAAACATCGACTTCAGGGATATCTCGATGTCCCTCATAGTGTACCAGACGGGTGTCATCGAGTTCCTTGCACAGTTTGCCAAGTTCTGCCCATGTATCACCGTTGTAGGATTCGTTGCCAAGTGACCACATGATGATGGACGGGTGGTTTTTACTGCGCTCAATGGTAGAACGCATACGATCCTTACAAGCCTTGATCCATTCAGGGTCACTTTGTGGGATCTGGTCATTGACACCATGCGACTCGATGTTTGCCTCATCGATCATATAAAGACCATATTCATCACACAGCTCATACCAGCGCGGTTCATTCGGATAGTGCGAATTGCGCACTGCGTTGATATTATACTGCTTCATGAGCTTGATATCTTGAATCATGCTTTCTTCGGTGACATGGCGACCTGTTTTGGGCATGGTTTCATGACGATTGACACCCTTCATCATAATCGGCTGCCCGTTGATGATGATTTGGGCTTGGTTGGTACCGTTGTTTCGAATGGAGATCTCACGGAAACCAACATTGCAGCCAGCAGTCTCTACAATGGCGCCATTTGGATCCTTAAGTACAAAAACAAGCTGATACAGGTTCGGTGCTTCGGCAGACCACTTTGCAGGATTTTGCACAGCAAAGGTATGCTTGATCTGTGCCTCACCATCTTTAAAAGAAACTGGAAGGTTTTGTTTTACAACTTCCTTACCAGCTGCATCGAACAAAATAGTGTCTACTGTATATCCCTCTGGCGCATTTCCGGAATAATTGCGCAGGACGGCCTCGCAATTGAGGGAGGCATTAACATATTTTTCGTCCAAATCGGTTGTATAACGGAAATCAAAGAGGGAGGCATTTTTATCCTTGCAGTACAGGAAGGTATCACGGAAAATACCGCTCAGGCGGATAAAGTCCTGATCCTCCAGATAACTGCCATCTGACCAACGATAGACTTGAACTGAGATGGAGTTTTTCTCACCAGCGGGGTTTAAGAACTTGCTGATATCAAATTCCGCAGCGGTATAGCTGTCCTCACTGTAACCGACATATTGACCGTTGACCCATACATAGAATGCAGATTCTACACCCTGAAAAGAAACAAAAACCTCTTTGCCATCCCAATCCTTGGGAGTAGTAAAATCACGGCGATAGGAACCAACGGGATTGTAAACGGTTGGAGATACGCCGAGCGGTGGGGTTTCTACACCCTCCCATGGCAGGCGGGTATCTGTGTATTTAGGGGAATCATAGCCCTGTGTCTGCCAGTTTGAGGGAACGGTAATATCGTCCCAACTGCTGACATCGTAATCTTTTTTGAAAAATTCCTCATTGCGTTCATGAGGTGTCTGTGCATAGGAGAATTTCCATGTGCCGTTGAGAGATTGGTAGGCTGGGGAGTTGTCGCGGTTTCGTATACGTGCATCTTCTACGCTTGCGAAAGAATAGAAGCTTGTGTGTGCATCTTCTCGGTTGACCTCAAAGACACTGCGCTGGTCGTACCATTCCTCACCTTTGAATATGCTGCCGTTGGGATCGGCGGGTTTTGGAATATCGGTGACTGTTTTGCCGGAACCATCATTGCTGGCATCGAGTGCCTGAGCTGTTTGCACTCCGCCGGCAAGCAGAGAAGAACCAAGTGTAGCAGCCAGAAGAAAGCTGACGGCCTGTTGTTGTTTCTTTTTCATGATTACCTCCAAAATTACCTGTGAAATGAACACTCTAAAAAAGAGTTTCAAATATAAAGCATAATCGGACATAAAAGTTGTTTTGCATGAGATTTTTAGTTAATTTTACAAACTTTTATAAGGATAAAATTATTCTAAGTAACACGGTTTATATTATGTGGTTGCTTTGAAAAATTGTATCAATATCTGTGTGTCCCCCGTTGTATTGTCTCATATGCTTTAATGGATGACTTAACTATATCTTAATTTATATCACACTTCAAGGCATTTTTTTACTGAAAAAACAAGGTAGAAATTGTGCAGGTTTAACGAATGGGAAAAGAAAAAACGTATAATATATTGAAATAACAAAATATTTCGCAGTATGGAGGACTAAAATTGGGGAATCCAAAGGAAAACCTCAATTTTTTTAGAGTATTATAACAAAGAAAGGAAGCGGAAAATCCGCTTCCTTATGATTTCGTTAAATGAAAATAAGATTGAATGGCACGAACAACGCCATTTTCCTCGTTGGAGGGGGCGATATGGTCAGCGATTTGTTTCAGCGCCGGATGCCCGTTTTCCATTACAAATGCACAACCTGCGGTTTGCAGCAATTCGGTATCATTGAGATAGTCACCAAATGCCATAGTATTACAGAGTGGGATATGCAGATGTGCCGCAAGCTGCTGAAGCCCGATGCCCTTATTGGTTTTTGGATTCATGAGATCTACCCAGTCTGCACCTGAAAGGACGACAGCAAAGTGATCAGTATAGGAACGGAGTATGGGAAAGCAGCCGGTTTCGGCGTGCGCTTTCTCAAAGACAGCAAGCTTAAATGCGGGCTGCTGTGCCAATACCGCAATGAGATCGGGTACAATAGTAAGTTTTTCGTAATACATCTGTGCATTCTTAACAAATTCGGTGTCTGTGCTGCATTCGATAAAAGCGCCCGTATGGGTACACAGAACGGCGTTGACATCGGGAAGTGTACGAATGGAGAGAATGGGTGGAATAAAATATTGTGCAGGCATTTGGTCAGCAAAGAGACAATTGGAGTGATGATAAACCGCAGCACCATTTTCGCAGATAAAGGAAATTTCGTCACAGACCTCTGAAAACAGCATATGCAGGTTATCATATTGCCGTCCGCTTGCAGCTGCAAAATGGATATTGTTTTTTCGCAGTTGACGGATGAGCGGGAATAAATCAGGG
Source organism: Butyricicoccus pullicaecorum (assembly GCA_018365995.1). Classification (GTDB taxonomy): domain Bacteria; phylum Bacillota; class Clostridia; order Oscillospirales; family Butyricicoccaceae; genus Butyricicoccus; species Butyricicoccus pullicaecorum_B. The sequence goes on along the minus strand of JAGZIY010000005.1, from coordinate 49,660 downwards.
GATAACTGCTTTTTGCTGTCCAGCAGTGTTCCGTCTAAATCTGCCGCAATCAGCTGAATCATTGATCTTCCTCCCGTAAAATATATTCAAGACGGTGAATGAGTTCATCAGAAACGACGTGCTCGATACGGCATGCATCATGTTCGGCGGTTTCCGGCGAAACCCCTAAAACATCGCGCAGATAACGGCAGAGCAAATCATGACGGTGACGAATCTCGCGTGCGTGCGCAAGCCCAGCCTCAGTGAGCACAACATCACTATAATAGGCGGGCTCGACCAGTCCCATGTCTCGCAGGACACTGAGAGCCTTGGAAACAGAAGCACGGGATACGCCGACACGCCGGGCAATTTCCACTGAACGAACGGTACCAAGTTCATTTTGAATATCCAAAATCACTTCCAAATAGTTTTCGCCAGATTCATGAATCTGTCGCATAGGACACCTCCAAAACTAAAACAGGAGCATACCAATATGGTATACGGCAAATGATGTGATCCAAGCCAGTAAGGTTTGGAAGGCAGCAGCGCTCAGTGCCCACGACCAGCCGCCCATTTCACGCTTAATGGTTGCAAAAGCTGAGATGCAGGGCATATAGAGCAGGATAAACACCAAAAAGGCATATGCTGCTGCCGGTGAAAAGACACCAGAAAGGATTATGCTCAGCTGTGCACTGGTAGATACCCCATAGAGCACATTCATGGTGGATACAACGGTTTCTTTGGCAATCAGACCTGTGAGCAAGGCAACAGATGCTTGCCATGTTCCAAATCCCAGTGGTGCAAAAATCGGTGCAATCATACGACCGAATATACCCAAAATGGAGGACTCTGGAGAGGCTGCAACCGATAAAGTGGGTGTGAAGTTCTGTAACAGCCAGATAAGGATAGACATGAGGAAGATGATCGTACCAGCTTTTGTCAGGAAGTCCTTTGCCTTGTCGTACATGCTGCGTATGGTACCCTTCCATGTAGGCAAACGATAAGGTGGAAGCTCTAAGACAAAACCAGAGGATACACCTTTGAAAACGGTTTTTTGAAGCAGAGCTCCGGCGAAAATGGACATCAAAATGCCCAATATATACAAGCTGATGATGACAAGGCTTGCATGTTTGCCGAATATGGCACCAGCCACCAATGCGTAGACTGGAAGCTTGGCTCCACAGGACATGAATGGCGTCAGCATAATGGTCATGCGGCGATCCTTTTCGTTTTCCATGGTGCGCGCTGCCATGACAGCAGGGGTTGTACAGCCAAAGCCCATCAGCATGGGGACAAAGGATTTACCGGAAAGTCCGATACGTCTGAGCAGCGTGTCCATAATAAATGCAATGCGCGCGAGATATCCAGTGTCTTCCAGCATGGATAGGAAAAAGAATAAAATGATGATTTGCGGGAGAAAGGAGACAACGCCGCCCACGCCGCCAATGATTCCATCACAAATCAGGCTAATGATCCAGTCAGAGGTTCCGAGTGTAAGCAGCAGAGCCTCGAGATTCGGTGCAATGCCCTCCTGAAGCAGAGATTCCAGTGCGCCCTTGAGTGTCTCACCAACAGGGCCAAAAGTTGTCCAAAACATCAGCGCCATAATGGCAATAAAGATAGGGAGTGCGAGCCATTTTTGCATGACGATGCGGTCAATGCATGTGGTTGGTGTTTGTTTGGGGATGGAAGGGCGGGTTACACTTTCGTGAACGACCCCTTCAATGTAATCATAAAATGCGTCAGCAAACAGCATTTCATGGTCTTGTCCGATATCATGTGCGCAGAGTGCATCTGCAAGTGCGTCCATTTGGGCGCGCTGTTCTGCGGTCAGCTGGATATGGGAAACGATTTGAGGGTCATCTTCTAATAATTTTGCTGCATAAAAGGGACGGCTGCAAGCGCGCAGATCACTTTTTTCCAAAATCTCAGCGCCATGGCGAATCGCGGCACCGACACCGTGCAAATATGCAGGCTGATGTGTTGGCGGATGTATCTTTCCTGTCACCGCATCTAACAGAGATGAAATGCCAATGCCACGTCGGGCAGAAATCGGGAGTACAGGGACGCCTAAATGTGCACTCATTTTTTCACAGTCGATATGGATATCTTGAGCCTCCACATCGTCAATAAAGTTGAGTGCGATAATCATGGGAAGTCCGAGCCCAATCAGCTGCATGGTGAGATAGAGGTTGCGCTCCAAATTGGTGGCATCTACAATATTCAGTATACCGTCCAGCTCGTCGGAAAGCACAAACTCACGGGCAATGATTTCTTCTTGTGTATAGGGAGAGAGCGAATAGATGCCGGGCAGATCGACAGCATCAACCCGCTTGCCTGCATGCTCGATGTGACCGGTTTTCCGGTCGATAGTAACACCGGGCCAGTTGCCGACATGTTGATTGGAGCCTGTAAGACGATTGAATAGCGTGGTCTTGCCGCTGTTTGGGTTTCCGATAATTGCGATTGTCTGCATGTTTATCAGTCCTCCAAAAGTATATTGGCAGCTTCTTCACGGCGAAGGGAGAGACTATAACCGCGAAGTCGTACCGCGATAGGATCCCCAAAAGGGGCAACACGATCTACCGTAATACACACGCCTTTTGTAATTCCCATATCTAGAAAGTGTCGTTTGATTGCACCTTCTGCACTTAAGCTTTCTACGATCCCAGACTGTCCGGGTTTGAGTTGTGCAAGCGATTTGTTCATGATATCTGATTGATGCCTCCATTTGTTACCTTTAGTTAACTTCTCATGTTTTATTGTAAGTGATTGCTAACCGGTCTGTCAATGTCAAATAGAACAAAACATATCCAAACTTGTGCAGGATATTTGATATTTTTTGGCGTTCGCTTAGGCGGTTTACGAAAATCTGTAAATATGATATGATAACACAAGACGATTTAGTAGAAAGGATTTTTTATATTTATGTCAGATACTTTGGCTTTTCTCCGCCAGAAACAGGAGAATGGCGGATTTAATGAACTCTTGGGTATGCGCATACGCACGATTCGTCCGGGATATGCGGAAGTAGAGCTTCCAGCAGGGGAGGGCATCTTGAATGCACTTGGGAACGCGCATGGTGGTGCAATCTATGCCCTTTGTGATACAGCAGCCGGAACCGCGGCAGCCTCTTATGGGCGGGTTGGCGTAACGCTAAACGCCTCTATTCAGTATCTGCGTCCGGGGAAAAATGGGCAGTCCCTATTCGCAAAGACACAGGAAATCAAGGTAGGAAGAACAACGGCGGTTTATGGCGTTACCATTACAGATGAAGACGAAACAGAGATTGCACAGGCAACCTTTACTATGTTCTATATTGGGGAACGCACGGAATCACTCGAATGACCAAGCAGATGGCAGCAGAGCTGCTTGTATGGTATGATGCGGGACATCGGGATTTACCTTGGCGGAATACAAAGGATCCCTATCGGATATGGTTATCTGAAATTATGCTCCAGCAAACTCGGGTAGAGGCAGTGATTCCGTATTATGAACGATTTTTACAGGCGTGTCCAGATATTGAGGCACTGGCAAAGGCACCTGAGCAGGTCTATCTCAAATTATGGGAGGGGCTTGGATATTATAGTCGGGTACGCAATCTGCACAAGGCGGCGTGTTTGTTGTGTGAGGAATATGATGGGCAAATGCCCAACGATTACAAAGCACTTTTATCGCTTTCGGGAATTGGAGACTATACTGCCAGTGCGATTGCATCGATTGCGTTTGGACTTCCAGAGCCTGCGGTCGATGGCAATGTACTCCGCGTATGCGCGCGGGTGCAGGGCGATTTTCGTTCGGTAGATGATTTGAAGGTCAAGCGGGACTTTCGTGCACAGCTTGTGGAAATAATACCAAAAGACCGAGCCGGAGACTTCAATCAGGCGCTTATGGAACTGGGGGCAATGGTGTGTATTCCGAATGGAATACCGCGCTGTGCAGATTGTCCGATTTCACACCTGTGTCGTGCATTCCATGAAAAAACATGGGATCAGATTCCCGTGCGCACACCAAAGAAAGCGAGAACGATTATAGAGCGCACGGTGATTTTGGTACGCTGCGGAAAGCTGGTCGGGATTCGGCGCAGACCGGACAGGGGACTGCTTGCGGGTATGTGGGAACTTCCTGCCTATGAAAGAAAGCTCGGGCCGCGGGAAATTAAAGCGCAGTTAGAAGAGAATGGGTGGAAAGCAGCGAAATTACTGTCGTTGTCTCCGGCAAAGCATATTTTTACGCATATAGAATGGCATATGACGGGATATTATGCAGAACTTTGTGCACCTGTCCCTGAACTGATATGGGTCACACCGAACGAACTGCGCGGGGAATATGCACTGCCGTCAGCATTTCGTGCATTTTTGGAGGTACTGGAGGAAGAATAATGGAATATATCCGCGTTACACATAATTTTCCACCGCTTTTTGCGCCGGACTCCAGAGTGCTCATTTTAGGGTCTATGCCAAGTCCCAAATCCAGAGAACAGGCATTTTTCTATGGGCATCCGCAAAATCGGTTTTGGCCGGTTTTGGCGGCCGTGTTTGATGAGCCGACACCACAAAGCGTAGAGGAAAAGCGGCAAATGGCATACAGACATCACATTGCAATGTGGGATACCCTTGCAGCTTGTGAAATCAAGGGAGCGAGCGATACCTCTATTCGCAATCCGGAACCGAATGATTTACAATGGCTCATTGCCCAGACGCAGGTGAAAGCGATTTTTTGTACGGGAACGGCATCTCACAAGTATTATACCAAATTATGCCAGCCTAGGACGGGGATCGCAGCCGTTTGTCTGCCATCTACCAGTCCTGCAAATGCGGCGTGGTCAAAGGAACGGCTGATAGAGGCATACCGTGTGATTGCCCAAGCGGTTAAATGAAAAATGCACAGAGTCCATTTGGATTCTGTGCATTTTATTATGAAATGGTATGCTGTGCAGGCAGCTTTGTTAAGATAAAATCGCAAAGACGTGCAGTTGCATCGGGGTGTGCAATGGCACTCATTGTCTCTCTCACAGTGCGCAGACGGTGCGGGCTTTTGAACAGATGATACACTGCCTCATCTACCGGAAAGGTTTTGGTGACGAGACATGCCATACCATTATTCATAAGGAATTCCACATTGCGTTCTTCGTGTCCGGGAATGGGATTGACCAAAATCATGGGCAGATGTTTTGCAAGTGCTTCGGAGACGGTCAGTCCGCCGGGCTTTGTGATAATGCAGTCTGCCGCGCTCATCATTTCCTCCACATTGTTGACAAAGCCATAGGGATAGAGAATACAGGGACCGTCTTGCCGTGCCTGCATTTGCAGCATTTCTTCATATTGTTTTTTGTTATTGCCGCATACGACCAGCAGCTGAAATGGGATACCGCAGAGATTGAGCTGACGGATCAAATTTTTATTTTTGGAATATCCCATGCTGCCGCCCATCATTAAGATAGTTGGGCGTTCAAGGTCGATGCCAAGACGCTGCCGCGCCTCTTGCTGACAAATAGGTTCACAGAATTTGGGATGAATGGGGATACCAAGCGGCAGGATTCGTGAAGGGTCAATTCCTCTTTTGACTGCACGGTGCGTGAGAAGCTCACTGCCAGTAACAATATATTCAATGTTTGGAACGTCCTCCCAATAAGGGTGTATCGTATAATCTGTGATGATGCCAATAGTAGGTGCTGTTAACAGCTGCCTTTTTTTGAGATCATTGACCAGCTGTGCTGCAAACACATGCGTACAGACAATGGCATCGGGCGAAAAGTCGTTGACGATACGGGCAAATTTAGAAGCACCCAGTGCATTTACAATATTGATGATAGAGATTGGGTGCGCAAAATAACCAGATCCGTGATTTTCAGCCAGCAAATAGACCAGCCGATAGAGTTCTTGTGTGTGCTTTGAGGTAAAAAGATAACCCTTGTCAATGGTTTCCTTAACAATTCTGCTGAGATAGGCATAGACATCAACCGTGTCCACAACAGCGCCCTTCTCGCGTAGCATATCTGCAACAGCTTTTGCGGTTGCGTGGTGACCAAATCCGGCGGTTACCGATAAAATCATAACGCGCATTCTATTTCTACTCCTTTTTTAAGACGTCCTTATTTTAGCGCATTCGGGAGTAGATTGCAAGGAAAAAGCTGGATTTATATGGAATGAAGTGCGGCAAGCCGTTCATACTCGGATAAAATACGATTTTCCATTTCCTCACGTAAAAGTGGACCGATTGGGTGGACGATATCATGGTAGCGTCCATCCGTGCTGCGGCGTGCGGGCATTGCCAGAAATAGATGATCATCACCTGCAATGACCTTGATATCGTGAACAGCGAAGATGTTGTCAAAGGTGACAGATACCAGTGCGCGTAATCTACCATGTGTTGGAAAACGACGGAATTTGATTTCTGTAATCTCCATAAGTTTTGTGGTCTCCTTTTATATCGTCATGGTTTTTTGGTTCCTGCTTGATATTCTTCCAAGATTCCCATATAATAATACATAGAAAATTTAAGTGTTGGAGGCTGTTGGTATGGAATTGTCCATCAAGCCATATATTGAGAATAAAAAGAAAATTCATTTGGTTGGAATTGGCGGCGTGTCCATGAACTCGCTGGGAGAGCTGCTTTTAAGCATGGGAGTGCCTGTGAGCGGCTCGGATCGCGCATATTCCGCGGTCACAGAGCGTTTGGAGCGTCTGGGAGCGCAGATTTATTACACCCATGAGGCACAGAATGTAGAAGGTGCGGCGCTGGTTGTCCGTACTGCAGCTGTGCATGATAATAACCCTGAAATCATGCAGGCACATGCGCTCGGTATCCCAGTTATGGAACGTGCGCAGGCTTGGGGTGGCTTGATGACCGATTATCAGAATGTGATTTGTTTGTCCGGCACCCATGGAAAAACGACAAGTACTTCTATGATGACCCTGATCACGATGCAGGCGGCGCTCGATCCAACTGTTATGGTGGGAAGCAACCTGCCTGCAATTGGCGGTACCCTGCGTATTGGTGGGAAGGAATGTTTTGTCGCGGAATCCTGTGAATACTGTAATTCCTTTCTATCATTTTCGCCAACGATTGCGGTAGTGCTCAATGTGGAAGCCGATCATCTGGATTTTTTCAAGGATATTGATGATATTGTGCATTCATTTCATGAATTTTGCCTGCGCACACCGAAGAACGGATTGGTAATCACCAATGCAGATGATATCCATGCCATGCGGGCGGTCGAAGGTATTGAGCGCAAACTCTTGACCTTTGGTGTGTCAGAGCATGCAAAGGTAAGACCAGAAAATGTTTCCGTGCAAAATGGGTATTATCATTTTGATGTAATGGTCGAGGGACAGTTCTATACACATGTAGAACTGTCTGTGCCGGGATATCATAATATGCTCAACGCACTTGCCTGTTGTGCGGCTGCGTGGTTTTTGCAGGTAGCAGGTGCACAGGTCGCTGCTGGTCTCAAGCAGTTTAAGGGATCCTCGCGTCGGTTTGAACGTACTGGAATCATGAAAAGCGGGGCGCTTGTAGTGGATGATTATGCCCATCATCCGTCTGAAATGCGTGCGACTTTGCAAACGGCACGTCAGATGGAGTTTGATCGTATTTTCTGTGTATTTCAGCCGCATACCTATACCCGAACAAAAGCCTTGTTTTCTGAATTCGTAGAGGCACTGGAACTGTGCGATCAGGCGGTACTTGCACCGATTTATGCGGCGCGGGAGCAGAATACTATTGGGGTATATGCTTCTGATTTGGCAAAACAGATTTCAAATGCAGTCAGCTTTGAGAGTTTTGAGGAGATTTGTGCATATTTAGAGCGTGAAACGCATGCCGGTGATTTGGTCATTACAATGGGGGCTGGCGATATTTATAAGGTCGGACAGCTGCTGACAGGAGAATAGAGTCCGAATATCCTAATTTCACACGTATGCCATTAAAAGATACGTGTGAAATATTTTTGCAGAGATATTGACAAGTTGCATAATGTGTGACATACTATTTATAGAACCATTATGCAAGTTATACATAGGGTGGAGGGTTCATTATGGCAAATAATTTGATTATCACCATTGGCAGACAGTATGGCTCCGGCGGTCGAGAAATTGGTCGAAAGCTGGCATTGCGACTGGGAATCCCGTTCTATGACCGTGAACTAATTTCTCGTGCGGCAAAGAAAAGTGGTTTTAGTGAGGATTTATTTGAGCAGCTTGACAAACGTGCGACCAACAGCTTGTTATATTCTTTGACCATGTTTGGAAGTACAGGACTCAATGGAATGTCTCTGACAGACCAGTTGTTTTTGGCGCAGGCAAACATTATTCGTGAGGTTGCAGATAGTGGTCCAGCCGTTTTGGTTGGCAGATGTGCAGATCATGTTCTGCGTGAGTATGACAATCGCTTTGATTTCTTTATCACAGGCTCCTTAGATGATCGGTTACAGCGTATCCAGACCCATGATGATTATGAGCTGTCTGGAAAGTCGCCGCGTGCTGCGTTGGAAAAGATGGATAAACAGCGTGCAACCTATTACAATTACTATACGGGTAAGATGTGGGGAAAGAGCGATCATTATGACCTGTGTATCAATTCAGGTCGCTTGGGCATTGACGAGTCCATAGAGGTTATTTTGGCATATGTGAATGCACTGAAAAAATAGTGCTTTGAGAGGGCAAACAAGGTAAGAGAAGGGTAAAAGAGAATCGGCACAGAGCATTGCTCTGTGCCGATTTTTTTGGATTCTATATACAAGGCAGGGAAAGATCTTGTTTTACTTTGAAGAAGCCACAGCTGTCGTGACCGTATTGGGGCGAAGTGCTTGACGCAGGGGTGCCCAAATGACGGAGGCGATTGTAAAATCAATCATCGAATGAACGGCAGAGCCAACACCGACAAGCAAAATAACGCTGACAAAGAAGCCCTTTGCCTCATAAGATGCCATGGAACCGCCAAAATAGAAGGGCAGTATGATTAAAACCTCGCATAGACCGTGCAGGATACCGATTAGAAAGCTGAAGAGTAGATTTGCAGGTTTGGAAGGGTGTAGCGCGGTTTCGGGATGCTTTTGAATGTAAAGAGAGCCAAGGAGCGCAAACACGATATGGCTTGCGGCACGCATGACAACAGTGATTGGAAAGCCGGCAAGGAAGAAGCCAAGAGTCGTACCAACAGAGACTGCAACGGCGATACTGGGGGAAACAAACATGGCGAGGAAAATTGCGACATGGCTGGCAAGTGTAAAAGATGCAGGTTCAATGGTAATCTTGATGGGCGAGAACATGGGGATTAGGATACCCACTGCACAAAGCAGGGCTGCAACCACCAGACGATATAACTTTTGACTAGACATAAAAAACTCCTTTTCCTGTGTGACACGGATAAAAATTCCCAATTTGTATTTTATCATATCAAATAACAAGATATGTGTCAAGACATATCAGCGTTTACCTTTCTGAAACGGATCCATTTGGAAGAACTATAAAAGGGCGGTGTGGAGAAAAGGTCTTTTTGATTTAGGCGTGCGGCGAATATGAAATTAAAAGGCCCAAGACATGTGTCTTGGGCTTTGATACTCGCAGATTATTCTTTTTGAAAGAGCAGACCCTTTGTTCGAAGTGCTTCCAATACACGGGTCTGTACAGCTTGGTTGGGACAACGTAGACGGTGCAGATGTACACCACCGGTGAGTGTACACAGGGGCTGTGCATTTGCGGATTTCAATTTTTCAACAAAGGCATCTGCATCAAAGCGGGAGAAGATATGCAGGGGAGCACAAATCTGTCCATAGACAGAGTGTGAAACGGTTACATCAATCATGGCACCACCTAAATCAACAACGGTATATAATTCCTCAGCGATGCGGTCATCATCGTGTATACATGCAATTTCGACTTCGATGCCGTTGCGGTTGTCGGTTGGACGCTCTAGAAGGTAGCCACGTGGTGTTGCAATGATTTGTACACCGGATGCACGCAGCAATGCGATATCGCCGACAATGATTTGACGGCTGACAGCACATTGACCAGCAATTGCAGATGCGCTCAGTGGCTTCTCTGCGTTTGTGAGCAGTTCTATAATATTTTCTCGTCGGGTGGTTGCATTCATACCGTTTCACCTCATTTGTATATCACTATATCAAAAAGCAGGGGCATATGCAAGCTATGTGTGAAAAAAAGCGGGTGCCGAAGCACCCGTTTTCTGCTATGTAGTTATTATGCAATCAGATAAACGGTAGCGTTGTCAACACCAAGTTCATATGCATGATCATGGTCGGAAACCGCAATATCAATTTTATTTTCCTTGATTGCACCGCCAATATCCTCAGCGATAAACAGACCATAACCATCAATATACACGCGGCTGCCGAGTGGGATCACTGAAGTGTCGACTGCGATGGTGCGACCTTCCACCATTTCGGTTCCCATCTTGGTTTTTTTATCCGCACGACCATTACACTTTTCACAAGGGCAATAGAAGGACAAGCGGAACGAACCCAGATTACGGGCATTCGAACGAATGGTAGAATCCGCAGCCAGAGAAGCAGACTTTGCGACAGTACGCGGAATCACATCTCCGGTTTTGAGTTGTGTCAGACGGTCCTCTGCCAAAGCTCCAACAGGAGAGGGGGTTGGCTGAGAGACGGTGACAGTCTCTGGGTCTGCGCTTGGGCTTGAAGCGGAAGTGGTGATATGAGATGGGTCTGAGTTGGTGTAAGCAAGTTCAGGGTCTCCATTGTAGGCGAGTGCGGAACCCATGCCAAGGGCTGCACACAGCGCGAAGGCCGAAAAGCCACGCAGAATTGTTTTCACGCTCAGTTTCTTCATCCAAAAAACTCCTCTGAATCTTAGAATACGCCGTTGTGCGGCGCTGGCTATCCAGCCATTGTTTGGGATTCACATTGAACTTAGTATAACACAAAAAAAACATAAAATCAAGTTTTTCTTACAAAACAAATAAAAAAGGCGCTTTTAGCGCCTTAAAAGTTTGATATATATAAAAATTACATTTTTTTGTAACTTATTTGTAACTTATACATGCTGGAAATGATCAAGAAATTGTAACTTATTTGTAACTAAATTTTTTACTCATCCAATGAGATAAACATCAGCGTAGTCGATGCCAATATCATATGCACGACTATGGCTGGAAACACAAACATCGATGCGGTTGCCCTTGATTGCGCCGCCGGTATCTTCTGCAATAAAGACGCCATAACCATCGATATACACACGGCTGCCCAAAGGAATGATACGGGAGTCTACTGCAATGGTACGACCCTCTGCCATTCGGGTACCAATTTTTGTCTTGCCATCTGAGCGCCCGTTGCAGGTCGTGCAAGGGCAGTAGAAAGATAGACGGTATTTGCCGAGTTTTTTGAAATTATTTCGTACAACGCTGTCAGCGGATAGGGTGCTGCTGCGGCGAACTGTGTGTGGGGTGATAGCGCCGGTTTTTAGCTGCTGCAAACGTGCAGAAGCAGCTCGAGCGGCTTGTGCGGCTTGTGCTGCCTCCTGCGCTGCTATTTGTGCTTTGTATGCTTCTGCCTCCAAATGATTTTGTGCAGCCTGCATATCTTCGGTCGCGCTCGCAGAGTCTACTGTGGTCTGTGCAGATGCAGACAGATATCCGTAAGGGAGAGAAGCCATCACGGTATCCAGTGCGTGACCATTCTCTGCAAAGGTGGGTGTGGTATAAGCCTGTGCGTTGCTGCCCAGACTCAAAAGACAGGTCAGTGCAAGTACGCTGGGCATCAGCTTGATGTTTTTGATACATCGAGTATTCATGCAAAAAATCTCCTCATTTTTCTTAGTTTATGCGCAATATAGCGTATAAAATGACAAAAAAGTTGGTTTGTAACCGGTTTGTTACCAATCCGTAGGTGCTATGATACCCATTGGAAACCGCTTTGTCAAACGATTTTTTGAAAAAAATTAAATTTTGATTACGAATAGTAATATAAAAAAATGATATAACAAAAAACGGGGAGAAATCTCAAAAAATTTAACCATTCTGTAACTGGATTTTTGGAAAAAATATGCTTATCACAAAATGATGAGAATGGCAGCACTGCATGAATGTCTGGAAATAGGGAGAAAAGTCGATGGACAGTGCGGCGGAACATCAGGCAATCACTGTACAAAGTGTGCAAAATGTGATATAGTAAAAACAGTGTTTGTTCCCATGGTGCGGAAGAGTCGTCTGGTATTTAGAACGGAACTCGTCTGGGACAACTCGGTAGATGATGATGAATGAAAGGCGCAGGCGTGCGGCCTTGTTATGAAAGCAAAAGCCGAAAACATCGGCAACGTGTAATATTTTGACAATGAACAAAGGAAAGTGATATCGAAATTATGAAAGAAAAATTGAAGATTATACCGCTTGGCGGCCTCAATGAGATTGGTAAAAATATGACACTCATTGAATATGGCAATGATATGATTGTAGTTGACTGTGGACTTGCCTTTCCAGATGATGACATGCTGGGTGTTGACCTTGTCATTCCCGACATTACCTATCTCAAGAGAAACCAGCGCAAGATGCGCGGTTATGTGATTACGCATGGACATGAAGACCATATTGGTGCAATCCCTTATGTACTGCGTGAGGTCAATGCACCGATCTATGCAACACGTTTGACCTGCGGAATCATTGAAACCAAGCTTGCCGAGCATCGCATGCCGGAAAGGGTGCGCATGAAAACCGTGCATGCAGGTGACGTGATCAAGCTCGGATGCTTTACGGTGGAATTTATCCACACGAACCATTCCATTGCGGACTCGGTTGCACTGGCAATTCGCACGCCATTGGGTACGATTATCCATACAGGTGACTTTAAGGTCGATCTCACCCCCGTAAGTGGCGAAATGATTGACTTGGCGCGGTTTGGGGAACTTGGCAAGGAGGGCGTTCTGGCACTTATGAGTGATTCCACCAATGTAGAGCGCAGTGGCTATACCCCAAGCGAAAAGGTTGTTGGACAGTCGATGGAGAATTTTTTCAAAAACTGTGATCAGCGCATCATCATTGCAACATTTGCCTCGAATGTCAGCCGTTTACAGCAGATTTTAGATATTGCTGCACGGTTTGGACGCAAGGTAGCAGTATGCGGACGAAGCATGGAGAAAATTACACAAGTTGCTATGGAACTTGGATATTTGCATGATGACGGCAAGGTGCTGATTGATGTCAATACTATCAACCGCTATCCACGTAATAAACTGTGTATTGTATCCACGGGATCACAGGGAGAAACCATGTCCGCACTGTATCGTATGGCATATTCCAGCCATAAGCAGGTTGAAGTTGTGACTGGCGATCGTATTTTGATTGCAGCATCGGCAATTCCGGGGAATGAAAAGTCGGTCTCCAATATGGTCAATGAATTGTACCGTAAGGGCGCAGAGGTGATTTACGATCGCAATGCTGCCATCCACGTATCTGGACATGCCTGTCAGGAGGAACAAAAGCTGATGATAGGCTTGTGCCGTCCAAAGTATTTTATCCCAGTTCATGGTGAGCATCGCATGCTGCAAAAGCATGCGGCATTGGCTGAGGAAATGGGCGTTGATCCCAGAAATATTATGGTCACAGAGATTGGGCGTCCTATTGAATTCGATGAGCGTTCTGCACATCTCTGCCCGTTGGTACCTGCAGGACGGGTGCTGATCGATGGCTTGGGCGTTGGTGATGTTGGTGCAGCTGTTCTGCGTGACAGAAAGCATCTGGCAGAGGATGGGCTTCTGATCGTGGTGGTAACGATCGATCAGGAAAGTGGTGTTGTGATTGCTGGACCGGATATTGTCTCCCGCGGCTTTATCTATGTGCGAGAGGCAGAGGATCTCATGGAGGAATTGCGTATCCAGTCGCAAATAACGTTGGATCGCTGTCAAGATGAAGGTGTACGGGATTGGAATGGCATTAAAAGTGCACTCAAGAGCGCGCTGAGCAACTATCTCTTTAAGAAAACCAAGCGAAGTCCCATGATTTTGCCAATTATTATGGAAGTATAAAAACAAAATAAAGGATAGAAAGGGATTCCCGTCCATATGGTCAGGAATCCCTTTTCTGCGCCTAAGCATTTGCAGGGCGTATGCAGATTTCTCCGGCTTGTAAGACGTGCATGTCCCCTTGCTGATCCTGCACAACTAGATTTCCATCTGCTGTCAGGTCTGTGCAGATAGCAGGATAGGAGACTTCCCCTGTCTGAACGGTGATTTTTTTACCGAGACAGAGGAGCCGGTCACGATAAGCTTGTAAAAGCTGTTCGGACTCGCCGCGTATGAGCGCATCGTACCAGGGCTCAAATGCATTGAGGATTGCGGCTGTAAGCTGTGCACGGGTTGGCAGAGTCTCGACAGCATCGGCAATCGAACCCGCGATTCCAGAAAGTTCTGGATACGTAGCTGGATTAAACCGTAGGTTTAAGCCGATTCCCACGATGCAAAGCGCAGGACAGCCATCGCTGGAAAGTCCACAGGTTTCTGTCAGAATCCCACAGATTTTTTTGCCGCGCAAAAAGACATCATTGACCCACTTGATAGAAGGAGCGATTTGACATACGGTTTGAATGGCTTCGCAAACAGCGACAGCCGCAAGAGGGGTCAAAAGTGATAAATCACGCATGGAACGGTTGGGACGAAGGACAAGAGAAAAATAAATCCCGTCTCCTTTGGGGGAGAGGAATTTCCGGTCAAGCCGTCCGCGTCCGGCGGTTTGCTGTTCGGCTAAGAGCACAAAGCCCTCTGGAGCATCTTTATAATTTTGCTTGATTTGCGTGTTGGTGGAATCTGTACAGGGTAATATTTTCAGGCTGTGCCCAAGCCGTTTGGTTTGCAGAAAGGATAACAGCTGTTGACTTGAAAGAATATCATTCATAGTGTATACTCCTTGTTTTTTTGATTCTATTATAGCAGGGAATGGGATAAAATACAGTAAAATGGGAGATGATTTTATAAAAACGCAGGAACAGGTCATACAGGCACTTGCAAAGACCGCGCAGGATAAATTACTGCTTCGACAGTTGTTTGAGCGCCTTTCGGTCAGTCAGGAGCGCGCATATCTGACACATACCCGTTTTTTGGATTTACGGGAACGTACACTTTGCACACATGCAGTACAGCAAGCTGGATTGTCACGTCAGACGGTTTTCTGGGGTGGATATGCCGATGCAGAGCGGGTCATGGCACTGTGCTTGCCGGATTATTTGACGCCGGAGGACGTAGTTGCAGGCGAACAAAGTCCGCTTGTTTTACTGCGTGCAGCCAAAAGTCAGACAGATACCTTGACTCATCGGGATTATCTTGGTGCCCTGATGGGACTTGGGATTGAGAGAGATGTATTGGGAGATATCGTGATTACGCCAACGGGTGCAGATATTTTTGTAATTGAGGATATGGCAGATTTTATTGAAATGAATTTTCTGCGCGCGGGACGAAAGCGGGTGACACTTGAGCGGGCAGACCTGTGTGATTTTGAAATGCCGGAAATAAAGCAGGAGCAGGGGGAAGGTTCTGTGGCATCTCTCAGGCTGGATAGTGTTTGCGCTCTGATTTTTCGCCTTTCCCGTTCACAAGTACAGGAACGGATTGCAAAAGGAACGGTATTTCTCAATCAAATGCAATGTTTGAAGCCAGATGCAGAGGTGGCTTTGGGAGACAAGATGACCGTGCGAGGTCTTGGACGCGCACAGATATTGGAACTCGGCGGAATCAGTAGAAAAGGACGCCAGTTTGTACGCTATACACGCAGTAAATAAGAGGGACTGGAAAAATGAAAGAAAAGCTGGTATAATAACAAGCAATCAGAAAGAGAGGAAAGAGACATGCTGAAAAAACTCTGCCGCACCCTGATATGTATACTGGTTGCGATGAATTGTATCAGTTTCGTATCATATGCTGCATCGGATGATATTACAGGTCATTGGTCAGAGCCATATTTTCGGTCGTTGAGTGCCCGTGGCGTAATCAATCCAAATGGAAAAGGGCATTTTACTCCGACAACACCCATTTCACGTGCTGAATTTATGCGCTACATCAACCGTGCCTTTGGCTTTACAGAGCAGGCTGATGTCAGCCAATATAAGGATGTATCACCGGATCAGTGGTATTATGAAACGGTGCGGACTGCGGTGCGATATGGCTATATTTCCGGCCTTTCTGCAACGCAGATGGCACCAGAAAAAGAAATTACCAGAGAACAGGCAATTACCATTCTGGGACGGTTGTGTAAAATTGATGTGGGTACGGTGAAGCCAAGCCAGCTGAAATTTTCTGATCGTGCGAAGGTTTCAACATGGAGCGCACCTTATATCAAATGGGGTGTGGATAACGGTTATATTGCAGGTTATACAAATAATACGTTTCAGCCAAAGCGCAGTGTGACACGCGGAGAGGCTGCAAAGATTTTGTATTACTTTACGGGTACGATTTTGAATCAGTCTGGAGCCTCTTATAACAGTACCTCGCTCAATAAGGATACAAAGAATGTAACGGTCAGTACGCCATCGAATTTATCCGGATTGACTATTACTGGAAATTTATATCTGAGTGAGGGACTAAAGCAGCAGGACACAGTAATACTCAACAATGTAACAGTCAAGGGGCGTCTGGTTGCCGCGGGCGGAAACATTCAGTTCAATAATGTGCAGGCACAGGAAGTCTATGTCCATTCCCCGTTTACTGGAAGAGAGGTCAAGGTTACTTCTGCGGGGACAACCAGTGTTGCACAAGTCACGACTGTAACAACTGCACAGCTCATTCAAACTGGTTTGCAGGCAGGTGCAGATGGATTCAAAAAGATTGAGATTGCAGGAGATAAAAATGAGCCTGTGACGTTGAATGGTCGCTTTGCAGATGTGATTCTGGAAGGAAAGAATCGCCTGATTTTATCACCGGGGGCTTATATCCAGTCGCTGAGTGTCAAGGGTGCAGCGACTGTGGAAGGCAGTGGTACGATACAAAATGCAGTGTTTGCAGTCCCCGGGGCAGCATCGACCATAGAGCCTGTGACCTATTCCTTCAACAAAGGCGCTTCGGCTACTCTGAAGGGCGTCTTGACATCAACCGATCGCACTCAGCCCAATCATACCCTGACACCAGCAGCGGTGCAGATGAACAGTCCGAATGAGGTTGTGTTTGCAATCACATCAGATGATCGCTCGATGGTACGTTCTGTTATGCTTGGAGACCGTATGCTGCAAAGTGGTGTACAGTATGCCTATGATAGTGTAACGGGCTCCATTCGTTTATTTGTTTCTGCATTTCAGGGATTGCCGAATGGTACGCACACAGTACAGGTGATCATGAGCAATGGAGTCAATCCGACAGCAGTGATTACGTTCTCCGGCAGCACGGGACAGGATACCGATCAAAATACAGGCTCGCCGCTCAATCTCACAGCACAGTTTAGCAGTACAGCGGGCAACCCAGCCAATCAGGATATTGTGCTGACACTGGGAATCGACAACAGTGTGGTTGTGCAAGCGGTATTGCTGGAGGGGAAACAGCTGGCCATGCCTGCGCAGTATACGATTGTAGAGAATCGTGTGATTTTGAATAAAAGCGCTTTCACGGCGCTGACTGCTGGAAAAAAGGGCAGCGTATCTGTTACGATGATGCTTTCAAATGGACAAACGATTTCTGCAAAAATCACATTGATTTGACAAAAACTCCATGAATGATATTGAGCGGGTGCGTCTGCACTTGTGGGAACAATACTAATTTTATTTGGTTTTTATGGGAACATAATTTATATCATACGTTGGCCGTATTGAGCAGGGCATGCTGCTCAATACGGCTTTTTATGATTTCAGAATCTGTTTCATCAGATGATTTTCAAAGATATAAGATATCATTATATATTTTTTGTATTGTCTGTTTTTCGCGAATCTATTTATATTTTGTACACACGTGCTTTGGACAAAATATGCTTTTCGTTCCTGCTATGATAGAGAACAGGGAGGGAAGCCATGGTCATTTATCTCGATGTGCTGATGCTTATCAATCTGGCAATGGATTATCTGCTGCTGCTTGCGACAGCGCGAGTCGCAGGTATATTTATCGCTCGGCGCAGACTGCTTATGGGCGCTGGGTTGGGTGCCTTGTATGCCATGTTTTCTGTCTTACCCGGGACTGCATTTTTACAGAACTGGATTTGTGAATTCACAGCAGGGGCAGCGATGGTTGCGTTAGTGTTTTCGCATTGTCATGGCAGAATTTTGCGGGTTGAAGTGGTATTCGGCATGGTTTCCTGTGCTTGTGCAGGTGCAGTGATGGCATTGGGACAGGCAACAGGTGCAGTATTGCGTGTTAATGGAAGCTATTATCTCGATGTGCCGCTTCGTATTTTAATTCCAGCAGCACTTTTATGCTGGTGTGCTAGTGGGTTACTATTTCGAGGTACTGCGGGACGAGAAGGTGGTGAGCGGCCCAGTGTAGTGGTAGAAATCGATTTTGCAGGCAGGCATGGCGTATTTCATTTGCTGTGTGATACCGGAAACACGCTCTGTGAACCTGTGAGCGGGAGACCAGCACTGCTGATTGATCGATATGCGGCTGCACAGTTGCTGCCGCCCGAGCTCATTGGTGTTGTCAATGGCTTGCGTGCGGATAACGCTGGAATCCGGATGGCATGTCTGCCCGAGGCATGGCGTACACGCTTTTGCTTGCTTCCTTATCGGGCAGTAGGACAGTCTGGTGGTTTGCTGTTGGCATTTCGCCCAGATCGAGTGCAGGTACAAAATGGGGAAACGATGTGTCAGCTGGCAGCAATCAGTGCAGAGCGTCTGTCTGGTGGTCGGTATGATGGTCTGATTGGAATATGAAAGGAGAACGGCAATGGATTGGAAACAATGGATTCGACAAGTGGTTCAGCGATTGCGCAGACTGTGCAGCGGTGGTGTGTACTACATAGGTGGTTCGGAGGTTTTACCGCCACCACTTGTTGGAGAGGAAGAAAGTGCGTACATTGCCAGACTCATGGAGGGAGATCAGGCAGCAAGAGATGCATTGGTGGAGCATAATCTGCGTCTTGTGGTCTATATAGCCCGAAAATTTGAAAATACGGGTGTGGGCATGGAGGACCTGATCTCTATTGGTACGATTGGGCTAATCAAGGCAGTTGGTACCTATAAAACGGATAAGAATGTAAAGCTTGCGACCTATGCCTCTCGCTGTATTGAAAACGAAATTTTGATGCATTTACGCAAGGTATCTGGACAGCGCACGGAAATTTCCTTTGATGAACCGCTTTCGTCTGACTGGGATGGCAATGAACTGCTGCTATCAGATATTTTGGGCACAGACCCAGATAGTGTCATTCGTCCGATTGAAGATGATGTAGATCGGCAGCTGCTCAGACAGGCGCTGTCCCATTTGCCGCAGCGCGAACAGCAAATTATTTCTCTGCGTTTTGGACTGGGCGGCAGACGGAGCATGACGCAGAAGGAGGTTGCAGATCTTCTTGGTATTTCGCAGTCCTATATTTCAAGACTGGAAAAGCGAATTATTTCCCGTATGAAAAAAGATATGCTTCGCTGGGTATGAAAAATGCAGTGTGTGTCTTTGAGCATACCGCGCAGTCTATGGAAAAAGTACCTTGTGCCTGTAGTGTGTATATAATTTTGTAAAAAGTCGCGATATGTGCGTGAATTTTTGCATAGAAAAATGCCCGAAATCGCTCATTGATGAACGGTTTCGGGCATTATTCGTAGTGCTTTTGTGCAGCGGATACTTACTCATGGAAAAACAGAGTTTTTAATGAACGCTGATGATTTTTCATTCCATCATAGAAATGATTTGACGAATCAGTGTGCGGAACAGCTGTCCGCGCGCATTTGCTGTTTGCTTGACTTCTTTGTCAGATAAGGAGTCGCCTGTAATGCCGGCTGCCATATTGGTAATCATGGAAATGGCAAGCACAGGAAGCCCGCAATGCGATGCTGCGATGCTCTCAAATACGGTGGACATACCAACCGCATCGCCTCCCATCACACGGAACATTCGAATCTCTGCTGCTGTTTCATACTGTGGGCCATTGACACCAACATAGACACCATGGTGCAGTGAAATACCGCATGCCTGTGCTGCTTCATCGGCGAGATCACGCAGCTGCTGTGAATAAACATGGCACATATCTGGAAACCGTGTGCCAACTTTATCATCATTGATGCCAGTAAGCGGACTCTTTCCGGTAAAGTTGATGTGGTCATCGATTACCATGAAGTCGCCCGCAGAAAAATCGGTATTGATGCCGCCAGCTGCATTGGTTAGGATCACAGCTTTTGCGCCCAATGCTTTGAGCACCGGAATGGGATAGGAAACATCTGCAGGCGTGTAGCCCTCATAGCCGTGGAGTCGACCCTGCATACAAAGGATGGTTTTTCCGGAAAGTGTCCCGAGCACCAGCTGTCCGACATGGTCAGGGGCTGTGGAACGGCAGAAGTGTGGAATGTCACCAAAAGGGACTGCAATACGGTTTTCCAGTTCGTCTGCAAGAGGCCCCAGTCCGGAACCGAGTACCAGCGCAACCTGAGGTGTGCGGTTGTGGAATACTTTCTTTAGGAATTCTACACTTTGCTGAATCTGCTCATACATGACAGATACCTCCTTTTGTTGATATGCGAAAGGAACTTATAATTGTGCGAGGATTTTGTTGGTTTCCCGTTGGGTTTCATACATGACCTTTTCAATATCAATGGTTTTGTATTCGCCGTCCTGATAGAGCACCTTTCCGTCGACCATGGTCAGGCAAACATCTGTGCCTTGCGCAGAATAGACGAGGTTGGTCGCCCAATCGTGCACAGGAACCATCCATGGAGTATGGGTATCAAGCACGATCAGATCAGCTTTCATACCGACACGGATCAAACCGCTGTCTGTTCGTCCCTGAGATTGCATACCATGAATGGTGGCAGCTGCGAGCGCCTGCGCAGGGGTCACAACCGTTGGGTCCTGAGATGCGCCCTTATATAGATTTGCAAACAGGAAAATTTCCTGAAACAGATTGAGGTTATTGTTTGAGGCTACGCTATCCGTACCGAGTGCAACGCGGATACCCTGACGGAGCATTTTTGGCACGCGGGAAAATCCGCTTGCAAGCTTCATATTGCTGACTGGGCAGGCTGCGACCGTGACACCCTTGCGTTCTAAGATTTCAAAATCGCTGTCTTCCAGCCAGACACAGTGCGCCGCTGTGGTAGGCTGGTCAAAGAGACCCAGCTTTTCAAAATATGCAGAGGGGGTCATGCCGTGGCGCTGCTTACATTCTTCATGCTCCTTCAGCGTCTCAGACAGATGGATGTGCACATGGCTGTTTGTTTGCTTGGCATGCTGTGCCAGTGCTTCTACGACCTTTGGTGTTGTTGTGTATTCGCCATGGATACATAGATCGATTTTCAGTTTGCCATTTCCAGCACCGTGATAGTGCGCCAATAGGTCACAGTTATCTTGATATGCAGGGGTTTGCTCATAGCTGCTGTCATCAAAGACGGTTAATCCACGGCTGAGGTTACACTTAATTCCGGTTTCCAGAATGGTATCTGCCATCGTTTGACTGAAAAAATACATATCGGAAAAAGAAACCGTACCGAACCGCAGCATTTCCGCAATTGCCAGACGGGTTGCTGGTGCAACTGCGGCATCACTCAGCTTGTCTTCAAATGGGAAAATTCGCTCGTTGAGCCATCGCTGGAGAGATAAATTTTCTCCATAGCCGCGCAGTAAGGTCATGGGTGCATGGGAATGTGCGTTCACGAGTCCGGGCATGAGCAGCTTGCCGGTTCCGTTATAGCACGCACCCCAATCACCAGAGGGTTTTTCCGACCCGATATAGGTGATTTGATCTTCCTGAATACCTACATATTGTCCGGAAAGTACAGTAAACGCATCTGTTAAAACAGAAATATTTTCAAAAATCATGGTTTAGAATTCCTTTCTCCGTTCTGTGACAGTCATCTTATATTCTTATTTTGCCACACTGCACTTTTTTGTGCAACTTTTATTTTTTATTTGACTGTGCGTGTGAATGGCTTGTGTATTGTTCGGAGACTGCGAAGGATTGAGAAAGCAGACGGAACCGTTGCTTAAAGCGGAGATTTCCGTAAAATCTGATGTTTCTGTTTTCGTACCCAATACGCGGATATATGACAAAAGCCAAGGAGATATCCTTGGCTTTTGAAGCTTTATTTTACTGCTTTTTGTCAAAGAATCCTGTCATATCAAGGGTTGCAAAATAATCTTCGGGTGTTTCTGCACGGCGGATACATTCGGTCGAGCCATCTTCGCGCAGGAGAATTTCGGCAGAGCGCAGCTTGCCGTTATAGTTATAGCCCATGGAGAAACCATGTGCGCCCGTATCATGGATCACGAGATAATCTCCGTCCTCGACTTCTGGGAGCATGCGGTCAATGGCGAACTTATCATTGTTTTCACACAAACCGCCTGTGACATCATAAAGGTGGTCGCACGCTGCATCTTCTTTGCCCAAGACCGTGATATGATGGTAAGCGCCATACATAGCCGGGCGCATGAGGTTTACAGCACAAGCGTCCACGCCAACATATTCCTTGTGTGTATGCTTATGGTGCAGGCATTGGGTAACCAGACAGCCGTAGGGTCCCAGAATAAAGCGTCCCATCTCGGAATAGATTGCGACATCACCCATACCGGCAGGGACAAGGATCTCTTCGTAAGCCTTGCGTACACCCTCACCAATTGCCAGAATATCGCTGGCCTGCTGCTCTGGGCGATAGGGGATCCCAACACCACCTGATAAGTTGACAAAGGCGATATGCACACCGGTTTCTTTTTGCAGCTCCACTGCGGTTTCAAATAGGATTCGTGCCAAAACGGGGTAGTATTCATTGGCAACGGTGTTGGATGCCAAAAATGCGTGAATACCAAAATGCTTGACGCCTTTTTCCTTGAGTTTTCGGAATGCCTCGGTCATTTGTGAACGGGTCATACCATACTTGGCATCCTGCGGGGTATCCATGATTTCGTTTGCGATTTTGAAATCTCCGCCCGGATTGTAGCGGCAGGACATGGTTTCGGGGAATGGTGCAATCTTTTCGAAGAAATCAATGTGTGTGATATCATCAAAATTAATGATTGCACCAAGCTTTGCAGCCAGCGCAAAATCCTCTGCGGGTGTTACGTTGGAGGAAAACATAATATTGTGTCCTGTTTGTCCAACGGCTTCGCTCATAAGGAGTTCTGTATAGCTGGAACAGTCGCAGCCAAATCCCTCTTCTTTCAAAATTTGTAAAATACGCGGGTTGGGCGTTGCTTTGACTGCAAAATATTCACGAAAGCCGGGATTCCACGCGAAAGCTTGCTTGACACGGCGGGCATTGTCGCGAATTCCCTTTTCGTCATAGAGATGAAAAGGGGTGGGGTAAGTTTTGACCATCTCCTGAACCTGCTCCAGAGAGACGAAAGGTTTTTTCTGGTTCAATTTGTTTCCTTCCTTTGCTGTAAGTGTGCGTTATTTGCTCTTGAGGATGCGCTCAAACCGACGTCGGCTGGTTTCCTCGCGGCGTGCAGTTTCTTCCTCGTCGATTTCTAAGATGCGGTCATCTTCATACCAGACAACCATGCCTTCTCCAGCCATGACAGGCGCATGGATGCGGGGGATTTGGATCATACCATGATCGGTTTCAAGAATGATAAAATCGCCCTCAAACCGATCAACAATTGCCTGTTCTTTCATGCAATGTTCTCTCCTTCTTGATTGATAATTGGATAGATGTAAGTACCTTCCTCTGCGGTACAGTGTATTTGAATACCCCGATCGTTGAGTTTAGAAATGGTTTCGGGGTGGGGATGTCCGTAATCATTGAATTTGCCGCATGATATTACGGCAATAGATGGCTGTGCGGCATCTAAAAAGGCGTCAGTGGATGATGTATCGCTTCCGTGATGTGCAATTTTGAGTACATCGCAGGAAAGGTCTGGACGCATGGCGAGCAGATGGCTTTCTGCTGGACTCTCTGCATCTCCTGTAAATAGGATGCGCTTTCCACTTTGAGAAAACAGAGAAATAATAGAACTGTCATTGATGTTTTCATAGACAGAATCTATCGGAGGTGAGAAAAATGTCATGGAAGCATTCTCTCCAAACTGTAAAATCTGCCCTGGAGATGGAATTTGTACCTTTGTGCCCATGTCCTCAGCGGCTTCCAGCATCGCTTCGTAGGATCGCGTATTGGCAATCTGTCCGGGAAGGTAGAGAGTTTCTGTTGGAAATGTACGCAGCACAGCCGCCATGCCGCCAATATGGTCTTCGTGTGCATGCGTCCCAATGGCGGCTGTCAGCTGGGAAACGCCAACTTCTTTTAGATATTGGATCACTCGCTCACTCATTGCTGTGATTCCAGCATCAATCAGAATAGCATCTTCGCCGGAAACAATGAGTGCACAATCGCCCTGCCCAACGTCCAGAAAGTGGACGGCAGATGGAGATGGAGAGGCGGGAGCTGCGCTGCTCGAGACCCATAAAAACAGCTCATAGGCTATGACAAATGCTGTGAAAAGAGAGAAGAAAATAATTGTTTTTCGGTTTGCTTTCTTATGTAGATGAGATGACATGGAGCCTTATCTCCTAAGCAGACAGATTTATTGACATAATTATACAACAATAAGACTTTTTATGCAATACCAATGAGAAGGTTTGTTAAAAAAGTATATTTCAAATAAATGGTTTGGGGTGGCTCGTTTTTATAGAGAAAGCGCACGAGCAAGCTTGGAGTGCGGCTCTGCACAAAGCGCAAATGAGTGGGCAAGCTGTGTACATGCCGCTTCAAATGCAGAAATTTTACCAGATTGATATTCACATTCTATTTCACAAAAGGGAACTTCCTGCCTGTCATTTGATAAATATCCGCAGTCGAGGCACAGTTCTGCGCAAAACTCGTCATGATTCCACGGAATGGGAAGACGTGAAAAGCGCACCCGTGCAATGGGGATTAGGATTGCCTTTGCAAGCGTATGACATAGCTCGGCAGGAGCGCCGAC
Source organism: Butyricicoccus pullicaecorum (assembly GCA_018365995.1). GTDB lineage: Bacteria > Bacillota > Clostridia > Oscillospirales > Butyricicoccaceae > Butyricicoccus > Butyricicoccus pullicaecorum_B. Next base: position 24,680 of record JAGZIY010000005.1, on the reverse strand, counting down.
GGATGGAAGCTTGGAAAGTCCCTCTGCAAGCGTCATAGCAGGGCACTCATATTCTTCATGCACATGCAGACCATTTTGTGCCGCATTTCGCAGTTTCATACAGCAGATGGTTTGCGTATTCTCCTGACGCAGACGAAGCCCGATTTTACGTTCGCGCAGCAGCTGATTTGGTGTATCGAAATATGTTGCATCCATGGAACGCTTTTTGTCATGATCTGGATACAAAGACAGTGCCTCGCAAATGGCTGTAAATTGCTCTGCATTTGCTGCCCACTTAAATTCACGTTCCATCAGCGCACCTGTCCATTCCCGAAAATCACATATTTTTGTGTGGTGAGCGCTTCCAGACCCATGGGACCGCGTGCATGCAGCTTTTGTGTAGAAATACCGATTTCTGCACCGAAGCCGAATTCAAAGCCATCTGTAAATCGGGTGGAGGCATTTACATAAACGGCAGCAGCGTCCACTGAGTCGGTAAACTGCTGTGCAGCGGAATAGGATTCCGTAACAATACATTCAGAATGTCCAGTGTTGTAGCAGTTGATATGAGCAATGGCATCTTCGATGGAATCGACTACCTTGACCGAAATTTCATAGCCCAGATATTCCGTGGCATAGTCCTTGTCGGTTGCAGGGATGACCATATGGCCCAGAATTTCCATGGTATGCGGACATCCATGCAGCAGAACGTGATAAGGAGCAAGCGCATTGGCAGCAAGTGGGAGAAATGCAGCCGCAACATCTTTATGGACGAGCAGGCTTTCTGCCGCATTGCATACCGAAATGCGCTGACATTTTGCGTTTTCCAGAATTTGTACTGCCATGTCCAAGTCAGCCTGTGCATCTACATAGATGTGGCAGTTTCCGGTTCCGGTTTCGATAACGGGTACGGTTGCGGTTTCGACAACCGTGCGAATCAATCCAGCACCGCCGCGTGGAATGAGTACATCCAAATATCCGTTGAGCCGCATCATCTGCGCCGCACTTTCGTGGGAGGTATCCTCTACCAGATTGATGGCATCGGCGGGAAGACCGCACGAGGTCAGTGCCTGCCGCATCAAATCCGTGAGACACTTGGAGGAGTGAAATGCTTCCTTTCCGCCGCGCAGGATACAGGCAGAACCTGCCTTAAAGCAGAGGGCAGCTGCATCAACGGTTACATTAGGACGTGCCTCATAAATCATGCCAATGACACCCATTGGTACGCGGCGCAGACCGATGCGAAGTCCGTTGGGGCGGGTGTGCTGCCAGAGTACGTCTCCGATGGGGTCGGGCAGTGCCGCAACCTGTCGGCAGCCTTCGGAAATGTCGGAGATTCGCGTCTCTGTCAATGTCAGACGATCAATAAGACCGGCGTTTAAGCCGTTTTCCTGTGCTTTGGAGATATCCAGCTGGTTTGCAGCAAGAATTGCCTGTGTGTTGGCAAGCAATATATCTGCAATTGCGTGTAAGCCCTGATTCTTTTCCGAACTGCTGAGACGTGCAACAGTGAATTTTGCCGTTTGCGCGGCTTTGGCGATGGTCATAAGATCACGCATAGGGAGCCTTCTTTCTTTTAAATAATGTACCTATTTTTTTGCCCTCTACAATATCATAGAGCACTTCGGCGTTGTCGCCTTTGGTAATGAGCATGGAGACACCATTTTCCATACAAATTTCAGCGGCAGATAACTTGGTTGCCATTCCGCCGGTGCCGCCGATGGTTCCGGGTCCGCCAGCGATGGCACGCAGGTCATCGTTAATGGCTTCTACGCGTGAGATAAGCTGGGCGTCTGGATTGGCACGGGGATCATCATTGTAAAGCCCTTCGATATCGGTGAAAATAATGAGAAGGTCTGCGTGGCATAGCTGTGCAACAACAGCAGAGAGTGTGTCATTATCTCCAAATGTTTCTACACGGTTGAGCTCTTCTGTGGAAACAACATCATTTTCATTCACAATTGGCACAACGCCGGTTTGCAGGAGCATATTAAATGTACCTTCGACGTTAGAATAATGCTCAGAAGATGAAATGTTGTGACGTGTCAGCAATACCTGCGCAACGTTAACACCATATTCTAAAAACATTTTATCATAGATATGCATAAGTTCGCACTGTCCGACTGCTGCGGCTGCCTGTTTCATGCGTATGTCGGAAGGGGGGGTGGTAATGCCGAGTTTATTGAGTCCGACACCGACTGCGCCGGAGGAAACTAGAACAAGCTCAAAGCCGCGGTTATGTAAGTCGGAAACGACACGCACCAGATGTTCAATGCAGCGAATATTCAGCTTCCCGTTGGGATAGGTCAGTGAAGATGTACCGATTTTGAGTACCAAACGGCGCACGTCGGAATGGATAGACATAGGAAAATCTCCTTATATTTATATAAAGTACAGATAATTTTATTTTAACATACTATTCTGGTAGAAACAAGCCGGAAGAATGTCATTCAGAGGCTTGCAGATTTTGTGAATATTGTTGGATTGGGACAGTGCTGTAAATAGGAGAAGGGGCAATTTTACAAATTCTCGTATTTGCTCTAAAAACTGTGTACGAGGGTGTGAAAAATATGCTATAATAAACATAAATGCCTATTATAGCGTGGTTTTATGCAGATACTACCTTTGCACAAGCTTTGAAATATTTTTTTGAAGAAAGCAATATACAATACGGCAGAGGTCCTGTATCGGAAAAAGCACACAATCTCTTTCAGGAGTGTTCTTTCAGGAATGTATATTCTCATGTTATAATAAAAAACACTGTAATCAATGCGACGAACAGGGAGGAAAATCGGGATGCAAAACCGGCTAACCGTAAGTATCGCTGGCCAGAAATTTTCTCTGGTTGCAGACGAACCCGAACCATATATGAAGGAAATTGCCGCACTGGCAGATCAGAAAGTTGCAGAGGCAAAAAGGCTGGTGGGAAATACAGCATTTGCTACCGGAGTCCTTGCCACCCTGAATATGGCAGATGAGGCTGTAAAAATGCGCCACGAATGTGAAAAATATCGCATTATGAGTGAGTCGCAGCAGATAGAGATTGCAAAGCAGCAGGAGGAACTTGGGCGCGTGCAGGAAGAACTGGAAACCTTGCGGCATACGAGACCAGATAAAGATCCCGCAGTTTTGCTGACGGAAATTCACAGGCTGGAAAAAGAACTGGAAGAAACACAGCAGCTGCACCAAAATGTGTGTGCAGAGTCTGATGCTGAGATGGCGCGGCTCAATGAACAGATTGAAACGCTGATACAGGAATGTGATAAGGCGCGTGCCGATATGGCACAGAACAAGGTGATGACAGGAAAGCTGAATGTTCTGACGCAAGAGAATGAAACTCTGCGTGCGGCACTCAGACAGGCAAGAATCGAAAAGGAAAACGCGGTCAAAGAGCAGACCAGTCTCTTAGAGCAAGAAATTGCACGGCTTCGGGCTTCGCTCGAGACTTCAGAAAATAAGGCGCAGCAGCAGGCACAGGAAACACGCAAGCAAATGGATTCCCTGCAAAAGGAGAATGAGGAACTGCGTTCCGCCCGTGTATGTGCAGAGCCTCTTTATACAGAAATCAGAAGTTTACAGGCAGCTTTGGACGCAAAGGAAGCGCAGGTGCGAGAAAACAGTACGCTGAAAAACGAGTTGGACAAGCTGAAAGAAGAGCTCAAGCGCAGCGATCCTGCACCATTTCAAACAGAAATCAAAGCCCTCAAAAAGGCACTTGATGAAAAAGAAAAGCAGCTTGCACAGCAGTCAGGTCTCAAGGAACAAATCGAAACACTGCGCAATCAGCTAAAACAGAATGATCCGGAGCCGCTCTATGCAGAGATCCGCCAGTTACAGGCTGCATTGAATGCAAAGCACAGTCAGGCAGAGGAAAACAATCGCCTGAAGGAAGATATGCAAAAGCTGAGAGATTCTTATCAGGACGTATGCCCGAAGGTTGAGTATAATCAGCTGAGTGAAGAACTGGAAAAGGTCAAAAAGGAGTTTTCCAAGGCACGAATTCAGCTTGCGGGACGTGAGATTGGGGAAATCGGGGAGTTGCGCCGTGAACTGACCAGATTACGCGATCTGGAAAAGGATTACAATGCGATGCAGGACCCCGAACAGCTTCGAGAGGAGCTTGCACAGCTTCGAAAGGAGTTGAGAGAGGCAAACGAAGCGCTTGCACAAGCAAATGAGTCTTTGGAGGACACGGATATGCAGGCGGAAATCAAGCGGCTCAAAGCCGAACTGAATCGGCAGATACAGATTAATCAGTCTCGTCAAATACGAGATAAAAAGAAGAAAGGCGGGAAATAATGCCTGAATTATTGGCACCGGCAGGCTCCTTTGAGGGGGTTCGTGCAGCGGTACAGAGCGGTGCGAATGCAGTATACTTAGGGTTTGGAACCTTTAATGCCCGTCGTGGAGCAAAAAACTTTTCACGGGAAGAAATGGCGCAGGCAATTGCCTATTGCCGTGCCCGTGGTGTCAAAACAAATGTTACTTTTAATATCGTTGCGCTGGACCGAGAACTTGCAGAGGCGATGGAAGATGTGCGATTTTTGAATGAAGCGGGTGCAGATGCACTGATCGTACAGGATTTGGGGGTCGCACGTCTAATCCGCCAGTGTGCGCCACAGATGGCTTTGCATGCGTCTACCCAGATGACCGTGCACACTTTAGATGGTGCACTGGCCGTGAAGGAGCTGGGATTTTCCCGCGTGGTATTGTCACGTGAGTGTACGCTGGAAGAAATTGAAAAAATTACCAAGGGGTCTGGGATTGAAACAGAGGTCTTTGTACATGGCGCGCTTTGTATGTGTTATTCAGGACAGTGTTATATGTCGGCTGTGATTGGACAGCGCTCGGGCAACCGCGGCATGTGTGCACAGCCCTGCCGCCTGCCTTATACCTATCAGGACGGGAAAAAAGGCAGTCCGCTTTCACTCAAGGACTTGTGTGCCGCGAAGTGGATTCCGACCCTGACGCAGATGGGCGTATCCTCTTTCAAAATTGAAGGGCGTATGAAACGACCTGAATATAGTGCAGTCGTCACCAAGGTATATGCTGACCTGCTGCGTGAGCAGAGGGGACCTACGCAAGAGGAAAATGAAATCTTACGCAAGGTATTCTCACGGGACGGCTTTACAGATGGGTATTTGACGGGTAAGCTTGATGAAAAAATGTTTGGAACCAAGACTGATGTGCCCTTGCAGCAGGTCAAGCCGCTTTATGATGAGGCGGCACGCCGCTTTGCGGAGGGAAAAGAAGCACCGCTCGTTCCCGTGAAGCTGTGTTGTGCAGTTTCGGAAGCGGGAATTTCACTTACTGCGGAGGGGGAGCAGCATGGAGCCTCAGCTGCGGATATGCAGCCGGTTGAGCGGGCACAGAATCGTCCGACAACGCCGGAAATGCTCGAAAAGAATCTCGTTAAGACCGGCGGGACACCGTTTTTTGTAAAGGATATGGAAATCGAACTGCCTGAGGGATTGATGGTACCGGCATCTCGCATCAATGCCCTGCGCAGAGAGGTTTTGGAAAAGCTATATGCCCGTTATGCGCAGCCGCCTGTTCGGCTATGGAATCCTTATGAAACTTCACAAAATTGTCACAAAAATATCGTATTTCAGGGGTATAATTTAGAAATACGTCACTTGCACCAAATTACAGATTCCATGGCGCAAAATCGTCCCAATACCATTTATGTGCCACTGACCGTGCTTTCGGAACAAATTGAAATTGTGAAAAAGCGTTTGGCGGAGGGCTTTTGCCTTGCTGTACAGATGCCGCGCATCTATACAGACAAGGAGCAGCCGGAAATCACACATATGCTCAAAAAGGTACAGGAGGCAGGTGTTGGGATTGCCTGTGCAATGAATATAGGGCAGGTAGTTTTGCTTCGCCGAATGGGATTTGTGGTGCATGGTGGTTTCGGTCTGAATGTGTGCAATGGCGCAGCGCTGGAGGCGCTGTCTGAGCAGGGGGTGACGAGACAGACCCTGTCCTTTGAACTGCGTACTGCACAGCTGCGAGATATTGCAAAGCCCATTGAGACAGAAATGGTTGTCTATGGATATCTGCCGCTTATGGTATTTGAAAATTGTGCCATTCGGCGCAGAACCGGAAAATGTACCTGTGAACAGGGGCTGACAACGCTGACAGACCGCACGGGACAGACTTTTGCGCTTTTGCCGGAGTTTGGCTGCCGCAATACACTGCTCAACAGCAAACCGTTGTTTTTGGCAGATAAGCCGGAATGGAAAAAATCGGGTACGTCCTTTGGACGTATTTGCTTTACAACCGAGTCACCGGAGCGTGCATCAGAGGTTTGGCAGGCTTACGGGGAGGGCTGTACACTTGCGTTTGCAGAAGGATTTACCCGTGGGCTGTATCAGCGTGGCGTAGAGTGATAATGGAAAAAAAGGAGAACAGAATGCAACTGATTTTAGCGTCCCAATCTCCGCGCAGACAGGAACTGCTGCGTCTCATCACACCGGATTTTACCGTATGTCCGGCTGATGTAGATGAGGGACTCATAGAGGGTGCACCACTTTGTGACGAGGTTGCCAGATTGGCAGCTGCAAAGGCAGAGGTGGTTTATCGGAATCACCCACAGGCTGCGGTCATCGGCTCAGATACGTTGGTTGTCTGTGACGGGCAGGCACTGGGAAAGCCAAAAGACGAACGGGACGCAAAGCGTATGCTCACCTGTCTGTCTGGCCGCACCCATGAGGTCATGACTGGTCTTGCGTTATATGTCCCGGGAAAAGCTGTCTGTATCGATACCGTGATTACGAAGGTTTGCTTTGCAGCGATAGACGAATCTGAGATCTATGCCTATATTCAGACGGGAGAGCCAATGGACAAGGCTGGTGCATATGGAATCCAGGGGCTGGGTGCCCGGTTGATTGCAGGGATTTCTGGTGATTATTATAGTGTTATGGGACTTCCGGTACGCCGTCTGTATGAGCGGATGCGCGAAAACCATCTAGTTTAAGAAGAGGGGATATTACTTGCGAAAAATCTTTACAACCCGCCTGCTGGCAGTCATTCTGCTTATTGCGGCGGTTTGTCTGGGGCTTGCCGCCTATACAGGGGCAGCAGGTCAGGACTCACCTGTATCTGCGGCTGTGGGTACAGCACTTGCACCTTTACAAAAGGGTGTCTCGATCATTAGTGGAAAGGCAGAACACTTTATTTCACACTTTCAGAATTATGATGCCATGGTGGAAGAGAATAAGGAACTGCGCAAGAAGGTGGCAGAGCTTGAACAGCAGGTGAGAAATGCACAGATCGCGGTCGATGAAAATGAGCAGCTTCGTGTGCTCACAGGGCTTGTGAAAAATAATCCGACCTTTCATTATGATATGGCAGAAGTCATTGCACATTCCCCGGGACAATGGACAACGACCATTTCTATCGACAAGGGAACAATGGACGGCGTAGCAGAGAATGATTTGGTTGTAACAGCAGAGGGAATGGTTGGATATGTATCACTGGCAGCCCCAAATTATAGTCAGGTCACAACTGTACTGGATACCAATATGCAGGCTGGTGCACTGGTCACGCGAACGCGGGAAAGCGGTGTTGCGCAGGGGGATTATGAACTCATGGGTGATGGTATGCTGCGTATGTCCTATTTGGGGAAGGATAGTGATGTGGTGATTGGTGATACCATTCAGACCTCCGGTGAGGGCGGAATATTCCCCAAAGGTATTATGATTGGCACGGTAGAGCGCGTTATGACCGAAGAGAATGGCATGAACAACTATGCAGTGATTCGCCCATTTGTGGATCCGGCAGATGTTACAGATGTTTATATCATTACTGATGTGGTTGCGGGACAGCTGTCAACACCTGCCGGAGCGGAGTGATGTGCCATGCAGAAAGATCGTACAACGACCTATAAGGTCATGAGCTATACCATACTGCTGCTTTTCTTATATCTTTTGGAAACAGCGACAGGTCTCAATGAGGTACGCTTATTTGGGGTGCGGCTGGATTTGCTGTTCAGTGTACCGGCAGCAGTGGCACTGATGGAGGACCCTGCAATCGGCGCAGCGATTGGTTTGTTTACAGGGATTTTATATGATGTGGCTGGCTCTGGTGTGGAGGGGCTGCTCCCATTGTATTTTATGATATTTGCAGCACTTGCGGGTGGTATTAGCGGACGATATTTGCGTCGTATTTGGCCCTCCCATTTACTCCTGACTGCTGGCGGAATGTTTATATTGCGCGGATTGCAGTTTGTACTTTCGGCGTTGATAGGTACTGGATACCCGATGATGCCATTCCTCAAATCCATGTACGGGGAGATCTTGGCAGCGGTTGTGCTGTCCCCAATCATTTATTTGCCAGTCTATCTCTTGGCACGGCGATTTGACCGCATGAAATAAGGAGGATCAGCTATGGATAATAAAACAAAGCTGCTGCATCGCCTCATTGCACTGCTTCTCATTTTGGTTGCACTTAGTGGCATTTCGGCAGCTGGTCTGTATTCCCTGCAAATTATCAATGGAGAACAGTATCGTTTGCAGGCAGAGCGGCATTTGACTTCGACAAATGTTGTCTCAGCAGCGCGTGGTGAAATCATGGATCGATATGGCAGACCGCTGATTACCAATGAGTCGGTGTATTCCATTCGTTTTGATTATACGTATTGGGATCTCAAAAACCAAAATGATATTTTACTCCAGCTTGTTCAGCTTGTGATTTCGGCAGGAGTTCCTGTTCCGATGGAACTGCCCATTACAAGGGAGGCGCCTTATACTTTTACTTGCGGTAAAGAGGATAAGGCGTATACAAGGCTTGTAGAGTTCTTGGACGACAGGAATGGAAAAAATGATGCGTTAAAGTTGAAAGAAACATACGGAGTGACTGAGGCAAAGGAGCTTGATGCTGCAAGTGTGCTGGCTGTGCTCAAAGCATATTATGATGTGAGAGACACCTATTCGGAGGATAATGCGCGATGGATTGTGGAGCAGCGTTATCGTATGAGTATTGCAGGATTTTCTCGAAATAATCCCTTTATATTTGTAGAAAATGTGCCGATGAGTCTCATTGCAGAGATTAAGGAGCGACATGATCTTTTCCGCGGCGTCAATGTAGAAACTTCAACCATTCGCAAATATGAAACCGATTATGCGGCACAGATTTTGGGACGTACGGGTATCATCTATGCGGAGGAATGGGAAAAGTATCGAGAAAAAGGATATTCCATGAACGACATTGTGGGCAAGAGTGGTATTGAGCGTTCTATGGAAGAGTACCTGCGCGGTAAAAGCGGCAGCCGATTGATTGATACCGATATCACTGGAGAAGTTACAGGCTCTCTGGAGACCGCAGCTCCGCGTGCCGGAGATAATGTGGTGCTGACACTGGATATTGAGCTGCAAAAGGTGGCAGAGGAGTCCCTTGCACGTGTGCTTTCCAATATTGAGACAGCGCGCGGTGGCGCAGCAGTGCTCATGAAAGTAGATACTGGAGAGGTGCTTGCAGCTGCAAACTATCCCACATACAGCCAGAGAACCTTTAATGAGGACGCAAAGCTGATTCAGGACAATTCGCTGGAGCCAACACGAAATCGTGCATTTCAGATGGCATATCCGCCCGGCTCGGCGTTTAAGCCCTTGATTGCAGTAGCAGGTCTTGAGCAGGGTGTGATTTCACCCGATACCAAAATGTATTGCAATCACTATTATGACCGCTTTAAGTCCAGAAGATTTACCTGCCTTGGACTGCATAAGGAACTGGATCTCACAATGGCAGTAAAAAAATCCTGTAACATTTATTTCTATGAGACAGGTTATATGCTGGGCGGTAAAGCCATTGAAGAATGGGCGCATAAGTTTGGCTTTGGTCAGAAAACAGGTATTGAGGTTGGTGAGGTGGCAGGTTCTGCCGCAGGTCCAACTTACCGACAGGAGATGCTGGTTAATAATCCGATGCTGAATAAGTGGCAGCCGGGTGACGTTGTACAGGCTGCGATTGGACAGAGCGACACGACTGTGACCCCATTACAGCTGTGTAACTATACTGCAACCCTTGCAAATGGAGGCATCCGCTATAAGCCGACGCTGATTAAAAGCATCAAGTCCTATGATTATAGCCGAACGATATTGGATAATAAGCCGGAGGTTGCACTCGATTTGAAGCTGGATCCCAAAAATCTTGAGGTCGTGACCACGGCCATGCAGGCCGTTGGTGAGGAGGGGGGTACCGCTGCGCGTACCTTTAGAGACTACCCGATAAAGATTGCGGTGAAAACAGGTACTGCCGAGCATCTGGGCGGAAAAGATTTTGCTGGAAATGCAGAGGATCATGGCGTATTCATTGGCTTTGCACCAGCGGAAAATCCGGAGGTTGCCATTGCAATCGTGGGAGAATGTGCCGGACATGGCTCAGATGTTGCGCCGGTTGCACGCGATATCTTAGACGCTTATTTTCAGGGAGAAGGGAAAATGGATCAGGTTCCTGTCGAAAATACCTTGCAGCAGTAAAATTTTTCAAAAAATCCTTGGATAAAATAGCCCATGGACTTGTCACCGGACATATTTTGTTTTATACTTGAAAGTAAGGTGTAAATTGTTCGGAGGAAGTATGCGCAAGATAATTTTAGTCGCGTCTGGAAAGGGCGGTACAGGAAAGACCTCCCTGACAGCATCAGTCGGTACTGTGTTGGCGGAGCAAGGGAAGAAAGTGCTGGTTGTAGACGGCGACTGTGGTCTGCGCAATCTGGATTTGGTTCTGGGAATGAGTGATACTGCGGTGTTCACATTCTCAGATGTTGCCCGCGGCATGGTTCCATTGAGCCGTGCCGTGGCGGAGCATCCGGTCACATCTGGATTGTTTTTGCTCACAGCACCTGCAGAAATCCCTAATCTCACTGCTTCGGATCTCAGATATTTGGCTGAGGAGACTGAACAGCAAGGATTTGATTATGTAATCATTGATGGACCGGCAGGGTTGCCGGAGGAGCTTGCCATGTACGCCCAGATTGCAACACAGGGTATTGTGGTCACTATGCCAGATCCGGCATCTATTCGTGGGGCAGAACGTGTTGCCCGTATGATGGAGGTGCAGTGTATTATGCGGATTCGACTGGTTGTCAATCGGGTGCGTCCGCGTCTGATTCGCTACGGTGTGGCTGCAAACATTGATGATGCAATCGATATCGCAGGACTTCAGCTTTTGGGATTGATCCCTGAAGATGAAGATGTGATTGCCTGTGCGGGCAGTGGAAAAAGTGTTGTAAGGTATAAAAAATCAGGCGCTGCTCAGGCGTACCGCAATATTGCGCGCCGCTTGGAAGGGGAACGTCTGCCGCTCATGCGGTTCTAAATGACCAACTGAAAGGAGACCAAAATGAATATTGCACTCATTGCACATGACCGAAAAAAGGAACTGATGGTTCAGTTCTGTATGGCATATTGCGGCATTTTGGCAAAGCATAGCCTGTGTGCAACAGGTACAACCGGTAAGCTGGTAGCAGAAGCAACCGGTCTGCGGATAGAAAGATATCTGCCGGGAATGCAAGGCGGTGAGGAACAAATCTCTGCGCGTGTATCCTATAATGAAATTGATCTTGTTCTGTTTTTCCGAGATCCTATGTCGAATAGTCAGTACGAACCAGATGTTCATGTTTTGGCACGCCTGTGTGATATGCACAACATCCCGATTGCTACCAATGCAGCAACTGCGGAAATGTTGATTTTGGGTCTGGATCGCGGCGATTTGGATTGGAGAAATATTGTAAATCCTAAGAATCGCTAATGGAAAAGGATCGCGTGGCGCACCCGCCCGCCTTGGTGGGATGGGTGCGTTTTTTGGTATTTATGCCGCTTTTGCGGCATTTTTGCGTGTTTTTTAGAGGTGTAAAAGGAGTTTAATGATATGGAAAAAATAAAGCCCAGAACCCTTTCGGGATTTATGGAGCTTTTGCCGGCAGCGCAAGAGCAGATGGAACAAATCATGCAGATTCTACGGGAGACCTATGCACTTTATGGCTTTTATCCGCTCGATACCCCAGTGCTCGAGTCGGCTGAGGTGCTCCTTGCAAAGGGCGGTGGAGAGACAGAAAAGCAGATTTATCGCTTTCAAAAGGGAGACAGCGATCTTGCGATGCGGTTTGATTTGACTGTACCGCTTGCAAAATATGTGGCACTTAATTATGGACAGCTAACCTTCCCGTTCCGTCGCTATCAGATTGGAAAGGTGTATCGTGGAGAACGTGCGCAGCGCGGCAGATTCCGTGAATTTTATCAAGCAGATATCGATATCATTGGAGATGGACAGCTGGATATCATCAATGAAGCGGAAATTCCTTCTATTATCTATAAAACCTTTACAAAACTTGGTTTGGATCGTTTTCAGATTCGCATCAATAATCGAAAGATATTGAACGGCTTTTTTGCTATGCTGGGTGTGCATGAACAGGCAGGAGATGTCATGCGTACCATTGATAAGCTCGAAAAAATTGGAGCGGATAAGGTACGTGAAATTTTGATAGAGGATTGTAAGACCTCTCTGGAGCAGGCAGACGAAATCCTAAAGTTTATTACACTTTCTGGTGGTACGCAGGGAATTTTGGAGGCACTCCAGCAGTATCTCGGACGTAATGAGCTGCTAGACTGCGGTATTGAGGAGCTCACCACAGTTGCAGCCTATATGGAGGGCTTTGGCGTTCCAGCAGACCATTTTGAAATTGATTTGACAATTGCACGTGGTTTGGATTACTACACAGGCACAGTGTATGAAACTACTATGCTCGATCATCCCGAAATTGGTTCGATTTGCTCCGGCGGTCGTTATGATAATCTGGCAGAATACTATACAGATAAGAAGCTGCCCGGCGTTGGCATTTCCATTGGTCTGACGCGACTGTTCTTTATTTTACAGGACAAGGGCTATCTCAATCAAGACCCCCCGGCAGCACCGGCAGATGTCCTCATTTTGCCAATGACGCAGGACGTCGGGGCAGCAATTGCACTGGCAACACGTCTGCGCGATGCAGGGGTGCGTGTACAATTGCATTGCGAGAAGAAAAAATTTAAGGCAAAGATTGCTTATGCAGACAAGCTTGCAATTCCGTATGTCATTTTTATGGGTGAAGATGAAATCCAAAACAATGTGATCGCGCTCAAGGAGTTGGCTACTGGCGAGCAGACCAATACGGGTTTTGAGCAGGCACTGGCGCGAATTCGAGAAGGACTTGGAGAGCGTGCGTCTAAAACGGTAATTAAAAATATCCAGTAAGAGGGTTGGGATACTATGAATAACACTTCGATTGCGAATATGAAACGCACAGATATGTGCGGCGAACTGCGTGCATCTGACGTGGGTCGTGAGGTTGTTGTCAATGGTTGGGTAGATCGCGTGCGTGATAATGGCGGCGTTCTGTTTTTGCTGGTACGTGACCGTGCGGGTATCGTACAGTGTACATTTGATAAGAGCGTCAACGCAGAGTTGTTTGAAATTGCGTTTACCTGCCGTACAGAGTTTGTTGTCGCAGTCAAGGGACAGCTGGTTGCACGCGATGCAGCAGCAGTCAACAATAAAATGCCGACTGGTGAAGTTGAAATTGTTGCGACCGATATCCGCATTCTGTCTAAGGCAGAGACTACACCATTTGAAATTTCAGATGATAAGGAAGTGGGCGATCAGATTCGCCTCAAATACCGCTATTTGGATTTGCGCCGCCCTTCTATGCAGCGTAATATGATGCTGCGCCATCGGGTCACGCAGATTGCGCGTAATTATTTTGATGAGCAGGGATTTGTTGAAATTGAAACACCCATGCTCACAAAATCTACTCCAGAGGGAGCGCGGGATTATCTCGTTCCGTCTCGTGTGCATCCGGGAAAGTTCTATGCACTGCCGCAGTCCCCGCAGCAATATAAGCAGCTGCTGATGCTGTCGGGCATGGATCGTTATATCCAGATTACTCGCTGTTTCCGTGATGAGGACTTGCGTGCAGACCGTCAGCCTGAGTTTACACAAATCGATTTGGAAATGTCATTTGTAGAGCAGGACGATGTGATTGCGGTTAATGAAGGATTCCTCAAGCGCGTATTTCAGGAAGTGCTGAATGTGGATATTCAGCTGCCTTTGCCGCGTATCACATGGCAGGAGGCGATGGATCGCTTTGGATCGGATAAGCCGGATTTGCGTTTTGGGTTTGAAATTAAGGATATTTCGGATATCGCGGAAAAGTGTTCTTTCAAGGTGTTCCATGATACGGTTGCAGGCGGCGGCAGTGTGCGCCTAATTAACGTAAATGGTTATGCAGATAAGTTCCCGCGTAAGGAAATCGATAAGCTTGGTGAATTTGTAAAGACCTATCGTGCAAAGGGACTTGCATGGCTGAAGCTGGCAGCAGATGGTTCTATGACCTCCTCCTTTGCAAAATTCCTGTCCGATGACGAACTTGAACAGATCAAGGCGCGTGCTGAGGCAAAACCCAATGACTTGATTTTTGTTGTGGCAGATGCGGATTGGGAAACAGCTGCAACCGCGCTTGGCGCACTTCGCTGTGAGCTTGGAAAGCGTCTGGGACTCGCAAGAAAGGACGATTATAAGCTGGCATGGGTAGTTGCGTTCCCGCAGTTTGAATACTCTGAGGAGGAGGATCGTCTGGTTGCAAAGCATCACCCATTTACAGCACCGATGGATGAAGATATTGCGTTGCTGGAGACCGATCCGAAGCGCGTCCGCGCAAAAGCTTATGATATTATACTCAATGGCTGCGAGCTTGGCGGCGGGTCGATCCGTATTCATGATCCGGAGCTTCAGACAAAAATGTTCCGTGCACTTGGCTTTACGGAGGAAAAGGCAAATGAGCAGTTTGGTCATTTGATTACCGCCTTCAAGTATGGTGCTCCACCACATGGTGGTCTGGCATATGGTCTGGATCGTCTGTGCATGCTGCTCGCTGGCTTGGACTCTATTCGCGATGTGATTGCCTTCCCGAAGGTACAGAACGCATCAGACCTTATGATGCAGTGCCCAGATGTGGTAGATGAAAAGCAGCTCGATGATTTGTCCATTGCGGTTACCCGTGTAGAGAAAAACGAGGAAGAATAAGAGTAAAAAGTCGCTCGGAAATCCTGAGCGACTTTTTTGAAAGCATATAAGGGAGAGAACGTATGAAAAATTATAAAGGCTTAGCACATATTGCTGTATATACAACAGATTTAACGTGTTCGATTCGATTTTATGAGGCTCTGGGTGGTACTTGTACCATGCGCGGAAAGGTACAGAAAAAGACAGGAATCAATCAGCTTGCTATGATTCGTCTCGTAGATTTTGAAATTGAACTGATTGAGCCGGGAGATGGAACGGTTGTGACAACAGGAGGGGGCGTGATTCCGCATTTTGCAATCGAAGTGGAGAATTTGTCCTTGGTGGTAGACTCTATGCGTGCGATGGGAATTGATACGTTTTGCACAGAGCAGCAGAATATGCTGCCAGAATTATTTGGCGGATTGCAGAATATCTTTTTCCGTGGTCCAAGTGGTGAGATGATTGAATTGATTGAACATTTTGATACAGAGTATTCAAGATGATGAGATAGAAAACCCCTGACATTTTGTCAGGGGTTTTTTGAAATAGCAAATATAAATCAGTCGTCTTTTTCGCTTTCGCTGTCGGAGGAGAGGATGGAACCGTCCGCAGCATCAATCTTATACTCGTATTTTTTAGAACCGGAAGTAAATTCGATTTCATAAACGCTGCCTTTGTCATCTTCCTTGAGTTCGCACTTGGTAAATTTTGCATCGGAAACACCAGCTTTTTTGGTTGCGATTTCCTTGGCCTTGCTTTCAGAAATTTTCTCAGAGCTATTGGAACTGCTGGAGTTTTTATCAGATTCCTTGTCGAGTACCTTGCCGGTTGCAGCGTCGATCTTATATTCATATTTTTTGGAATCAGATGTAAATTCTATTTCATAGATATTGCGACCATCATCTGTTTTTTGTTCACATTTTGTGAATTTTGCGTTTGCGGCTGTAATACCTGCATCTGTAAGTGCTGCCAGCTTTGCCTGATCCTCGGAAATTGTGGTACCGTTGGCATTACCGCTTCCAGTGTTGTTATTTCCGGTATTGGGTGTAGTAGTCGGTGCTGTAACACTTACCATCTTGGTGGCGCTGTCATAGCTTACAGTCAGTCCGATTGCCTCGCACAACGGGCGCATCGGTACATAGGTGGTACCATTATATAGGAATGGGCTGACAGGATTGCCTTTTGCGTCCTTTGGAACAAATGCCGTATTGTTGATTTGCATACGAATGCCATCTTCGACTGCAATATTGCGAGATGCACCAACTGCGGAATAGGCAACACCCATTACAAGACAAGCACTGGCAGCACCAAGTGCAAAAACTTTGAGCGAATTATTTTTCATGGATATTGTGCTCCTTTCAAAAGCAAGATGAGAAAATTCAAAGAAAATCTTATGTCAGTAATCATAGCATGGATTTTTGGAGAAATATGAAAAAATTGTAAATTATTGTAAAGAAAAATGAATGTTATGTGATAGTATGAGGTGAAAATAATCATATATTTCTCTTTATGAAAGCTATTTGTGATAGAGAAATTTCTTAATATTTTGATTGTACGACAGGAAAAAAGAAGAGGAACCGATAAATCGGTTCCTCTTTCTGTCATAGAATCAATAATGACGTGCTTCAAACAGATGATCTTCAATTGCCTTGCGTGCAGCCTGTACTTCTGGCTTGTTGGAAACCTCTGCGACACCAACACGCCACCAGTTTTCATAGCCGGCAGACATGGTCTTTGGAAGGACCTTGATATCAATCAGGGTAGAAACAGTCTGCTTTTTGGAATCTTCAATTGCAGCTTCCAATTCTTCCTGTGTCTTAACGGTATAAGTCTTGCAGCCGTATGCAGCACCGATTGCAGCATAGTCGACCTGAATCACCTTACCCTTATGAATACCATTGGTCACGCCTTCTTCGAGCATATTCTTTTCGGTTGCAATGCAGGCATTGCCCTGACCAACCTCCAGATTATTGATACAGCCGAAGGAAGCGTTGTCAAACAGCATAACATTGATCTTGTGACCGGTCTGTATAGAGGTAATGAGTTCAGAGTGGAGCATATCAAAGGAGCCGTCACCGCACATGGAGTAAACCTCCTGATCGGGACAAGCCATCTTTGCACCCAGTGCAGCCGCAATCTCATAGCCCATGCAGGAATAGCCATATTCCATGTGATAGGTGTTGATATGGCGTGCGCGCCACAGACCCTGCATATCACCCGGGAGAGAACCAGCAGCAGCTACCGCGATTGCATTGTCATCGATCATACGGTTGATAGTGCCCAGAACTGTGGTCTGGCACAGCTTACATCCGGTTTCTTCAATGTACTTTTCAACACATGCACGGTTTGCATCGTTGATTTCAGGAACGAAAGAGTCCTTATCAGTGTATACCACATGATCGAGACGATCGATTTCATCGAACCACTCCTTGCGCAGTGCCTTGACTTCCTCTGCATAAGCGGCATCTGTATGGTAACCGATCTTGGAAAGCTCTGCACCAATTGCAGACAGTGCCTCATTTGCATCTGCTACAACAGGGGTTGCGTCCATTTTATATGCTTGGAATTCAGAGGGGTTGATGTTGACAAACTTTGCATCTGTACGGTAAAGCCACTTGGAAGCGGTGGTGAAATCGGTGTAACGTGTACCAACGCCAATCACAACGTCTGCTTCGTGTGCAAGCTTGTTTGCAGCAATGCCGCCGGTTGTACCCAAACCGCCGAGGTTCATCTCATGTGTCCACTCAATGGTAGACTTGCCTGCCTGTGTTTCACCGAATGCAATGCCGAAATCTTCTGCAAACTTTTTGAATACCTTGTGTGCTTCTGCATAGCGAACACCGCCGCCGCAAATCAGAAGAGGCTTCTTTGCATTTTTGATGACTTCAACAGCTTGCTTCAGTGCATACTGCGTAATCGGACGGCGGTCAATGCGCCATACGCGCTTCTTGAAGAAATCCAGCGGATAATCGTATGCTTCCGCCTGCACGTCCTGCGGCAGGGAAATCGCAACAGCACCTGTATTTGCGGTGTCAGTCAGAACACGCATTGCGGAAATCATGTCAGTCATGACCTGCTCAGGACGGTTGATGCGACCCCAGTATTTGGTAACAGACTGAAATGCGTCATGCGCAGAAATGGACAGGTTGTGTGTCTGCTCCATCTGCTGCAGTACAGGGTCCGGCTGACGGGATGCATAAATATCGCCCGGCAGAATGAGAAGCGGGATATTATTTGCGGTTGCGGTTGCAGCAGCAGTGACCATATTGCAGGCACCTGGACCAACAGAGGATGTGCAGGCGAAAATCTGCTTGCGGCGCAGCTGCTTTGCGTAGCCCATTGCAGCAAGTGCCATGCCCTGCTCGTTTTTGCCCTGATAGACAACCATGTCTTTCAGTTCCTGCTCAACGCCGTTAGCGAAACCAACAACATTGCCGTGACCCGGGAGCATGAAAATACCCTTTACGAACTTGTGCTCTACTTCATTGCCGTCCATGTCGATGTAGCTGATGTACTGATTCTCGAGAAAACGAACCAGTGCTTGACTGGCTGTCAGGCGGACAGTTTCCATATGTTTCATAGTAAAATCCTCCTTATAAGATAAATGCGGGTGATTTGATCATTGAAATCAAGAAATTAGTTTCCGGTTGGGCAGTGCCAGATGTGGTCGTTGGCATCATCTTCGAGCAGCCACAGGTGCTCGGTATCATCGATGCGGGTCTTGTCCCACGGATTGCCCGGCAGATGGCGGATTCCCCAAGCATAGCAGCAGGAATATCCCGGTGCAGTTACCTGAGAGTGCATCTTGTCGGTGATGATTGCCAGACCATTGTGGTGGGTCTCATAGATTTCGCCGTTTGCCCATCCTGCACCAAAGCCCATCGGCTTGTCATAGCGATAGAAGTAACATTCCGGCTGCGGGTGATGATGCGGCGGATAAGAGGACCACTTGCCCGGCAGATTGACAACTTCGCCCAAAACCATGTTGGAGTATGGCGCGTTGTCCAAATCGAAGCAGGTACGTACATCGCGCTTGATGCAGCCCATCAGTTCACCCTGATTGCCGCGTGCCCATGTATCTGTATCTTCCGGCTTGTACATTTTGCTCGGGAAGGTCTTTTCATTAAGTGTCTTTTGTACGTATATATTTGTGGGACCATGTGCAGTAATTTTCACTGTGATGCCCTTGCACACATGCAGGCAGGAAGGGTTATAATCAAACGGATTTGGACGGTCTACATCGTAAGATTCATTTTCCCACTCGATGGTACATTTGCCGTCGAAAACGAGACAGGCGAGTTCTTTTTCGCTCTCTTGGAACGAATAGGTGTCGCCATCCTCCATGACGAGCAGGGCAACATCCATCATAGCATCTTTGCCGATACCTTCGTTCAGATGGATATACTCATTGTATCCACGCTTGACTTGCTTATCAATATACATAGCGCATACCTCCAGAAAAAGTGGATCTCAATGTTCTGGGAACACAGGAGAGATCAGGTCGATTTTCAGATACATATTTAATTTTATTATAGCATGATTGCCAAAAATTATCAACAGTATCTGATGGATTTTAGATGAATAAGAGAATTATTTGGGCGTTTTGCATATATAATACCACAAAATTCTTTCATTCTTTTCGCTGAAAAAGAGAGCACTGGTGCTTCATACGGTAGCTTTGAGAATGAATCAGATGTGAGAAGAGGGAAGATGTGGTTTGCAAAATAGCTTGTTAATCTCGGTTTATCTGTTTATAATTATAACTAGATAGAAGAAAGATTGCTTGCAATATCTTCTGAAAAAATAACACGATTTTAAGATTTTTGAAAACAGAGGGGAGAATTGAGTATGGACGCATCGCGCCGCGAGAAACGCGCACATGGTACGCAAGGGTTTCCGTTCCAGATTTATTCGGCACCTGAGGCGCAGGATTCAGATTTGGTTCCCTATCATTGGCATCCAGAAATAGAAATCATCACAGTATTGCAGGGACAGGTTCGCGTTATGATTGCAGATAAGCAGTATGTAGGGCAGCAGGGAGATGTCTTTTTTGTGGGCACAGGACAACTGCATGAAATACGTGGGGGTGTTGAAAATTTGTTCCGTGCTTTTGTATTCCCGATGGATTTTTTGCAGTTCCGCAGAACAGATATTGCACAGAATGAATTACTTGCACCGTTGGAGGAGGGGTTGCTGCGCTTTCCTTCTTATATTTCGGGAAAGACAGAACTTGGGAAGGCACTCTTTTCAGAGTTAAAAAAAATGATCCGCATTTGCGCAGATCAATCATTTGGACATCAACTTTTGGTAAAGTCCTCGCTTCTATATATTATTGGAGTGCTGGCATCGGCACACATGCTGGTTCAGTGCCCTATGCGCCCGGGGGAGGAATACCGGATACAGCTGCTGCGGGAGATCATTGAATATCTAGCGGAGCATTGTACGGAAAAAATACGACTTCAAGATGTTTCAGCACGTTTTGGATTGTCACCACAGTACTTTTGCAGCTTTTTTAAGGAGAATTCAGGACGTACCCTTGTACAGCATATCAACTTTTTACGGATTGAGCGCGCGTCCCGCTTACTGCGCGAGACAGAGGAGTCGATTTTGGAAATCAGTTTGAGCGTTGGATTTGAAAATGTCAGTTATTTTATCAAACGCTTTCGAGAAGTATACAGCTGCACACCAACCGAATACAGACGGTCTGTGTGCAGCCGTGGATAAAGACTCAGTGATCGTAACGAACACGAATATTATTTTCGGAGAAGAATTGCAGGTATTTCTCAGGAGGACGCCGATCTGTAATAAATGCGGTAATATCCTTGAGTGGACAGAAAGAAATGACCGCAGATTTATCGAGTTTGGAGGAGTCTGCCAAGAGATAGACACCACCGGCATGCTGTACAACACCACGCTTGATTTCAGCCTCCAGAAAGGTAGTGTTGGTCATGCCGCTTTCTAAAGAAATACCAGTTGCTGCCATGAACGCCTTGTTGATAGTCATGCCAGAAAGCATTTCAAAGGTAGACAGACCGGTAAAGGAATCGGTTGCTGCATTATAGATGCCCCCGAGGGAGATGAGACTCAGATTATCGTATTTGGAAGCCTCGCTCATTGCGCCCAAAGAATGTGTGATGACTGTAACACGTTTCCGGCTGGATAAGTAGCGCAGCAGACAAACTGTGGTGGAACCAGAGTCAATAAAAATCGTATCTCCGTCCTGTACTTCGTTTGCCGCAAGCATACCAATCTGATTTTTGTCAGAGGAATTCAGGTTGGAGCGTACAGGCATGGGAACAGCTCCGGGGGACCCGACAATTGTTACACCACCATATACTTTGGCGATATGACCGCGTGCCTCCAAATCATTCAGGTCACGTCGAATGGTGTTTTTTGATACACCAAAGACCTCACAAAGCTCGTCGATGGAGACGGTTTCTTTGGAGATCACATACTGTTCAATGGAGTTAAGTCTACTGATTTTCATGGTTCTCCCTTTTCTCTACTCTTCTTTAATATTTTTCTCTTGTCCAAGTGGCTTGCGGCACAGATGCAGCCAGCACTGTGGCAGCTGAAAAAGCAGGACAGTTCTCCTTATCATTTTATCAGAAAATATTAAAAAAGCAACCAAAATAGAAGAAGAGCCGTATAATTTTCTGAATCACACAAAAATATCCCGGCAATCGATTCAGAATCAGGAAAACATTGGATTTAGTCCAAAATATTATACACAAATATTAACAAGTTAACATGAAAAAAACAAAATAGAGAGAAAATTTTTCAGACAAATCCTCATATCAGCATTGAAATTTATCCAAAACGATGATAGACTACAAGTAGTGAGGAGAGGGAAACAGCGACTTATTTTTAGAGTCGCTGATTTTCACATGAATTTTTGTATATTTATAGGCAGGTGTATGCAATGCAGAAAGCAGAAAAAATGAAGGAACTGCGCGTCTTTGCCCAGGAAATTAGAGTGGAAGCTCTAAAAACAATCAGCTCCCTTGGCTTTGGTCATGTCGGTGGTTCCATGTCCGTAATCGAAGCGCTTGCTGTCCTGTACGGCGATATCATGAAAGTCGATCCTAAGAACCCGCGCTGGGAGGAGCGTGACTGGTGTGTAATGTCTAAGGGACATGCAGGTCCGGCTATGTATGCAACACTGGGACTCAAGGGATTCTATCCGTTGGAGCAGGCTTATACGCTCAATCAGCCGCACACCAACTTCCCGTCTCATACCGATAGAACAAAGACCCCCGGTGTTGACCTGACCACTGGCTCTCTGGGTCAGGGCATGTCCAGCGCAGTTGGCGCAGCACTGGCAAACAAGGTCGATGGTCGTGATAACCATGTTTTCGTATTCGTTGGTGACGGCGAATGTGATGAGGGACAGGTTTGGGAGGCTGCACAGTTTGCAGCACACTACAAGCTCGATCACCTCATTTGTTTCGTAGACAGCAACAAGCTCCAGTTAGATGGTGCTGTTGCAGATATCATGAGCCATGGCAAGGGACTTGCTGCAAAGTTTGACGCATTCGGCTGGAATGTAATCGAGCTTGCAGATGGCAATGATGTAGAGCAGATTTATGACGCAGTGAAGGCTGCATATCAGGTTTCCGGAAAGCCCACCTGCATTGTGCTCAATACCGTTAAGGGTAAGGGCTGCACCTTTGCAGAGTCTTCGGGCGCACACTCCTCTCAGCCGACCAAGGAGCAGTGGGACGAGGCAATCGCAGTGGCTGAGGCAGAACTTGCTAAGGTTAAGGCACAATAAGGAGGGTATCGAAGATGAGCTTTACTTTGATTGGCAAGCACGAGAAGGACTCTCGTGCAAACCGTGATGGTTATGTAACCGCAATGGAAGAAATGATGCAGGCAGACCGCAATGTCGTTCATATCGACTGTGACCTGTATAACTGCATCAATACCGCAAAGCTGGAAAAGGAGTTTCCGGGTCAGTGCTTTAATGCAGGCATTGCAGAAGCTGATGCAATGGGTGTTGCAGCGGGCATGACCGCAGCAGGCAAAACTGTATTTGTACATTCCTTTGGCTGTTTTGCTTCCCGTCGTGCATTCGATCAGGCGTTCATGTCTGCGGCTTACGCAAAGCTGCCTGTACATGTTCTGGGTTCTGACCCGGGCGTGTGTGCTGCATATAACGGTGGCACCCACATGCCGTTTGAGGACTGTGCACTGTATCTGTCCATTCCGGACGCTGTTGTAATCGACCCGACGGACTATACAATGCTGTACTGCCTGACCAAGAAGCTGGCAGCCTCCAAGAAGTTCTCCTACATGCGCATGGTTCGTAAGAACATCATCAAGGTTTATGAAGATGGTGCTGATTTTGAAATCGGCAAGGGCATCACGCTCAAGGAGGGCAAGGACGTTACCATCATTGCTTCGGGCATTATGGTAGACGAGGCACTCAAGGCGCAGGAGACTCTGGCAGGGGAAGGCATTTCTGCAAAGGTTGTGGATATGTTCACATGGAAGCCAATTGACGAAGAATTGATTGTTACTTCTGCAAAGGAGACAGGTGCAATCGTAACCGCGGAAAACCATCAGGTAAACTGTGGTCTTGGCTCTGCGGTCGCACAGGTTGTTGCAAAGAATTGTCCGGTTCCAATGGAAATGGTTGGCGTACAGAACCGTTTTGGTCAGGTTGGCGCACAGGGCTTCTTGCAGGAAGAGTACAATCTTACAGCTGCTGATATCGTTGCAGCTGCAAAGAAGGCTGTTTCTCGTAAATAATTCTTTTGGTACTGACCCAAAGGCGCAGCTACGAAAATTGATAGCAAAGAAAGCGGGAGAAAGTTTACTTTCTCCCGCTTTTTGTCGTGTCTGCTGTAAAACGGTATGGTTAGCTTTCAATGCTTTCCTGAAAAAGTGTGACCGCTCGTTTTCCGTCTGGAGTTTCGGCAGCAAGGTTTTCCTCGTTGGTCAGACGAAAGGTCTGGTAGATTTTTCCGGATTTAGAGGATTCTACAATTTGAATCTGTTTCCATGTGGTCTCTGCCTCCGCATCTTTCAGTGTGTAGGCGTTTCCATCAAAGGAGAGGGTGAGTGCGGTATCTTTTTTGGTAAGCGCAATGGTGGCAGATTTTCCAGTACCTGTGACATTTAGAAACTCCTCAAAGTTTTCACGTCCCGCAATGCTGTTCTCGTTTGAAAGATCGAGTGTACCGCAATCAAAAAATGAAATGGCATTGGGATCCTCTGGAAGCTGTTCGGGTGTCGCAGATGGTTCTGGAGATACAGTGCTGGGTGGTGTTGGGGCAGGCGGTACAGGAGTGGGCGTGTCGGGCTTGCTGGGGGTACAGGCAGTCAGCATGGAAAGCAGACACAGCAAACCAATGAACCTTTTTTTCATTTCCTTCATCTCCTTTGCGAAGTTTTGCAGACAGAGAATTTGTGATGCCGCAAGTTCTGTGACTTTATTATACACCGCAAACAAAAATGTGTCATCTCTTTCTTTTTCCAATGATTTTTTCACTCTTGGTGGTTGATATGTGGTAAAAATCAGCAACAGTACCCGTTTCGTGATATCTATTCTTCTATAAAGTACAGTTTACAAGGGACTACACAGGGTAGGTATCTGACGGGAGGGGTGCCGCCAGTCAGATTTTCCATGTGATGTTCAAGCTGTCGCTTGTGGC
>JAGZIY010000021.1 GCA_018365995.1 Butyricicoccus pullicaecorum | reverse complement strand
CGGTGCAATCCAGCACAAGGCTGGTATGCAGGATTCTGAGTGCATCATTGCTGTCAACAAGAGCGACACCGCTCCAATCTTTGACGTTGCCGATTACGGCATCTGCGGCGACCTGTTCAAGGTTGTACCGATGATGATTGAAGCAATCCGCGCTGCAAAGGCGAACAAGTAAGAGAAATCAAAGCACCTCCATACAAACGGGAAAGGTGTAAATGAAAGGTAGGTACATGAAAAACATGTGCCTACCTTTTTGTGCCAGAACTAAATTGGCGGTGGCATGGGGAAAGCAAATATAAAAATCCCAATTCAGTACAAAACCGAATTGGGATTTTTTCAATACATTGTCTCTGGAGCAGGACAAAGAACTCCGTTTTCCGCTCGAATCAATATATCGGTATATGGAGGAGCAATCAGCAGGTCAATATATCTTCCATGCAGTGGAACTCCGATACCGGTTAAGTCGTCGTCCTGATTTGCAGCAATAATATCACGTTCATATAAAGGGAGGATTCCATATAACTTTTTATAAGATGACAAGTATGCACCGTGGTCGTTGTATGTTCCCAATATAAAATAATAACTGTCATAATCACGGGAATCCACAATATGAATCTCAGATCCGTTTGATATAGATACACCCCATTGACATGCGTTTTGAACGATCTGCTCTTTTGTCATAAAAATACCAAAAATAAAACCAACCGCAATCAAAAGAACAATGGATAGAATAATATTTGTTATAAATTGCAACAGTTTTTTCAATACTTTTTTCATGATTTTTATTCAATTGCAGAATTCTTGATAAATTATTTTTCGTTAATTATAAGCTACAGAAATCCTCCATAGTACTTCATAAAAAATTTTTGGGATGACTTCATATGTGGCATTGGAATCGACAGACTCAGCAAACGCAAGGAGGTGCTTTGATTTTAATCAATGGGAAGCTGAAACTGTTTTTCATTTGTGGCAGTGGTGCGTCCGCTGACAGCGGAAAAGCTGGCATGATAAGACCCTGCCGGAAAATCTGTCAAATCAATTTGAAAGGTATATTTCTGGTGCTTGGGAATTTCGATGAACTGCTCAGGGCAGTCATAGGAAATCTGGTGTCCAGAGGAAAACTCGCGAATGACACCCTGCATTGCCTTGTGATTTTCGAACTGGATTGGACGATTTTCATAATTGGTTACACGATATTGCAGGATTACAACGCCATCTTCCCGATAGGGACCTATCAGGGCAACTCCAAGCCGTGGTTCATCTGCCCGAAAACTCTGAAGCAGAAGCACAAGAACAGAAATAAACAAAACGACAACAGAGAATTTTTTCCATACTTTTTTCATAGCGGCAAATCACTCCTTGGTATGACATCGTATACAAAAATAACTGCTATCTATGAAAGACTGGAGTAAGATAGCTAGAGAATATCATGACAATAGAGAAAAGTCAAGTCCTGACCAAATGACTCCATGCTTGCGGCCGCTGAGGACGAACCACATCAATTTCATTGTGCATTGAACAAAGCGGGGAACTGTGATAAAGTAAGCAAAAGGGGAAATTTAGAAGTTGTGAGGCAGACACTATGAAACATGAGATTGTGCAGTTAGATGAAAAAAATGCAAATGATTTTTGGCGATTGAGAAAAGAGTTGTTTTTGGAATTGAGAGAAATTTCCAGAGAAATGGATATTTCTGAACTAAAATCAGCAACCGAGCAGTATTACTTATCGCATATAAACAAAGATTTATTGTGTTGGGGGCGATACGGACAAGGAAAAATTATTGCGATTGGTTCGCTATGCCTATTTTCTCGTATCCCATATCCCGAAAATTTGAGCGGCTCAGAGGGCTATATATTGAACATATATACTTCTAATGGTTTTAGGAGGTGTGGCTTTGCAGCTCAAATTTTAGATGCCATAATGGAATACAGCAAACAGCATGGTATAAAAAGATTATGGCTTAGCAGCAGTGAACAGGCAAAACACTTATATATGAAAAAAGGGTTTATCCAAAAGAACAATGAAATGGAACTTTTTCTATCACGATGAATCTAAAATTGGAGGAAAAGGACGTGAAGATTAGACGATATAAACCGTCAGACTGTAAGGAAATAACAGAACTGTTTTGTCATACCGTTCACACTGTCAATGCAAAGGATTACACCGAAGAACAACTTGCTGTATGGGCAACAGTGGATTTAGAAAAATGGAATCAATCGCTTCAAGAACATTACAGTATGGTCGCTGTTGAAAACGATGTGATTGTAGGTTTTGGAGATA
This sequence comes from Butyricicoccus pullicaecorum, assembly GCA_018365995.1. Classification (GTDB taxonomy): domain Bacteria; phylum Bacillota; class Clostridia; order Oscillospirales; family Butyricicoccaceae; genus Butyricicoccus; species Butyricicoccus pullicaecorum_B. The sequence continues at coordinate 34,785 of JAGZIY010000021.1, read as the reverse complement.
TAGACAAAACAGGATATCTTGACCGTTTGTTTGTTCATGCAGACCATCAGGGAAAAGGGATTGGGACTGCTGTTTGTAACCTGCTGGAACGGGCGGTCGATGAAGATATAACGACACATGCTTCTATTACCGCAAAACCTTTTTTTGAAAAGAGAGATTATAAAGTAGTGACACAGCAGCAGGTAAAAAGACAGGGAATCTATCTTACGAATTTTGTTATGATAAAAGAGCGTTAAAGTCCGGTTTCTTGGTCTGTTTGCGCAAAAAAGAATCACTCACTGTCTGTTCGGCGATGAGAGGATATCCGCAGTCGGTCACAAGCGTAATGGAGAGAAAAAGATTTCTGCTGAAAGAACGGAAAGCAGTCAAAGCGGACAATGAGAGGGGCGAGAGCATTTGAAGAAGGCAGGCTTTTAGAAGCATTGTATCAAATGGGCGTTTGAGTTTTCGGGAGCGCTTTTGTATACATTTTTCGGGGCAGAGCGGCACAGCGGACAAAGACAAAAAAGACCGGAGTTCCTGTGCAGATTTTAGGGAAAGAACACAAAAACAGTCTATTTTCAAAGCCTTTTCCGGCACGTCGCCTGTTAAAAATATATCGAAATGGTATATTTTATGTTTTGTTTTGCAATTCCCTTGATTTTCTGGTTTTTTCCGGTTATAATGACCATAAAAGGGAGGGTAATACCATGCAGCAATACGGATATATTGGTACTTATACGACAGGGCGCAGTGAGGGCATCTACCAGTTTCGGTTTGATACGGAGACGGGCATGCTGTCAGCGCCTGTACTGTTTGCCGCAGTGCACAATCCCAAAAGCGTTGCCCATAGAGGAAACATTCTGGCTTCGGCAATCGAGCAGGACGGCAAAGCAGGCGTCGCAATCTGGGACACAAGAACACAGGAACCCTTATCCGTCTGCTGTCCGGAGCAGCAAGCCCCCTGCCATGTGCGCTTTTCCGGCTCGAGTCTGCTGACAGCCAACTACCATGAGGGCTTGTTCACGGTTTACCGAATGGACAGTCATCGGCTCTCGTGTGCAAGACAGATTGCATGCGGCAGCAAGGCAGGCTGCCATCAATCTCTGGCACGGCGCGGCTTTATACTGGTACCCTGTCTGGAGCAGGATCAGGTGCGCATTTTTGACCGCAAATTCTCTCCGCGTGGTGTAATTCTCTTTCCGCAGGGGAGCGGTCCCAGACATGGGGTGTTCAACCCGAAGGATCGCACGCTGTGGATTGTGACAGAGCGTAGTCATGCCCTTTATCACTTTGCATTTGCAGATACCCGCTTTCAGCAAATCGCATGTATCCCGATTTTGCCGGCGGACGATGCCTTGTCTACGACTGCTGCGATCCGCCTGTCCTTAGACCACCGATTCCTGTATGTTTCGACCCGCGGTGCCGATATCATAAGCGTTTTTGCGCTGGAGGGGCAAACCGCGCGCTGTATTCAGCAGGTTCCGTGCGGCGGCAAACACCCGCGTGACTTCGTGCTGTCCGAGGACGGACGCTTTGCACTCGTTCTCTGTCGGGATTCTGACGACCTATTCTCTATTGCCATCGATCCGGAAACCGGACTGCTGGGGCAGACCGTTTGTCGAATCACCGTGCCAGAGGGCAGCTCGATTTGTCTGTAAAATAATTGTATATCACAAGCGGCGCTTTTCCGGCGGCTGTAATTATAAATGACTTTTTTCGTCGCTGTAAAAATCGAATTGGTTTTTAAAGGCGAACAAACTGTATAGGAGATTTTTTAGATGATGACACAAAAGTGTACCATAGGTGTAATTGGACTTTCTGTTATGGGGCGTGGTCTTGCACGCAATATCGCAGACCATGGCTTTCAGGTTGCAGGTTTTAATCGCAGCGCGCAGGTGACACGCGCTGTGATGGCAGAAGAGCCGAATGAAAACCTGCATGCGGTGTATTCACTTTCCGAGCTGATAGAGGTGCTCGAAAAGCCGCGCCGTATCCTGCTGATGATTAAGGCAGGAGATCCCGTTGACCAGATGATTGACCAGCTGATCCCCATGCTCGACGCGGGCGATATCATTCTGGACGGCGGCAATTCCTTCTTTGCAGACACCCGCAGACGCACAGAAAAGCTGGCGGCGCATGGCATGCACTACTTTGGCGTCGGTGTTTCAGGCGGTGAGACCGGTGCGCGCTTTGGCCCAGCAATCATGCCGGGAGGCAGCAGGGAAAACTATGGATTTATTCAGCCGATTTTGGAGGCGATTGCGGCAAAGGCGGAGGACGGTGCACCGTGCTGCACCTACATTGGTCCCGATGGTGCAGGACATTTTGTCAAGATGGTGCACAATGGCATTGAATATGCCGATATGCAGCTCATCGCAGAGGCATATCTCGCGCTCCGAAATATTGGCGGCTGCTCCAACCATGAGATTGCCGATATCTTTACCGAGTGGAACAAGGGAGAGCTGCGCTCTTATCTCATCGGCATCACCGCTTCGGTTCTGCGTGAAAAGGACGATCTCACGGACGGTGATCTGGTGGACAAAATTGAGGACGCTGCACAGCAGAAGGGCACCGGACGCTGGACGAGCATGGAGTCATTGGAGCAGGGCGTCAACCTTTCTATGATTACAGGGGCTGTGTATGCACGTATTCTGTCTGGTATGCTTTCCGAGCGCAAGGCGGCAGATCTGGGTGCACCGGCAGCACAGCCTGCACCAGAGGGATTTGTCGAAACCGTGCGTCAGGGGCTGTATATCGGCAAGATTGCAGCCTATGCACAGGGCTTTGCACTGATGAAGGCTGCTTCCGAACAGTATGCGTGGGGACTGGATTTCGGTAAGATCGCTTCGATTTTCCGTGCCGGCTGTATCATTCAGGCGGCTTTCCTCGGAGACATCACCGCAGCGTTTGCACGCAATGCGGCACTTGACAACCTGCTGCTGGACCCCGTGTTTGCACAGCGCGTTCGTGCCGGTCATACCGCACTGCGTGAGGTCGTGGCGCAGGGGGTTTTGTGCGGTGTGCCAATGCCCGTTATGACGAGCGCGGTCTCCTACCTTGACGGTTACCGCGGTGCACCGGTGGGTGCAAACATCATTCAGGCACAACGCGACTGCTTTGGTGCACACACCTATCACCGTACCGACCGTGAGGGTGTATTCCATCATGAATGGGGGCGTTCTGATGCGTGAAAAGCCAACCATTACGATTTTCGGCGGCACGGGCGATTTGACCTTCCGTAAGCTGCTGCCGGCACTCTATAACCGCATGGTGTCCGGTCTTGCCCTTGAAGGACAGAATATCATTATCATTGGGCGTCGGGATTATACAGATGAAACCTATCGCGAGCGGGCGAGAGAGTGGGTGCGCAAGTTTGCGCGCCTGCCCTATCGCGACGAAACCTTTGATGCCTTTGCAGAGAATATTCACTACTTTAAGATGGATTTCACAGACCCTGCGACCTATCCGCTTCTGGACGCCTATCTCGATGAACTGGGTATTGGCAGCTGTGTATTCTATTTTGCAGTTGCACCGCGCTTCTTCGGAACCATTGCAGACGGTCTGTTCCAAATCGGACATGCACAGGGCAGTAAGGTGATTTTGGAAAAGCCCTTTGGTGAGACGCTGGAGGACGCCCGCGCGCTCAACGAGCGTCTGGAATCCGCATTTACCCCACAGAATATTTATCGCATTGACCACTATCTCGGCAAGGAGATGGTGCGCAATGTACAGACCATTCGCTTTACCAATCCGATTTTTGCAGATGCGTGGGACGCGCGTCATATTGCCTGCATCCAGATTTCTGCAATGGAAGATGTCGGTGTAGAGACACGCGGCGGATACTATGACCATAGCGGTGTCATGCGGGATATGGTGCAAAATCATCTGTTTCAAATCCTATCTATTTTGGCGATGGAGCGTCCGGCAGAGTTTACACCGGAGGCGCTGCACACCGAACAGCTCAAGATATTGCGGGCGCTGCGTATGCCGGAGCCGGAGCATATCGCAGATACGATGGTGCTTGGACAGTATGCGGGCTACCGCGAGGAGCCAAATGTCTCTCCGCAGTCCAAGACCCCGACTTATGCCGCGCTCAAGCTGTTTGTGGACAATCCGCGCTGGAAGGATATGCCGTTTTATATCCGCACAGGAAAAAAGCTGGGGCGGCGGGAAATGGAGGTTGCCATCGTGTTCCGCTCACCGCAGGCAGATATCCCGCCCGCTGTGCTGCTTGTAAAGTTCCAGCCGACCGAGGGCGTGTATTTGCAGTTTAATATCAAGCGTCCGGGCGAGTTTGAGGATATTGTACCGGCAAAAATGGATTTTTGTCAGAGTTGTTCGATTACAAACCGTATCAATACGCCGGAGGCTTATGAACGGCTGTTGAACGCCTGCTTCCATGATGAACGTGCGTGGTTCTCCCAGTGGGATCAGATTGAAACCAGCTGGAGATTCGTGGACGCGCTGGAAAATGCCTATGGCGACCGTCAGCCAGACACCTATACACCGGATACCGAGGGCCCGGCTGAGGCGGCTGCATTGCTTGCGCAGGCAGGACACAGCTGGTTTTCTGAGCCGGAACTGCACTGATTTTTCGTGGTCAATGGCGGCAGAGAAAAGATGAAACTGCCTCGGTTTGTACGGCAAAAAATCTAGGAAATTTCAAAAGGAGTGGCACGGCTGATGCTGTGCCACTCCTTCTGTTTTGAGTATCTGTACCATACACTAGCTTTCTGAATGTAAATAACCAACATCGTTGACATCGTAAGGAGGTTCAATATCGAATTGGAGTGTATAGCCTTATTTGTGGATTAGATGTCTGTATCGGTTGATTTCATTTTGGAATCGGGGCAAATAAAGAATCTCCTTTGGATATTATGCTTGTATTTTGGAAAGAAGAGCTTCTTGTAGCACCTGTGAGAAATTTAATCCCATAGAAATAGCCCGATCATTTAACCATGCAGGTATTGTTAAAGTCTTTTTTACCGCCTTTGTATCCTTGTACTGGTTAATATCGCAGGATACAAGAGAAGAAAAGCCATCGTCCGCATGTATTGTTAAAATATCAGAGGGGGAAGCAATTGCCTGTTTTTGTTCTAAAAGAGTAAGAAGATAAGCAGATAAAGCTTCCTGCGCCGCTTCCATGGTTTCGTTAATAGAACTGCCGTAAGTGTGACAGCCTTCTAAATCAGGAAATTCCACCCAATATACTTCATCGTCCTTGTGAAAAATAGCGGGATATACAAATAACATAATGATACCTCCTTGTGATTGAAGGAGAGGAGGGCTATTTTAAACCCAGCCTCCTTAAGAATACTGTTGAGTAAGCCGATAGGAACATCTTTGCCATGTATGGGAACTACTGTAGTTTTCCCATCTTTTTGAAGAACATGGTGGCTACCATTGATTCTAACAATGTTCCAACCGTTTTTCTTCAAAAGCTTTAGCAGGTCTTTATCTTTCCTGTTCCACCTTATTACAATACGAGTATAACACGTGTTACACGTATCATAAAGAGAATTTTGAAATTTTTTTGAAAAACTTTGTTGAATGGTACAGTCCCTTTGTTGTGAAAATACAGGAAACTTATGATTCTGGCAATGTCTGTTGGACATAGGTGAGAAGTGTATCGATAGCTTTGGACAGAAAAAAGAAGATGAGATTACGATTTCTTGAAGTATTGGTTTTTGTTTATGCTGACCTGCTTTGGATTCGCCTGATAACTACAATCCCGGCTGGCTGCTTTTTATTCCCGGATAAAAAAATCCCCTTTGTGCAGCAAACTCTGCACAAAGGGGATTTTGTCTGTTTGGATTAAGGATATCCTACGGCTCTGCGCGAAATCAGTGGCCGCCGCACCCATGCTTGTTCTCGCCGCAGTGATGTCCCTCTCCGTGCTCGTGTTCGTGATGCTGACACATGGTATCTGGATTGTATACAAGTGTACCATTCTGCAAAGCGGCAATGGCTGCATCTGCATCACCAGTTACACCCGGGTACAGAGAAATGCCTGCCTCAGCCAGTGCGGTGCGTGCCCCTGCACCGATGCCGCCGCAGATGAGCGCTTGTGTGCCATGTGCCTGCAAAAATCCTGCAAGTGCGCCATGTCCACTGCCCTGTGGGTCAAGCAGCACACTGGTGCCGGTTTCTGTGTCAACAAGCTTAAACATTTTGCAATGACCAAAATGCTGGAATACCTGACCGTTTTCGTAGGTAACTGCGATTTTCATGGGAAAATACCTCCTGTAAACATACGATGATATGAATATCATAGCCCTTTTTTACAGGAAAGTCAAATTCCCGCTGAGAGGAAGTGTTCGACTAAGGCAGACAGCTTTTGATATCTATGAAAGGCGTACAGGAAGATGGTTCGGCTGTTAGAGATTGGGACGGCGGCGTGGGTCTGGACGGCGCTGTACATCAAAAGCCGGATTATAGGCGTAGTAGTTTTTGGCGTCCAGATTTTCCTGTAAGTCGCGCAGGGCGTCACCGAAACGCTGGAAGTGTACGATTTCCCGTGCACGCAGGAATTTGATGGGATCTCGCACATCGGGGTCATCAATGAGACGCAGCAGGTTTTCATAGGTGATGCGTGCTTTCTGTTCGGCAGCGAGATCTTCGAATAGGTCGGCAAGCGGGTCACCTGTACACTGGAGCGAGCCGGTCGAGAAAGGCGTACCGGAAGCAGACTGCGGATAGATACCCGTTGTGTGGTCTACAAAGTAGGCATCAAATCCACCTTCCCGAATTTGCTCCGGTGTGAGATTGCGGGTCAGCTGATAGACGATTGCTGCAATCATTTCCTGATGTGCCAATTCTTTGGTACAGCTTACCTACATATCATGAAAACGTGGAAAAATTTCAAGAGAAAGGTCAGTTTTGTGGTGTGCGCGGGTGCTTCGTATCGTTTTGGTATAGAGAACGTGGTCCACAAGGGCTTTGAGCAGTTGGTTTTTCAGAAGGCTGCTTTGTGTTTCTTGCAAAATATCTACAACGCGCCGCTCCTGTTCCGGAGATGCCTGCATACAGAGTGATTTTTGGAGTGCAGTCTGTGCGCGGACAAGAGTCGTATATTCGTCTTGTAAAGCCTGCCGCCGCGCGCAAAAATCCTCTGAAGAATACACGCCGGTTTCGACCAGTTCGAAAATGCGGGTCTGCTGTGCCTGAAGCCTTGCCAGCCGGCGCGTGAGTGTCTCCAGTTCACGCTGCTGGGCGTGCCGTTCGGACTGCCCGCCAAGGGACACCGAAAGCTGAGGGAGCCAGCGCGATAAGCCGCGAATCAGCAAACAGGTCACCTCATCGAGATTTGCGGCAACAGTGGGACAGCCGCGGGTGGGACAGACAAGCTGTGCTTTGCCAGAGGACATATTGCGCCGCTGCATATGCTTTCCGCACACCGAGCAGAGGACAAGACCAGACAGTGGATTATGTAAACCAGAAATATGCGGCGCAGGGGGACGCCGGTTTTGGGAAAGCAGGCGGGCTGCATCTGTAAACTGCTCAGGAGGGACAAGCGGCGTATGTCGTCCGGCATATTGTTGGGCATTGGGGTTGATGGGGCGGGACTGCATGACCTTGCCGTCTTTCATCGACTTGATGCGCGGACGATAAGCGGCGGTGATATAGCCGGCATAGTGGGGATTGCGCAAAAGACGCTGAATGGTGGCGCTTGTCCATGTACCGCCGCGCGGCGCTGGAATTTTCTCTGTGTTGAGCTGCACCGCAATCGCGTGCTGCGATATATGCTCCTGTGTGAGCAGGCGGAACACACGCTGCACAATGGGGGCAGTCTCAGGGTCGGGTATAAGAGTCCAGCCTTTTTCGCCGGTGAGTTTTTGCCGCAAGTAGCCATAAGGTGCAACTGAGCCGGTGTATTTGCCCTCCCGCGAGGAGGCGCGCCGCCCTGCCTGCTGACGCTTATTGATGGCTTTCCACTCAAAACGTGAAAAAAACATACCGAAATCCAACATATCTTCATCGGCAGAATCAAAAGGGTCGTAGATTTTATCGGGCGTGATAATCAGGGTATGGGTGTATTTGAAGGCGTTGGCAATGATTCCCTGATCGATTTGACTGCCGCGTGTCAATCGTGCGACCTCCATGACTATGACGGCGTCCCATAGCCCTTGTTCAAGGTCGTGCAGCAGGCGCTGCATTTGTGGACGAGATGCAATGGTTTCACCGGATACCACCTCTGGATATATTTGTCCAACAATCAATCCCAAGCGCTCGGCAAGTGCAAGCAGTGTTGTCTGATGCCGAGACAGCGTGTCACTGTGTCCGCGGGACTCGTCCTCCAAATCCGCGCGCGATTTGCGCAGATAGATTGCTGCGTGCAAACCACATACCTTACGCTGTGTCATAGAGACACACTCCTTTCTAAAGAAGCTGACTTTGGCTTTATTGTATGCAGACGCGGTTGTGCACAGTCCTCTTTATCATGATATGCAGTACGCAAAAAGGTTGGACTGCGTGCATAGGATAGAAGTGAGGTGATGACAGATGGCGATAGCAGAAAGCTATGACATGGAAAATGGAATGGTATCTGTACAGGATAGCTGCTATTGTGAAAAAAGTGCAGAAGAATTGAAAAGAATTATAGAAAATGCAATAGATGTCGCGAGAAAAGTTGTATATCAGGAGAGAGATGCTGCTGCGGAATGAGAATATAATAAAATAAGTGGCGAAAACAATGGTCAACCAGTGGTCGACCAATGGTCACCCTAGACGAGAATAGGATAGGAAAGGATAGGTTAGATCAGTTTAGGCGAGGACAGGAAAGACGGGCTGCCTGCGCCTGCGAAAAATTCGCTGAATCCGTTTTTCGAAAGAGAAATTTTCAAAAAATTCGATATTTTGAAGAATATCATGCTCCTGTTTGCAGCATACCTGCATCAAAGGTTCAAAATACAGATGCTTGACTGATTATATCATCTTTATCATACCATAGGAGAGAGGCGTAAAAGCGTCTCTTTTTTTTATCTTTTCCGATTGGCGGGATTTGACAGGCGTGCACGGGTATCATAAACACAGAACAAAGGGAAGGAGGTGTCAGTCATTGCACAGAGAAAGCTGACCCCAAAGCAGCAGCGCTTTTTGACAGAATATCTCAAGGATATGGACGCTGTACAGGCAGCGCTCCGTGCGGGTTACAGTCAGACAAGCGCGGAGGTCATGGGATATCAAAATCTCAAAAAGCCGGAAATCCAGTGTGCGGTTCGTGCGGCATTGTCCGGAGAGTCTCAGCTTGTTACAGAGGACAATGTACTGCGAGAATTTGCAAGAATCGCATTCTTTGACCCGAGAAAACTCTTTCGCGCAGATGGTTCCCCAAAGCCCATTGAGGAATTGGACGCAGATACGGCAGCAGCCCTCGCAGGGCTTGAGGTACGTGAGGAGTTTGAGGGTACGGGGCAAGACCGTGTGTTTACCGGTTATACGAAAAAGTACAGGCTGGCAAATAAAATGGGCGCACTCAATAGCTTAGCAAAGTATATGCGGCTGTTTGATACGCGGCAGGAAGATGACAAAGATCCATCTGCAAGTGGTGTGATTTTGATGCCGGAGGTGAATGAAGAATGACAGAGTGCGGCAGACAAACCGTTCTATGGAAACCGCAGCCGCGGCAGGTTGCATTTATGGCGCGTGCTGAGGAGGAAGCCCTGTACGGCGGCGCGGCTGGCGGCGGCAAAAGTGAGGCGCTCGTCATCGAAGCGCTTAGGCAGGTACATATCCCCCATTACAGGGCGCTCATCTTGCGAAAGACCTACCCAGAACTTTCCGAACTTATAGACAAGAGCCGTAAATATTATCCGCCTGCTTTCCCGGGCTGCAAGTACAACGAGACAAAGCACGCTTGGACCTTTCCAAGCGGGGCGCGCATTACGTTTGGTGCCATGCAGCGCGAAGCGGACAAATACAAGTATCAGGGGCGGGCGTTCGACTTCATCGGCTTCGATGAACTGACGCATTTTACCTACGACCAGTACAGCTATCTGGTTTCCCGTAACCGTCCTAATGGTTCAGGCACACGGGTCTATATGCGGGCAACTGCAAACCCCGGCGGGGTAGGGCATGGCTGGGTCAAAGACCGCTTTATCACAGCCGCACCGCCCATGACACCCATTGCAGACACGGTACAGGTCGTATTTCCAGATGGACACAGCGAACAGCGCGAAAAACGCCGCATCTTTGTGCCAAGCACGGTATTTGACAATGCCGCCCTCATGGAAAACGACCCGGATTATGTGGCGCGGCTTGCGTCCTTGTCGGAGGCAGACAAGAAAGCATTGCTCTATGGCGATTGGGACAGCTTTTCTGGTCAGGTGTTCACGGAATGGCGCAACGACCCTGCGCATTACCATGACAGGCTTTGGACTCATGTCATTGAGCCATTCAAGATTCCGGCAAGCTGGAAACTATATCGCGGATTTGACTTCGGTTATGCCAGACCCTTTTCTGTGGGCTGGTATGCCGTAGACCATGACAACCGCATGTATCGGATTCGGGAGTTATACGGCTGCACAGGAGAGCCAAATGTCGGTGTTAAGTGGGAGCCTGCACGCATTGCAGGTGAAATCAAGCGTATTGAACTTGACGACCCCAATCTGAAGGGCAGGACGATTCACGGCATTGCAGACCCTGCCATCACCAAGGCGGAGATGGGGGAGAGCGTCGCAGAAATCATGGAACGCACGGGCATTTACTTTGATGCTGGCGACCATCAGCGCATTGCCGGAAAGATGCAGCTGCATCACCGGCTTGCCTTTGATGATGCCGGCAGACCACAACTCTACATTTTTTCCACCTGCAAGCACTGTATCCGCACTCTGCCCGCGCTCGTCTATGACAGCACAGATGTCGAGGACATCGACACTGAGGGAGAGGACCATATTTACGATGAACTGCGCTATGTGGCAATGGAAAATCCTGTCAATCCACCCGTTGTGCGTGCCGTCCCGCCCAAGCCATACAGCCCGCTGGATACTGAACAGCCAAATCAAAAATATGCTTTCTTTCGGAGGTGAGTGAAATAGACGAGAATAAGGAACAGCAGCCGATACAGCCTGCACAGGAACAGACCACACAATCTGTCATCGGGGAGATGCAAGTTCGGGAAGCGGCGGAACTGCTTTCCAAGTACAGACAGGGCAAACAAAGTCTGGACAAGCGCATTGTAGAAAATGACCAGTGGTGGAGACTGCGCCACTGGGACGTGGTGGGACGCAAGGCAGCAGATGACCCACAGCCCGCTTCCGCATGGCTGTTTAACAGCGTGGCAAACAAGCATGGTGACGCGATGGACAATGCGCCGGAACCCGTCGTACTGCCAAGAGAGCGCAGCGATGAGCAGGACGCAAAGAGTTTATCCGAAATCCTTCCCGTCATCGCCGAGCACAACGACTTTGAGGGCGTTTACTCGGATGCCATGTGGGATAAGTGCAAGTCGGGTACGGCGGCTTACTGCGTGACATGGGACAATGAAGCCGAAAATGGTTTGGGAGATATCTCCATTCGGCGCGCGTCCATGCTCAATCTGTTCTGGCAGCCCGGGGTCTCGGACATTCAGGACAGTGCAAATCTCTTTTATACCTCTATGATTGACAATGCGGTACTGGAACAGCGATACCCCGAGGTCAAGGATAAGGGACAGCCGGTACAGGGTGTACAGTATGTACACGATGACCAAATCGATACCAAGGACAAATCCATGGTTGTGGACTGGTATTACAAGACACGGGACGAAACAGGCAGACAGGCAGTGCACTACTGCAAATTTGTGGGAGAGACCGTGCTCTATGCCAGCCAGAATGACCCGCAGTACAAGGACGGATATTACCGGCATGGCAGGTATCCCTTTGTACTGGACAGGCTGTTCCCCATCGAGGACAGTCCGGCAGGCTTTGGCTATATCGATATCATGCAGTCCCCACAGCTTTACATTGACAAGCTGGACGCCGTTGTCCTCAAAAATGCACTGCTTGCAGGGCGTCCGCGCTGGTTTATCCGCGACTCCTGCGCGATCAATCAGGAGGAGTTTGCGGACTGGTCTAAGGATTTTGTACACGTTGCCGGACGCTTGGAGGACGGAGATATCAAGCAAATCAAGGTGGATACCCTGCCGGCGTATCTCGCAAACCATATCCACACGAAGATTGACGAACTCAAGGAAACCAGCGGCAATCGGGACTTTGCACAAGGCGGTACGGCTTCCGGTGTCACAGCAGCAGCGGCAATCGCAGCACTTCAAGAGGCAGGCAACAAGCTGTCCCGTGATATGCTCAAAGGAACCTATCGCGCATACCGCAATATCATGGAACTTTGCATTGAACTCATTCGCCAGTTTTACAATGCTGAACGGGAGTTCCGTATTACAGGGCAGGACGGTAAAACCAATTTTATCCAGTATTCCAATGCAGGAATCAAAGACCAGCCCTTGCCGCCTGCCTATGCGGGGCAGGAACTGGAACCGGACTATAATCCAGCGGTGCGCCGTCCCGTCTTTGATGTCATCGTCAAGGCACAGAAGTCCAACCCATACAGCCAGCTGGCACAGAATGAAACCGCAAAGGAACTGTATCAGCTTGGCGTGTTCCAGCCGGACAACGCCGACCAAGCGCTCGCCCTCCTCGACATGATGGAATTTGAGGGCAAGAGTCAGGTGGAGGACAGAGTACAGCAAAACGGCACCATGCTGCAAAAGCTGATGCAGATGCAGCAAACCTTGGAAAAAATGACGCTTGTGCTAAAGCAGCAGGGCATTGACCTCACTGCAATGGCAAGCGGCATGGGACAGGACGTGCAGCCGGAAAATAGGGAAAAAGGGTCTGGTATGGGAGCCAAGGCAAAGAATGCACAGCTTGCCGAGCGCACCCCGTATGCCCAGCGGCTGGCGCAGAATGCACGGGCAGATGTGGAGGCGTGACAGATGGTACACATCAGAATATGGGACAATGGCGCCGTGCTCGGGTTCCGCTGTGAGGGACACGCAAATTATGCGTCTAAGGGACAGCCGGATATTGTCTGTGCTGGTATTTCCGCACTGACCGAAACCCTTGCCGCCGCGCTTTCCCGCTTTCCAGAATACGACACCAAAGCATACAGCGGATACGCATGGGCAAAATGCCGGAAATCGCTGGAGGCTCGCGTGATATTGGACGCGCTCTCCATCGGCTTCTATGGACTGCGGCAGGCATATCCCAACCATATCCAGATAGAAGATACACGCAATATGTATGAAGAGAAAGGAGCCAAGGAATGAAGTTCAAATTTGACTTGCGCCTGTTTGATGCAGGCGGTGCCGAGGCGGCACAGGCATCTGCCGAAGTACAGGACGCGGGCGGCGAGCAGGGCGCAGAGGAAGCAGTTCAAAGCACAGCGGACAGACAGGCGGAATACGAGGCGATGCTGGAAAAGTATGCAGACCTCGACCGCAAGCGTATGGAACAGGCTGCCAGAGAACGGGTGACCAGACAGATGGAGGCAGTGCGGGAACAAGCAGCGAATGAACAGGTTGCCATTTGGAAACAGGAGGCAGAACATATCAAAACGCTGTACCCCGACTTTGACCTCATGCAGGAAATTCAGAATCCGCTGTTTGCATCGTTAATCTCTTCCAAAAATCAAGCGACGCGCCTTTCCTTACAGGCGGCATACGAGGCTTGCCATGTAGAGGAAATGCGGCAGATGGCAGCCAGACAGGCGGCAAAGACCGCGGAATTCAATATGATACATTCGATTCGTGCGGGTGCACATCGTCCCAAGGAGGCCGGAGGCGGTGCGGAGGCTGCCGTAGCACCCGGAAAAATTGATATTGCAAAGCTGACCCGGACGGAGCGCCAAGCGCTGGAGCGCCGCGCCGAACGGGGAGAACGAATTACATTTCAGGAGGGTATGAGACTATGAACACTTCTATTTTTGCTATGAATCTGACATTGTTTGATGCAAATACCAATGTCACAGGGGACAGCAATCTGTCTGCCGAGATGAAAACCTATTATGACACCACGCTGCTGGAAACGGCAGAGGCAAATCTCGTGCACAATCAGTTCGGCATGAAGAAGCCAATTCCCAAAAACCGCGGCAAGACCATTGAATTCCGCTGCTTCGATGACCTGCCCAAGAAAACCGACCAACTCACCGAGGGTGTGACCCCAGACGGCAAGAAGCTGAAGGTTACAACCCTGACCGCAGATATTGGACAGTATGGTGACTACGTTGCGGTATCCGATATGCTGGATATGACGGCAATCGACCCCATTATCGTGCAGGCAACCAAGAAAATCGGCAAGCAGGCAGGCATGACGCTGGACACCCTCACCCGTGATGCGCTCGCGGCTGGCACACAGGTACAGTATGCAGAGGGGCAGGTCACAGCACGAAATCAGGTGGCGGCAGACCACAAGCTGACTATTGATGCAGTACGTCATGCAGTGCGCACCTTGAAGAATAACAACATTGACCCATTTGACACCTCTTATGTGGGCATCATTCACCCAGATGTGGCGTATGACCTGATGAGCGACCCTAAGTGGGTAAATGTCAAGACCTACTCTGACCCGGAAGGCATTTACCTTGGCGAAATCGGCAAAATTGAAAACGTACGCTTTGTGGAAACCACGGAGGCAAAGAAGTTTGTTAGTGAAGGCGCAGACAGTGTAGATGTATATTCCACGCTTATCATCGGGGACGGTGCGTATGGTGTAACCGAGATTGAGGGCGGCGGCTTGGAAACCATCATCAAGCCCTTGGGCGCGGGCAATGACCCGCTGAACCAGCGCGCAACCATTGGCTGGAAGGCAACCCATGTGGCGAAAATTCTCAATGAAAAGGCAATGGTACGCATCGAAACCGCATCGACATTCAACGACCACGTGGAAAACTAAGGAGGGGAAATCCGATGAAAACCAATACAGAAGCAATTCAGAAAGCATCCGAACAGGCACAGAACCCTGATGCAGATTGGGAAACCGTATACGTTGCGCCGGGCAGTGGCAAGGACAAGGGGACGATCTTTGTCGGCGTCAACGGCAAGGGCTATTATGTGCCGCGCGGCAAGTCGGTTTCGGTGCCGCCGGAGGTCGCTGAGGTGCTGCGCAACCGCGAAAAGCAGCTGGAACAGGCAGAGGCATACAGTGATTCGGTTGCAGGCGGTGCATAAACGGCAAAGAGGGGGCGGGTCACTGCCCCTTTTTCTATCACGGAAAGGAGGGGGCGTTATGACAGATGGATTGCCAGAACAGACAGAGCCAATCGAAACTTTTATGACCGCGGGCGAGGTGCTGGAACGGGTGCTTTCCCTGCGTGTGACCGCCTATGACCAGTCGCTGTTGCTGGCGCGTTTGCGGACGCTGGAGAACATGGTATTGACTGAGATTCACTTCAAGGAGCCAATCAAAGAGATTGCGCCGGAAACGGTACTTTGCACAGCGTCTCCGTACAATGAACTGTATGAACAATATCTGCTGGCACAAATCGACCTCATGGACATGGAACTTGCACAGTACAATCTGGATATGCAGGTGTTCACCAGCACGTACAGCGAATATGCGGCGCGATATCGCAGAGATCATTTGCCGCACGCCGGAAAGCAGGTGTCCGGTTATGATTAAACTGCCGTATTTGCAGCCCATGGAGGGACAGCAAAATGTGGTCTATCAGTTCACCGGACTGGACCGGCGGGAGCGAATCCCAGACGGTGCAGCACGGGATATGCTCAATATGTCACCAGACAGTCTGCCCTGTCTTTCGGTACGCGGGACACGGGGCAAGGTGAAAGACCTGTCAGAACCTGCGCTTTTGACCTTTAAGAACGGAAAAGAGATTTTGATAGATAGAGATAAATTGTTGGTAGATGGCGTGGAAAAGTACACGGTGCAGACTGGAAGAAAAATCTGGGCGGTGATTGGAAGCCGTGTCTGCATCTTTCCGGACAAGATTTTATACAATGCCGAGACGGACAAGGTGGAGCCTCTGAGCGCAAAGCAGACCGCCAAAACTGCGACCTTCACAAACAGCACGCTCACACTCGACGCAGATGCCGTATTCCAAAAGGGCGATGGCGTGACCATCACAGGCTGTACCGAACAGCCCTACAACAACCGCACGGTGGTCATTCAGGAGGTTTCCGGAAAGAAAATCACCGTGTATGACAATGTATTCCAGCATGGGGAGTTGGGCAGTCAGCAGCCGGAAAGCTGGCAGGAAACCAACATCACGCTGGAACGGGTTGTGCCCGATTTGGATTTTGTCTGTGAAAAGGATAACCGGCTTTGGGGCACACATGACAACGCCATCTGCTGCTGCAAGCTGGGAGACCCCAAAAATTGGAATGTGTTCAACGGGCTGTCTACGGACGCTTGGGAAACACAGGTTGGCTCAGATGGTGCGTTCACCGGAATTGCTGCTTTTTCTTCGCATATCATTGCGTTCAAGGAGCATATCTGTCACAAGGTTTACGGCACAAAGCCCACGGCGATGCAGGTACAGGTAGCACACATCGACGGTGTAAAGGCTGGCTGTGACAAAAGCATTGTGAATGTGAATGAAAATATATTTTACATGGCGCACGCAGGGGTGATGGTCTATGCAGGCGGGATTCCAGACTGCATTTCTCCGCAGCTTCTGGATACCTATACCGAGGCGGTCGGCGGCAGGCTGGCAAGCCGGTACTATCTCTCTGCAAAGCGGCAGGACGGAGCGCATGAACTGCTGGTGTTCGATACTACCAAAAATGTATGGATTCGAGAGGACGATACCGCTGCCATTGCCTTTGCAAGTCATCAGGGACAACTGTACTGGATTACCAAAGATGCGTTATGGGCGCACAAGGGAGAGACAGAGAAGGCAGTGCCTTGGAGCCTGACACTGGGAGACTTTGAACGGGTCAGCGCAGAACGGCAAATCGTGGCGCGTATGTCTGTATTGGTGGACTTGCCCGCTAGCAGCCGGCTGTTATGCGAAATGCGCTATGATGGCGGTGTGTGGCAGCCCGTCAGCCGAATCCAAAATGCAAGGGGCGGCGTGTTCCGTGTGCCGTTTATTCCCAGACGATGTGAACGCTTTTCGGTGCGGCTGTCCGGTGTGGGGACGGCGGTCATCAAGTCGGTGGAAATGAAGCAATATGGAGGGAGTGACCAGATTTGGCACAGTACATAAATGACCCGGTGCCCAAGTATCGGCAGGACGATTTGAACAAGACTACAAAAGACCTGCACGGTTATGTGACAGGGCTTTCCGACCAACTGCAATATTTGCTTGCCAATCTGGACGCAGACAATATTCCGGAACTGCCCGACATCATTAAGCGCCTGAGCGATGCAGAGGGCAATATCACAAATTTTGAACTTACGGCACAGGGGCTAAAGCTTACTGTACAAGACCATGAAAATCGGCTGACCAAGGTGACAATTACCGTAGAGGGCATTGAAACCAGCGTTGGCGATATGAAAGGCAATTTATCCGAACTGAAACAGACCGTGGACGGTATCCGCACGCGCGTACAAAATGCAGAGGGCGATATCTCCACACTGACACAGACGGCAAACGAAATTCGCACGCAGGTTGCAGACAACAAGGGCAATATTTCCTCCTTACAGCAGACGGCAAGCAGTTTATCTGTGCAGGTATCCAACAATGCAAACAGCATTTCCTCCCTGCGAATCACGGCAAACGGACTGGAAAGTCGTGTGTCTGATTTGAACGGCAAATATTCGAGCCTGAAACAGACCGTGGACGGCTTTGATTTTACGGGCATGGTCACATTCAGCGATCTCGACAGGGAACTGGAGGAGTATCCGACCAATCGCGACTTGGAACGCGGGCGCACGGTGATTGATGGCGCCTGCATCTCGACTGGACAAATCGACGTCGATTACATTTATCTGCATGACCAGATGGAGGTCTTTGACGGGCGGTATTCCGGCGGCTATATTGGCTATTGCAGCGGCTATTCCGATGACGGCATCGGGGTCATGAATTCGAGCAGTACGGGGCAGTGTATCTGCACCAACGGCGGCGCAAAGCTGGCATATGGTGACCGGAAGTATCTGGGTGTGTCGCGCAGCAATATCTTTGCCTCTGAAGATATCTATATTGAGTCTGACCGCCGTGTGAAAGAGGAGATTCGGTATGACCTCGATACGTATGAGGCGTTTTACCGTGCACTCAAGCCCTGTTCATATCTGCTCAGGCGGCGCGAAAGCGGCAGGCGGCATACGGGATTTATCGCACAGGAGATCGAGCAGGCATTGCTTGCTTCGGGCAAGACTGGTGCGGATTTTGCCGCGTATGGGTTTGACCCCCATGCCAGACGGTATGACGGGACAGAGGAGACAGGGCTTTGGCGTGTGCGGTATGGGGAATTGGTTGCACTCAATACGGCGATGGTACAAAGGCTGATGGCACGTGTAGATGCACTGGAAAAAGAATTGCGCGCACTGAAAGGAGGCGTCAAATATGGCATTTAAGACAGAGAAAGATGTGCTGGCAATGGCACAGAAAGACGGGCAATATTGGTCAGACTATGACAAGGAACTTGCAAAACGTGACCCAGATGCGGGCTTGTCCATCTATACCGCGAAAAAGAATTACCTGAACGCTAAGACCGATGCAGACAAAAAATACTGGAACCAGAAAGCTGAGAGTATCCGGCGCAAAAACGGCGGATATACCGCGGGCGGTGACGGCGCAGGCTTTATGAAGGACGACAGCTATTTTAATCATCAGGACCCTTATGCGGACAAGATGAATGCCGCACTGGACAAGCTACTCGGATACGGAGAATTCACAAATCCCTATCAGGATAAAATCGACAGCACACTCGATAAAATCACCGGACGTGACCCATTCTCCTACGACGCGGAAAAAGACCCCATGTTCCAGCAGTACCGCAAGACCTATTTGCGGGAAGGGCAGCGCGCCAACGAGGACACTATGGGAAACTATACCGCAATGACAGGCGGCATGCCCTCCACGGCGGCGGTCAATGCCGCAAGTCAGGCGCAGGATTACTATAATGCAAAGATGGCAGACAAGGTTCCGGAACTCTATACACTGGCATATCAGATGTATGCCGACGAGGGCAACAACCTGCTCAATCAGCTTTCCGCGATGCGCGGGCTGGGACAAGATGCGCTTTCGGCATGGGGTGCAAACCAGCAGCTGGCACAGAGTCAGCTTGATGCAGTCGGGCAGATGTCTGACCGAGATTACAACCGTGCCTTCGGCAAGTGGAGTGCAGACCATCAGGTAGACCGTGAGGTGGTTTCGGATAGTCAGTGGGCAAGTGAACACCGACTCAATGGGCAAAAGCGTGCACAGCAGTTGATGCTTGAAATGCTGCGAGCCGGACAGGTTCCAACCCATGAAACCATTGTTGCGGCAGGCTGGAATGACAAAGATGCAGTCAGACTTTCCAAGTGGTATAAAGACCAGTTGGCGTTTGACCGCATGATGCAGCTTGCCCGTATGACACAATAGCAATATGGCAGACACAGGAAATTCACCATGTGTCTGCTTTTTTTGCTTGATGATATGCAGCAATAATGGTCCGCTTCTTCGGTCGCAATATCAGTTAAAATCGCTTTGCCCGTGGCATAGGGCATGGTATAGCGCTGGTTGAGATAGCGGGTTGTGGCACCCATTTCTCCGTCCGGTCCGCCAAGCTGTGTCAAAATGATTTTTGCATAAGCGGGATTCGGGTTGCTGATCTTAACAGGATACTGTAATTTTTTCTCATAGTTCCACATGCTTACTGATCCACTCCTTCCCAAGGCCACGGATCGCTGACCCAAAGCCATGTGTTGGTATTGTTGACTGCATTTTTGGACTGCAAAGGTCCAAAGCGATCGGTATAAGCCTTGACAGCCTGTTGATACATCGCTTGCTGTTTGTTAAAATACGCAAGTGCGTTGGGGTCGTTTGGGTGTCCGTCCAAATACTCCGTGGCTTCCAGCAGAGCAAAGTCATACATCTGGACATTGCGCATCAATCTTTGCCGTTCTGTCATCTGCTCATACCTCCCATCTGGACGTTGGCTTGGACAGGGGGCGTTCTCCGAGGAACGGCTTATCAAGTCCGGGGAAGATGGTGCCGCGTGAGAGTCCGACATCGTTGGCATAGGGGGTTCCCCATGCCTGATAGGGGACGAATGCCATTGCGAGGGACAGGAGATTGGGGTCGATGGTGTCGCTGGGCAATGACATGGGCGGCTCGGACTGTGGAGGACGGTTATCCGGCGGGGAAATGGTGCCATCATTCTGTCCTCCTCCATTTTGATTTCCATTCGGATTTTCTGGCTGCATACTGTCGCCGTTGTTCTGGTCGGAACACAGCGGACAGCTGCTGCCTGATGCTGCTGGCTTTGGTGCCAGAGGATCATAATACATTTTCATCTCTCCTTTGATTGTCAGATTGAGGCGAAGGACCTCACAGCACAGCCTATGCCAAAAGGGACGCTTTGGTGCAAAGTAGACCGTATCCATGTCTGCCCTGAAGAACAAAAAATAGGTACTTCTTTTGTCGGGATTTGTCTGGTATAATACCCATATAATGGATATTGTATTTTGTTTCATAGCGATACAGTGCGTGTCCAAATCGACGAAAGACAGGGAGGACGAATAGGAGATGAAACTCACAGAAGATTGGATCATTGCGCAGGCATCGGGAGCATCTGCTGTGCAAAATGGAAGAAAACTGTCCCAAAAAGGAAGTTTTTCAAGACTTGGGAAAAGCGAGGACGGGCTGCTTTTTTGGGCAGACTGTGCGGGAAGCGGAACGAATCCCTATCATACATCGATTGATTTTACCAATGAAGCAGCGCCGACCTGCCGCTGCTCCTGCCCAAGCCGTCAATTTCCGTGCAAGCATGCAATCGGTTTGATGTTTGAAATTTTAGGAGAAAAGCCCTTTGCGATGTCGGAGATTCCAGAAGATTTGGCAAACAAGCGCGCAAAACAGGCAGCGCGTGCTGCAAAAAAAGAGCAGGCTGCCACAGAAAAGGATACGCCGGCAAAGCCCAAGAAAACAAGCAATGCTGCCAAAGTCAAAAAGATCAATAAGCAGCTTGAGGGCATCAGCAAGGCGGAACAGATGGTTTCTGACCTGCTTTCGCACGGTCTGGGTACCCTGCACGGCACATCGGTCAAGACCTATGAAGCGCTCGCCAAGGACTTGGGAAGCTGCTATCTGACAGGGGCACAGACCGAATTTATCCGGCTTGCCAATGAGGTACAGAAAATTCAAAAATCACCCGATGCGGCAAACTATGATGAGGCGCTCCGTATCCTCATTCGCCTGAGTGCTATGCTGCAAAAAGCGCGGGCATTTCTTCAGGAAAAACTGGACAAAAAGGAATTTGAATTGGAAGATAACCTGCTTTATGAGGCGCTGGGCGGCGTTTGGAAACTCGAGGAACTGGAAAAAATCGGTTGCGTCAAGGAAAATGCGCAGCTTGTGCAGCTTTCCTTTGATGTGCGCTTAGATGATGCGCGAAAGGAGTATATTGATAGAGGGTATTGGATTGCGCTTGCAGACGGTACCATCTATCAAACGCTGAATTATCGCCCTTTGAAGGCGCTCAAGTATGTCAAGGCAGAGGACACCTGTTTTTCTCTTGTCAAAATACCGAAATTATGCTACTATCCCGCGATGGGCTGTCAGCGTGTGCGTTGGGACAGCTGTGATATGACGGAGGCAGACCGTGCCGCTGTGCAGGCGGTTCGCGCATTTGCACAGACCGATTTGGCACAGGCAGTCAAACAGGTGAAGAATGAAATCAAAAACACCATGTCGGAAAAATATGTACCCGTTCTGCTTGCGTTCGATGTCATAGGAAAGGTAGAAGACCAATTTGTACTGCAAATGGAAAATGGAGAACGTATTGTGCTGAGAGACCGCGCCGAAGATGGCAGCGACCATCGCTCTGTCTATAAGCTGGACTGGCTTATGAGCAGCAAATGGCAGCGGGGACAGGTCATGTTTGGGCTGATGTACTATGATGGACAGGATTCCAGCCTGTGCCTGCACCCCTATAGTCTTGTAACGACCGAGCAGATCGTCAGACTGCAATATTAAAGGGAGACAGGATATGAATCCATTTGCACAGCTTCATGAACGCCTTGCATACAGCGCAGTGGCAGGCACCGCACTTTTAGAGGAAGATTTCAGACTGAAAAAAATGGCGGATACCTTCGCGTCTCTGGCACCAAAAAATCCGGTGTTTGCAAACGTCCATCAAGGGCTGACTGACCTGTTTGCGGCACAGCCTGCGCAGCGGGGACAGATCCTTTTGCGCCTTTTGGGTTTTGTAGATGCTGTACTGTACACACAGGCGGGGCATGGCGCAGAGGGAGAACTGATGCCGCTGGCGCAAAATGAAATGCCGGACGAGATGCAGTATATCAAGTACAGCGAGATCTCTCCTCTCCTTACAGGGCTGGCGGGAAAAGGACGATATGGTGTGCTGCTGGACATGTTGTCAGCCCGTCCGGATTGTTTCACAGACCCCCGTGTTTTACATTTGCTGATTTCGGAGTTGGGCGATCCGCATATCGGAACGCTGCTTGCGCAGCTTTTGCAGGCTTTGGGCAGAGGGGAACCATTTTTGCAGAGTCCCGTAGTCTGCTCGAGTGCGCCGCCCGAACGGTTTTCGCTGCCCAAGGTGAACCGTACACAGCTTGTTTGTCAGCTCAAGCATGGGTTTGATGCCGCAGGCAAAAAGGATATGGCAAGGCGTGTTTTGCTTGTCAGCGAGATTGCGCGGCAAACCGAAAACAGCTGGTATCTGGCGCTCGTACAGACGGGCAGCAAGGAGGTCAGGGAACAGGCGGTGCTCGCGCTTCGGTATCTGAAAGAAAATATGCCGGTTCTTTTGGAGTTGGTAAAGACCGAGCGGGGACAGGTCAGGGAAATGGCATACTGTGCACTGGGCAGAATGGACGCGCCCGAACTTGATGAGATGTGGAAAAAGAATCTGCCCAAAAGCAAAAAGTTTGCCGAATATGTGACCTATGTACAGTCGGACGGCGTTGCAGATATTGTCGCAAAGCGAATCCGGCAGGCTGCGGAAACGGTCATTGCACAGGACAGTATTTTTCCGGATACAGAAGAGGTTGCACATTGGTGCAATGCGCTGGTCAATAAATGTTCCGATGAAGTATTTGCGCTGTATCGCTGGCTGTTTGGGCCGGAAACCGATATCCACCATCTCAGAAAAACGGTATTTTACAGCTTGGAACAGGAACGCGAGCGGATTGAGGATAAAATTTGTCAAACACTTGTCCTGACGTATCCGCAGAGACTGGTCGATTTCCTGACTGCATTTCCGGAAACACACGCGGGAAAGATGGAGCGGGCGTGCTTTGTCTGCGACCTTTTGAGCCAGCCCGCATACAGGGTATATGAGAAATGGTCACAGATTGCCCCAAAAGCATTGACTCGTTGCTTTGCATATGTGATTTATCAAGATGGCGAATATCATATCTCTGTGCCTGAAGAAGGGGGGCTGCGTGCACTCAGAGAGCCGCTCGATGTGCGCTGGTTTGCGCACATGGTGCAAAATGACTGTCTGGATTTACTCGAAAGGCTGCTCCCGCTCGCAGATGCCTCCCGCTGTCAGCAGGTGGGCAGACTGTGCCATGAAGCTTACTGCAATCAGGAGCCTGCACGCAGTCTGCAAGCCGCGCCCGGGCAGGTTGCCAATTGTGTCCAACAGACACGCAGATATTTCCGGATTTTCCAAAAATGCCAGCTTCCAAATCCGCGAGGGCTGATTTTGATGCTGTGCAAACGGCAGCCGCAGATTTCCACAGGGTATTTGCAGCCGGTTTTCGAGGCATATCGGGACTATGCGGGGACGCAGGCAACCTACGAGGAATCCCAGCGCGTGCTGGCGTTTTATGAACAGACCAACTATAAAAGCGCAAGTATGATTCAAAAAATGCGTGATATGATGCAGATGTATGGATTTTTAATCGAAGGATAGAAAATTAAGAGGTGAAATTAAATGAACCCATTGGCAGAGCTGCATGAGCGTCTTGCATACAGCGCGGTGGCAGGCACCGCACTTTTAGAGGAAGATTTTAGACTGAAAAAGATGACCGATACCTTTGCGTCTCTGGCACCGAAAAATCCGGTGTTTGCAAAGATTCACAAAGGGCTGACCGACTTATTTGAAGAACAGCCCGCGCACAGAGGGCGTATGCTTTTAAACCTTTTGGGGCTTGTCGATGCCGTATTGTATACGCAGGCAGGCTATGGCGCGGCGGGGGAGTTTGCTGCCCTGCCCGAAAACGCGGAGTCCGGAGAATTCCAGCCAATCCGATACAGTGCGCTGCATGCGCTCATGCAGGCGCTGACAACGACAGGCTCGGGACGCATGGAGGTGCTATCCCATACAGTTTGCGAGCATCCGGAATATTTCAAGGATTGCCGTGTGATTCATGCACTGATAGATGACCTTGCAGACCCTTATGGGGAGATGGGGGCGCTCATCTTCCGAATCCTGCGTGCACTTGTCACAGGGGAGACGGTGGAAATCAGTGATTTCGATATCACCAGCTACCAGAGAAAATGGTATTCCCTGCCGACCATCGACAAAGCGCAGCTGTTGTCCCGCCTGAAGTACGGCTTTGACCCAGAGGGGAAAACCGACATGGTCAGACGAATGATGCTCATTTGCGCCATTGCAGGTGCCGCGGAAAACGACTGGTACCTCTCTCTTTTGGACAGTGCAAAAAAGGATATCCGCACACTTGTGGTGTTTGCGCTTGGCTATCGGGAGGAAAATATCCCGCTCTTGATGGAACTGGCACAAAAGGAACGCGGCAAGCCAAAGGAAATGGCGTATCGTGTACTTTGCCAGTGGGACAACCCGTCCGTGACTGCGTTTATCGAAAAGACGCTGGAAAAGTCCCCCAAGCTGGCAGCCTGTCTCAGCAGTACGGAGTTAGACGTTTATGGCGACATGGCGGCAGAGGGCTTGCAGGCGGCGCTGACCGAAATTCTTGGACAGCCGCATATTTCGCGCAAACAGATGGACGATACCATAATGCCTTGGATTTCTGCGCTTTTGGGCAAGGCATCTGCGCAGACGATTGCCTTTTATCAGTGGGTTTTCGCCGATCAGCCACTGCCCAAAATAGAGGAGGTCACCTACAATCAGCAGACCCGAAAAATCAGTATGCTGCCCTATCTGTATAACAAGCTGTGCGCAACGCTCGTGCTAGGCTGTCCGCCGCCGCTCGTCGATTTTCTGAACAGTCAGAGCACAAAATGGGGAGAAGCGGTATTTCTGGCAGACCTCTTTACAAAATCTGCCGCCGAGGTCTATGACAAATGGGGCGGACAAAGCGGCAACTCCATACCGAATTGGATGCAGCACGTCGGCTATGACACACTGGGACGGCGTGCCAAGAGCGAGCAAACGGGCACTTTGTGTGTCACAAGAATGACCGAGGAATCCGATGTGCTGGCGCTGGAGGATTACCGCGAACTAAAGCGCCCCATCAAAGAGCCGCTCGATTGGCGTTGGATTGATACGTTCATTCAAAACGATTGGGAGGAGATGTTTACCAGAATGGATTCTGATGCCATGCCGGAGACGTGGAAGCGCAAGGCAGGTGCATACTTTTATCAGAAGGCTTTGAAGGTGGAAAAAAGCGGCTATTATTCTGTCGGGAAATTACGGATAAGGCTTTATCGAATGGCGCAGTATGGCTGTCAGAACTTTGAAAATATTTTGGTCAGCCAGTGCAAGTCTTGCTATAACATGGCAGAATACCATGTTTTTGATATGTTTGCCGCCTATCATGAGATTGCAGGCAGGCAGGCTGCCATGGAGGAGGCGCAGCGCGTGGTCGCATTTTACCGCTCTGCCAAGGACGGCGAACGTGCGGATAGTATTGCGCAGATTTTAAAGACACACGGTTTTTTACCGGAATCGGAATAAGTACATAGAGTTTTTACAGCAAGCAGGAGGAACATAACATGCAGACTGTACAGAGATTACCAGCGGAACAGCTTTTTCAGAATGAAATTGATGCACTGATTGCAGCCGAAAAAGACCCCATTCCTACGGGCTGGCGTATGTCCCCGCGGTCGGTGCTGACCTATATCTGCGGCGGCAGGGTGGGACAGACTGAAATCACGCCCAAGTATGTCGGTAACCGCCGCTTAGTGGAAATCTGCATTGCGACCCTTGTGACAGACCGTGCTCTGCTCCTCATTGGAGAGCCGGGAACGGCAAAGTCATGGCTCAGTGAGCACCTTGCGGCGGCAATCAATGGGGATTCAACGCGGGTTGTACAGGGAACGGCAGGCACAACCGAGGAACAGATTCGCTACTCGTGGAATTATGCCATGTTGATTGCCAAGGGTCCCAGTCCGGAGGCAATGGTCAAAAGTCCGGTGTATCATGCAATGGAAACCGGAACGATTGCACGTGTGGAGGAAATTTCACGCTGTGCAAGTGAGGTACAGGACGCCCTGATTTCCATTTTGTCAGAAAAACGCATTGCAGTGCCCGAACTTGGCGTAGAGGTACCGGCGCAAAAGGGCTTTTCGGTCATCGCAACTGCCAATACACGCGATAAGGGCGTAAATGATATGTCTGCTGCGCTCAAGCGCCGCTTTAATATCGTGGTACTGCCTGCACCTGCCAGCCTTGAAACCGAAATTGAAATCGTAGAAAGCCGTGTCCGGCAGCTGTCCGCCAGCCTTGACCTCTATGCAAATGCACCGCAGCAGGACATTGTTGAACAGGTGGTTACGATTTTCCGTGAACTGCGCAGCGGGAGCACGCTGGACGGCAAGCAGAAACTCAAAACAACAAGCGGTGTCCTATCCACAGCGGAAGCCATTTCCCTTTTGACCAATGCCATGGCGCTTGCAGGCAGCTTTGGCAGCGGCACGATTGCGGCTGGTGACCTTGCGGCGGCATTGCAGGGCGCTGTCATTAAGGACGAGGACAAGGACGGCGTTTGCTGGAAGGAATATCTTGAAAATGTCATGAAGAAGCGCGGGGCACGCTGGCTGCCGCTCTATCAGGCGTGCAAGGAGCTGAACTGATATGACACCTGTCTATTTTGGGGTGCGCCATCTCTCTCCGGCAGCGGCGCATCATGTGTGTCTGGCGCTGGACAGGGTGCAGCCCGATGTGGTGCTGATTGAAGGGCCTTCGGATCTCAATGACCAGATGAAATGGCTCTGTCACAAAGAAACTCAGCTGCCAGCGGCGATTCTTGCCTATACCCAAAAGGCACCGGTACACACTATTCTCTATCCGTTTGCGGTCTATTCTCCAGAGTATCAGGCAATTTTATGGGCGCATACCCATAAAGTGCCATGCAGATTTATGGATTTGCCGTCGGAGGTCTTTTTGGCGCTGCGCGAGCGGGACGCACAGCAGGCAGATGGGCAGGAGACAGCGGAGGAGACACCGGAGGCACAGGGCAAAACGACCGAGCAGGTGTATCGGGAGTTGGAACTGATTTTGGGCGAGTCGCATGATACCTTTTGGGAGCGCCGCTTTGAACAGCTGACGCATGACTATGAACAGGCGGCAGCAGCCTTTGGCGAGCAGCTGCGGCAGAGTGCTTCGGATTCAGAACAGCGGACTGCGGAAAATCAGATACGCGAAGCCTATATGAAGCGCATGATCGTGCAGGCAGAACGGGAAGGACAGGTTTTGTGTGTGTGCGGTGCATTTCATGTATCCGGTTTGCAAAATTGCGCACCCATGACTGACGATGAGGAAAAGCGCCTGCCGCGTGCGGCGTCCAGTACAACGCTCATGCCATATTCCTACTATCGGCTGTCCCAGCGTGCGGGTTATGGTGCGGGTAATCAGGCGCCTGCCTATTTTGAACTGCTTTGGCAGGCGATGCAGCAAGGAGACTTGAGCCAGACCACTTATCAATATTTGGCTCGTCTGGCAGCAGAGCAGCGCAGACAGGGACAGATGACCTCGGCGGCAGAGGTCATCGAGGCGGTAAGGCTCGCACAGACGCTCGCTTATATGCGCGGCGGACAGTATCCGACCTTGCAGGACTTGCGGGACGCAGCAGTTACCTGCATGGGACACGGCAATTTTGCAGAAATTTCGGTCTCGGCGGCATCAATCGAAATTGGCACAAAAATCGGCACCCTGCCGGAGGGCGTGAGCCGCACCTCGATTCAGGACGATTTTTACAGGCAGCTCAAGGAACTCAATCTCGACCGATACCGCACCGTGCAGGCACAGCAGCTGGATTTGGATTTGCGTGAAAATCTGCGGGTGAAGTCGGAGAAATCAGCATTTTTGGATTTGCACCGCTCATTTTTCCTGCATCGCCTTCGGGTTCTGGGAGTCCATTTTGCAGCACCGGTGCAGAGCCGGCAGACAAGCGCGAACTGGGGAGAATATTGGACGCTGTGCTGGGTGCCGGAAACCGAAATTGAACTGGTAGAGTCGGCGCTGCTGGGAGAAACCATAGAAGGAGCAGCGGCTTTTGCGCTCAAGGAGCGGGCAGATAAAAGTGATACGATTTCACAGGCGGCAGAGGTCTTTCAGGACGCTTTCCTGTGCGGTATGCCGCAGGCGGCAGGGCATGCCCTTGCCGTTGTGCAAAGATTGTCCGCAGATACGGCGGCAATTGAGGAGGTTTCCAAAACGGCGGTCAATCTGTCGACGGTCATTCGGTATGGCGATTTGAGAAGGTTTCCCTCCGCGCCGCTCATACCGCTGCTGTCACAGCTTTATCTGCGTGCCTGCCTGACGATGGAGGAGGCGTGCGGCTGTGATGATGCAGCGTCCCCGCAGGTCATGGACAGCATAGAGCGCATCAATCAGGTGGAGCGCAGCCATGAATTTTTGGAGGAAAACCGCTGGACTGATGTGCTGACCGCAATTTCAGAACGAGATGATCTCAATACCCGATGTGCAGGCTTCGCTATGGCGACACGCATCGAGCGCGGACAGGTGACAGAGGAGGAACTGCGGGTGCAGGTGTCGCGCCGCCTGTCCAAAGGGATTCCGGCAGATTTGGCAGCGGGCTGGTTCGAAGGGCTTGCCAAAAAGAATCGGTATTCGCTTATTATGCGCCTGTCCCTTTGGCGGGAGTTGGACAACTATTTGGCAGACCTCGATGAGGCTGCGTTTAAGCGTGCGCTGGTATTTCTCCGCCGTGCCTTTGCCGATTTCACTGCAAATGAAAAGAGTGATATTGCAGA
This sequence comes from Butyricicoccus pullicaecorum, assembly GCA_018365995.1. GTDB lineage: Bacteria > Bacillota > Clostridia > Oscillospirales > Butyricicoccaceae > Butyricicoccus > Butyricicoccus pullicaecorum_B. The sequence goes on along the minus strand of JAGZIY010000021.1, from coordinate 5,595 downwards.
AAATCTGGGCGAGATTTGGGGTGTCGAGCCGGAACAGGCAGCCGATGTCCTGATGCGCAGCCCCACCGAAGCCGAGCAGGATATCCTTGCCGGACTGGACGATTTTGACTTTGGGGATATCTAGGAAAGGGGACAAGGCAAAATGCAAAACGAACAGATGGCGCGTTGGCGTCTGATTCTGGGAGAGCAAACGCAGGATACCTTCTCCGGCATGGGAATGGACGCGCTTTCCACAGAACAAATGCTGATGGACGAGGCGCTGGCTGAAATTTATGGCGTTTCGGAGGGCGGCGGCAGCGGCAGGGGAGCCGGAAGGGGACCATCTGCACCGCATATCAGTAAATGGCTGGGGGATATCCGCAGTCTGTTTGAGCCGGATATGGTGGCAGTCGTGCAGAATGATGCTGTCGAGCGTCGAGGACTCAAGCAGCTGCTGCTGGAGCCTGAACTTTTGGACAATCTGGAGCCGGATTTGAATATGGCATCTACGCTTTTGATGCTCAAGGACCAGATTCCCAAAAAGTCCAAGGAATCGGCACGCAGGTTTATCCAAAAGATTGTGGAATCCATCAACCGGAAAATGGAAACCCAGATGCGTAGGGCAGTGACAGCGGCACTCAATAAAAAGGAACATTCCCCTCTGCCCTCCGCGTCCGCAATCGATTTTCGCTACACGATAGCCCGCAACCTGCGAAATTATGACCCAACCCTTGGCGTTGTCATTCCGGAGCGTGTATATTTCTTTGACCGCGCCAGCAAAGTCAATCGCTGGCACGTCATTTTGGATATCGACCAAAGCGGTTCTATGGGAGAATCCATCATTTATTCGTCGATTATGGCGTGTATCTTGGCGTCTATGGCGTCGGTCAAAACCAATGTTGTCGCGTTCGACACCCAGATTATGGATTTGACAGACCTGTGTGAGGATCCGGTCGATTTGCTGTTTGGTTTCCAGATGGGCGGCGGCACGGATATTGCCAAATCGCTGCATTATTGCAGAAGGTTTGTAGAAAGTCCAGACAAGACCCTGTTTTTCCTAATTTCGGATTTGGACGAGGGCGGCAATCGCGCAGGACTCTTAAACCATCTGCGCGAAATGAAGGAAAGCGGCGTGACCGTTGTGGTGCTGCTTGCAGTCGCGGACGGCGGCCGCCCGTATTATGATGAGAAAACGGCAAAGCGCATTGCAGAGATGGATATTCCATGCTTTGCCTGCACGCCGGAAAAGCTGCCGGAGTTGATTGAACGCACATTCAAAAAATATGACCTCACTGAGTTTGCAAAGCAGATGAAGAAGAAATGAAAAAAGCCCCCGTTAGGGCGGCACTCATAAAACAGCATAAGAATGTTTTCGGCAAACGGCGTAGCTTCGGCTATGCCGTTTCTCCGTTTTGCAGGTCGTTCAGCATGGCGGCGGGAAGTATTCCCACGAGGTCATAAGGAAATGTCAATCCATTGTGCCCTATATCTTTTTGACTTATCCGGCGCGTGAACATACACCGCCTTTACCATATCGTTTAAGACGGTAGGTGTCAGTTCGTCCAAATCAAGATACTTTTGCACCTTGCCGATAAACCTATCAATGTTTTCTGCCTGTTCTTCTTGCTTGTATCTTTTGCGTACCATTCGTTGATGATGTTCAAAAATGGGATAAAGTCGCTGTCCTGTTGGTTTGCACTGTCAATGCCGTTGTTGATAGCAATAAACCGCACGCCTTCCTCCACAAACAGGACTTCTGTATAAAATACCGACTTTCAGATAATCGCGCCCAAGCCGCGACATATCCTTGACTATCAATGTCGCAACTTCTCCTTTTTCAATCCGTTCCAAGAGTTCACTCCAACTCGGACGGCTGAAGTTCGTATCCGAAAATCCGTCATCTACAAAGAATAAGAGATTTTTGAAGCCGTTTTCCTTTGCGTATTTATTTAAAATCGCCTTTTGGAAACAGATTTGTCAAGGGAGAATTACACTTTGTGTCACACGGGCATCTTAATTCCGTCTTAATATCAGCATTGCCATCTTTATAGCATAGCAAGGTTCCTCGTGTTATAATAAATTATCTGATGGGAGGAGAGATGCAATGTTGGAAAGTTATCAAGCGCAAAATCAAGATCGCTCAGGCTCCCCTCAAAAGGGACACTTAAAAATCTTTTTTGGATATGCTGCAGGCGTTGGCAAGACTTATGCTATGCTGGAAACTGCCCATCAGGCTCAAAAAAGAGGGGTTGACGTTGTTGTTGGCTATATTGAACGGCATACCCGCCCCGATACATTGGCATTGTTGGAAGGGCTGGAACAGCTGCCCGAAAAAATTGTTGAATATAAAGGCATCGTGCTGAAAGAGTTGGATTTGGACGCTGCATTGCAGCGCCGTCCAAGTATTTTGCTGGTGGATGAACTTGCCCATAGCAATGCTGCCGGGTGCCGCCATTCTAAAAGATATCAGGATGTGGAGGAATTGCTGCGGGCCGGTATCAGTGTGTACACCACCGTCAATGTTCAACATCTGGAATCCTTGAATGATTTGGTCGCCTCCATCACGCACATTGCTGTCAGCGAGCGTATCCCCGATTCGGTTTTTGATTCCGCCGACCAAGTGGAGTTGGTGGATATTGAGCCGGACGACCTGATCCTGCGGCTGAAGTCCGGCAAGGTATATCAAAAGCAGCAGGCTTCCCGCGCCTTGGATCACTTCTTTACAAGGAACAATTTGGCGGCTCTTCGTGAAATTGCGCTGCGCCGCACGGCGGATCAACTGAGCAAGAAAGCGCAGAAAGCGGAAAACGAGACCGCCGCAAAGGCTGGGGAACATATCCTGACTTGTCTTTCCAGCGCACCATCCAATGCAAAGGTGATACGCACAGCGGCTCGTATGGCCGAGGCTTTTCATAGCGGCTTAACGGCACTGTTTGTGGAAACTCCCGAAACCAAGGAACTTAAAGGTGAAAGCCTGAAACGCCTGCGGGACAATATGCGTCTGGCGGAACAGTTGGGGGCGCGTATCGCCACCGTGTACGGGGATGACCCAGCTGTGCAAATCGCCGAATATGCCAAGGTCAGCGGCGTTACAAAAATCGTGCTGGGGCGCACAAACCACCACACATCCCTTTTTATGAAAAGCAAGCCGCTGGTTGACCGGCTTACCAGTATGATGGAGGATGTGGACGTCTATATCATCCCAGATGTCCAACCTCTATATAAGAAAAAAAGGGTGCTGCTCCACAAACAGGAACAAGGATTTAGTTGGAAGGATTTTGGAAAATCTATCCTGCTCACCATTGCTGCCACGTGCATAAGCTTTTTGTTTTATGAACTCGGTCTGCGTGAAGCGAACATCATCATTGTCTACCTGATGGGGGTTCTACTCACAGCGGTTTGGACAAATAGGTATTTCTACGGGATTTTGGTTTCGCTGTTGAGCGTGGTCTCCTTTAACTTTTTCTTTACAATTCCGCGCTTTTCCCTGACGGCGCTCGATCCGAACTACCTGGTCACCTTCCTTGTGCTGCTGCTGGCAAGCTGTCTTTCCTGTTCTCTGGCTACCCGCGTGAAGAGGCAGGGGCGGCAATCTGCCCAACGAGCCTATTATATGGAACTGCTGATGAACAGCAACCAGAAAATGCAGCAGGGGCAAAGTGAGCGGGAAATCATCCAGATTGCTGCGCAGCAGCTTCAATCCCTTCTGGATCGCCCAGTCATGTATGCATTGTTGGAAAAAGAGCAGCAAATCCGTTTCCATGTAGTTCCTGCCACTGAAACAGAGCAGGTTATGGGAAGAATAACAGCAGAAGAATTAGGAGTGGCGGACTGGGTAGCCAAAAACGACAAGCACGCGGGTGCCACGACCAACACCCTCTCTCAGGCGCAAAATCTGTATCTTTCTGTCCGAGGCAATCAGGAGGCCGTGGCGGTGGTTGGCATACCAGCCAAGTTTTATCCGCCTTTGGATGCTTTTGAAAAAAACCTGATGATCGCTATTCTGGATGAGTGCGGTCTGATTTTGGAACGCCGAAAGCTGCGCGCCGAAAAACAGGCGGCGGAACTGGAGACTCAGCGTGAACAACTCCGTGCTAACCTGCTGCGGGCCATTTCCCATGACCTGCGCACACCGCTGACCGGCATCAGTGGCAATGCCGGTGTGCTGATGGAGAAAAGCTTTTCATTGGACGAGAGCAAAAAACAGGAAATGTACCGTTCCATCTATGACGACGCGATGTGGCTGGTCAACCTGACAGAGAACCTGCTTTCCATCACCCGAATCGAAAACGGCACTATGCCACTGCGGCGGGGTGCAGAACTGATTGACGATATTTTTCACGAGGCGCTTTCCCATGTAGACCGCCGGGCTGCAGAACACGAGATCCGCGTGGAACTTGCAGACGATATGCTGATGGCCAATATGGATGCCCGTCTGATTGTACAGATCATTATCAATATCGTGAACAACGCCATCAAGTATACGCCTGAAGGTTCGGACATCTGTCTGTCAGCTAAAAAGGAAAACAGCATGGTTCGCATCGAGATTGCCGATAACGGTCCGGGCATATCCGATGAAGCCAAACAACGGTTGTTTGATATGTTCTATACGGCGAACACCGGCAGCGCTGGGGCGGACAGTCGCCGAGGTCTTGGGTTGGGACTAAGCCTGTGCAAATCCATTGTGGAAGCGCACGGCGGTTCGATTACTGTTCATGACAACCAGCCCCACGGGGCGGTGTTCTCATTTACATTGCCTTTGGAGGAGGTGAAAATTCAAAATGTATAAACCGAAAATTCTCGTGGTAGAGGACGACCCTGCTATTACCAATTTGATTCGCACCACTTTGGATACACAGGAATATCAGTATCACACCGCAAGAAACGGTGCGGGCGCGCTCATGGATGCCGTCTCCTATAACCCCGATGTTATCATTCTGGATTTGGGACTGCCTGATATGGACGGCGTGGACATTATTCGCAAGGTTCGCGGATGGAGCAGTGTTCCTATTATCATCGTGAGTGCACGGAGCGAGGATCAGGACAAGGTGGAGGCTCTAGATGCCGGAGCAGACGACTACCTGACAAAACCATTCAGCATTGACGAATTTCTGGCAAGGCTTCGCGTGGCTCTGCGCCGCAGCCGGACCGACCAGGCTGCTGTTTCTGCCCAGTCGTCCCTGTACCAAAATGGAGAATTGCGTATTGACTACGCAGCGGGATGCGCCTATATGGAAGGAAAGGAGATCCACCTGACTCCTATCGAATACAAACTCCTGTGTGTACTTGCAAAAAACACGGGAAAGGTACTGACGCACAATTATATTTTGAAAGAGGTGTGGGGAACCGCTCTTACCGCCGATATCCCCTCCCTGCGCGTTTTTATGGCCACCCTGCGTAAGAAGATCGAACGCGATCCATCAGCCCCCAAGTATATCCAGACCCACATTGGCGTTGGATACCGGATGATCCGGCAATAAATTTCGCTTTCCTAAGCCGTCCGCTTTTGCGGGCGGTTTTTTTGTGATGTAAAACCACTCGCTAGGCGAGTGGTTCAAAAGAAGGCTATTGCCGAAGATGAAGAAATAAAAACTCCTTTTGCTATAATAAAGATGC
>JAGZIY010000002.1 GCA_018365995.1 Butyricicoccus pullicaecorum | reverse complement strand
GCTTACACCAAGAATAACATTCTGGTTCAGTCTGCTCAGGCTATGCTGGCTCAGGCAAATCAGACTCCTCAGGGTGTTCTGCAGCTCCTGCAGTAAGCATTTTATAACATTTGGAACATTGTTCTTTCGAACAGTTGTGACATTTGTGTAACCCAGATACCGGATTCTTTGAATCCGGTATCTTTTTTTTAATTATCGAAATAGAATAGAATTTTCAAAAACAATATAATAAAAGCGCCTAAACAGGCGCTTTTATTATGTTTTATTTATGATTCTCGTACTAAAATTGCTAGATGAGCGAGAGAATCGCTCTGCAATTGCTCCATGAGTTTTACAGTTACCTCAGAAAACGTATTGAAGCTGAGAGTAGAACGAGAAAAGGTAGTCAATCGGTCAATCAATGCTTCGGTTGACCGTGGTGCAGAAACAACGAGATAAAAATGCATGAGACTATAAATTTGGCAGAGATAATTGTAATCGCTCCATACCGTAGAGGAGTCTCGAAAGCGAAAGCACATGCGAAAAAGCACCATGATCATATAATTTTCTAGAAAATCATCAAGCTGTGGAAAATAAGCATAAAACTGTTTGTGAAGTTCTTCATACTGCTCAATATTATAGGAAAAATGTTCGTCGTGTGTAAACGATATATTGTTTTGAACCGTAGGGAGAAATTTTTTGAAATCAACGCAAATGTTAGATAATATGAGAATAGATTTGAGATTATTCACCACAAATAAATGCCGATTGCCGCGGAGCTCAGAAATGACCTCTTTGAGCGCGTCTCCCTTGATATAGGGCTGCCATTTGACAAACCATTGTGGTATTTTTCCGCTTGCTTTAGATTGTTCGATTTCATGTAAATCCTGCAGACAAAGTCCTAACAAAAGCATGCGGTCAGACAGAGAATAGGAACGATTTTGCAAAAGCCAAATACAGAGATTGCGGATATCGGTATAATACTCAGCCAGCAAACCATCATCATGGATTTGATAGCCGCGTAAGTTTTGCAAAAAGCGTACATCATGCTGAAAACGCAATCCAGTTGGGGCACATTCCAATAAAAGCTCCAATACGCGTTCGCACCCAAGGTCTAAGCATAGTTGTGTGTCATGGTCTAGAGAGGAAGATACCAGTCGGGGAAATTGTTTACAGGTTAAAGGCAGAATGTTTGCCCCATATTCGAGCTGCAAACCACATAAATGTTTTTCATCTAGAAGAGGACAGGAACCATTTTCTTTAAGTTTTATGTTTGCATAATGTTCATCGGCAGCCTGTTTGCGCGGCAGGCGATGAAATGCAGTATCTATGATTTCCGATTTGCATCGATGACGGATTTTATTGTATTCTCCCCGTGTCACAGAAATTGTCCAGCCCTGACAGCAGGTATTCCGGCAGGCGCCGCCCTTACATTGGAATTCATCATAGATAGTAGGTAGCGTTACAGAAAATTCTTCTCTTGGCATAATGGTTACTCCTTATTCGTTGGGGATTGGAACAGCTGCCGCAGGGCAGCTGGGGAAGCGCCGGTAGCCGCCTCCTGATTCATGCGTGCAGCCTCCAGCAGCTCGGTACGCTTGATTGGCGTTTCCCGTGGGGCATCAATTGCCAGCCGTACACGGTCTGTACCGATTTCTGTAACCGTTACTGTGATATCGTCCCCAATTTGTACGGCTTCGCCCTTGCGGCGTTGTAGAATCAACATGAGGGTTCCTCCTTTGCAGGAGAAAGCTCGGAGAGCTTATGCCGGAAAGTATAGCCGTTGTCACCGTTCAGCATGACCTGAAAGGCGGTGCGGGTGTCCAGGTGCATGGCAATGGGACAGCGCAGATTGACTGTGCTCTCGGTCATGGGGTCACGCAGGACACAGATGGTATAGAGTGCAATATGTTCGCCGGTGGGATCACCCAGACGGGCACAGTCCTCGTCGGATAGGTCGGGTGCATAATCCGGCACCAGCTGGAAGGGATCGAGCACGATAAATGCAACCTCTGGATTTTTGGTGCTTTGCAGACAGAAGGGAGAAGCTTCGTCATCTTCAAGCCGGATCAGCAGGAACTCATGTTCCTCCTCAAAACCGAATAGCCCATCCGGAAAACGGATGAGCTCGTCGGTTTGATATGTAATTTCTCCACAATACTTTGTTTCAATCTTCATCATGCATTCACATCGATCGGTTCGTAGTCTGGGTCAGCAGACGGCGGAACATAGAGTGGACCCCCAATATACTCGATGACAACATCAGGATGCTGTGTAACAGAAATCTCGATATTGCCCGGTGTAAACTCGTAGCTGCCTTCATTCATCTTCCAGTCAAAGCCCAGTTTATCCATCTCATAACGGATGGACATTTCACCGGGATCCCATGAGATTTCAGGACCGGTTGAGGGTAGGAAAGTCAGCCCAAGTTCAGTGTTGATGTGTGTGGATTCCTTGGAAAACTGAGTTTCCAATTCCTCGCCGACTTGCGCTTTGAGCAGCAGCTGACCATGACGTCCGGCAGTTGCCATCGCCTCATAGACAGCATTTTTTCCTTTCTGCGCCGCCTGCTCCACACTGCGGAATGGTGTCGGAGAAAGGGAATTGCGTGCTTCAAATGTGTCTAAATTTAGCCGAATGGGTCGGCTATGAATGCTTAGACCACCCTTGTCACGGTTGATTTCGAGTTCGGCTGTGCCGCGTGCGTACTCCAGCTTGGCATGATTGACTTTCATTTCAATCTGGATTGGTACGGTTTTGATACTTAGCAGTTGTTCCATAGGTGATCACCCCCCTGATAGTATAGTTTTACTTATTTCATGTAGTCAATAAACGACTGATCCAAAATGCTGTTGCCGATTTTGATAGCGGAGTTATAATAGGTCTGCGCAAAAGTAAGGTCAGTAAATGCCAGTGCGGGATCGACCTGTGTTAAGTCATGGATTTGCTTATACATGGAATCTGCATTGGATTGCAGGCGCTCTGTATTTGTCTTTACAAAATTTGCACGGGTATCGACGGTGGAAATCGCCTTGCGAATATCATTGCGGGTATCGCCAAAACGATTGCGCATTTCACTCAGCTTATCAATGTCTAGCTTGGGCTGTTCGATTTCATTGGCAATTTCACGCAGCTGACTGATTGCATTTTTTACATTGCCTTTGTCATCTTTGCCAAAACCAATCACGCTGATGCCGGGCATGGAAATATCCATTGCGCTCGAAACGTTGATATCGCTGGACGAGGTAAAGTCACCCATGGTACCATCGTTGTTCTGCATGCTGAGACCGATATCGGTGTAAAGGTTTTCTTTGGAGTAATGCTCCAGAACATCCATACCTTGTAATTTTGTGCCGTCAGGAAGTGTCAGCTCTGCCGGCTTTGGCGGATTAGAATCTTTGAGCATACCCGTATCTACATTGATACCACGGTAATACAGGTTATAGTCATCATCAAGAGAGAATGGTGGTTCATCTGTTGCCTGTCCGCCAAAGATAAAGTCATCGTTGTATTTTGCGTTTAAGGACTGTACCATGGACTCCATGTTGCCGCGAATCGTCTCCGCAATCAGCTTACGGGAATCGTGGTCCTTGTCACCGTTCATGCCAGCTGAGATATCACTGTCGATTTTGTCTGCAAGGTCGCTGACTTCCATCGCGCTGCTCCAAACCTGATCGAGACGTTCGGTGACAGCCTTGCTGTTCTGAATGTAGTTATCAGTCTTGCCGTAGGAACGAATCAGTTTGAAGGAACGGGTTGCAGCTGCCGGATTGTCGCTGAAGTTGCGGAAAGTTCGGAAGTCTGATGCAGTCTGGCGTGCAGCCTCTAGATTTGCGCGTGAGCGCATGAGATTGGAACGATAACTGCGGATAACACCCGCAGAGGAAATTCTTAACATAATAGGTTACCTCCTAGCCTGTATCATTAACGCTTGATGCTGAGCACAGAATCCAGCATTTCATCCAGTGTGGTCATAACGCGGCAAGCAGCAGCGAATGATTTCTGGTACTGTACAAGGTTGATGCCTTCTTCGTTGAGGTCAACTGTGGAAACATTGTCGCGGGCAACGGCACGCTCAGTCGCTGCAATCGAATAGTTGTTGAGCAGTTTGCTCGTTGACGCCATATCCGCACCCAAAATAGCATTCATGTTGGTGAACATACCCTCAAAGGAACCAGTGAAGAAATTGCGGTTTTGACCATTGTCCTGAATCGGATTACCATTCTTATCCAGTGCGACGAAGGCATGATCCTCGTTGAGCGCCTGAATCATGTTTAGAACATTGCTGTTGTCACCGCTGCCAGCAGCAGGGTCAACAGATGTGGTGATTTTGACAGTACCATCAAGCCAGCCCTTGGAAATAGAAATGTTAGACGCAGTAATGTTCTGATTGTTTGGATCGTTGGACTCAAACAGGTTTGCCTCTTTACGGAGAGGTTTACCGTCAGCGCCAAACTGCGGTTTTCCGTTGGCATCCAAATCCAATGGACGGTTGATTTCGTTCATCGTATTGGCAAGCGTCTGCGCAAGGGAGTCCAGAGAACGCTGGTAGTATGCAATACCACGAATCTCAGAAGGCGGATTTCCAAACTCACCCTTGCCGTTGAGGTACTCAAGGTCAGCCTTGAGAACGCCATACCAGTCTTTTTCAGCCAGCTTATCATTTTTATGTGCGGCATTTTCTACGTCCTGCTGTGTTTTATTGCCAAATGTGGTGCCGCCAAGCTGCATGTCTAGACCACCTGTACCATTGACTGCTACACCGAATTGGGGTGGTTTAGTATTGGGATTCGTTCCATCTACCAATGTTTGGTTTAATGTAGGATTACCGCCAGTGACGGTAACACTAAATGTACCATCAGTATTTTTCTGTTTTGCCACTGTCAAGTTTTGTCCCTGCTCAGTCAATCTGTTCTGGAGGGCGGTAAATTGATTGTCGAACTGTTTTTCCAGTTCTGCTGTCTGGCGGTCCAGAGACTGCTTTTGCTTATCCAGATTGTGGAAAGTATCAAGCTTTTTCTGCGCGTCTTTCAATTTTTGGATACTTGCAGCATCGCCGGGTTTTTGTGCCAAATCTTGGCGAGCCGCATCCACTGCATCTTGTAGTTCTTTGAGTTTCTTATCACGGTCAGCACCGAAATCTTGTTCTGTAAAATTATTTCCGTTTGCGGTAAGGGATTGTTTCCAAGCATCCATCTGTTTCTTCACATCAGAAAGCTGCTGGTTCACACCCTGCATGGAATTTGTAAGGTTATTGAGGTTCTCCATCTGCTCCTTGATTTCAGCGAGCAGCGGGGAGTCACCCTTGGTGTTGGTCAAGCCGCCAAGATGGATTTCATAATCTTCAGCGGTGGAATCGGGCTTGCCATCTGGACCAAGCGGAGAAATTTCCAGCTTATTTGCAAAGCTGCCATCTACCAGAATGGGACGGTTTGCAGGGTCTTGACCTGGTGCGTCCATTTCAATGGTCAGCTTGTCGACAAAGATACCGGAACTTACCTGTTCCTTGGAATAAGTGACCTTGATTTTGGTCATTTCGGATAGTTGGTCAATCAACAGGTTCCGGTTATCGATCATTTCAAGAGCGGGGTCACCATGGATCTGGCTCTTGCGGATTTCAACATTCAAATCGCGAATCTGGGACAAAATGTCGTTTACTTGATCTACATTTTGGTCAAAGCCTTCAAGTGCATTTTCTTTCTGGGCCTTGAGGTCGGCAGAATATTTATTGAGCAGAGAAACCAGCTTCTGGCATGCGCTTCGAACAAGTGTATCATGTTCTCCAGAGGTTGGATTGTTTGCAAGATTTTGAAGCTGTGTACGGATTTCCTCAATATTTGTGTGAATACCGTCTTTGGAAACCTCGTCGAGAACCGACTGTAATTCTTCGAGGTTACCAAGCTTTTCATCATAGAAACCAACATTGGACGCCTCGTTGCGGTAACGGATATCAAGGAATGGGTCACGAATCTGGCTGACACTGGTTACCAGAGAGCCAATACCCATACGTACATCGGTAGAAACAGAATAGCGGTCTGCGGTACCGTGATACAGGCTGATTTGGTTGATTCGCTGGCGAGTATAACCGAGTGTATTGATGTTTGTGATGTTATTTCCCGTGATTTGAAGGCCTTGCTGGCTCGAGCGAATGCCGAGCTTGGCCATCGAGAAACTGCCAAAGGTCGAAATCATGTTATTTCCTCCATAATAAAGTGTGATGGCTTAGGCCTTGATATCGGTAAAGCTGCCATGTTTGGTTGGGCGGTTCGGTTTTGCAGTCTCGCTTGCCTCTTCGAGTGCATGGTCGATTTCACGCAGGGTTGTTTCCAAAATCGCCTGAGAGGCTGCTGCCGAACTGCTGTATAGCGTATAGGCTGCTTCGAAACGCTTGAGTACAGGGGCGAGCTGCTTTTGATCTTCTGCGGAAAGATGGTCAGAAAGCTGATGGAAAGGGATATTTTGAAGTCCAAGTGCCTCGTCCACTTTTTCTTTTTGACGTTGCATTCCGCGGATTTGCAGCGATATCGCCTGTTCGCGCTGCATACAGTGTTCCAGCGCTGGCAAGTCATCTTGATGTACAGCCTGAATTTTTTCTTGCTGTAAAGTGTTGAGCTGGTCAAAGACCTTGGAAAAGTCATCAAGCAGCTTACCAAATTCTTCAATATGCGTCATGTAAGGGTCACCTCATTGGAGCAGAATACGGCGTACAATTTCATCTACATCAATTTGATATTGTCCTGCAGCGACCTTGTCATGGAGCGACTGGATATCGCCGGTGGTCGTAGCGGCGCGAACCTCCTGTGTAACACGACCAATCATTTCAAGCGTGAAAGACTGTTCTGGAGATAGATTGCTGCGCTGCAAGGTGACTTTATCAAAGTTTCCGACATCTTCACGGTGCGGCTCGCAATCGATACGTTCTCCGGAACGGATCATGCGTGGAGAGATGGGCGATATATAGTTGTTGAGGATCTGCATAGGATCACTCCTCTCAAAGATAATAGATCGCTGAATACATTATAAATATCGTACATTTTTCAAGAAATATAAGAGGGTAATTGAAATTTTTCTCAAGAAATATGATCGAATTCAGGAGGAATCATGATAAATAAAAATATACCCTGATGCTGCCCAGATTCTTAGATTCAGATAGAAAATAGAAATCTGGCAGTGTCAGGGCATGGATTGTGATATCAGGGTATTTCCTAGAGTGTACCGAGGTGGCGCAGCAGCACATCGGAAATGTGCTCGAGCGGCTCCTGATGACAGACAGCACCCAATTTGTAGGCTTCCATAGGCATTCCGTAGACGACTGAGGTCGCCTCGTCCTGTCCGATGGTAAAAGCACCGTGTTGGCGCATTTCCAGCAGACCTCTTGCCCCATCTCGCCCCATTCCGGTCAGAATGATACCAACCTGTTTGCATTTGACAGATTGTGCCATGGATTGGAACAGAACATCGACAGAAGGGCGGTGCCCGCTGACCTTTGGCTCGTTGAGGCAGGATACCGTATAACCATTTCCGGTATGCACAACCTTCATTTGCATATCTCCGGGGGCAATCAGGGCGAGTCCGCGTTCGATGCGGTCACCGTTCTTTGCCTCACGAACCTCCATTTTACAAATGCGGTTGAGGCGTTCAGCATACATTTCGGTAAAACCGACCGGCATGTGCTGCACAATGACGATGCCCGGGGTGTTGGCTGGCAGATGACGCAGCACTTCTAAGGTTGCCTCTGTGCCGCCTGTGGACGCACCCAGCGCAATAATGACATCGTTCAAGGCGTTGCTGGTGAGCGGAGGGAGAATAGAGGTGGGATGTGCACGCAGAGTTCTCTGAATTGTCGCTGCTGTGCGGACGTGTGCGCGGGAGGCAGCACGAACCTTGAGCGCAAGTTCTCGCTGGAATAAATCCACACTGCTTGGAAGCGACATATCTGGTTTGCGGACAAAGTCCACTGCACCGGCAGAGAGTGCATCAAACACACGAATATTCAGTGAGGAGCACAGGACGACGGGAATGGGGTTCTGCGGAATATATTCTTTCAAAAACTCAAGTCCACTTTGACCGGGCATCTCTACATCCAGTGTTAAAACATCTGGCTTTAACAGAGTGATTTTACGGCGTGCATCGGAAGCGTTGATCGCATGACCAACGACCTCTAATCTTGGGTCGCGGGATAATCCATCGTCGAGAACCCGTCGGGCAATGATGGAGTCATCAACAATAAGTACGCGAATTTTATTAGCGGTTTGCATAATATACAGGTCCTTTCCATAGAATCGATTCGTTCACTCGACCGATAACAAAAATTGCCCGTGCGAAAAGCGTCGGGCAATGGGAGGCCTCATGCCTTGCGGTAGGTTGCGGGCTGTAGGTATTGATAGGGACTTGTATCCTTATTTACAGTTTCTGAATGTCCAATCAGCAGGTAACCGCCCGGTGAAGTGGCGTTATAAAAACGCTGTACAAGCGCGTCCTTTGTCGGCTGATCAAAATAAATCATAACATTACGGCAGAAGATGACATCGAATTTGAGTCGAAATTGAATCGGATCCATTAGATTAAATGTGCGGAAAATCACATTTTTACGAATCACCGGAGCAACTGTATATAAAGAACTGTTCGTCTCTTTTACAAAATATTTTTGTTTCCAGCTCGATGGGAAATCGGCGGGAAGGTCATAGGTGCCCTTTTGTGCAGCCGAGAGAACACGCTGTGAGATATCCGTTGCAAGTACACGTGTATCCCAATGCGCCGCAGATGCGCCTAAATAGTCCATCAGGATCATCGAGATGTTGTAAGGCTCCTCGCCGGAGGAGCAGCCTGCCGACCAGATAGACAGCACATGATCGCGTGCATGCCGGTGGATCATTTCAGGCAGAATGGTGTTTCGGAAAAAGTCATAGTGCGTCTGCTCACGCATGAAATAGGTATAATTGGTGGTCAGCTTATTGAGCAGTGTTTCGATATCCTCCTGCGTTGCCGCAGTCAGGATGTGATCGACATAGCTGCTGAAATCCCGATATCCCTGCGAGAGGAGCGTGGTGGACATACGGCTGGTAATGAGCTGACGCTTGCGCGTCAGGTCAATACCAAATTTTGTTTTGATGAAGCTGGTAAGGCGGTGGAAATCATGGTCAGAGAGGTCAAGCATGTATTTTTCCTCCGGGAGCTCAGACTTCACTGATCATGCGTGCACAATCCAGTACAAGCATGGTATTTCCGCCATCTTCAAGAGAAATCATACCACTTACAAGCTGTTGATCGCTTACTAGGCTGACAGAAAGCTGAGATTCATCGATATCGACCATTTGTGCAACGCGATCGACTAGGATGCCAATTTGTGTGCCTTCGATATCCAGCACGATAATACATACTGTGCTGTCAGTTTCCGCCTCAGGACGCCCGATGCGCAGACGAATATCAATGATTGGGATAATTTGACCGCGCAGATTGATAATACCCTTTACATAATCTGGGGTCATGGGCAGGGAAGTGAGTGCATGATTGATAATAATTTCAACAACGTAGGAGGCGTTGACACCGAATAGTAAATTATCGGTATAGAAGGTCAGGTATTTTGCCATGGCATCATTATAGACGTGCTCCTTCTTCAACGCATCGATCGTATCTATGGATTCAGTAGGCATAGTGTGCCTCTCCTTTCTTCTTTGGGTTTATTGCAGCATATTGCCGTTTTGCGCAGCTGTGTAGAGGTTGCCGACATCAAGGATAATACTGATATTGCCGTCACCCATGATGGTACAGCCGGTGATACCTGAATTTTTGATATTAAAGTTGTTCAGGTAAGATGGCAGAGGTTTGACAACGACCTGCTGCTCGCCCAGCAGCTCATCTACGAACAGACAGTAGGAGAGCTCGCCGGAGTCTACCCATACCAGTATACCATCCTCAATGTTTGTAATCTTGGTATCGATCTGATAGAGGTCATGAATTCTGACAATGGGATAGAAGCTTCCCATGCGGTTGATCATTTCGCCGTGATTTGCGTCGTGAATGACTTCGCTTTCAGAAACCTTGAAGGACTGACGAATGTTGTGAATCGGGATGGTAAAGATGGAATTGCCGACAGACAGCTCCATGCCATCTACAATTGCGAGCGTGAGCGGGATTTTTAGTGTTACGCACATGCCTTTGCCAATCTCACTAGAAATCGAAACCGTACCGCCAACGCTCTCTACATTTGCCTTTACAACGTCCATGCCCACACCACGGCCAGAATACTCAGTGACTTCCTTATTAGTTGAGAATCCGGGAGCCATTAGGAATGCAAGGATTTCCTTGTGGGTATATTCGTTTTCCGGCTTGGTCAGCAGACCGTTTTTGCGTGCTTTTGCCAGAACACCCTCTGGATTGACACCCTGACCATCATCTCGAACCGTGATGATGACCTCGCTGCCTGTATGTGCGGCAGAAAGGGTGATGGTACCTTGTGGGTCTTTGCCTGCTGCAATGCGGTCCTCGACATTCTCTTCGATGCCATGATCCATGGAGTTGCGGACAATGTGCATAATGGGGTCGCCGATGCTGTCTACGATGGACTTATCGACTTCAGTGTCCTCGCCTTCGATGACAAGACGTGTCTTTTTGCCAAGCTTCTGGGACATATCCCGCACAATACGCTTCATTTTTTGGAAAGTACCGGAGACCGGAACCATGCGGATAGACATACTGATGTCCTGAAGTTCATCTGTCAGCTTGCGCAGCTGTCGTGCAGATTTTGTAAAATTGTCCAGTTTCAGTCCGCGGATATCCGGCGATGAGGTCACCATGGATTCTGTGATTACGATTTCACCAACGATTGCCATAAGGCTGTCCAGCTTGGAAAGATTTACGCTGATGAGGCTCTGCTTGCTGGAAGCGGGACGATTGGAACTGCTGCCGGAGGGAGCAGGAACGGAGGGCTTGCTGGGGGCAGCTGCGTGTGTCTCTGCTGCCGCAGGCGCATCGTTTTTCACAGTATCCGGTTCAGCTGGCTGCGGCGCAGCTGCTGGTTTTTCTGGTTCCGGAGCTGTGGTGTTTTCCAAGATTTCATAAGTTTGGATATTGCTCGAGCCCTTTACCACTTGAATTGCAGACTGCAGGGCTTCTTCGTTGGAAAAATGCAGCAGAAAACCCTTGTCTACAATGGTTGTAGCGGAATCTGGATTGCTGTCGACATCAGAAGGCTCGTAAGTGGCTTCGATCCCTGCTTCGGTCAGTGCAGTAACCAGCATGTATGCACGCAGGTTTTCCATGCCGCAGCCCTCATCAAAGAAAACATGAAGTGTGTTTTTTGCGCTGGAAGGCACAGCCGGTGCGCTGGCTGCTGGAGCCTGCTGTACAGCGGGAGCAGCGGATTCGTCGCTTCCGTTAATTTTCTGCATGAAGCTATTAATATCTGAGAGGAATGTGTCGATATCTTCAGAAAGGGGTTCGTTGTTCTCGATCTTCTTGACCTCTGAACGGAAGAAGTCGGTGGACAGGAACATCAAATTGAATAGTTCATGATGAAGATCCTCTGGGATTGCATCCATAGAATGCTCGCGGATAACAAAAAATAGATCCTCGATGCGATGTGCAATCGTTGTCAGAGCTTGAAACTCCATCATAGCGGATGAACCCTTGAGTGTATGCATGATGCGGAAGATTTCGTTCACATCATCTTGTGTGAAGGTATTTGCCTGTTCCGAGTTCAGAAGAATCCCATCGAGCTGCTCGAGCAGGGTGTTTGTCTCGTACAGGTACATTTCCAATATATTATCGTTGCCATTATCCATTAAGGAACACCGCCTTTTCGTATAGTCTCTTTTTAATATCGTCCAAAACCTATGGAGAATTAAGGGTATTCTTAAAGAAAAATATAGGATTTGCGTGGTGTTTGCTATTTGACCTGAAGGCGTGATGGATTGGTGCGGAGAAACGGAGCGATCTATGGCAGATATTATGAAAGTTACAACGCCGATGACCGGCTATGAAAATACAAGTCCCCGGCAAAATCCGATTACACCAAATGATACCCAGATTCAAAATGTGACTACGCCAAATCGGGTCAGCAGACCAGATGGAAAGACCGAGCATCAGGGTGCAGATAACAATGGATATTTGCATCGCTTCGATTCCAATTTTGAGAGTTTTATCCAACAGCTGCGGCAGACGCCAACACTGACAGAAATCATGTCAGCGCTGCTGCTGGGGCGGATGCAGACGTTGGTTTCCTCTGGCTTGTCGGAGGATATGGCAAAGGAACTTGCGCAGTTCCTCAAAATGCTCTCGATGGATCAGTCACAGCTTTTGACGTTCCTGAAACAGCAAAGCATGTCATCTGTACGCTTTAAGGGTGCGTTTTTTGACATTTTACGCGAGATTTTTAACGGATCGGATATGCCGGGCATGAAAGGCGATATCTTACAGTTCCTGAAAAAGTATAACGATATGGCATCGACGGAGCACATTTCCAAAAGCATGATGAGCATTTTGGAACGAATGTCAGAGGCAATGCCAAAGTCTGCGCGCGGTGGGCTGAATGACCTCATGCAGCAGCTGCAAGGTGCTTTGCAGCGCGGTGACCGAGCGGGCGCAATGTCTATCCTGCAAAATGGTATCATGCCATACATGGGAAATTATGTTTCCCGCACACATGACATGGGGCTTTCCCGCACCCTGCTGTCCATGCTGACACTGCAAATTGCGCGTTATGAAAACGGCTCTGTGGAGTCTACCTTACAGGCGTTTAGACAGCTGGGAGGCTATACAGCCATCAGAGACCGATTGGGTGGTCTGGATGATAACAGCCTACTTCTTCTGCTGCGCAACACCGAGTTTGAGCAGGCATCAAAAAATGATGTTTTAAATCAAACTTTATTGGATATGGCGCAGCGAGCTTTGCGCGGCGAGGGCGGACTGGAGGCGCGTCAGGCATTTGAGTCCATTATGCATGCACTGCTGCTCAATCAGAGTGTTTATATGCCGCTTACCCATTTGATGATCCCTCTGGAATGGAATGGGCGCATGATGTTCTCAGAGCTGTGGATCGATCCCGATGCAGATAACAGTCAGCGCGATGGAGAGAAAAAGGAACGCACCATTCGTCTTTTGATCAAATTTGATATTCAGGATTTGGGTCTATTTGATACGGTTATTGAACTGCATGGCAGCAAGAATGTCGATTTGCGGATTGCATATCCGGAAAAGCTGTCCGGAGCCAAAAAGGTGATTCAGTCAAATGTCAGCAAAATTTTGAATAAGTGTGGTCTGGAGCCGAAAAATGTGATTGTGGATACCATGCGGCAGCCTGTCAGCTTGTCTGAAGTATTTCCGCGTCTGTATGAAAGGAAGAATAGCGTTAATGTCAGCATCTAGTCAACGCGCGGTTGCGCTGAAATATGAAAATGGTCAGGCAGCACCGATTGTGGTTGCAACAGGAATGGGGTATACAGCAGAACGTATCGTAGATATTGCTTCAGAGAGCGGGGTACCCGTGTATGAGGACAACTCTCTTGCCACAATGCTCTCACAGTTGGAACTGGGAGTTGAGATTCCTGAGGAGTTATATACAGCAATTGTCGAGATTTATGTATACTTTCTCAATTTTGATCCTTCACAGCCGGACGGAAAGCGAAAAATAGATGAACAGAAACCGGAGGAACGAAAACCGGAGGTAGTGAAACATGAGGAAACATAAGGAAGACGAAAAAAATCTATGGATGCTGTTCGATCCTGCCTATACCCTTGTAGATCAGGCTGTATTGGAGAGCAAACGAGGAGAATGTATTGCGGTACTCCGACCGGTAGGAGAAAATATAAAAGAAGCGATGCAGATGCACATCGTTTTATTTAGTTGGGCTGAGGACCCAAGGGTTGTATATCGTGGGGAAGTGGCATCCAGACGCGCCGGCCGGCTTTATCTGGAGAATGTAACGCGAATGGAGCCGGATACAGGGCATCATTTGCGTGTGCGAATGGAATTTCGCAGTAAACTGCTCTATATGCGCGGCAGAAGTGTTTTTCCTGCTCCAATCGTATCCTTTGACCTGAGTGCAGGCGGGATTGCATTTTTTACTCCTGCTGAGTTGGAGAAAGGGGAGGAATGTGAGGTTATACTGCCAGTGACTTCTACAATGATGGTGGTTCGCATGAGGATCCTGCATGGAGAGGTTGCAACAGGTCAGCGCTGGAGATATGCTGCGTGTTTTCTGGATTTATCTGACGAGGAGGAAGCGATGATTCGTCAGGCGATTTTTAGTGAACAATGGCGGCGCGGCAGATGCCGTGTGCTGTCAGAGACCTACGAAGGGAGATAAAGAGATATGACAAAACATAAATCACGCTGGTTAGCGGGTCTTATGGCAGCGGTGATGCTGTTTACCTGTCTTGCGGTTCCAATCCCCGCACAAACAACAGCGTCCGCACACTGGGCAGATACTTCACTGACAAAGCTGCGGGATTGGGGTGTCATGCGCGGTGACCAAAACGGAAGCATGGAGCCTGACCGCAATATTACACGTGCCGAATTTGTATCCATGGTGAACCGTGCATTTGGATACAAGAAGCTTGGAAAACAGCCGTTTAAGGACGTTGCCGGCGGCGAGTGGTATGCAAACGAAATCAATATTGCATACAATCAGGGATATTTTAAGGGGTCAAGCAAGTCGACTGCCAGTCCGAATGATTCCCTGACCCGCGAGGAAGCGGCTGTTCTGGTGGGACGCAATCTGATGCTGACACCAGATGAAAGTGAAAATATGATTTTTAAGGACGGCCGTGCCTTGAGCTCGTGGAGCCGTGGCATTGTTACAGCAGCGGCGAAGAAGGGCATTTTGAAAGGGCAGGAGGACGGAACTTTCCGTCCACAGGCACCGATTACCCGTGGTGAAGTTGCCAGTATGCTCGAACGTACCATTGGTACGCCAGTCAATCAATCCGGTCGCC
Source organism: Butyricicoccus pullicaecorum (assembly GCA_018365995.1). GTDB lineage: Bacteria > Bacillota > Clostridia > Oscillospirales > Butyricicoccaceae > Butyricicoccus > Butyricicoccus pullicaecorum_B. The sequence goes on along the minus strand of JAGZIY010000002.1, from coordinate 235,593 downwards.
GCAGCCTTGGCATGGTGCGCGGAAATGTAATGATTTCGGCACCAGATGTTGAACTGTATGATACAGTTATCAATGGTGACCTGTATATTACAGCAGGTGTGGATCTGGGCTTTGTAAAGCTTGACAATGTGCGTGTGACAGGACAAATCATTGCAGCAGGCGCTGGCGTCAGCAATCGAGATGGCAATAGTATTACTTTGCACAATACTTCGGTCGCAGAGATGATTATTGACAGCCCGAATAATGTTGCAATCAGTGTTCGTGCAGAGGGTGACACGAAGGTTGGGAAGGTGTTTGTACGCACCAGTGCATATCTGGAGGATTCCTGTTATAACGGAAACGGTTTCCAAGTGGTTGAGATTGATGGCGAGGAAGGTACACGCGTTGACTTTACAGGTAATTTTAAAGATGTCATTCTAAAGACACCAAAGGGTATGGTTGCACTTGGCCGCGGCAGTATCAAAAAGCTGTCCGTAGATGAAAAAGCATTTGGTGCGATGGTAAACATTGACATAGATGCTTTTATCAATGAAATGTATCTGGATACGGGCACGACAGTTACAGGAGCCGGAGATGTTGGATATGTAAAGATCAATACGGCGGGTACGACAATGACCATGCTGCCGGATAAGATTGAAATTCGTCCCGGCATTACTGCAACGATTGGCGGAACCCAAATGGACAGCAATGATGCAGTACTTGCTTCTAGCTATCCACGGATTCTTGCAGGCTATCCAAAAATCAGGGATGTTGCGCCCAATACAGCAAATTCTCTGGTAAGTACCAATAAAACAGGTACGATGTATTGGGGCATTACTTATAAGGCAGATAAAGAAATTTCTACTGAAGATTTGATTAAGCCCCCGGCATATGGTGGAAAGGCGCTCAGCACAGGACAGTCATCGATACGGACTGTGGAAGATGATATCACAACAGCAATCAGCGGACTCAAAACAGATACAGAATATACATTCTCTGCTGTGCTGAAGGACGCTCGTGGAAATATCAGTGCGCGCAAGAGCCGTTCTTTCCGTACACCAGACAATACCATTCCGAACTTTGCGCCCGGGTATCCGCGCGTAGATAAAGATGGTTATGTAGATGATGATCACAGCAAGGATTTTTATACAGCGATTGAGGCAGTGATTACAAAGAACAGTACGCTGTATTATGCGCTGTATAATAAGGGACTTCCTGCGCCAACCGCAGATGAACTGCGCACACAGACCATGACAGGGCAGGTGAAGGGCGCGAATGGCAAACTCGAGGTCAAGAAAAATGAACCCATCATCTTCCCAATCATGGGACTCAAGGAGCAGACGGAGTACGACCTGTATCTGCTGGCAAGCGATGGTATCAATCATTCTCCTGTTCGAAAATTGAGCTTCAAAACAGGAGATCATACGCCGCCGGAGTTTAATGATGGTTATCCGAAGGCGGATAATGCAAAGGAAAGGTCGGTAGATGTTGCATATAACGTGAGTGAAGATGCAACAGTCTATTGGGTTGCTGTGAAGCGTGGTGAGACGTATCCCGTCCCGCCAGATGATTGGGAGGGCGGCGAAGTACCGCTCGATTCTGATGAAGCCAAGAGTCAGGTCATGAATGGCAGCAATGCAAAGTTCAAGGGCAGAACAAATGCAGTCAAGGACCGAGAGGGACGTCTGACGATTGGCGGTCTGGAAATCCAGACGGGATACGATGTATACTTCGTACTTCAGGATAAAGCGGGCAACTTGATTGAGGAGGTTAAAACTCTGCAAATCAAGACACTTGATGTTATTCCGCCAACAGCAGAACTGAAATTTGATCCCGAGGTCAATGGACAGCCGCTCGTGGAATCGGATATCAGCATTGTATTTAGTGAAGAAATCCGTGTTGAGGTAGATGAAGACGGAAAACGCAAATCTTTGCATGAAATGGAAGGCGAAGAATTGTTGGATGCCGTTAGAAGAAACTTTAAGTTCATTGATGCAGAGAGCCAGCTGGACGATCCGGTTCCAACAAATTTCAATGCACAAAATGTAATTTGTAAGCTGGAGGAAGGCAAGACGATCCTGACGTTTAAGGGCGGAGAAGATGAGGCAGCACGTGCACTGAATCTCGTCAGCGGAAATAAATACCGTGTCGAGTTGGAACGCGGCATTTATGACACCTCCAACAATCGGATTGAGGACGAATATCGTGTTTTGGAATTTACAACCGTATTCTCACGCATCGTACAGAATGAAATCAAAGACCGTCCGGCAGATCTCAATGTCGCATTTGAGCTGCGCCCGCAGTCGACAAAGGTATCGGACAATATCTATTTTGATTTGATTCTCTGGTCGGAGTCGGATATCGAGTTTAAGCTTTTCGAGAAAAAGAATGGACAGGATAACTGGAATCCAACCAAGAATTATGAAGGTGAAGATGTCGTTGGAGCCATTACAAAGAATGGTGCAATCTCTGTTTATTCACTGATTAACGATCCGGATGATCAAGCCAAAAAATTCCCAAAACTGAAAGACGTGGAACGCATCAGCTATGGAATCCAGATTACAAAGCTTAATGGACGACCAGCATCTGAGGGCAATGAGATTGTAAATATTTATTCTGTGCCAGTGGCAGGTAATTTTGTCGATTTGGATAGCTTGTCAAAGAATCCGGCGAAAAACTGGGAGACATTGGTTGGCGGCAGTAAGGTAATTCTAGTTGGTACGCCACCGAGCCTGCACATGTATACCGTACTCACGGATACTATGATTCCACAGTTTATTCAGGGCAGCCCAACGTTTGATAAGGGCGATTCGATTGTGATTCCACAGGTGCAGGTAGACAGAAAAGCGACGCTTTATTATGTAGTGGCACCAAAGGATAGTATTGTAATTCAGCCGACTCCAACAGGAAAAGCTCCCGGAAGCGGTGCTGATCCGCAGCCGGCAGAGATTACCAACCCAACGCCGCAGGATATTATGCGCCCGGGCTACGCGCAGAGTGTGAAGGGTGCGGTACAAGGCTCATTTGCCGGACAGGATGGATCAGGAATTGAACCGTATACCCTGTCAAGCTTTGAGATAACCGGATTGCAGCCTAAGACAGAATATGATGTATTCTTTGTTCTCAAGGGCACACCGCAGACCCCATCAAAGGTGTATTGGTATCGCTTGAGCACGGTTGAGGTTGCAACACCAGATATCACCCTGAATAATGACATTGCATCAAGTGGAACGAACAAGATTACAGTCACGGTCAACAAAAATGCAAATGTTTGGTGGAAGCTCTATCCTGCCAATAAGCTGCCGGATAACATCAAAAATAGTAATGAGCTAAAGCCTTCTCAACAGTCAGACGAGTTTGAAATTAAGAGTACCTCCGATCGGGACGGTTTGGCTGGTATTGGTAACGATATCAAGGGTATGAATGGCACCAGTGATGTAATCAAGGCAGAGGGCACATTAAAAATCACCCGCCCGCCCACGGATACTACAACTGGTGACATCAGCAGCTCAATTGAACTCAAGGATTTGGAGGAAGGACAGTCCTATGTTATGGTAGCGCTGGTACAGAATGTACTGGGCGGTAAGTATAGGCTGTATCGCTTGGATGATATTCTGCCTCGAGATTCTACGGCTCCGGTTATTGTGAGTGTTTCCGGTGCACAGGCGCAAGGAAATAGCGCAAATGGATACTCAGCAAATATTACGATTCTGTTTTCTGAGCCGCTGTATTATAAGAAGCCCGATGATTTCAAAAATGTATATCCGATGGGTTCAGTGGAATTTTCGCCCAATACAACAGGTAATAATATCCATATGCAGATCAATGGAGAAGGTACAGGAATGCTAAAGAGCATGAACCCACCAGCAGGACCTGCCTATAATATGGTTACCTATCAGTTTACAAAATGGCGAATTGGTGATTCCATGATTTTCCCACAGCAGATTGCAGATGAAAATGGTGAGGTAGCTGGTATTTTCACATTGACATTGGAGCCAAATAGATATCCGGATAAAGATGGCAATTTGACACTGCCGGGGTTTGTGGCAACACTTGGAAACAGTGTCAAGCCGGATCCCTATACGCCTCCGCAGCAACCGCAGCGTCCGTAAAAGGTTCAAAACATGTCAAAAATAGGAGGAGGGCGCCATAAGGTGCCCTTCTTTTTATAAAAACAGGTATGCAAGCTATTTTTAAGATATGTATGGGGTATAAAGGAGAGGTATTTTGAAGATTACAATTAAAAAGATACAACATAAATTGGTTGCGATTTTGACCTTGACTGTGATTATTGCAGCGGTTGCGATTGGAAAATTGGGAATAGATATTACCAAGATTTCGACGGTGAAAGCAATCAGCCGGACTGCGATAGAAACTGCTGAGGTGGCAGCGGTTGCAGCACAGAACACGATAGCAACTTATACAGGTGTCATTCAAGAAATTGGACGCGATGATACTCTGACAAATCCACAGAACTCGATAGAAACCAAAAAAGCCTTTTTAGATGAACGTGTAAAAGCTTATTATATGCGCTCCGGCGGATATGCAGATATCCATGGTATTGACCCAATCAATGAAGTGAATTTGTCACAAGAGACTTATTTCCAGAAAGCAATTCAGGGGGAGACTTACGTTACTGACCCGTATGTAATTCCGGATAAGCAGGATGCCTATATTGTCATTTCAGCTCCGATTCAAAAGAATGGTGTAATTTCCGGTGTTGTATATTTTCGTTGTGATACTGATATTTTGCAATCTATTGTGAAGGATATTGATGTAGGAGAATCGGAGCAAGCGGACTCCTATATTTTGTCTCGAGACGGAACAGTGATTGCGAATCCTGATAAGTCGCTGGTAATCGCAAAGGAAAATATAATAGCAAAAGCAAAAGCTTCTCCAAAGGACAAGGACTTGCAGGATTTGGCAAAAATCGAGCAGGCAATGATTCGGGGAGAAACCGGATTTGGTCAATATAAGTTTGAAGATGGCAATCAATATATGCAGTCTTATGCGCCAATTCTGGGAACAGATGGGTGGAGTGTTGCCGTCACAATTGATGCAGCAGAATTCTTGCGACCGGCGAAGCTTGGTGGTTGGATACAGATGGCTGTGATCCTCCTTATGGTCATTGCTGGGACAGTAATTGCTGTTTGGATTGGTCGTTCGATGAGCAGACCAATTGCAGAATGTGCAGATCGTTTGCACCGGTTATCGGAGGGGGATTTGCACAGCGCAACACCAGTTGTAAGGGGACAGGATGAGGTGCGCATGCTGTCTGATTCGATTGAGAGCATGGTCAATGACCTTGCACATATGATCGACGACGTGAGTTGTGTCCTGACACAGATGGCACAGGGCGATTTGGCTTTCTTAAACCAAACGGCAAATTATCCGGGTGATTTTGAGCAGCTGAAAACACAGATCGAAATTATTCACCAGCAGTTTAAGATAACCATTGGCAGCATTGTGCATGCTGCACAGCAGGTAGCTGCTGGTGCAGATCAGGTTGCTGCTGCCAGTGGTGAGTTGGCAAGCGGTTCCACACAGCAGGCAGAGACCATTCGCCTATTGACCGCACAGGTTTCCGACTTAACAGAGCAGATCGGTACGACTGCAAAAGATGCGCAGGATGCTAATAATAGCGCTCATATAGCACAGGGAATGCTTACAGATGGTATCGAACACATGAATAAGCTTGTGGAATCTGTGCAGGAAATTGAACGGAATGCAGAAGAAATTTTCAAGATTCTTAAAGTGATTGATGATATTGCATTTCAAACTAATATTTTGTCCCTGAATGCAGCGGTGGAAGCAGCGCGTGCAGGTGCTGCGGGCAAGGGCTTTGCCGTAGTAGCTGATGAAGTGCGCAATCTTGCCGCAAAAAGTGCAGAGTCTGCTAAGAGTTCCGCACAGTTGATTAACCGCTCCGTAGAGGCAACTCACAGAGGCGCAAAGCTGGCACAACAAACTGCACAGGTTCTCCAAGAAGTTATGAGCGGATCCGGAGAGGTTGCAGAATACATCAATCATATTTCAGAGGAGGCACAGAGACAGGCACAGTCTATTCAGGATATCAACACCAATATTGTGCAAATTTCTGCTGTTGTGCAATCCAACTCCTCTGCAAGTGAGCAGAGCGCAGAGGCGGCAGAGGAACTGGCTGGACAGGCAGAAATTATGAAAACGCTGGTTGGAAAGTTTAGACTGGAGAAATCGTCAGACCTGTGATAAAATAAAATCATATAAGCTTTTATATTAACAAAAAGAGAGGAGAGAGCACTTGAAGGTACAGAATACGCTAATGATGGATTGGAGTATGAGAGGCATGTCTCCTGTCCAGCTTTCACAAATGAGCAGCATCGATCAATTTGCTAATGTGTTGGCACAGCGCATGGAACGTGCAGATACGCTTTCCTCCGGGAGTCAGAGCATGGACGAAATGTTTGAGCGTGCGTCCATGGCAACTGGTGTTCCGGTCAATCTGTTAAAAGCGGTTGCGAAAACAGAGTCGGATTTCGATCCCAATTGTGTATCACATGCGGGTGCGATGGGCGTTATGCAGCTCATGCCATGCAATGTGGAGGAATACGGTGTAACAGATCCATTTGATGCAGAGCAGAACATCATGGCAGGTGCACAGCAGCTTGCAGACCTATCCCGCAGATATGACGGAGATCTCACCTTGACACTGGCTGCATATAATGCAGGCAGCGGCAATGTGGCAAAATACGGTGGTGTGCCGCCTTTCAAGGAGACACAAAATTATATCCGTAAGGTAACTGCTTTGGTTGGAGAGGATATTACTATTCCTGCTGCACATAATTTTATGTCCACAGATGGAATGGACGGTATGCTGCCACCTGTTACAATGGATGCGCTGTTACAGGATAAGATGCAGCAGATGATTTATTTGATGGCGCAGGGCATGAAATATAATCTGCCAAGTCTGAACTTAACCGATGAGACGACACCGTTCTATTTATAAGAAAAAGAACTGCCTTCTGGCAGTTCTTTTTTCTATGCAGTATAAAGTGCGGAAAAAGATGGAAGGATCTGCGTTTTTCTTGTCAATCGCCTTGCTGCGTGGTATGATAAAACGAGACAAAAAAGAATGAGGTGCTATATGCTAAAGATAACTCATTCCCCAGAGGAAACGGAGCAAGCAGGTGCAGATTTTGCAGCATCGCTGCTGCCGGGCGATGTTGTCACATTGGACGGTGATTTGGGCGCTGGAAAGACGGCGTTTGCACGTGGAGTTTTGCGTGGACTGGGATATGATGGACGTGTTACCAGTCCGACATTTGCCATTGCCAATGAATATGCGTTGCCTGTGGCAACCGTGGTGCACTTTGATTTGTACCGTATTCTGGACGAAGAGGCGCTGTTTGAGATTGGATTCGAGGAGTATCTGGACGGCAAGCATATTTTGCTCATTGAATGGAGCGAAAATGCAGGTGCACTTGTGCCGGATACACACAAATCGGTGAAGCTGACTTATGGAACAGAGCCAGAGATGCGGCAATTGGAAATCGAGGAAAGAATATGAAAATTTTGAGTTTTGAGTCGTCTGCGGTCTCCGCAGGCGTTTGTCTGACGGAGGGAACAGATGTAATTGCCTCTGCTTTCCAAAACTGCGGAATGACACATAGCCGTACCTTGCTGCCAATGGCAGAGCAGGTGCTGCACAATGTCGGGTTGAAACCGTGTGATTTAGACGGCTTTGCCGTTGCCGCAGGACCGGGTTCTTTTACCGGAATTCGAATTGGAGTGGCAACGGTAAAGGGTCTGTGCTTTGGTACGGACAAGCCTTGTGTCGGCGTCTCCACACTTGAGGCAATGGCGTGGAATTTGATTGGTATGAAGGGTACAGTTTCCTGTGTGATGGACGCACGGGCAGGGCAGGTGTATCATGCACGCTTTGCGCTGGACGGAATGAATCCGCCTTTGCGCCTGATACCTGATCGCGCCATAACAATCTCATCACTTGGAGAGGAAATTGGACAAAATTCGGAAATTTTGGTTGGAGACGGCGCAAAAATATGTTATACTAAACTTATTGAAATCTGCCCGCAGATTGCAGCTGCCCCGTCTCATCTGGTATATCCGGGAGCGTATGGGGTTGCGATGGCAGCACTTCCGCAGTTTGTGTCTGGTAAGACTGTTACGGCACAGCAATTGGATGCTGTTTACCTGCGTAAGCCACAGGCGGTGCAAATGCGGGAGAAACGACTTGCTGGAGGAAGTACAAAATGACAATTGCAATTGGAAATGACCATGCAGGGTATGCGCTGAAGGTCAAATTGATGGAAATGCTGAAGGATAAATACGAGTTTACAGACTACGGCTGCTATTCCGCAGAACGTTACGATTATCCAGATGCTGCTGAAGCAGTTGCAAATGCGATTGTAGCAGGGAAGCATGAACGTGGGATTCTGATTTGTGGTTCTGGTATCGGCATTTCGATTGCAGCAAATAAGGTGCCCGGAATTCGTGCGGCGGCTTGTCAGTCTCACTTTGCGGCAAAGTATTGCCGTCTGCACAATGATGCCAATATCCTCTGTCTTGGAGAACGAATCACTGGACCGGGAGAAGCAGCGGAAATGGTCGAGGTTTGGCTGGAAGGTGAGCTGGAAGGTGGTCGCCATCTGGGACGAATTGAGAAAATTCATGCAATTGAAGCAAAGCATAGCAAGTAATTGCAAAACAAAGGAGAATAAAGAAGTATGTCGAATGTTCATGTAATGGATCACCCGCTGATTCTGCATAAGCTGAGCCTCATGCGTGACCGTCAAACAGGTGTTAAGGAATTTCGTGAGGCAACTCGTGAAATCGCAATGCTCATGTGTTATGAGGCAACCCGTGATTTGCCGCTCAAGGAAATTACTATTGAAACACCGCTGGCACATGCAAAAACCAGTGTCATTTCTGGCAAAAAAATGGCAATTGTTCCCATCTTGCGCGCGGGACTTGGCATGCTGGATGGTATGCTGGAGTTGATTCCGGCGGCAAAGGTTGGTCATCTGGGTATGTATCGTGATCCGGAGTCTATGAAGCCGGTCGAGTACTATGCAAAGCTGCCAAGTGATATCGCAGAACGTGATGTCATTCTGATTGATCCGATGCTGGCAACAGGCGGCTCAGCTGTTGCAGCCGTAGATGCTCTGAAAAATCGTGGTGTCAAGCATATTAAATTCGTATGTCTGCTGTCCACACCGAATGGTGTCGATGCACTGCAAAAAACACATCCTGATGTTGAAATCTTTACCGCAGCAATTGACCCTGAGCTCAATGAACATGGATATATTGTTCCGGGTCTTGGCGATGCTGGTGATCGTATTTTCGGTACAAAGTAATTGCAATGAGAACAAAAGGTGCTGCGCAAACGCAGCACCTTTTTTGATATAAAATGTAAATAATTTATGAAAAGGAGTCCTACTTTATGAAGCACAGAAGATTATGGAGACTGCTTGCGGCAGGGATGCTGCTCGCAGCAATGACACTTTCTGGATGCGGGGGACAGAGCGATCCAAAGGAGAAAGATTATAAAACGAAGGAAGATGCCATTGCAGCCGCAACCAAGGAGGGGCAAGAAGTTCTGACAGAGATTGAAGCGCGCGATGGAAAAGTGATTGTTGTTTGGACAAATTTGGGTGAAGATGCAAGTGTGCCATTCTCCTTGGGGCTTATTGAGAAGAATGATGAGGTCTGGAAGATCACCAATACAAATGGAGTGACGATGACGGAGCGATTTGCAGGTTCAGGTATGTATCCGGCAAAGGACGGCTTGATTTCGTATGCAGTCAGCGCTACTGAGGACGATCCAATCCGTGATTCCTATGCGGAGCATAAAAGCGCAAATGATTGGGCGTTTCACTGGACGATTGTACCCGAGCTGCCTGTGTGATTTTAGGATAAAATAAATGAAAACGGTGCGAATTTCGCACCGTTTTCATTCTATTTAGGACTTTGTACGGATAACAGATTGCGCAGCGGCAAAGAATTCCTCAGTATCCCAATCACCGTCGCTGGAACCAACGGTGTAATACAGGCCGTCCTGCTCCCACGAAATGGTATGATACAAGCCATCAACACGGGTTTCTGTGCCATAGGAGATAAAACATTCTCCATTCTTTTCTGCCAGCACTTCTGCATCAGTTGGCTTGATGCTTCCATCGGGTGGCAGGAAAATGGTTGGAATCTGGCGATAGGTTACAGAAATGCCGTCAATTTCACGGGTATCTACCAAGGTTTTGTCACTGAGTGGTGCATCGGAAGAAATGTTTTTGCTCTCATAAACACTGAGGAACGGATGTGTTGTACCGTCTTGATAAGAAGCATAAAATTCGTTGTAGGAGTACGCAATATTCCCGTCCGCATCGACTGCATTAACAGGTACTACCTCCATGTTTTGGAACGCCGCGCTGCCTAGAGTTTCAGGCAAGCGGATGGAAAATCCAGCCTGTTTTTCCAGTTTTGCTTCATCAGATAGAGACTGTGTGTTGCCATCGGCCCAAGAACTGCTGTAAAGACCGACGATAGGACCTGCTGCAAATGCACCGGTCACCAAGACGCAGACCATAGCAGCAGCGGCGAGGACAAAGCGCATGCGACGTGGCCGTGTTTTAGTACGATCGGTTTGGACTGCGTTCATAACGCGGGCGCGGAGCATCGGATCAGGCGAAATATCCTGTGTCATTTCCTGCATACTTTCGTGCATGTAACGATCAAATTTCATCAAAATCAACCTCCAAATGTGATTTTAGCTGCTGTCTGGCATGGTAAAGTCTGGATTTTACAGTGCCTTCCAAACAGCCTGTTGTGCGTGCAATTTCTTTGACTGACATTCCGTTGTAATAATAAAGAATGACAGTTGTGCGATGCTTGGTATCCAGTGCCGCGAGTGCTTTTTGCATGGTTTGTGCACGGTCGGTACGCAAGAGCGGTGCACACGCATCTTCCTCTGTTGGCTCCTGTGTGTCGTAAAGCGTTTCAACGGGCATTTCCTTTTTGTGTTTGGCGCAAATGCGCCATGCAGTGCGTGTTAGGATTCGAAACAGCCAAGCCTTGGCGCAGGCGGGGTCATGCAGCTGATGGAGAGACTGATAGCATTTTAAGAAAGTCTCCTGAACCGCATCTTCTGCATCAGCCCGATTTCCGCAAATCAGATAGGCGGCACGCAGAGCCTCGGTTTGATAGGTTTCAAATAGCGTATCAAAATCTGGCACAGTGTCAGAGCCTGTCATTGCGGGTATGCTGTATGCCATGAAGCTTCACTCCTTTCTTGCTTGTTCTGTGTAATAGAGCAAGCAAAGCGGCAGGGGGTTCAAATCAGACTAGAGAATTTTGAAATTGATGGAATTTCCAGATAGAAAAAAGAAAGGCTGTCCCGAAATGGGACAGCCCTGATGGGTAAGAAGAAGATTACTGCTGAACCTTTACGTAAACGCCACCATTGCGGCAGGACTCGGTTGCAGCCTGAGCCATGTAAACCGGACGCAGACCGTCAACTGCACCAACAACAACAGGCTTATCATTGACGATAGAATCAACGAAGCACTTCACCTGCTCGATGAATGCCTGATTGTAGCGCTCAAGGAAGAACCACAGCGGCTTTTCAGAAACAGCGCCATCAGCAGTCATAACAGTTGTAGTGTTCAGCAGGTCATTGCCGTCAGAAGCCATGCCCTTAGAGCCAAATACTTCGACACGCTGGTCATAGCCGTAAACAGCCTGACGGGAGTTGTTGATCACAGCGATGCAGCCATTTGCCATCTTCATGGTAACAACAGCGGTATCAACATCTGGAATACCGGATTCTTCCTGCAGCTTCGGGTTTACCAGACAGGAACCAACAGCGGAAATTTCAACAGCCTCAGAACCGGTTACATAGCGAACCATGTCAAAGTCATGGATCATCATGTCGTAGAAGATACCACCAGAAACAGCAACATAAGATGCCGGAGGCGGCTCAGGGTCACGGGAAGAAACGATAACGATATGCGGATCGCCAACCTTACCGGACTTTACAGCGTCTGCAACAGCCTTGTGGTTGTGGTCAAAGCGGCGGTTGAAGCCGACTTGGAACTTAACGCCCTTTTCTTCAACAGCAGCCATAACAGCCTTAATCTTTTCTACATCATAGTCAACCGGCTTTTCGCAGAAAACATGCTTGCCAGCATTTACAGCTGCAAGAGAAATCTCGGAGTGTGTGTCGGTAGAAGAGCAAACAAAAACTGCATCTACGTCCTTGTTATTGATAACGTCCATGTAGTCAGCGGATACATTTGGAATGTTGCGGGTTGCGCACCAGTCACGTGCACCGGACTTGTCGATCATAGGATCAGCAACAGCGATAACTTCAACGCCGGGAATGGCATTGATCAGATTGTCGATGTGCAGCTTGCCGATACGGCCGCAGCCAACGACACCAATGCGTAAATTTGCCATAATACATATCTCCTTTAACTGTTCGATATGGTATTTGTGCCGATTTTGGCACAATTCAAGAACTGATACGTTTATTATAGGAGCAATGGGCAAATAGAACAAGTAGGGTGAAAGAATTTCGTGATATATTCCAAAAAAATGAGGATATCTTGTGCATTTTGCGCAGTAGTGTTTGCTGGGAATGGGATTGTGTTGGTGTGCATTGTGCAAAATAAAAAATGCACATCATTCCCCTTGTTTGGAGCAGCAGCACATGATACCATAACAGAAGAAGCATAGAGCATGGGGAGATTTTTTATGAAAGTAACATCGCAAATGATAGCCGACCACTGTGGTGTTTCGCGCGGAACGGTTGACCGTGTTGTAAATGGACGTGCCAATGTCGCACCGGAGGTTCGTGCGCGTGTACAGAAAGCGATTGATGCACTGGGCTATCGGACACCGGCACAGCGGAGGCAGATGCAGCCGGAGCGTACAGAATTGACCATTGGATTTGTGATTCCAAGCTGGGACGCATATTATACACGCCAGACAAGACGGGGAATACAGGCTGCTATGCGGCGGATTGGAGATGCCTCCTTTCGGGTCGTGGTGCAGGAACTGCGCGGGCGTTCCAATAAAGAGTATTGTGAATGTATTGCAGGATTAGAACAAGCACATATCGATGGCTTGGTGCTCAATACTGCGGATACGCTGCCCATGCAGCAGGAAATCGATCGCCTGACTGCCTGCGGGATTCCGGTAGTGACCTGCAATTCCGATGTGCCGGACGCAAGGCGTGTCTGTCATGTGGGGCAGGATCTGGTAAAATCAGGACGTGTGGCAGCAGGGCTTTTGGTTCCGGTGCTTTCTGGCGGCGATGTGTTGGTCGTTTGCGGAAATCGGGAATTTACTGCACATAGGCTGCGGGTAGAGGGATTTCTGGATCGATTATACGAATTGGAGGGTGATATTGGGCATGCGCATGTGATAGAATGTATTGAGCGCTACGACCTTACTTATGACGGGGTATTGGCAGAGATTCGCAGAAATCCACGTTTGCGAGCGATCTATATGGCAAATGAAAGTGTAAAAGGGTGCATGGATGCCATTGCACGGGCACGAGTACCGCAGCCTATTCATGTGGTATGCAATGATTTAACGCCGCATGCCAGAGAATATCTGGTCGATGGGCGCATTGACTTTGTTGTGGATCAGGATTTTTCAGGGCAGGCACGCCGCTCAGTAGAGGTGCTTTATGACCTTTTACATCGTGGACGCCAGCCAACAGGCAAAATGATTTATTTGCGCACCAGTATTATTTCGAGAGAACTTTTGTAGGGTGCGAGATCATATCCCGTTTTGAATATAGGAAGATAGCGGAGAAAAACATTTTTTCGATGATTTTTGTGTCTTTTGTGTGAATCCTCTGTCGGTCTAATTGACAGTATCATAGGAGTGCCATATAATAAATTATATGCCGACCGACCGGTCGGTCGGAAAAAAGACAGCAGCATTTCGGTCAGGAAAGTGAGAGTATATGATATGAAAAAACGAATTTGTGCGGCGGTGGTTGTCAGTACCATGATGGCAGTGCAGACGGCTGGCGCATTGGAGAGTCAGATCCCTGCATGGCTTGACCCGAGTGCGGGCGCAGTGACTATGCCAACAGTACCTCAGACACAGCCCGATGTGCCGAAAACAGCTGTGCCGCAAGCTTCATCGACGGCGAAAATTCCCAGCACGGGACAGACTTCTGGTACACCGGGAACAGTGACAACCAATACCGGAGAGGTCTATCCTACCTATTGGCTTGGCATGTCGGTGGAGGAGGCAACACAGTATCTGGTACAGCAGGACCCAGAGCTTGCAAATGCGGAGATGCTGACCTATGCACAAATTGAGCCGCTTGTGCGGACACAAAATCGTACTGTCCTTGCAAACCGTGCGACATTGGACAGCATCAAAGCGGTAGATTTGGACAAGGCGATTGCAGACCTGCAAAATGCAATCCGTAATTTGGAGCAAGCGGTAGGATCCATGCAGGAACTTACAAATAATGTTATACTTTCGCTTTCTACGGTCAATCCCATGGTGGAAAACGGGCAGGCAACCCTGACGATTGGTTCTGCAACAACCGTGCTGCTGCAAAGTAATATTGCACAGCTTGAGGCGCGGATTACCCAGATGAAGGAACAAGTGAAAACCCTTAAAAAAACCGATTATGAGCCGTATGAACGCCAATTTGCAATGATTGAAAATCAGCTTGTCATGGCGGCACAATCTGCATATATGGGGCTTATGACATTGCAGCAAAACTATATTATGGCTGCACAGAAGGCAGATCTGACAGATGTAAAGCTGCAGGAGATAGAAACGCGTTTTGCACTTGGACAGGTGTCCCAGCTCAATGTTGATGAAGTGAAACGGGCGAATAGTCAGGCGCACAGTGCTGTAAAGACACTTTCTCAGACTTTGTATAATACAAAGGGGGATTTGAGCTTGCTTTTGGGAAGAGATCCCTCTCGAAATTATATGCTGGACGCCTTACCAGCCGTTACACCGGACATGATAGCACGGATGCATCTGGAAAGCGATCTTGCGGCTGCAATGGAACAGAGCTATGATATTTATACCGCAGAGAAAGCGCTCGAGGATGCAAAGGATTTGGACGATAAAGATGAAGGCCGTAAGGATAAAATTCGGGCAGCCGAATATACACTGGAGGGCGCTGAAGCTGCTTTTCAGCAGAATTTTCACAAGCTATTCCGTACTGTCGCGGAAAAGAATCGATTGCTTTCTGTTGCACAGGAGGCACTGGGTTATCAGGTGCGGGCAACAGATGCAGCTAAGTTGAAATATGAAAAAGGAACCATTTCCCGCAATGCATATTTGGAGGCAGATGTGGCAAAGAGTGAGGCAGAGACCAATGTGCTGCTTGCACAGATTGATTTGTATTCTGCATATATGCAGTATCAGTGGGCATGCCAAGGTGTCATGAGTACAACAGGAGGAATGTAATTCATGCAGAAAAAAAGATTTGTAGCGGCTGCAATCGCAGGACTGCTTGTATTGACAGCGTGCGGAAATCAGGCACAGCAGCCGGAGGACTCAACAACACAGCAGGAGGAGTCTGCTTCCAGCACGCCTGTGGAAGTACAGAGTGTTGTACGCACCAATTTATCCAACGAGAGTATGGTTTCCGGACAGGTGGTTGCAGATACACCCATTTCAATTGTCCCAACGATTTCTGGAACAGTACTCAATCTGCCTGTCAAGGTGGGAGATAGCGTAAAAAAGGGAGACTTGCTGTTTCGAATTGACACGACACAGATTACGAGCTCTTACAGTGCACTCAAGCAGAGTTATGATGCTACACAGCGTATGACAAACGAGGCCATTCAAAATGCACAGGCAGCCCTGCCAATTGCGCAGAGTGCGCTCACGACAGCACAGACCAATTATGATAATACACTAGCGTTATTTAACGTAGGTGCCGTTTCTCAGGTTGAGGTCGATCAGACACGTATGCAGCTTGATCAGGCACGCAATCAACTCAGTCAGGCACAGTCTGCTGTGACACAGGCGCGTGCCAGTCAGCAGGCACAGCTTGCCCAGATCGAGGCATCTCTATCCCAAATGAATGCACAGGTGGCTGCGGCAACCGTTACAGCTCCATGTGATGGACTCGTTGTGGGTGTCAATATTACAGCAGGCGGCATTGCGGCACCGTCTGGACCCGCAGTTCTTTTGTCAGAGGGTGGACGTACTCGCGTTTCGGTACAAGTATCCGAAGACCTGTTGGGACAACTGAAGGTTGGGGATATTGCAGAGGTCACGGTATCTGCGGTTTCCGATGTGCCATTTCAGGCTGCGATTGCTTCCATTGCACCGGCGGCCAATGCACAGACTGCACTTTATGAGGTGCGTATGTACACCCTGCTTGGTGTGAATTATCCAATTGGTGCATTTGCAGAGGTGACATTTTTTACCAATCAGCGCAGAGATACGGTGACGATCCCATCAGATGCAATTTTGACAGATGGAACACAAAGCTATGTATATATTGTAGAGGAGGATGCTGCAACAAAAGTTCCAGTCGATACTGGCATTGTCGGAAATGGCATTACTGAGATCCTTTCGGGGCTGACGGGCGGCGAAATGCTGGTTGTTAAGGGACAAAATTATCTGACAGATGGTGCAGCAGTACGAATCGTGGCCGATAAGACGGACAAAACACAGGAGACAGAGCTGGTGACCGATGTACCGCTGCCGCAGCCCGCTCCGCAAACACAGCCTGCGCCGGATACGTCGTCTGCACCCACAGCGACACCTGCTCCACAGGAGCAGCCTGCACCTGCCGCGGTACCCGCGCCGGAAGCATCCACACCCACCCCCGCTGCGTCATCAGCAGCACAGCCTGAGGAGGCAAATTCATGAATATTGCAGACTTTTGTCTGAAGCATAAGGTTACAACCATTATGGCGTATGTCCTCGTTGTGGTGTTTGGTATTATGGGTTTTACCTCTCTGCCGCTTGCAATGCTGCCGGATATGGAATTGCCAATGGCTGTTGTCTATACCTCATATACCGATGCGGGGCCTCAGGAAGTCGAGAATATGGTCACCAAGACCATAGAATCTGCCTGTGCGAGTGTTTCTGGTATGGATGAGATCCAGTCGCTTTCGTCCGAAGGCTCCTCCATGGTCATGATTCGCTTTGCAGACGGAACCAATATGGACGAGGCAATGGTAGATTTGCGAGATCGAATCGATCGCGTCAAGGGCTTTTTGCCGGAGGATGCCGACGCACCGACTACCATGACAATGGACGTGGATTCTATTCCGGTACTGACTTTGGGCTTAAAGGGTGCAGACCTTGCCTCTCTGCAAGCGATTGCCGAAGATGAGATTCAGCCGGCATTGGAAAGGATAGATGGTGTTGCCTCCGTAGATATTGCGGGCGGATATGCCAATGAAATTGTGGTGGATACCAAAGCGGATCGCCTTGCAGGGTACCATATGTCTGTTTCTTATATTGCGCAAATCCTTTCCGCAGAAAATGTTGCACTTCCGGCAGGCACAGTGCAGTCTGGTGCGCAGAGTTTTTCTGTGCGCACAGACGGAGAATACAACTCGGTACAGGAGATTGCGGATACGCTCATTCCGCTGCCGGCGGGCAGCGGCGCTGTTCGGCTTGGAGAAATTGCAAATGTATATCTCGCACCACAGGAGCAGACAACCATCGCGAAAATTGGAGGAGAGCCTTGCCTGACGATTTCGGTTAATAAGCAGTCAGATGTCAATACGCTGCAGGTAGCAGAGCGTGCAAAAAAAGCGCTGGAGAAAGTGACAGCAGAGCTGCCAACGCTGG
Organism: Butyricicoccus pullicaecorum; assembly: GCA_018365995.1. Classification (GTDB taxonomy): domain Bacteria; phylum Bacillota; class Clostridia; order Oscillospirales; family Butyricicoccaceae; genus Butyricicoccus; species Butyricicoccus pullicaecorum_B. Next base: position 217,815 of record JAGZIY010000002.1, on the reverse strand, counting down.
ATTGGGTACTGCTTATGGATCAAAGCGACAGCATCAATATGACAGTCGATTCTGTCATACAGAATATCGTGTTTGGCGTGTTGCTTGCAGCCGTTGTACTGTTTGTATTTTTACGTGACATCGGAGCAACGGTTGTGATTTCCCTGTCCATGCCAATCTGTATCATCTCTGTATTTTTAATTATGCAGGTCACGAGAATCACCATGAATATGATGTCACTTGGTGGGATTGCAATGGGCGTGGGTATGATCGTGGATAACTCCATTGTTGTGCTTGAAAATATTTTTCGTTACCGTTCAGATGGAGCCTCTCGCTTTGATGCGTGCGTGGAGGGAACAAAGGAGGTTGCGCTGTCTATCTCCGCATCTACACTTACAACTGTTGCGGTATTTTTGCCCATCGGCTTATCAGGCGGCTTGACGGGGATGATGTTCCGAGAATTTTGTGTGACCATCTGCTCGCTGCTTTTTGCATCCCTGCTGATTGCGCTTACATTGGTACCGCTCCTCTGCTATATGTTGCTTGACCGTGGGGGAAAGCATAAGATGAGAACACCGGATACCGGTCATGATATTGCAGACCGCCCAATGATGCAAAAATATAAGCAGCTGCTGGGGTATTTCATTACACATCGCAAAAGAGCAGTGCTGATATCCTGTGGTATGATTGTTGTATTTTTGGGATTCATTTCATTCACAGGTGTAGAACTGATACCGGAAATGGACGAAAGCATGGTTGATGTCTCGATTGAGATGCCTGTCGGATCAGAACTTGAAGATATTGCAGCTGTGTCAGATCGGGTTGTGGATATCGCTGTTGCGGAGGTTCCGGAGATTACAAGTATTTATTACACAACTGGAGGTGCATCTCTTAGCAGTACCTCCTCTGCAAATACCGCTGCCATTTCCATGAAGCTTGTTACAAAGGGCGAAAGAGACCGCAGCACACAGGAAATCGCTGCTGCACTCAGGGAAAAGGTGCAGGACTTAGCGGGTGCAGAGATATCTGTCACAGCGTCCGGCACAATGAATATGTCGGCGATGACAGGAGAGGCGATTTCGGTTACGCTGCGCGGTGACGATCACGATCTTTTACTCACAACAGCAGAGGATTTAACAGAGAAATTACAGGCGTTGCCGGGAGCCGTTGAGGTATCTTCTTCGGCATCTGAGCAGGTTCCGGAGGTTGAAATTACACTCAAACGTGCCAATGCTTCTAAGTTCGGTCTGACAGCTGCTGCAATTGGGCAGGCTGTGCGCGGTGAACTTTCGGGTCAGACGGCCACACAGTTGAAAATTGATGGACAGGAAATTCGGGTAAATGTTCGTGGAGACAGCCGTGCGAAGGGCAGCCTAGATGCCTTACGCAGTGTGATGATCCCGACACAGACTGGTGGTTCGGTACCGCTTCGTCTGGTCGCGGAGGTCAATACGGTACTTGCGCCGCAGTCCATCAATCGAATCAATCAAAGTCGTACTGTGACCATTACAGGCGGTATAGATGAAACCGTATCTACGGCACAGATGAGCGCGGCAGTACAAGAGGTGATGGATACGTTCCCGTTGCCGGAAGGCATTTCTTATGAATCCGGCGGTGAAATGCAGGAAATGATAGAAACCTTTGTGCGTCTTGCTTATGCGTTGGTGGTTGCATTGGGGCTCGTTTATTTTGTGCTTGCAAGTCAGTTTGAGTCCTTTGTGATGCCAGTGATCATTATGACGATTCTGCCCATCGGTTTGCTTGGATCGCTGATTGGACTGCCGCTGACGGGCAGCAAAATTTCTATGATTGCATTTATCGGTGTCATCATGCTTGCTGGCACGGTCGTCAACTCCTCAATTGTGCTCATCGACTATATCAACGTGCGCCGCAAACGCGGAGAGGAAAAGGACATTGCGATTTTGAACGCGTGTCCGCGCCGCGTGCGTCCGGTTTTGATGACAACCCTCACAACCATTTTGGGGCTGCTTCCTATGATTTTTTCCAATGGAGAGGGTTCGGAAATGATGCAGCCAATGGCGGTCGTTATGATTACGGGTATGGTGGTTTCGACCATTGTAACTTTGTTGTTTACGCCGGTTTATTATTCACTGATTGATAGCTTGAGTGAACACATTACCAACCGAAAGACGCACAAAAGAGCCAATATGACGGGACAAGACAATTTGGAAGGAGAGTCATAAGTCAAAATGGAGGAAAAATTGGACATTCGCAGCCGACGCAGATTGGCAATTTTGACTGCGGCAGCAGAAGAATTTTGCCAAAATGGATTTGACCATGCACGGATGGATGCAATTGCAACGCGTGTTGGAATCGGGAAATCTACTATTTATGAATATTTTCCGTCAAAAACGGCGCTTTTTACCGCTGTGGGAGAGCAAATGGCAGAACAGGCAAAACGGGAAATGTGCATTATTTTAGAGGAAGATGTTCCGTTTCGGCATAAAATGCTCAATTATATGCGTTTTCTTACAACTCTTATGGCACAGATGGGGCAAAAGTTTTTGAATGTATTTCGTGAAAATACGTCTTTGTCGCTCATTGATGAAATTGGACAGCGCTATCATACAGAATTGTATAATCTGGTGCTCGATGCGGTCAAGCGTGCGAGAGATGCCGGAGAACTGCGCGCGGGGCTTGACCCTGTTGTTGCCACGGCGCTGCTGACCTCTGTTCCGGGGACACTTCTAAAGAAGTATGATGTATCCGCAGAGGCGCTGGTTGATTTATTGATGCAGGGGATGGACGTATGCGGGGAAAAATAATGGATCGCGCGTGGCTGAAGGGAATTCCGGGAAGCGAACGCTGGCGTAAGATCCTGCCCGTGCGCGATGGCTGGGGTACAGATGAAAAGTATGAAATCTATACCTATACAGGGGAACATTTTCTGTTGCGGGCAGCAGATGAAAGCTGTACCAAGGAGAAATATGCAGAATTTGCCTTTGTACAGCGCTGTCAGGCAATGGGATTTTCAACACCACGGACGGTGGACTGTGGGCTGCATCATGGACGTGTATATCAGATTTTGAGTTGGATCGAGGGAGAGCCCTTATCGAGAGAACTGATTGGTATGCCGGAGAGTGAGCAGTATCGTCTGGGTCAAGAGGCTGGGCGTGCGCTCGCAGCAATTCATAGTGTAATGCTCGAGCCGGCAGAGTGGACCGAGGCAGACGGACAGGTAGAGCGCCGTAAGCGTGTCATACTGGGCTATATGAGCAGCAGACATCGTATGGCTGGAGATGACAGTGTGATTATGTTTGTGGCAAAGCATGTGACACAGCCAAAACGACTTGTCGGTCTGCATGGAGACTTCCATATTGGAAATCTGCTTATGACACCCGAAGGGAAAATTGCAGTAATCGATTTTGACCGCCGTTCTGTTGGGGATCGGTGGCAGGATTTTCAGAAAGCACAGGCATTTTCTATCCCGCGCAGTACCGCATTCGTCAATGGGCAGCTGCATGCCTATTTTCGAGGCAATCCACCCGATGTGTTTTGGGAAGCGTTTTCTTATGAGGTGGCGTATGGCGCAATTGAACAAATTTTGTGGGCGGCACAGTTTCGTTCAGATGTAGTACGACAGATGCAGATGAATTATGCACGTGCTATGCATGATTTTCGGGGCTTTACGCCATGTGAGCCGCCATGCTGGTATGAACAGGTTTAATTAGAAAAAGACTTTGAATCGTATTTCGTGCCTGTACAAAATTCTGTAAAAAGTTTCCGCATTTGTATGACTTTTTACAAAGCAAAATGCCCGGAATCGCTCATTTGATGCGCGGTTTCGGGCATTCTTCGTCCAGAGCACTTTGTTCGGCGGACGCTGACTTATCGAAAAAATACAGTTTTTTGACCGAACTTAGACGAACCTAAAGCTGCTGAGAAAGCAGCTTTTTTATCTTTTTGCAATCTGGAGAGATGATTGTCTGTGATAAAATCTGTCAGGAAAAAGGGAAAACAGAAGATTTTATTTGAGGGCAGAGCATAGTGTACGATTAGAATGAGGACAACAGTTCGTCGGTGAGCTGCGGCACCAGTGTGTCGCGGTTGGAGGGCGTTACAGAAATGAGCTGTACGCTCGGGTGGCTTCGAATCAGGTCTAGCCAAGAGGTAGTGGTCATGTGACGGAGGACACCCAGAATCGGAATGGGCATGTCCAGTGCGTGATAAACAGCCTGATGAAATGCTGTGGCATTGGCTTCGAGATATCCACACTCATCAAAGATTAGAATAGGGCAGCACCTTGAGGTGCGCAGGATTGTCTGTGCATTTTTTAAGCCCTGTTCGATCCAGACTTTTGCGCTTATATTGAAGGCATCTAAAAAAATCTTTGGATGCGTATTTCCGGAAAATTCGGCGGCAGGGATTGGAACATTATCCTGCGCAATCAGTGACTGATGGAGTTGTACGGGGGAAACCCATTGACTGTGATGCGATTGACCGAATAAATCTCCATAAATAACGGCATTGCCAAGATATAAGCTATGGGGAAGTACGGGGTCGCGGCATGTAAAATAGGTCAGGAATCCACCTGCTGCTGTTAGCTTTCCTGTACTGTTCCTTAGAATGGACTGAATGAGCGTACTCTTGCCGCATTGAATTTGACCGGTTAAAAATATATGCTTCATAAAATGCTCCTGATCTGGTGAATTTGGAAAAATCGAATCTCGTCATAAGAGAAAAATTTTTTAATATATTAGTAAAAATTAGAAGATTGGAATTTCCAACAAAATCATGTTATGGTATACTAAGCTATATAATAGCAGGTAGAGGTATAAAATGTTGAATATAAAAGCCGAATGTTGGAAGAGGCGCTTGGCTTAGTGAAAGGCTGTGAGAAAATAAGTGGAAGAACAATCAGAATTGTATTCAATGTGTTGATAGGAAAATTGATAGGAAAAGAGTGTGAAAGATTATGAAGAAAGTAGGAAAGGAACGCAAGGGCTATCAGTCAATTCGTACACTGCTGTTGCTCGCGATTATTCCAACCGTTATCTTATCTATGTCGGTATTATCCATCATAGGATATGGAAAATCCAGAGCGATTATTGAGCGTGCCGCAGAGTCGGAAATGGAGCAGTGCCTAAATACCGCAACTGCTTCCATTCAAAAGTCAATGGAAGCCAGTCGTATGGTGACAGAGACGATGGCGCGTGGTGCAGAGATGATTTACAAGCAGCCTTCCTATCCGGTGCAAGGCAATGCGGATTGGAAGGGAGCGGCGTATTCTGAACTCCTGACAAGTTTTGTAGGGAGTAATTCGGAGCTGTTTGGCGGCGGTATCTGGTTTGAGCCCTATGCGTACCGAGCAGATCAACAATTCTTTTCCCCATATTGTATGCGTGAGAACGGTGAAATCAAGTATGTAGATAATTATTCACTGGGAGAAGGTGTTTTCTATACCGATCAGGAATGGTATCAAAGTGCAAAAAACATAACGCAGAGCATTGTGTGGTCAGCTCCATATCACGATGACTTTGCGAATATCTCTATGGTAACAGCATCTGCGCCATTTTACAATACAAATGGTCAATTGATTGGTGTTGCTACAACTGATCTGGATTTGTCCTATATGCAGCAGCTCGTGTCAGGACTGGACGTAGTTGCAGGCGGACGCGCTCTGATGGTCGATCAGAACGGTGTGTACATTGCCGATGAGAACAGTGAAAAATTACTGCGTGCAAATATTTTGGAAGATAAGGAGCCTTCTGTTGTTGCGTTTGCAAAAGAGATGCTGAGTCAAACGACAGGCAGCGGCAAATATACGATAGATGGAAAAGAATACCGTGCATGGTATCAAAAAGTGCCGGAAAGTGGCTGGTATATCCTCACAACGGTTGCAGAAGAAAATATGATGGCAGAAGCCAATGTGTTGGGTAAAATCTTGACAATACTTTGTATTGCGTTTGGTATTCTTTTATTTGCTGCGCTCTTTTGGTATTTGCAGATCCGGATTATCAATCCAGTACATGCATTGGCAGCATCTACGCAGCAGATTGCGAAGGGCAAGCTGTCTGTTGAACTTCGAGATCAGGGCAAGACAGAGTTTGGTGTTATGGGAAGATCCATTCAAAAAATGGCGCTGCGCTTAAAGCAGTACACAGAATATATAGCTGAGATTTCTGATGTTTTAGGTCAAATGGCAGCGGGAGACTTCAAATTTGAACTCAAATGTGATTATACAGGTGAATTTGCTGGGGTCAAGGCAGGTTTGCTGACAACACGTGACAGACTTTCCAACACCTTGACTGGAATTTCAAAAGCAGCAGATCAGGTAAATTCCGGGGCAGACCAGATCTCCCTTGGCGCACAGGCGCAGGCACAGGGAGCCACCGAGCAGGCGTCTAATGTGGAAGAACTGGCAGCTATGATGGTTGAAATCGAGCAGGCTGTGGATTCCAATACGCAGAATACTATGGAAGTGAATGATAATGTTCAAACGGTCATCGAGAAGGTGGAATATGGTGACCAGAAGATGAATAGCATGCTGGAAGCGATGGATGAAATCAACACCATGTCCAATCAGATTGGAAAAATTGTAAAGAATATTGAGGATATTGCATTCCAAACCAATATTCTGGCACTAAATGCTGCAGTCGAAGCAGCACGTGCAGGTGCAGCAGGCAAGGGATTTGCAGTGGTAGCAGATGAGGTTCGAAATCTTGCAAGCAAGACAGCAGAGGCATCTGGTGAAACCGCAGAACTTATCACAAAGGCGCTGAGTGCTATCGAGAAGGGGAAAAAGATTGCAGATGAGACCGCAGAGTCCTTCCATGCGGTAACCGATGACATTTCTGAGGTAGCAGCCCATGTCGGCGTGATTACAGAACATTCGTTGAAACAGAAGGAGTCCATTCAGCAGGCTGCACAGGGAATTGACAGGATATCTAGTATTGTACAGACCAATGCAGCAACTGCGCAGGAGAGCGCTGCTGCAAGTGAAGAACTGTTTGGGCAGGCACATTTAATGAAAGAACTGGTTGGTAAATTCCAGCTGCATCAGGACAATTCATGAGAATCCTGTAAGAACATAACTTAAAAAGACGAATCCATTTGGATTCGTCTTTTTTATGCAGTAAAGAGCAAAGAGGGCTATGAATTTGCTGTGTAAGGAGAACCAATATATAGAGTGAAATATCCAGCGAGAGAAAAGCGTTGTATCTTTAAAAATATAATGATATAATGACTACGAGTATGTAAAGCGCAGGAGGCGTTATGGAGAGAGATGTACAGATAATAGGGGCTAAAGCAATAAGGTGGAGGTTGCTTTTGCTGCTTGTCATATTTTTTTGCTGTTTTTTCGCTTCGTTTACAGTTGGACTATATGGAGTTCCGGTGTCAGAGGTCATCAGGATATTCTTTTCAAAACTCATAGAAATTGAACCAAGCTGGGACAGCGCAATGGAGATTGTCGTGATAAATGTACGATTTCCAAGAATTTTGGCGGCGGGAATGATTGGCGCTGCACTTGCCGTATCAGGGAGCGTATATCAGGGAATGTTTCACAATCCTATGGTTTCGCCAGATGTTTTGGGCACCTCTGCGGGAGCCGGCTTCGGTGCAGCACTTGGTATCCTAACAGGAGCAGGATATCTGGGAATCACTGCAATGTCGTTTGGATTTGGTCTGCTTTCTGTGGTTTTGGTATATCTGGTTTCGGTGCGGTACCGAAATGATATGTCTATGGGGCTTATTTTAGCAGGGATCATGGTAGGCTCTCTGGCTTCGGCTGCCACTTCCTTTTTGAAACTGGTGGCTGATCCGACCGAGCAGCTTCCTGCCATTACATATTGGCTGATGGGAAGTTTGGCTTCGATTCAAAAGCAGGAATTGGTCTTTTTGATTCCTGTGATCCTGCTTGGTATGTTACCCCTGTTTTTATTGCGCTGGCATTTGAATGCTGCAACCTTATCTGATGCAGAAGCCATAGCACTCGGTGTGAATATCCGAGTTTTGCGGATGTGGATTATTGTTTGTGCAACACTGATGACGGCAGTGAGTGTATCGGTGAGCGGTATGATTGGGTGGGTTGGCTTGGTGATCCCACATTTTGCACGTAAGTTTGTAGGGAATGATTTTCGGCATCAGCTGCCTGCCGCGGCATTGATGGGGGGCAGTTTTTTGATTCTGGTCGATGATTTGGCACGGATATTATCTACAAGTGAAGTACCAATTGGAATTTTAACTGCCTTTGTGGGTGCACCATTCTTTTTATATCTGCTGACGCATGGAGGTAAGAAATGTGATTGAGATTGATCATTTATATTTTTCCTATGGTTCCCATATGGTATTACAGGATGTAAGCTGTATGGTAAAACCCGGGCGCATGACCTTTCTCATTGGTCAAAATGGTGCAGGAAAGAGCACGCTGTTTCGCTGTATTCTGGGGCAGCTGCATGCACAAAAGGGACAGGTTCTCCTGAATCAGCGTGCCAGCAATCAATATACCATTCGGGAGATGGCACAATATGCAGCGTATGTTCCACAGGTGTCTAATCCGGTGTTCTCTTATCCGGTGAAGCAGGTGGTGCTCATGGGACGCAGTGCCTATATGTCTCTGTTTGCTGTTCCATCGAAAGAAGATGAAGCCATTGTACAGCAGGCGCTGACACATCTTGGCATTGCACACCTTGCAGAGCAGGGCTTTGCCAATATCAGCGGGGGAGAGCGGCAGCTGGTTTTGATTGCACGCGCACTCGCACAGCAGGGGCAGGTGCTTTTGATGGACGAGCCAACCGCAAGTCTGGATTATGGAAATCAGCTAAAGGTGCTCAAACAGGTGAAAAAACTGTGCAGAGAGGGACTTTCAGTTTTGATTTCGTCGCATAATCCGCAGCATGCACTTTGGTTTGCAGATGATATCATTGCACTGGATCAGGGAATGGTGATAGCCGAAGGGGAGGGTAAGACTGTTATGACACCATCGCTCATACATAGACTTTATGGAGTGGACGTGCGTTTTTGCTCATCGGAGGACACACCATTGATGGTTCCAAATTTATCCTTCTAATGACAGATGTTGAAGTTCATTTTTGTAGAAATAAAGGGGAGAATTGAATTGATATGAAGAAGAGAGTGATTCTGCTCGTGCTATCCTTGGTTGTGGTTTGTGCGTTTACTGCATGTCAGCCGCAAAATCAGTCTCCAAAGGAACTGCCACCGAGCACAGAACAGCAGAGAGATGAAAACAGCTGGATCGTACACAATAAAGATGGCACTATGACAGTGACGGATTCTTGTGGACGTCAAGTTGTTTTGCCAGAGCATCTTACCCAGATTGCACCAAGCGGAACGGCAGCACAAATGATTTTATATACGGTAGCACCAGATTCCATGGTTGGATGGAGTAAAAATCCGAGCGAGACACAAAAAAAGTATATAGATGAAAAATATTATGATCTTCCAGAATTTGGACAGTTTTATGGCAAGAATGTAAGTCTGAATCTGGAGGCGCTGATTGCCGCAAAGCCGCAGGTTATTATTGATATGGGAGACATGAAAAAGGGGCATGCGGAGGATATGGATCGAATCCAGCAGCAGACAGAAATCCCAATCATCTTTATCGAAGCCAATTTGGACAATCTTGCGGCGGCATACCGCATGTTGGGCGAGCTGCTTGATGAGATGGAACAGGCAGAGAAGCTGGCAGCTTATATTGACGAAACCGTACAGACCGCATTGGACAATGCACAAAAAATTCCAGCAGACGAGCGGGTGTCTGTGATGTTTGGTACGGGGCAAACGGGACTCGATGTCAATGCAAAAGGCTCGATTCACGCGGCTGTTTTGGAGTTGGTCGGTGCGGAAAATGCTATTGAGGTTGCCGAAATCAGCAATAAGAGTGGCGGAAATACGATAAATATGGAAGCAGTTTTGCTGGCGCAGCCAGATGTGATTTTATTCAATGCAGGCGGTCCCTACGATAGTGTGGAAACAGATGAAAGTTGGAGTGGTGTTACAGCGATTCAGAAGGGCAGGTATTATGAAATTCCGGCAGAACCGTATCACTGGCTGACAGAACCGCCATCTGTCAATCGGATTTTGGGAATTCGCTGGCTTGGAAATTTATTGTATCCGAAATTCTATGAATATGATATGATTCAGGAGACAAAAGATTTCTATGAATTATTTTGGCATTATGAGTTACAGGATACAGAAGCGCAGGAGTTGCTTGCACGCTCCACATACAAAAATAACTAAGAGGTGATCTGTGCATGATTCATTTTTTTGAGAAGTTAAGGAACCGCTTACAGCCAGAGCAGAGCTTTGTTCTGGTTAGTGTGGTAGACAGTGCAGGCTCGACACCACGCGGGAGTGGTGCGAAAATGGCAGTATTTGCAGATGGCTCCTATATGGGAACCATTGGCGGCGGAAGTGTAGAATATTTGAGTATCCAGCAGGCACTTGAGGTGCTGGAGGAAAAGCGCTCCTTGACAAAGGGATTCCTCTTGACTAAAAATCAAAAAGCGGATATTGGAATGATTTGTGGCGGGAATGTGGAGGTTTTCTTTCAGTATGTTGATGGACAGGACGGAAAATATCTCCAGATGATAGACTATATGATAACGCTGTATGAAAAAGATGTGGATGCTTGGTTGGTTACCGTAATAGGGGACGGTGTGGTCCGAGAAAGTGGTGTATATGATAAGCAGAGTGGTTTACAATTTATGAAAACTGTTTCTGAAGAACAGATTATACCCTATCTCAAAAATAAATCTGTATGCACAGATACCACACCACAATGCTTTGTAGAGCCGCTCATTCAGTCAGGCTGTGTCTATGTCTTTGGTGGTGGGCACGTGGCACAGGAACTTGTCCCTGTGATTGCGCATATTGGCTTTCGTGTGGTTGTATATGAGGATCGGGAGAATTTTGCAAGACCAGAATTGTTTCGAGGCGTATATCATACCATATTGGGTTCATTTGAGACGCTTTCGGAGCATATCACCATGCGGGAGAATGATTATGCAGTGATAATGACACGTGGACACCAGTCGGATTATGAGGTGATGCGGCAGGTTCTGCGCACGCAGGCTGCCTATATCGGAGTGATTGGCAGTCGGCAGAAGATTGCGGCAACGACCAAACGCTTGTTGGAGGACGGTATTTCGGAACAGGATATTGCACGCCTGCATACCCCAATCGGGTTGCCCATAAAAGGAGAAACACCGGCAGAAATTGCAATTAGCATAGCGGCAGAGATGATTTTATTCCGTGCGGAGCGAAAACAATCGCTTGCATAAAGAGAAAAAGACAGCCCATGGTACAGAAAAATAGCCTGTATCCATGGGTTGTTTTGTTGATAGGACTGCGTGCTTTTACATCGCTATGCGACTGCCTTTTCTGAAAAAGTGTTGTTGATGATTTCAGAGAATGGTACGGTCTGCTCCAGTTCACCGGCCTCCTGCATGACAGTTTGCAAGCGGTTAAAGCTGTCCTCGGTCATAACAGGGGTTTCACTGTAAGCACCAATGTCCTGATAACGCTGAATGGCACTGGTGAGGATTGCAAGGTCTGTATCTGGGAACTGGGGTTGGATTACCTGTGCAACCTCAGAGGCGCTGTGGGAGGCAACCCATTGCTGACCGCGATAGATGGCATTTGTAAAGCGCTGAACCTGATCTGCATGGGAATCTAGGTAGCTCTTTTTTGCAAAATATGCGGTATAGGGAATATCACCTGCCATATCCCCCACAGCAGCGACGATGTGCCCTCTGCCCTCTGCCTCCAGACTGCTTGCAGTGGGCTCAAACAGGGTGACATAATCTCCTGTGCCGCCAAGAAATGCACCTGTCATATTGTCAAACTGGATAGAGGTATCTAAGAGCACGTCCTCTGTTGGATGTAATCCATTGAGCCGCAGTGCGTGCTCAAATGCCATATAGGGAACCCCGCCTTTGCGCCCGGGAAGAATATGTTTGCCCGCAAGGCTATGCCATGTGAAATCGGGATCCGGTTCTCGCCCGACAAGAAAACTGCCGTCACGCTTGGTTACTTGTGCAAAAACCTGCGTGAAATCTGATTTTCCCTCGTTATAAACATAAATACTGGCTTCTGGACCGGCAAAACCGATATCAATATGGTCCGAAAGCACAGCACTCATGACTTTATCCGCACCACCGCCATTGGATAATTCGACATCTAGACCTTCCTCAGAAAAGAACCCCTTTTCCAGTGCCACATATTGCGGGGCATAAAAGATAGAATGTGTAACCTCACACACTCGGATTTTTTCTGATGGGTCGGTGTTGTTCTGACAGCCAGTCAAACCGCATACAAGTAGAATAGCAGTCAGACCAGCAGTAATCGATTTGAAGTTCATGCAGATCCTCCTTTAAAAAATTGGTTATTGACCAAAACGGCGTTCAACCGCTTTTTGCAGCAAAGCGACAGCTTCATACATCAGGGCTGCGACGATGGATAGGATGAGTACACTGGTCATTACGAGGTCTAGCTGGAACACTTGACCACCATAGACGATCAGATAGCCAAGCCCTGCCTTACTGACCAGAAACTCACCTGCTATGACACCAACGAGGGAAAGACCAATATTGATTTTGAGGGAGTTGAACAGTGTACCCAGATTGGCAGGGAATACGATTTTACAAAAAGTTTGTGCACGGGTTGCACCAAAGGTGCGCGCCATTTTAAGATATTCTGGATCTGTGCGCAAAAAACCGGCGAGCATTTCCAGAACTGTGACAATCAGGCTGATGGCAAGCGCCATGAAGATAATAGCGGAGGTTCCGGCACCTGCTAAGATAATGATGACAGGACCAAGTGCGATTTTTGGCAGGCTGTTGAGCACAACAAGATAGGGCTCTGTGACGCGTGCAATAAAGGGAGACCACCATAAAATGATGCTGACGATAAGTCCGATGACTGCTCCTAGTGCAAACCCTGCAAGGGTTTCGTAAACGGTTACACCAATATGTAAGAGCAGATGGTTTTGTGACAGAGAGGTTAACGTGGTCAAGATGCGAGAGGGCTGGCTTAGAATAAAGGGATCTATCCAGCCAAGACGTGCAGCGACCTCCCAAAGCGTAAAAAATGCTGCAAGGATACCGATTCGACAGCCACGTACAAACCAGCGTTGTTTTTGCATTTGCCGCAAATACGCACGTCGTGCTGGGGAAGCGGTATTATATGGCTTCATTGGCGCTCAGCTCCTTCCAAATATAATCAAAGTAGTGAGAAAATCTGGAATCACCACGGCAGGAAAGTGGGGTGCGCTCCGGTCCAAAATCAATATCCAGAAGCTCTTTCACAATACAGGGACGCTGGGATAAGATCAAAATTTGATCACCCATACTGATACTTTCTGGAATATCGTGTGTGACCATTAGAGTTGTTACGCCTTCCTGTTTGAGAATGTTGTATACATCATCAGTGACTGTCAGGCGGGTTTGGTAGTCGAGTGCAGAAAAGGCTTCATCAAGCAGCAAGAGCTTAGGACCTGCTGCAAGGGTACGGATCAGTGACACGCGTTGTCGCATACCGCCAGAAAGCTGACGCGGATATTTGTCACGAAATGCAGAAAGTCCATAAGTTTCCAGCAGGTGTTCTGCCCGGGCGATATTCTCTGGTGTTTTGGTATGGCGAATTTCAAGACCAAACAGGATATTTTTCCAGATGGTGCGCCATTCCAACAGGTCATCACGCTGAAGCATATATCCAATTTGTGGAGAAACGCCGTGGATCTCTTCTCCATCTAAACGAACGATACCGCTGGTGGCAGGCATCAGACCGGCAATGATGCTCAGCAGTGTAGATTTTCCGCAGCCGGACGGCCCGACAATGCTGATGAATGTACCCGCTTCCACAGCAAAAGAAATATGTTTCAATGCTGTGATTTCACCATTTTTTGCCTGATAGGTCATACCAATGTCCTCTACGGATAAAAGTGGCATATCATTCCCTCCTTTTTGCTTCATCTATTTTCAGTACATGCGGCGTGAGATTGTTTTGTGCTTGACCGTGGAGGCTTTTTGCCTGATTTGCAGAGGGAGAAAGAAAAAGTTTTTGAAATCTATTTGCATGATATTGAAAATTGTGTATACAAATGGTATACTATAAATAAGATTTTATCTAATTTTTCATTTATTTTGTTAATATTATACAAACACGAGGGGAGTTTCCATAAGAATGAAATGGGGTGTGGGAAATCAAAGGATTTTTGAGTACACTAAAGGGTTTATTTGGAAAGCAGGAAGAAGAAATCTTTGAAGAGCAGGAGTCAGATGAGGTCTCTGTAAAGAACTTCGTTGGTATTATTTGTCAGGTTGAGAACGCAGACACAAAAGATTATTTTATGGGGCGTATTGAGGAATATGATGCGGATATGAAGGAACTGAAAATTTCCGGATATCGCATGGACTCGATTCCGGTTCAAATCTGTTATAATGCACCTGTGAGAATTCAGATAAAAAGTGGTGAGCAGCTGACATTCATATATGCAGCTGCGAGAAAACAGAGTCATGAGTTCTGGTGGGTTGCTGTAGAGGATATAGACCAGCGCTCAGAACAGAGGGAAGGCTTCCGTCAGCCATTGAGTGGTGTCAGTGCCATCATACGGCATATCAATGGAGAACAAGAAACAATACCCTGTAAATTGGTAGACATTAGCTTGACAGGGATTTGTGTTTGCTGTGAGGAGGCGTTGCAGATTGGTGAAAGAATAGATGTTCAGGAGGTTTGCCTGTATCCAGATGCTCCGGAATCCTATACATTTGCCTGTGAAGTGCGGCGGGCGTTTATTCGAGGAAAAGATAATAAAATTATTCACCTGGGTGAAGAGAAGCCGCAAGAGTCTGAGGAGAACATAGGGTCTCAAGAGGCGCAATCCCATGATGAGCAAGAATCGAAGGAGATATATTATGGATGCAGTTTTTACCATATTTCGTTAGAGGATAAGGAAAAGCTATGTAAGGAGTTATTTGTTGCACAACAGCACAGAAGAACCCATTGATGATTATTTATCAGATATGGATATTTTTTTGATAAAGAAACCCTCTGGAACTTCCAGAGGGTTTTGTATGTAAAGAAGTGTTGGTATTTGGGGAAAAGTGAAGAATGAAAACGAGTTACTGGACAGATAGTGCTTTCAGTAAGCCTTGACAGCCGGCAAGTATATCTTGCCAAGTTGCTTCAAAGTTACCGGTATACCACGGATCTGCAACTTCTTTTTCAGGGGTGATGCTGTAATTCATAAGCAGTTGGATTTTCCCGTCTGGATCACCGCCGCAAATTCTCTGCATATTGCGAATATTTGCGTGATCCATGCCGATGAGCAGATGATACTGTTCATAATCTTGCTTTTGAAGCTGTCTGGCTGCATGATGACCACAATGAATGCCGTGTGCAGCGAGTGTCCTCTGTGCAGGAGGATAGATAGGGTTTCCGATTTCCTCTGTGCTCGTTGCCGCAGAGGCAATCTGGAAACGATCTTGCAGACCTGCCTTTTGGACAAGATCCTGCATAATGAATTGAGCCATTGGACTGCGGCAAATGTTCCCGTGACACACAAAAAGTATCCGATTCATTTTGAAACTCCTTATTTGTTTTATAGATTTTAGTATAGCATAGCAATTCGGGTTAGAGAAGCTTTTTCCTCCTTGAAGATGGGAGAAAGAAGTATAATGGTGTATTGAGATTTTTCCTGTATATGATAGCAAGGCTACCTTTTTGGGATATCTCGTGGGGTAAAATAAAAGAATCCGCTCTTTTTAAGAAACGGATTACAGAAAAGCTTTAGCTTTTTTCAGAGAGATGCTTTGCCGTGGCATGTGCACGGATGTGGTCGAAAGTTTCTTGGCTAAGAATATGCTCAATTTTGCAGGCATCTTGCTCTGCAATTTCAGCAGAAACGCCGAGATCAATCAGGTATTGGGTCAATAAAATATGACGCTCATAAATTTTATCAGCAATGGCGCGTCCACGCTCGGTTAATTGGATCAAGCCATGTGGTTCAACGGTAATATATCCATTTTCACGCAGACGTTTCATTGCAGTAGAAACACTGGGTTTGGAAAAGCCCAGTTCATTTGCGATATCAATTGAGCGTACAGAACCATTTTGAAGCGTCAGCCGCAGGATGGTTTCCAAGTAGTCCTCGGCAGATTTTTGGATACGCATTTTGGATCCCCCATTCTCTGTCATGACATTCGACTTTGGGACAAGTCTTCTTTGTATATAGTAGCATAGATTCCAGACATTTGCAATTTTTTCTATGAGTGGGCTTGTAAAGAGTTAGTTTTGATAAACTTTTCTAAAAAAAAGTCTGTCTTTGGATAAGACAGACTTTTGTGAAATATCATTTTTGGGAAGTTTTGTGCTGACAGCCGCAGCAAGAAGTTTGTTCTTTCGGCTCTTTACTGCTATGACAGCTGCCAGCAGAGGGGCAACCAATACATTTTACGCCTTGCTTTTTGGATTTGATGATATAGCCGACTGCGCAGCCGATAAGAATAAGTACAATAGTAAGTACGATCCAGTCCATAGTTACCTCCTTTTAACCTTTTTGAGCAACTGTTTGATCCAGCGAATATTGTGCATTGATTTTCTTGTTTGTATTCATAGCGAGAGCAACGATTACATTGATGATTACAGCAACTGCGATAAGACCCGGCACAAACGCCTGTCCCAGAGAACCGGTGGTGATGAGTGTGCCGATTTGATATACGAAGAATGCGATAACATAACCTGTTGCAAGCTGAAGTGCAATACCGCCGAATAACCATTTCTTATCCTGCATTTCGGAGTTCATGGCACCGATTGCGGCAAAGCAAGGCGGGGTATATAAATTAAACATCAGATATGCCAGAGCAGCGACTGCGGTCAGACCCATTGTGGCAGCAACTTCATTTGCGCCGCCAACCAGAGCGAAGTCTTCATTGATGAAACGGGTGAATCCATAAACAACAGCCAGTGTGCCAACAACATTCTCTTTTGCGATAAAGCCGGTGATTGCCGCCGCTGCCAGCTGCCATACGCCAAAGCCGAGCGGGAGCAGAAGTACGGCAAATGGGGACGCGATGCTTGCAAGGATAGAGGTATGCTCCATACCTTCTTCGACAACCTGCAAACTCCATGTGAAGGACTGCATAATTTGAACAACCGCATTGCATACCAGAATAATGGTACCCGCCTTAATAATGTAGGCTTTTGCGCGGGACAGCATGGAAATAACAGCACGTTTAAGGCTTGGAAGCTTGTATTCTGGCAGCTCCATGATGAAGAAAGATTTACGGTATTTGTGACCAGTGACTTTGAGCACCAGCAAGGAACTGAAGAAAATAAGTGCGATTCCAACGAAGTACATGAGCGTGCCGACCCAAGACGCATCGTGGAAGAATGCACCAGCAAACAGTGCAATAACAGGGAGTTTGGCGCCACAGGGCATGAATGGGGTCAGCATTGCAGTGGTACGGCGTTCTCTCTCGTTGCGAATAGTGCGGCAAGCCATAATGCCGGGGATTGCACATCCGGTGCCGATTACCATGGGGATAACAGATTTGCCGGAAAGACCGACGCGTTTAAAGATTGGATCCATAACAACGCTGACACGCGCCATGTAGCCGCAGTCTTCGAGCAGAGAGATGAGGAAGTACATGACCATAACGAGCGGCAGAAAACCGACAACAGCGCCAACGCCGCCGATGATGCCATCAACAAGCAACGCCTGCATAAAGGGAGATGCACCCGCTACCATGCTGGCAACCATTTCTTGGAAAGATTCGATCCAACCAACAAGTGTGTCTGCAAGAAACGGACCTAAACGTGACTGTGAGATATCGAAAACAGCCCACATCACCAGTGCAAAGAATGGAATACCAAGCCATTTATTGGTTAGGATTGCGTCAATACTGTCCTGCTTTGTCTTGTCCTTGGTCAGCACGGTTCGCGTCTCTACCTGACGCACCAGAGTATTTACAAATTCAAAACGTTTGCGGTCGGCAGCTTCGACCGCACTTTTGTCATGTAAGTCGATGGTGCCCTGCACATAAGGCGCCTTCTGTGTCAGACCGGCAGACTTTGCCGCTTTTGCAACAACCTGAGCAAGACCTTCGTCCGTGTTCGAAGTTGATACCGTCTTAATGACTGGACAGCCCAGCTTTTCGGCAAGCAAATCGGCATTGATTTGGGTGCCTTTCTTTATATTGATATCGCTCTTATTCAGCGCAACAACGACCGGAATGCCCAACTCTAAGAGCTGTGTTGTGAAGAACAGACTGCGGCTTAGGTTTGTCGCATCTACAATATTGATGATGGCATCAGGGTGCTCATTTTTCACATAGCTGCTGGTAATGCTTTCCTCTGAAGTGAAAGGAGACATAGAATAGGCACCCGGAAGATCGACTGCAATCAGCTCCGGATATCCTTCAGAGAAGGATTTTTTGATTGGACTTTCTTTCTTGTCTACGGTAACACCAGCCCAGTTTCCAACACGCTCGGTTCGACCGGTCAGTGCGTTGTACATGGTGGTTTTACCACTGTTGGGATTGCCTGTCAGAGCAATTCTCATAGCTTGTTCCTCCGTTTTTGTAATAAAATTAGCCCAGACTAACTGATGGGGCGATTAAAAACTATTCCGAATGAATAGTTTAAGAATAGCTTTTAATCTTTGATGTGGATTGCTTGCGCGAGGTTTTGATCGATGTTATATCGTCCGTCTTTGACTGCGATGACAAAGCCGCCGCGCATTTGAGAAACAACGGTAATGGGTTCTCCGCTATAACAACCTAAGGAGAACAAGAAGCTGTTTAATTCTTCGTCATCGGTCAAAATATCCTCAATGATATACTCTTTTCCGAGTTGTGCATCGGATAAGTTCATATCCATTCCCCCTCTATATATAAGGCATATAGTTAACGACAACTAACTTATATGAATATACCATATCATTTTTGAGGTGTCAAGGGGTTCTTAGGATTCTATAAAATTATGTGGAAATACATGAAAAAATTATAATAGAATGAAAAAGTATTAGATTTCATACAGAGGTAGAAATCTAATACTTTTTTATGAATGATTCATAAATTCAATCACAAGCTGTACTTTGCAAATGCTTATCGAGCTGCGGACGCTTGCCGCAGAAGTGAATCAAATAACGCTCCATGCAGTCGGCAATAATCTGCTCTGCGGTTTCTCTGTTATAGACCTCGGAGATTGCAGTTGTGCGTCCTTCCAGCTGCTTATAAACCTCGAAGAAATGTGCAATCTCATTGCCAATATGTGGGGGAAGTTCGCCATACTCCTTATAGAAATTCCAAGTGGGGTCGTGCTCAACCACAGCAATGATCTTATCATCACAGAATCCCTCGTCCACCATGCGGATAACACCAACAGGATAGCACTGGGTCATAATGGAGGGATCCAAGGTTTCAGAGCAAAGCACGAGTACGTCGAGCGGGTCGCCATCATCTGCATAAGTACGAGGGATAAAGCCATAGTTTGCAGGATAATGGGTGGAGGTATATAAAATACGATCTAGGCGAAGCAGTCCGGTACGCTTGTCAAGCTCATATTTTTTCTTGCTGCCCGCAGGGATTTCGATTACGGCGGTAAAGCAGTGGGGCGCAATGAGCGCTGGGTCAATATCGTGCCAAATGTTCAATTTCATTACCTCTTCTCTTTTTCTGGGAATCAAAGATATGTGTTCGCTGCTTGCAAAAGCAGTAGACTATATTGGGATTTTAATATATTTTGTCGGGGTATGCAAGAGAAAGCCTGCTTAGAGGAATCCCATTTTTCTAATTGGTTTAATATTGTGTGGTTTTTAATTTGCTAAGGTTGGGGTTGCTGCCCAGCTTTTCCAGAAAAAGAGCCTGATCGTTTTCTGGATGTATACCCCGAAATACAATTGTGGAGGACAGGTGATAGATACCGGGTTCATCTTCATCAAACTGAATATGTGACAGAGTGGCGTTTTGTTCTTTGGTACAATGATTAAGGTCGTGCATAATGGTCGGCAGATCATGGCATTGCAGCGATATCACGAGGGTTGTAAGATGGTTTGTGTAAAGCTTGCGCTGTAATACCTCAAATATCGTAAGGGTTGCATAAACGGCAACGGCGCCCGTTAGGGCAATCGCATAATATCCGGCGCCGACAGCGAGTCCCAGACAGGCAACTGTCCAGATGCTGGCGGCGGTGGTCAATCCTTTTACCGAGAGCCCTTCCCGCAAAATGGTACCCGCACCCAGAAAACCAACACCAGAAATGACTTGGGCACCGAGACGTGCGGGATCTGGTACTGCGCCGAATCGGGAGAATTCTGCAAACAACAAATTTCCGACGATCATAACGACACATGAGCCAAGTGCAACCAGCATATGTGTACGCATACCTGCTGGACGATGATTTCGACCGCGCTCTGCGCCTACTACAATACCAATGATCATTGCAAATACCATACGAAGGACGGCATCTATATAAGTAAGTTCGTGATATACGATATCAGGCATATAAGAAAACTCCTTTCCGAAGCTGAATGGTAATCCTATTGTAGCATAACAGGAGAGGGGCGGAAAGCAAAATTTTACAAAATATGAGAGGAACTAACAGATATTTTAGACATAAATACCAGATAGATATATAAAAAACACTGCATCTATGGAACTCTTAGATGCAGTGCTTCATTTTATGCGAGATATCCAGCGGCGGTCTCCAGATTTATTTTTGAAATATCATCTTTTTCTTCTATGGTCGCTTCAGACAGCCATTCGCTTGCGATATTAGAGAACAGGGTTTCCTCAATGACACCCTTCTTGCTCTCAAAATCTGTATCCCGCAGAGGCAGGCGCTGAATGATATGCCAGCCATAGCTTGTTTTGATTGGGTCAGAGATGGCATTATTAGCAAGTGCCTTGGTACCTTCATAAAACTCTGTAACCATTTCCCCTTCGGTAAAAACATAGCCTTCAGGATTGCTTTCCATGCCCGGGTCTTCGTTATTGGACTGGATCAGGGCATCGAACGATTCACCAGCCTTGGCGCGTTTTGCAATGTCCTCTGCTTTTGCTTTGCGTGCTTCTTGGTCGGGGAGTTCTGCATTGTTGTCATCGACAGTTTTGATGAGCACATGCTTACAGCGCAGATAGTTTTTATCGAAGTACTCGCGTGCGGCATTGGGATTTTTTGCATAATAGTCATCACGCAGCTTTTGAATCATGACATTCAGCTTGGCAAATTCACGGTATTGGTCACGTGTGAGACCCATATCCTTGAGATACTTGTCAAGTTCTGTATCGCCCCCGAGCTGCTTGGAAAGTTCGGTGAGCTGGGCATCGACTTCTTCTTCTGTATAGCTCAGACCCTTTTCCTTCATTTGATTTTCACATACTGCTAAATAGGCAAGCTGCTGTTTGGCAAGTTCCGCAATATTATTGGAGAAGGTTTCCTTTTCGGCAGCATCGGTCATATCCGCAGAGGTTTTCTGCCCATACATGGCAAGCATACTGTCCATACGGTTTGCGTTATAGACAAACGATGCAGCATATTGTTCTGCTGTAAAATCAATCCCGTTTGCAGTCAGCACAATAGCCTGCTTTTCTGTGTCACTTACCGTAGGCGCAGCATCTTTTCCGCAGGCAGTCAAGGATAGTGTGAGCATGGCAAGCAGTCCAGCCGCAGCGCGGCGCAGGGTATTTCCAGTGTTTTGTATCATGGGGGTCTCCTCTCTTTTTTAGTCAGCATACCGGATTTCCGGTGTTTTGTGACAGAATTGATACAAAAAATAGTATATCATTTTTTGCGTTGTGCTACAAGTCTTGGATTGCCGTTGACGCAGAAACCGCTTTGCGGTAAGATGAAGGGGAGCAAAAAGAGGAGAAGCTATGAAACAGATTTCAAGTGAAAATGAGGCGCTGCTGTTTTGCGAACAGCGAGCAGATGGAATTTATATCCTGCGCTGTCAAACAAATGATAATATACTAAAATTGCCAAATGAAATCGAGGGCATTCCGGTTGTGGGACTGGGTGACTATGTCTGCGCTGTACGGGAACCGGAGTTATCGGGACGAGAGATTTGGAAAATACACATGACTTGTGGGCAAGACGAATTGCCAACGCATGATGCCAAAGCGATTTGTCAGGTGATTTTGCCAGACTCCCTGCGCGTAATTGGCAGTTATGCGTTTTATAACTGTTATCATTTCAGCCGTTTGGAGCTGCCCGCGGGCATACAGGAAATTGGGCATGGTGCCTTTATGAACTGCACAAATTTCCGAGAAGTTACGCTCAGGGGAGATGCACAGGGACGCACCTGTCTGCCTGAGCTTTTGGGACAGGTAAGCGGAGAAATCCAAGCCACTCTGCATCTGCCGGCAGGAGAGGTGCATCTCCTGTTTCCGCCGTATCAGGAGCAGTGGGAGGACTTGGCGCCCGCACATATTTTTCAGCGCCGTATTGAAGGAGCGGGCTATCCGTATCGGCAGTGTTTTCAGGGCGGTGTGTTGTCGCTTATGGAATATGATATGGCATTTGAACGGTTGATAAGGATACAGGATTATGAAACGGCGGTACGTGTGGCACTAAACCGTCTGCGATGGCCGGTAGGAGTATGCGCACTCGCACATACTGCGTATGTGGATTGTCTGCATGAGCATGCAGATATTATGATAGAAGTTTTACTGCGGCAGAGCGATGTGCAGGGAGTCCATGCACTGCTGCGTCTTGGCGTCCTTTCTGAAAAAGAAATCCATAAAGCGTGCGATTTGGCACGACAAATGGGACAAACTGAGGTGTTGGGGATTTTACTGGCTGCGATTGGCAGCACAGTGCCCCGTGCGCCCAAGCAATATGACCTATAAAAAGGAGTGTGTACGATTGAAGCCAACATGGCAGACGATTGGGCGGCAGATTTTAGAGACTGCTCGCAATGAATTATATTTGAATCTGCCGTTTTTAGATGCAGCACTGTGTGCACTGCCATTCAATGCAGGCTATGATACGCTGAGTCTTGCGACAGATACCAAGGTGCTCTACTATAATGGTGCATGGCTGGCATCGCGCTATGCGCGTACACGCAGTCTGGTATGCAGAGCCTATCTGCATACGATTTTACATTGTATGCTGCGGCATCCGGTCAAGAAAAAAGGCAGGAACGGTGCGTTATGGGATTTATGCTGTGATATTGCGGTAGAGAGTATATTGGATAGCTTGTCTTATCGGTGCTTGGAGCCGGATACGCCGCGTGTTCGCCGTACACACCTATACCATATGCTCAAAGCAGCCTTTCCGGTTTTGACGGCAGAGGCAATTTATCGTTATTTTCGGCAAAATCCGCTGTCGGAATATGACTGTGCAGCATGGGCAAAAGAATTTTTACAGGACGACCATAGCCTGTGGGAAAAGGCACAGCAGGAGCAGACATCGGAAGACCCATGGCCGCGTGTTGCTGAGCGGGTGCAGACGGGTATGCAAACCGTTATGACCGAGTCTGCAACGGGTGGGCAGGCAATTACAGAACAGCTGCAAATCGCCACACGTCCAACCGATCATTATCGCGCTTTTTTGCGTAGATTTGCGATATTGGGGGAGGAAATGGGGGTAGATGCAGACAGCTTTGATTATGGTTATTATGCCTATGGGCTGCGGCATTATGGAAATCTCCCTCTGATCGAGCCCATGGAAACGCGAGAGGTCAAGCGCATTTCTGATTTTGTGATTGTAATTGATACCTCCATGTCCACATCCGGCGAGTTGGTGCGTCAATTCCTGTCCTATACGTATGGATTGTTAAAGGATACCGAAAATTTTTTCAGACAAATCAACTTATATATTTTGCAGTGTGATGATGCCGTCCGTGCTGAAAAGCACATTCGAAATACACGTGAACTGGCAGAGTATATGGAAAATTTTACACTCATTGGACAGAGTGCAACCGATTTTCGCCCAGCCTTCGAGCGGGTAGAACAGCTCAAGCAGGGCGGCGCGTTTCATAATTTACGTGGTCTTTTATATTTTACGGACGGGCTTGGCATTTATCCTGCCAAACGTCCGTCTTATGAAGCGGCATTTGTAATGCTGTCTGACCAAGGATATCCAGAGCGCGTGCCGCCGTGGGGGATTCGCGTGATTGTAGATGCAGATGAACTGGAAATGGAAGGAACACAATGAATATTAAACAGGCAAAACAGGAAATCATTCATACCGTCCGTGCCTATTTGGCACGAGATCGCTTTGGCGCATATCAAATTCCTTCGGTACGGCAGCGTCCTATGCTGCTTATGGGACCGCCGGGCATTGGAAAAACACAGATTATGGAGCAAATTGCAGCAGAAACGGAGATCGGTTTGGTTGCGTATACCATTACACACCATACAAGACAAAGTGCGTTGGGACTGCCATATATTGAGCACCATACCTATGACGGGCAGGATTATGCAGTTACCTCGTATACGATGAGTGAAATTCTGGCATCGGTGTATCAGCTGATGGAACGCACAGGAGTACGGGAAGGTATTCTGTTTTTGGACGAAATCAACTGTATTTCTGAGACATTGACCCCGATGATGCTGCAATTTTTGCAGTGTAAAACCTTTGGAAACCAGAAGCTTCCAGAGGGCTGGATCATTGTTGCTGCGGGAAATCCGCCAGAATACAATAAGTCTGTCAGGGAGTTTGACGTTGTGACACTGGACCGTGTGCGTCGGATCGATGTGCAGGAGGATTTTACAGTCTGGAAGGAGTATGCTTATCGCCGTAGTCTGCATGGGGCTGTGATTTCTTATTTGGATATCCGCAAAGAGAACTTTTATCAAATCGAGGCGGCAGCCGGCGGTATGCAGTTTGCAACGGCACGCGGTTGGGAGGATCTTGCAGCGCTTTTGACCGTTTATGAATCTTTAGAGCTTCCGGTTGACCGAGAATTGATAGGACAGTATATCCAGCTTCCACGCATAGCCAAGGATTTTGCAAATTATTTAGAACTGTACCAGAAATATCAGCGCGCTTATCGCATAGATGAGATTTTGGAAGGGCGGTGGGATACTGTATTGGCATCAGAGCTGAAAGCGGCACCGTTTGATGAAACACTCAGCGTATTGGGACTTTTGTTGTCTCGTTTGGCAGAGCGTGCACGAATTGCTTGGCAGCAGGACGGTTTGACCGATGCACTATATGGGGATTTGACCCGCGTCAAGGGTTCAATGACCACAACCTCTGTTTCGCAGGCATTGACTGCAATCCTGACAGAACGCAGTCAGGAATTGGAGTCCGGACGGGAAGCGGGCACACTGGATTTGGAGAGTGTGCGCAGAATACAGCAGGAGATTTCGATAATAGAGCAGTATTTGCATGCTGTACAGCCGGGAAATACTCCGGAAGATGCGTTTGCGTGTGTCAAGGAACAGTTCGCGCAACAGGCAGACAGACGTGTGCAGGCAGTTACAGAAGCCGGACAGGGACTTGACCATGTATTCCGTTTTCTGGAGGAAGCAGTTGGGGAAGGGCAGGAAATGGTGATGTTCGCAACCGAATTAACTGCAAACTTTTATACAGCGTGGTACATTCAAAACTGCGGCTGTGAGGCATATTATCGACACAATCAGGCAATTTTATTTGATGATACTCAGAGCCGGATTTTAGATGAAATTGCACAGATGAAGCCTTGAATGACAGGAATGATTTTGTGAAGGTAGGAGTTAGTCAAATATGCAGATATCCTTTGCCCCGTTGGAGGGTATTACAAATGATGTATTCCGGCGTCTCCATGCCAAATGGTTTGGCGCGGCCGATCGCTATTTCATCCCGTTTCTGGTACCCAATCAGACATGTAAATTTACATCACGTGAGAAAAATGATATTTTGCCAGAGAACAATGCGGGGCTTTGTGTGGTTCCGCAGCTGTTGACTAATCATAGTGAGCAATGTCTATGGGCGATCCGAGAATTGCAGACCTATGGATATTCGGAAATCAATTTGAATTTTGGCTGTCCCTCGGGAACGGTAATCGTCAAACGTAAAGGTGCAGGATTTTTAGCCGATTTGCAGGCGCTGGACCGATTTTTGGAGGCGGTCTGTACAAGGTTTTCGGGACAGATTTCCGTAAAAACACGTTTGGGTTTGGACAATGCAGCGGAGTTTGCAGGTATTTTAGCGGTATATAACCGGTATCCCTTGTCCGAGCTTATCATTCATGCACGGGTGCAGAAGGATTTGTACAGGGGTGCAGTTGACCGCAATGCATTTGGCGAAGCACTCGCTTCTTGCAGGTGCCCGGTCTGTTACAATGGAGATATTTTTACAGTACAGGATTTTACGGATTTTTGTAAGAAATTTCCAACCGTCCAGCGCATGATGCTGGGACGCGGCTGGGTTGCCAATCCGGATTTGGGCAATCAAATTCGTGGGCAAGGTAAAATAAGCCTTGCACGGATACGGGGGTTGCATGATGAACTGTATGAGAGCTATCAGGAGAGATTATCCGGATCAACACCGGTGCTTTTTAAGATGAAGGAATTGTGGCATTATCAACATTGTTTGTTTGAAAACAGCGAAAAAACGCTTAAAAAAATTCGAAAATCCAAAAATTTGTCAGAATATGAGGCGGCGGCAGAAGAAATGTTTCAGCATCGTCTCGATCCAAATGCTGGATATCATGTTGTGCGTTGACAGGTGTGGAGGGATTTACACGGTATGTGTTTCAATCATATAGGTTACACTGGTAATGAGGTGATTGATATGGAACGTAATACCGCAAGAGAAGGTGTGTTTGAACTTTTGCTCGGGCAGGATGCACGTGCGGCATCGTTTTATGCAGGCTGTACGCCCGAACAGAAAGAGGCGATCCGTGCACAGGTACACGCCATTCGCACGCCCGAACAAATGCAGGCGTTTGTCTCGAACTTATCCAGCGCAGCTTTATAGGAAAAAGCCGCTCCGAAACGGGGCGGCTTTTGTATACACAGAAAATCAGGCATTGACAGCAGATAAGGTTTCAGGTACTCTAACAATAGAATATACAGGGAGGAATTTATTTATGTTGGAACTTGGAACAAAGGGATATCAGGAGTTCATGGTTACAGAAGAATTGCTTGCATGTAATGTCGGCAGTGGTCTGGTAACAGTTTATGCAACGCCTATGATGATTGCGGGTATTGAAGGAACTGCCGCTGCAAGCGTAGCCCCATATTTGGAGGACGGTCAGACAACGGTTGGAACCATGGTGAATATATCTCACGTTGCTGCAACGCCAGCGGGAATGAAAGTACATTTTGAAACAAAGCTGGTTGAGATTGCGCCGAATGGAAAGATATTGACTTTCGAAGTAGCGGCTTATGATGAAGCTGGGTTGATTGGAGAGGGCACCCATCAGCGTGCGATTGTTGCGAAGGAACGATTTGAAGCAAAGGCACAGAGCAAGTTAGGTTGATTGCAGGAGAAATACAGGAGTCTATCGCTTGCGGATATAAGATGTGTCAAAAAAAATCATACTGGAAGAGTTCTCAGGATATCGAAAGGACTTGCCCCTGTGTAAGCAGGCGGCAAGTCCTTTGACTTTTCATGGGAAACTTGTATGGCAGAATCAATGGGATACGTGAAAAACAACAAGTGTAATGCCATTATTGTGACGTTCCAAATCAGGATCATGCCGTAATTCGGCACAGGTATGGAGTGCACGCTGGGTATCTGCATCAAAAATAGAAAACTGTTCACCGGGAATAAAGCAGATGATTTGTTTGCTCTCTTGTGCACGCACCAGCTGTCTGCGAACAGCCAGACGAAGCTTTCCGCCTTTTCCGCTGGAACCATACCCATGGATCAGCTTCATGACCTGAATTTTATGGCGTCTGGCCTCACGCAGCTCACGGGATATGCGTTCTGGAATATCATGTACAGCTGGAAGGGTCAGTTCTAGGTTGATGATACGATAGTTTTTCATGTTTTCTGTATCCTTTGGGTAAAATAGGTGAATAGTGCAGTGTGATCGGCTGGTGTATCAGCACAAAGTCCAGAAATCATACGTTCTGGGTGCCATTGCACCCCGAGAATGGGCAAAGAACGGTGCTCGACCGCCTCTACGGTTCCGTCCTTGGCGTACGCAGCGGCGTATAAATCTCCGCCGAGTCGGTCGATTGCCTGATGGTGATAACTGTTGGTACGAAAAAACGCACCGAGCAGAGAGGCTGTATGGGTTTTGGGTACTGTGTGGATGAGGTGTGCGGAATTGCTGTGACCTGCGATATCTTGAAATAGAGTCCCGCCAAAAAAGACGTTTAATGCCTGTATGCCGCGGCAAATTCCTAAAATAGGCTTTTGATTGGCGCAAAATGCACGAATCAGAGCGAGTTCTTCGAGATCTCGATAGGTGTGACAAAGGGTTTGCCGATAGATGGCAGGTGCACCATAAAGCGCTGGAGAGAGATCACCACCGCCGGAAAGCAGCAAGCCATCAAAGACTTGTGCGAGTAAAGCAGGCTCACCTCCGGTGTATAAAACACCTGTAAGCCCTACATGGGACAAGGCAGCACCATAAAGCACAGAAGCCATGCGCTGTGGGGAGCGTGCACCTGATTCGATTCCGGTTGTAATCAGTATAACAGACTTTTGCACAAAACGCACCTCCAAAGGTATAAGAAGTTTTTGATTGTGTAAATGACAAAGTTCGGCAAAGTGGTTGACAGGCTGAAATGTAAAACGATATAATGAAAATGTTGAATTTTAGGTGAATGTACTGTAAAGGATGAAAAAAGTTCGAAAAAAGAAGGAGAGTAAAACATGGGGTTTAATTTAATGAACCTGGTACAGCTGGCAGG
This sequence comes from Butyricicoccus pullicaecorum, assembly GCA_018365995.1. GTDB lineage: Bacteria > Bacillota > Clostridia > Oscillospirales > Butyricicoccaceae > Butyricicoccus > Butyricicoccus pullicaecorum_B. The sequence goes on along the minus strand of JAGZIY010000002.1, from coordinate 189,055 downwards.
TGGTCTGGCGCTATTTATTTACGGTATGACCATAATGGGCACTGGATTGGAGCAGGCCGCCGGCGCAAAGCTGGAAAAAACGCTTGAGAAGATGACAGGAAATATCTTCAAAGCGCTTCTCATGGGTATGGTTGTCACAGCTGTGATTCAATCATCTTCTGCAACAACCGTTATGGTAGTCGGTTTTGTAAATGCTGGTATTATGACCTTGAAACAGTCTGTTGGTGTGATTCTGGGTGCCAATATTGGTACGACCATTACCGGACAGATCCTACGCCTAGATTCTTCGGGTGCGATGGGTGAGAGTTTTTTGATGCAGATTCTGAAACCAAAGAATCTTGCTTATATTATGGTACTCATCGGTATTATCCTGATGATGACTAGTAAGAGTAAGCGCCGCCGTAATGTTGCGGATATTTTGGTGGGCTTTGGCGTTCTGTTTATTGGTATGGCAACCATGGAGAGTGCTGTTTCTCCGCTGGCAGATTTGCCGCAATTTTCCGAGCTTTTTGCAACAATTTCTAACCCAATCTTAGGCGTTCTGGTTGGTGCAGGCGTTACAGCGATCATTCAGTCATCTTCCGCATCGGTTGGTATTTTACAGGCGCTATCTACTACGGGAGCAATCACCTATTCAGCTGCGATCCCAATCATTCTGGGACAGAATATTGGTACTTGTATCACTGCATTTTTGTCCTCAATTGGCGGAACAAAAAATGCGCGCCGTACAGCGATGATACACTTCTATTTTAATATGATCGGCTCTATTATTTTCTTGCTTACTGTATATTCTATTGAGTATACAATTGGTTTTTCTTTTTGGGAAGAAGCAATTGACAAGGCAGGAATTGCAAACTTCCATACTTTATTTAATGTTGTTGTGACACTTTTATTCTTACCATTTACAAAAGTATTGGTGTTCTTGGCAGAGCATACCATTCCGTCAGGAGAGGATAAAGCAGATCCGTTGTCAAAACTCGAACCACGTCTGCTTGCAACGCCGAGCATTGCACTTGATCAGGCACAGCGCTGTATTGCGGATATGGGTACTGCGGCGCTCAGTAATTATGCACTTGCAGTAGAACCAATGTTCACAAACAAGGCGCAGAATGCAGAACTGTTTTTGGAGCAGGAGAATTTTCTCGATCGGGCAGAGGTTGAGATTGCGAAGTATTTGGTACGGGTTCGTTCCGATCTTCCAAGCGGCTTGCGTCGACAACATGCGGAAATGTTACATTCTCTGAGTGATTTTGAAAAGATTGGTGATTATGCACAGAATATTTTTGACTGTGTGACCATGCTGCGGGAGACAAACGGACGCTTTTCCAATCAGGCACAGGCAGAGCTTAGTATCATGTGTGATGCCGTGAGTGAGTTGCTTGAAAAAACAGTAAATGGTTATTTGGAGCGCTCTGCGTCGGTTTCTCGCCAGGTAGAACCGATCGAAGAGGTGGTAGATATGCTGAAAGCAATCCTCAAAGATCGCCATATTGAGCGTCTCAATGAGGGGTTGTGCGGTATTCAGACCGGATTACCATACCTTGAAATCGTACACGATTTGGAGAAGATTGGAGATCATGCTTCTAATATTGCAATCTATACCATTCAGCTTGCAGAGGGAAAAAATGGATTTGACACCCATGATTTCAGTAAGCATGAATATAAAGCCTCTCCAGAATTCCAAGAGGCAGTGGAGTATTTCCAAAAGAAATACCTGACACGTTTGGAAAATACACGGACAGAAGTAAAGTAAAAGATCAGCATAAAAAAACTGGAGTCTTTAGACTCCAGTTTTTTTGTATCTTTTTAAGAAACTGTAATCAAACGGATTTGTCCACCCTTTTCCAGCGGAGCATCGGCATAGAGATTGAAAGCATCAAAGTCAGCTTTTGCCTGACGGAGAGTCATAAAGTGATTGGTGCGTGTATTCCAAACAGGAACATTTTCTGCAATCTGCCATACAGCATCATTGTACTTGACACTGGTATAGCCATCGAAGGCAGAAAGAGATGCTGCGCCGACTCGAATTGGCTGCTTAGAGGTTAGATTCATTTCTCCTGTGTTGCTGAGTGCCGCACGTGGCAGACCAAGCGGAATAGGTTTGCCGGACAAGCCTTCTACCTGTTCATCAACATCAATAGTATAGCTTTTTTCCTTATCATCTTCAAGTGTTGTGATTTTGACCTTGTAATCATAGATTGGGAATTGTTTATAATTTGGATCACCGGGAGTTCCTATTGTTCGCACTTCCACAACTTCTGATACACCTTCTACGGAACCCCATACCCAGCTTTCTCCGGTTGCGTCATTTAGAACCATCGCAATGACTGTACCAGATGGGTCGGTGACAACGCTTTCTATTTTTTTACCAGAAATCACATCTGTGCCAATTTCCTCCGGCTTGATTTGATAGAGCGGCGCATCTTTGTTGGTGCGCTCAAAGACCTGTACATCGGGTGCAACTGGCTTGCTGCCAAGTACGCCGCGAGATACAATCCAGTCACCCGGATTTGTGGCAGGACGGGTATTTTCTATAACACGCAAATTGCCCTTGCTATCCTGTGAGAGGTTTACCATTTGACCAACTGCTACATTATGGATTGCTTTATCAGTCGGTCCCTTGATAGTCAAACCGTTAAACAGCTGTACCGTAATTTCATTCTCGGAGGAAGCCGTTACAATACCGTGCATGGGAGCAGAGAGTTCTGTTTCCGGCACAGCGGCACGCACGTTATGGTTACTGTCAAGCAGTAAAGTGACTTTTTCACCCAACTGGGTTTTGTCAAAGGTCGGTGCAGCCTCTTCGGAAATGGTAAACTCGGTTGCAAGCACTTTGATTTTTTCTGGGAACCGGAACGAGGGAGAAGCCTCCTCGTACAGACCAGTGATACGTGCATTGGAAACATATGCTGTCTGTGTGGTGGGATTCAATGTCACGACATCATATTTTTTCAAGTCGCCGCGCTCGATGGTTACACCATTGCGTTCAATTCGGTATCCGTTGGGAAGAGAGAAATTATCCATACCCCAAACATAGCTTTCACCAGTTGAAAGAACGGTGTCGACCGAGATAAGCTCCAAATTATGCTCATTATCGTAATATAGGCTGACTTGATCTTTTTCATGGATATCATACCATGCTTCAATGTAGTCATGCAGTTCGCCGCCTACAATGACAGGAACTTTGCGTCCAACCGGAATGGCACCGCCGTCGGAAGTGACAAGCTGCTGCCGCTCTGCACGTACAATCTGATAGGTTTCCCGTTGGCTGACTTCGGGCAAAAATGAGCGCACTTTATTTGTGGCGGTTTTATCAAACAGGACGATACCGCGTGAGCCAACAAGCGCACTGTCTATTGTATTTGCCCCGGGACGTGTTACAATTTCACCATTTTCGTAAAAGCGGAGCTGTCCAGCTGTCATAGAAGGATCAGTTTCCGGTGTTGCGAGTAGGATTGAATTTTCAATTGGTGTAGAACCGGAGAGCGCAGTATATAGCTTCTGACCGCCTTTGGTCGGGGTACGCAGTGTATTGCGCAACATGATTGCGGCATCTGCACGGGTGATGGGATCATTTTCTCCGTGCGTTTGTGCGCCTTTCGTGAGGTTCAGTGATTGTGCTTTGGTGATATAGTCTGTGGGCCAGATGGGACCAACATCTGCTGTTGTATAGTCCAGCATACGCAAAAGCATGGTGCAGGCTTCCCCGTAGGTCACTGGTTTTTCAGGCGTAAAAGTTCCGTCTGGATTGCCGCGAATGATTTGTTTTTTTGCAAGTTCTGGGGATTTAGACATAGCAGCAATATATCCAGATGCCCAGTGGGTATAGAGTACATCTGGAAACAGAGTATAGCTGCTATAAGCTGTTGCATCCGACAGCCCAAGTGATGTTGCGGCAAGCTTTGTAAACTCGGCGCGTGTCAGGCTGCGGTTTGGCTCGAAGTTTCCTGCACCATCGCCCTGCATGATTTCAAGCGCACTCAGGGAAGCAGCTGCCTGTGCAAGGTCTGTATTTTGAATATCATGGAATGTTGCCCCCGCAGTGCCTGCCAGCAAGGCAAGGGAGAGGGACAGACAAGTGAAAGAACGACTCTTCATGCGTATCGTCTCCTTTTTTATCATTGTGTGCGAAGCGCATCTACTGGCTGCAGCTTGGCAGCCTTGTTTGCCGGATATAACCCGAAGATGATGCCGAGCAATGCCGAAAACAGGAATGCACCCAGTACCAGCGGCACAGAGGGCAAAACAGTGAATTGCTCTACATCAGGCATCCAGCCGGAGTTAGACTGTATGATCTGTCCAATCAGCAGATTGCCGATGATGGCAGAGCCAAAGCAGCCCAGCGCAATGCCGATGAGTCCTCCGAAGCAGGAAACAGCTGCCGATTCAATGAGAAATTGCCCGATAATATCACGTCTGCGTGCGCCAATTGCCATACGGATACCAATTTCACGGGTACGCTCCGTGACCGATACCAGCATGATATTCATAATGCCAATTCCGCCAACAAGCAGGGAAATCGCAGCGACACCGCCGCCGAGCAATGCCATCTGATTGCTGGAGGCTTCCATTTGCTCCTGATACTGTGCATTGGAGGAACAGTCAAAGTATCCGTTTTCCCCAACGCGCGGCTTCATAAGCTGATTGATGAAATCAACGGTTGGCTGAATATCCTCCTTGGTGTTGGTTTGCACATAATAATTGCGGTCACCGGTAGCGCGGACATCCATCATTATTGGCTGCAGGGTATACGGCAGTAAAATCATTTGGTCATCGGAGTTCAGTCTGCCGCCAAACTTTGCTTTGTAGGTTCCAATGATTTCAAAGCTTTTTCCGCCAATATAAATTTTTTGTCCAATGGGACTCATGGCGCCAAAGAAGTAGCGGCGCAGTGCGTCACCGATGATACATACGCGAGAGGCGTACTTGATATCCATAGGGGAGATGTCGCGCCCAGAGGAAATGGTATTGTTGGTTACCATGCTGTAATCTTCGTTTCCGAAGTAAATGTTGGTATGATATTTTTCATCATTCAATACCTTACCGCGATATTGGACACCCTTTGACTGCCAATCATAATAGCGGCTTTGTGGAGACCAGCCTTTGATACGTTCTTTTAGTTCTGTATCAAAGGTTTTTTCCAGCATCGCCCAGTCATCGGACTTGAGATCCCAACCGGAGATGCGAATTTGATTGCTGCCCATTGCTTCAAACTGAAGCCGTGACAGGGTTGCCATACCTTGAATGGAAGCCACAAGCGTGATGACGGAGGCAACACCAATGATGATACCAAGCATGGTCAGGAAGGAACGCACCTTATTGTTTGCAATGGACTTAAATGCCATGCGAATGGTTTGCAGCCAGTTCATTCGTCCAGTCCTCCTCTCCCGAGGGCATCAGAGACGATGTGACCATCTTGAATGGTGACAATACGCTCTGCCATTTGTGCCAGATGGTTGTCATGTGTGATGAGAATCACCGAGGTGCCTTCTCGATTGAGTGCGGAAAGCTGCTCCATAATTTCCCGTCCGGAGGCAGAATCCAAATTGCCGGTGGGTTCGTCTGCCATAATAATGGGCGGCTTGGCTGCCACAGCACGTGCAATGGCGACACGCTGCTGCTGACCGCCGGACATTTCTGAGGGACGGTGATTAAGACGATGTCCAAGACCGACCTGTTCAAGGGCAGCGACTGCCAGCGCGTGCCGTTTGGCACGCGGCATACCGCGGTAAATGAGGGGAAGCTCTACATTTTCGATTGCAGTCAATGCAGGAATGAGATTAAAGCCCTGAAAGATAAATCCGATTTCACGGTTGCGGATACCGGATAGAGTGGAAGGCTTCATGTCACTGACTGCCTGACCACCCAAACGATAGATGCCATAGGTCGGGATATCCAGACAGCCTAAAATATTCATCAGCGTGGATTTACCTGAGCCAGACTGGCCGAGGATACAGAGGAACTGTCCCCAAGGTACAGCAAGCGAGATATCATCGAGTGCACGGACTTCGTTTTCCTTGCCCTCGTTGTAAATTTTGCTCAGATGCTGTACGTCAATGAGGAGAGAAGCATCACCAACCGACTGTGCGGCAGGTTCTCGTTTGCGGAAGAACATAAAACAGTCCTCCCTTAACCAACGGAAACGGAAACGGCAGTGCCGCCAGCCGAATCGCCCTCTTGATCCATGTTATAAAGATCCTGCGGACCTGCGAGCAGGACGGTGGTACCTTCCTCGATTCCGGAGAGCACTTCGGTGTTTTCTGCGTCTGCAAGCCCGGTTTCGATTGGAACGAGTACAAAGCCTTCCGGAACATCGGAGCCTTCCGGAAGCGGCAGTGCGTTTTCAAAGGTCTGTCCCTCCGCTGGCTGTACAAACACGGCAACACCGTCTGCGGTATTGACAACAGCAGAGGAGGGAACCGTAATGCAGTCCTCTGACTGTGCAGTTGTGATGCGGTAGTTGACATAAAAATCTGGACGCAGTGTCTGTCCCTCTACAGGGTCAACCGAAATCACAGCGGGGAAGGTTGGCATGGAGCCTTGACTGTTGTTCTCGTTTTTGCTTGCCTCTAGTGCGACAGACTGTACAGTTCCGGTAAAGCTTATGGATTCATTGCCCAGTTCCATCGTGATAGAAGCGGTCTGTCCAACCTGCACATGGGCAACGTCACTCATGGAAATATCGGCATTGATGACGATATTATCAGTATCTGCAACGACACAAGGAATGGTATTGCCGCTGAGGTCTTCGCCCTCTATCGCATCGAGGGACATCACAATGCCATCGATTGGAGAAGTGACAGTACATTCCTGAATACGTTTTGTGAGGTCGTTTACCGTTTCCTGACGGGTTTTCAGCAGCTGCTGTGCTGCGGTGAGTGCATTGGCTGCTTCGTCGCTGGTCAGCTGCAAAATCGTTTGACCCGCAGAGAATTTTTGATAGCTGGGAGCACAAGCGGCATTTGCTTTACCAGCTGCTTTGGTAACGATTTGGATTTCACGGCTGTATGCCAGCTTTCCGGATTCGGTAGGAGCGATATTGAGACCGTCTGCGGTAACTGTTGCGGTCGCTGCCATGCCTGCTTTGAGTGTGCCGGGGTTGCGGAACGTAATCGTTGCACGGAACAGGCGGCTGCCTTCATCGGAGATTTTTTCGATGCGCTCGATTTTATCAACCTTGCCGGAAACCGTACCCATGGTCTGTGGAATGGAGATGGTGGCCGCTGCACCGACTTTGAGCTTATCTATGTAGGCGTAGCTGTAATAGAGGTCAAGGTGCATATTGGTATCATCAACCAGCGTACCCAGTGTTGTGCCGGAGGCTACCTCTTCTCCTGCCTGAATCTTTACTTCCTGTGTGTTGCCAGCTGGAGGGGGAGTGTTTTCCTCGGAGGAAGGCGCAGAATCTGTATCTGTGCCCGTTACTTCACCGGGAGGAAGCAGACGACCGGTAAATGGGGCGGTAATTGAAAGATTGCTGAGCGTTTTATTTGCATCGGTAATTCCCTTTTGCGCCTCGTTCAGTGCGGTTTGTGCAGCTTCTAATTCTTTTCGGGTTTCTGTTGGGTCAATAGTCATAATGACCTGACCTGCCTTTACGGTATCACCAGTTGCAACATTGACCTTCAGTACCTTGCCCTTAATATCCTTGCCAAGTTCAGCACGGGTCTTTGCAGCCGTGCGGCCGTCACCCTCTACGTAGGTTTCGAGAAAACCGCGCTGTGCAGTTGCTGTTTTGACAGATGAGGTCTCAGTTGTTTGCCGAGATTTTTGCACGAGATAGAATCCGCCGCCTAAAATAGCTGCAAGGATTACGATCCATAGCCCAATGCGCACAGGCTTAGGCAGACGCCGACGGGGCTTATTCATTGTATCTGCATAGCGGTTGCGCACAAGGCTTGGAGGCGAAGGGTCTGGATTCCCTTCAGGTACAGCCTCCTGTACAGTGGCTGTGTTTTGGGTATCCGCAGAATCTGGTGTATTTTCTACCGGTGTCTTATCCAATGTTGGCATAGATAGTTCTCCTCTCGCTTTTTCACTCGTCTCAATGCAGCTGCAAGCAACTGTATGAGTAAGTCTAGTACAGTCACAGTATACGAGTAGAAAGTATACTTGTCAAGCAAGGTAACTAGATTGTAATGACGTTTTTTGACGATTTATGCTTTTTATAATCCGCAAAATATTTCTGGAAAGAGCTAAAAAACAAAAAAGCCAGAAAAAATCTGGCTTTTTTTATTTGGAGAAAAGAAGATTAATGTTCACACAGCTGTGTGTAAAGCGCTTCATATTTTTTTGCAGACACATTCCATGAGAAATCCTGCTGCATTCCGCGCTTTACGATGCTGTTCCATGCCTTGCGGTTCTCATAGTAGGTTTGCTCTGCATAATAGATTGTGGAGAGCATTTCATCTGCATTATAATTGCAGAAGGAAAAACCGGTACCGATGTTCTCGAATTCATTGTAGGGTTCCACAGTATCACGAAGACCACCGGTCTCTCGAACGATTGGCACAGTACCATATCGGAGAGAGATAAGCTGTGTGAGACCGCAGGGCTCAAAGAGCGAAGGCATGAGCAGTGCATCTGCGCCTGCATAGACCTTGTGTGCAAAGGACTCGTTGAATGCAATATAGGCGCGTACCTTATCGGGTGCAACTTCCTGCATGTGTTGAAACAGTCCCTCATAGCGAGGATCGCCTGTGCCAACTACAACAAGCTGTACACGGGATTCGACAAGGCGACCAATGATCCAGTTTACAAGATCGAGACCTTTTTGGTCGGTAAGACGGGTGACCATAGCGATGAGCATGGTATCTGGTGCCTCAGGAAGTCCAAGCTCTTTTTGAAGAGCTGCTTTGTTGGCAGACTTTCCCTTGAGGTAATTTTGAACCGAATAGGGGACTGTAATATTCTGATCGTCTGCCGGATTGTAAATGGTATAATCAATACCATTTACAATTCCAGAAAGGGTGTCGCGCTTGGCGCGGAGCAGACCATCAAGACCTTCTCCATAGAATGCACATTGAATTTCTCCTGCGTAGGTTTGAGAAACTGTGGTGATCCAGTCGGCAAAGACCAAGCCGCCCTTCAGCATATTGGCATCATTTTTGAATTCCATACGGTCGGGGGTGAATACCCAATCTGGAAGTCCTGTATAGAGCTTCATGGTGGGGATATCCCAAATACCCTGAAAACGCAGATTGTGAATGGTCATGACTGTGCGGATATTGTGGTAGAACGGATTGTCTTTGAACAGGGTATGCAGAAAAACAGGAACAATGCCTGACTGCCAGTCGTTGCAGTGAATCACATCTGGGTGAAAACCGATGGTTGGGAGTACAGACAGGGCGGCTTTACAGAAAAAGCAAAATTTTTCAATATCCCAATGAATATCACCATAAGGCTTGCTGCCGCCAAAATAGTATTGATTATCAATAAAGTAGTAAATGACACCGTCCATGTTATATTGCAGAATACCGACATAGACCGAGCCTAAACCGCCAAGATCCATATAGAAATGGGAAACATATTCAAATTTGCTGCGATAGTGTTCTGGAATTGCCATATAGTTTGGAATGATGACACGAACATCGAACTCCTCAGGGTTCAGTGCCTTAGGGAGGGCACCAACTACATCAGCAAGACCGCCGGTTTTAATGAATGGGACACATTCAGATGCGACAAATAAGATATTTTTCATAAGAGAAACCCTCCGTTAGATTTCCAGAAATACCGGATCCCATACTGCATGACAGCATGGATTGCTGTGGGCGTTGATTACTTATTCATATTATAACAATCTTGGACATTGAATTCAAGGCAGAATGCTGAAAAATATGGGAATTACAGGAGAACATATCAGTGAAAATTGATAAAATCATAGTTGTACTTTGGGGTGAACTGTCACATGAGCAGGATGTGTGCCGGGAATTGCTATCATAACTGAAAGTTCGCATGGGAGTTTGACGCATGTGAGTGCATGCCATTGCCCGTGAACAGGAGCAGTCAGATGGGGCGCAGGGGATAAATCAACAGAGACTGTCTGAAGTTTGCCGCAAAGTCCGCATCCGATTTCTTTGAGCACAGCCTCCTTTGCCATCCATAAATCAAAAAAAGCAGAGGGATTTTGCTCCAGCAATTCTTGTTCCGCGTGGGAAAACCAGCGCGCAGCGATTCCGGAACGTACTTTTCGTGGCAATTCGATATCGACCCCAACAGGGATCGAGGCAACTGCACAGACAGCAATGTCAGCGCTGTGAGAGATCGAAAAATGAAATTCCGGATAAGCGGGCAGATATGGCTTTCCTCCGGCTGCGTTCTTACGTATCAGAGGAAAACTTGCGTCTGGAATGAGGCGGCGCACAATTGCATTGAGCAATAGATCGCCTGTCAGAGAGCAGGACTGTGCATGGGGGTGCGAGATGCTGGACAGGTGTGCAAGACGCTCCGGAGAAATTTGACCGTCAAACTCTGATAGAGAGTGGTCGGGAGAAACCTGTGCGTAATAGAGTGAAACAGAAGGTATAGTCATGTGTGCAGCTCCGAACAGACTGGCCAGCAAACACGGAAAATTGTATGATCTGGCTCTGATGTGACGCTGATAGAGGCTTTGTGGATTTCACAGATATGCTTTACAATGGAAAGCCCCAGACCGGTGCCGGGGATTTCCTGTGAGCGGGAAGCATCTGCCCGATAAAAGCGCTCAAAAATATGCGCTTGTGCATCGGGTGAAATGGCAGGACCAGTATTTGAAACGCTGAGTATAACCTGTGTATCATTCTGTTCAAGAGTTATCTGAACGGTACCATTCGGACGATTATATTTGATTCCATTGTCACAGAGGTTTGAGACGACTTCATCGACCATCATGGGAACGCCATAAATCATACACGATGTACCCTGTACAGTCAGAGAGACATCGTGCTGTACGGCACGGTCATATAGACGTTCACAGACTGTATTTGCAAGTGCATAGAGATCTAAGGTTTCAAAATCCAGTGTGCTGTGCCCTTCGTCCAATCGAGACAGCTTCATAATATCATCGACAAGATTTAAAAGGCGGGCGGCCTCATTGTGGATCCGCACGGCAAAGCCCGGGATGTCCTCTGGCTTTGCAAGACCATAACGGATGATTTCCGCGTAGCCAAGCACAGAGGTGAGCGGTGTTTTGAGTTCATGTGTGACATTTGCAGTAAACATACGGCGCGACTGCTCGGCGGCATATTGTGATGAAATATCCAGCACCAGAATGACAACGCCGCGTACACCATTATCCACATAGACCGGACTGAAAGACAGGCGCAGATGCCGATTGGAACGCTCAGCGATATAAACACTGGATTCCCCAGAGCATGCTTTTTGTGCCTTTTGCAGAATCACAGAATCCTGCTCAAAGGTATCCAATGGCAAACCGGGGGCAGCAGGCGTGTCTAACAGATAGCGCGCTGCACGGCTGCATGTCAGTACGGTCAATTTTTCATCTAATAAAAGCAGTCCTTCGTCCATGCCGGCTGTAATTGCGTTAAATTCTACCTGTTTGCGCTTTAACGTAGCAATTTGCATTGCAATTTGCCTATTTTGTTCGCTCAGCCGCAGAACAAGCGGAGAAAGTTCATCATATACATCGGTTGTGAGCGGGTTCGATGGGTCAATGGCATTGATTGGACGTACAAGCTGCTCGGTCAATCGGCTGGACACCAGAGCAGAAAGCAGGAAAATGAGCAGAATAATAATACCCATCGCGGGCAGGGTATCAATGAGTGAACGTATCAGCAGGTCAGTGGTATTCGCAACGCGCAGGATATCCCCGTTGGGAAGCGGAAGCGCAACATAACAAGTCAGTGTGTTGAGTGTGGACGAAAAACGTACCTCTTTTCCTCTTCCAGTCGCTTGTGCCATTTGAATTTCTGGACGTGCGGCATGATTTTCCATTTGTGTGATATCTGCATTGGAATCATAGAGTACAGAACCGTCCTTTGCAATCAGTGTGACACGAGAGCGGTCAGACTCTCCGATGGCGTGGAGTGCGGCAGTTGGGTCCGCTGCGTGCAGATACCCTGCCTGTGCAATGGCAGCTTGCCGAGAGGTTTGTTCAGACAATTCGTGTAAACCGTCTTGCAATCGCAGAGCAAGCATCGCAATACCAGTGAGCAGAGCGACCAGCATTGCCAGTGCCAGCATACGATGACAGATCCGATTTTTCATTTGTGACCTGCCTCGATTTTATAGCCGACACCACGCACAGTTTGAATTTGTGCGCTGGGAGCGCCCAGTTTTTGGCGCAGTGTCTTGATGTGCATATCAACGGTTCGGCTTTCACCCTCAAAGCCAAAACCCCAAACAGACTCCATGATTTGCTCGCGGGAGAGAACGATATTTGCGTTTCTCATGAGATAATGCAGGAGGTCAAACTCTTTGAGTGTGAGTATAACAGGATGTCCGCCGGCTTCAACGGTGTGGCGGGCGGTATCCAGTGTGATGTCTCCCAGTGAAATGCTGTCAGTGGTTGAGATAGGGGAGGTTCGGCGCAAAACAGCTTTGATACGGGAGATTAGTTCCATAACGCCAAAAGGCTTGCACAAGTAGTCATCTGCGCCATCATCTAATCCGCGGACTTTGTCATATTCTGCGGTTTTTGCGGTTAAAAGAATGACTGGAAGCTTGGCTGTGCGCGGGTTTTCCCGCAAGGTGCGCAGAATGGATAGACCGTCCATTCCGGGCAGCATAATATCAAGTAAAACGAGGTCGGGACTGGTGGTATGCAGCTGTTCAAGAAATGGGTCTGCATTTTCAAAGCCCTCTGCCTCAAAGCCGGAGGCACGCAGAGCGTAGAGCACAAGCTCTCGGATGTTGGTATCATCTTCGACACAATAAATTATTGGCATATGACATCTCTCTTTATTTAATAGATTGTGAGGGGTATCCCATTAAAATGAGTATAGCTTTTTTCGCTGCTTTTCACAAGAGAATCCCGGCATATTATAATTATTCTATCAAAATGATGTAAATTGTAGATACTTCACATGTAAAAAATGGGTAAATTAGAAAATGTGCGATTCAAAAGGATGATTTCTGCATGTGGATGGTTCGCAGATTGTATTCTGATTTATCGTATATGTTACAAAAGCAGTGCTGTTATACAGGTAGTGTCAAATGGGAAAGGAGAGGTGTTCGCGGTTTCCTGCCCATATTTTCTGTAATATGAAATAAAATACAGGAAAGTGTGTAAAACAGACAAAAAACGGGGCATATATGAAATATTGATGAAAAAACGCAAAGGAAAATTTTAGTAAAAGTGCATAGTAAAGATGTAACAATTTCGTGGGAAATGATGATTTACAAAGAATAGGAAAATCTGAGATAATACAAATACAAAGACGAGTCTGTAAAAAGATAGGAGGATGCAATAATGCGTATGCGGCATCATAACAGCGGACGAGGACATATGCCGTGTCGGTTGACTGCACTGTTCGTGGCAACAATCATGACGGCTGGTACAGTTCCAGCAGCATTTGCAACAGAAATCCGACGCGATGTCGCAAATAGCCATACCCAAACCTCATCGCCCGTAGAAACCATATATGTGAATTCATATACGGGTGCGGAGCGCACGATCAATTTCAATGATCACTGGAGGTTCAATTTGGGGGATGCTTCCGGGGCTGAGGCGCCGGCTTTTAATGATGCAATGTGGCAGGATGTCACCTTACCACATGATTACAGCATCGATCAGCCGTATACAGCTTCTGGTGAGGCAGAAAGTGGTTATTTGCCCGGTGGTGTGGGTTGGTATCGTAAGACCTTTACGGTAGATCCTACATGGAAAACGACCAAGCGCCTGTCCATTCATTTTGATGGTGTGTATATGAATGCCGAAGTATATCTGAACGGTCACAAGCTTGGCTCTCATCCATATGGCTACACCGCGTTTTCTTTTGAACTGCCGGCTGATTTGCTGGAGGACGGCGAAAATGTATTGGCTGTTAAGGTGAATAATCAGATTCCCTCCAGCCGCTGGTACTCAGGCAGTGGTATTTATCGCGATGTAACACTGACAGTTACCGACCCAGTTCACGTTGCGCCCAATGGTGTGACTGTCCGAACACCAGATATTCAGAATGGTACAGGTACTGTGGAACTCACGACAGAAATTGCCAACGACAGCAATGGAGCGGCAGAGGGAATTTCGATTGAAAGCGCTGTCCTGAAAAAAGGCAGTGAAGAAGTCATTGAAACCACAACGGCACAAGTGGATACGTTGGCTGCCGGCGAGAGTACAACCGTAGAAAGCAGTTTGGTCGTCTCAAACCCTGAAAAGTGGAATGTATGGGATCAGGGCGATCAGACCATGTATGTTGTACGTACGATGGTCAAAAAGGGCGAACAGGTGATTGATACCTATGAAACCGAATTCGGTTTCCGCTATTTTGACTTTGATCAAAAAACAGGCTTTTCACTAAATGGCGAACAGATGAAGCTGCGCGGTGTATGTATGCACCATGATCAGGGCGCACTTGGTGGTGAGGCATGGCGTCGTGCAATTGAACGTCAGGTCGAGATTTTGAAGGATATGGGCTGTAATGCGATTCGTGTTACTCATAACCCAGCATCACAGAGCCTGATTGAAATCTGTAATGAGCAAGGTATGCTGGTCATTGATGAGGTGTTTGATACTTGGAGCAATCCAAAGAACGGCAACAGCAACGACTATGCAAAGCACTTTAATGCACAGATTGGTGCAGATAATGAGATTGAGGGCGGTGCGCCAAATATGACATGGGCTGAGTTTGATACCAAGTCCATGGTTGAGCGCGGCAAGAATGCCCCTTCTGTTATCATGTGGTCTCTGGGCAATGAGATTTTTGAAGGCTTAGATGGCGGTGCAAACTTCTCTAATTACGATAGCATTGCACAAGATTTAATCAATTGGGTAAAGGAAGTTGATCCGACTCGCCCAACAACCTTTGGTCAAAATAACAATCATGGTGGTAATGAGGCGTTTGAGGTTGCACAGGTAGTCAATGATAACGGTGGCATAGTCGGATTAAACTATGCCAGTGAGGATAAGATGACCCAGTGGAATCAGAAAGGCTGGAAAACATACGGTTCTGAGACGGCATCTGCTGTAAATAGCCGCGGTGTCTATGAGTATAAGGGACCCACACAAGGCGGTGCGGTTCAGACAGGCAATCAGCTGTTGACTGCTTATGATAAGAGTGCTGTTGGTTGGGGTGCGGTTGCAAGTGATGCTTGGTGGCGTACCATTCGTTTCGATTACAATGCCGGTGAATTTGTATGGACAGGCTTTGACTATTTAGGTGAGCCAACTCCGTGGAATGGTATTGGTTCAGGTTCTACAACAAATGACTTCAATGTTGCACCAAAGTCTTCTTATTTTGGTATCATTGATACGACTGGTTTCCCGAAGGACTCCTATTATTTCTACCAGAGCCAGTGGAATAATAAGGCCACAACATTACACGTCCTGCCGACTTGGAATGAAACTGATGTCCAAAAGGATACCAATAATAAAGTAGAAGTCGTTGTTTACAGCGATGCACCAGTTGTTAAGCTGTATTTTACAGGTAAAGATGGCGTAGAGAAAGAAATCGGTGTTGCTAAGGCAAAAACAAATAAGAGTAATACTGATGGAAATGGAAACTATACTTATCAAACCTATGAAAAAGGTGAGATGACAAAGGGAACGGCAGAAGAAAACACATTCCAAGCAAAGAGTGGGCATCAGAGCTTGTATGCAACATTTAGTGTACCGTATGCGGAAGGTAAGTTGACAGCGAAAGCATTTGAAGCGAATGGAACAACTCCAATTGCTAAAACTGAGGGACGTCATACAGTAGAGACAACTGAAAAAGCCGCAAAGCTTGATGTTTCCGCAGATCGCACAGAGATTACCGCGGACGGTAAGGATTTGAGTTATATTACAATTGATGTGGAGGATTCCACTGGAAAATTTGTAAATGGTGCGGAACCGGAAATTTCTGTTGAGGTTACCGGAGAGGGCAAGCTGCTGGCTCTGGACAATGGCAAACAGTCTGACCATACTCCGTATACCAATTCGAGCCGAAATGCGGCACGCGGCAAGCTGCTTGCAATTGTACAGTCTACAAACAAGTCAGGTGAGTTTACTGTAACAGCAAAAGCAAACGGTTTGGAAACAGGTTCTGTAGAGGTAACAACGACAGCTGATGCAGATGCACCAGCAGCGGATAATTCTGTTGTTAGCCTAGAGTATTCCAAAAACTATTACGTAAAGCTGGGAAATCAGCCGGAGCTGCCAACACAACTCAAGGTAAACTACGGCGAAGACAAGCATGAAATGAGAAACGTAAGCTGGGATACACAGCAGCTGGACATTCACAATGAGGGTGTTTCCAAGATTAACGGCGTGCTGGACTTGGGAAACAACAGAAGTTTAGGCGTTTCTGTCAATGTCATGATGATGGAGGATGTGGCAGCGCTGAAAAACTATTCCGCAGCTGTCAGAGCCGGCTCTACGACTGCCAACCTGCCGCAGGTTTTACCAGCAGTTATGGAGAACGGAGAGATTTCCGAAGCATCTTTTGAAGTACAGTGGGATGACAGCAATCTGAATCTGAACGAAGAGGGTACTTACGTTGTTTCAGGTACAGCGCAGGTATTTGGTCAGGAGATGCACCCAACCGCAACCATTCGTGTCTCTAAGGGTGAAGTCAATCTGGGCGGTAATGTAGCGCCAAGTGCACGTACAGTGGAACATGAAGCGGCAGGTGTGCAGAGAGCAGACAATCTGAAAGGCACTCTTTGTGATGGTAAGAAGTCTGCAACAGATGCTGCTTGGACAGGAAATGGTGCAGTTAAGTTCGGATATGATACTGCGCAGAACGTGACACAGGTTAAACTGTATTTAAAGGGTGACGTAGACGCTAGTAAGATTCATGTGAAATGGGCGCCGGACTCTACAAACTGGCAGGACGTAAATGCAGAGGTAAGTAAAGATACTGAAAATGGAATGACTGTTCTGACCTATGCGTTTGAAATGGTATCTGCTGAATGGATGAAGCTGGAATTTGAAGAACAAGTACAGCTGGTAGAGTCGGAATTGTATGTAGGTATTCCAAGCTTTTCTGTTGGTTCCACCGATAAGCTGGAGTCTCTAAAGGTTGGAACACATGTTGCAGAACAAGGTACACTTGACAACTACATATTTAATATACCAGAAGTAGAAGTGACTGAGCAGGATGTTGTAGCTGTTGGTAAGGACAATGCCAGTGTGACCGTTTTGCCGCTGGACAGCAGGGTAATTCGTATTCTGACAGAGTCAGAGGATCACACAAAGCAGGGTATGTATACCATTCGGCTTGGAAACAACAGCGGTAATGTACCGAGTGCTGATGATGATTCTAAGGATTATGATTACCGAAAGATGACAGCATATGCGCCAAGCTGGAATGAACCGGCTGGCAATGATGGACCTCCGTCCTTTGCAGTCAACGGAAATGAAAATGACTGGTGGCACAGCCGTTGGGGTGAAGGTGAGGGACATGATAACTTGTCCGAATATCCAGAGGAGCGTTTCATTCAGTTAGAACTTGAAGAGCCAACTATGCTCAATGCGCTGCGTTATTTGCCACGTAAGGGCGAACTCAATGGTACGATTACCCAGTATTACATTGAGACAAGTATCGATGGAGCTGAATGGTCAAAGGTTGCGACTGGTACTTGGGAAGCAAGCGCTGGTTGGAAACTGGCACCATTTGGCGGAGCGGTCAAGGCAAAATATATTCGTCTGTATGGTATAGAAACAAAACCGGGAAATAAATTCATGACTGCCGCAGAAATCCGCCTTTGTGTTGCAGAGGTTTTGGGTGTAGAATCAAAGGTGCAGTCGTATGAGCCGCTTCAGGTTACAACAGAACTGGGTCAAAAGCCAGAAATGCCAGAAACCGTAAAAGCAAATATGTCTACTGGACAGGTAAAGCCTGTGCCTGTTGTATGGGATGAGATTCCGGAAGAACAGTATAACCGCGTAAACAAGTTTATTGTGGAAGGTACTGTTGATGGAGAACTGTTAAGACCAAGAGCAACCGTGGTTGTACGTGGTGTTCACAGCGTTGACCCTGTATATATGGTTGCAATGGAAGGATTTGCACCGGAATTACCGGACAGCGTAACAGCACGCTTTAATGATGGTACAGAAGAACAGCTTGCCGTTAAGTGGGAACCAGTATCTGAGGAGACAGGTACAGTTACGGTTTCAGGTGAGGTAACAGGTACGGATATCAAGGCTTCTGCAACCATTCGTTTTGTAGAAGGAACCTCATCTGACGAGAATATCGCGCTCAATACCAGCAAAGAGGATATGCCGCTTGCAATTGGTTGGGTTGGACCTCAAAATGATAACCCATTTAATGCAACAGATGGAAACAAGGATTTTGTGACTGGTGAAGGCAAGAAAATTTGGAGTGACTGGGAAAGAGGTACATATCATACCGATCAGAACTGGATGGGTGTTATCTTAGGTTCAGGTTCCAGTGTTACACCTCGTGTTGTAGATCGTGTATCTGTTGGATTTACACAAGAAGATGGAAACGGTGCGAATAAGGTAGCATTGCCAACGGACTACAAGATTGAGTATTATACAGGTCCGTCTTCATTTACGTACGATGCCTCCAAAAACCATACGGTTAAGGATTGGGAAAACAGTGCACTTCAGGACAAGGATAACTGGACAGAGGTTAAGTATGAAGGTACCAAGCCATCTGTACCAGATAGTAGCGATTTCAAGAAAATGGTTGACATTTCCTTTGAGCCTGTTACAACATGTGCAATTCGCGTTTCCTTGACTCCACAGAGTAATCAGTGGGTTGGTCTGGAAGAATTCGAAGTATACGGCATGGAGCCGAAGGAAACACTTGCGAGTGACTTTGAAGTATCTTCGATTTCGCTCAATGGTGAAAACCGCCTGCATGACTTCGAAGAAAATACTTTGAATGTTCAGCTGCGTGAGGGCGAGCAAATTCCGCAGGTTACAGTTGAAGTCAACAATAATGCCTTTGTGAACGTAAAGCAGGCATCTGGTGTTGGTGACAGTGCGGTTGTGTTCATTAGTCCAGAGGACGGAAATACTGGTAATGCACAGGTTTATACAATTAACTTTGTTGCAGAACAGGCAAGCCATACTGTTCGGTTTGAAAGCAATGGTGGCTCTGAGATTGCGCCTGTTACTGTTCCGGATGGTCAGCGTGTGAGCGAACCAGACGAGCCGGATCGCGGAAGATATGTTTTCTGCGGTTGGTATACCGATGCATCACTGAATAATCTGTATAACTTTGACGCACCAGTATATGATGATTTGACCCTTTATGCAGGCTGGAGAGAGTCGGCTGCTGGCAATTCCTCCAGACCGGAAAGACCTGAAAAGCCAGAAGAGAAACCGGAGGAAAAGCCGGAAGAGAAGCCAGAGGAAAAACCAAGTGAACCTGAGCAGAAGCCAGAAGCACCGAAGGTGGACATTATCCCGACTGTTCCGGGCAATCCAGAGGTAATCAAGGCATATGAGGATGTACAGACACATTGGGCGCAAGATGCAGTCACATGGGCTGTTACCAATAAGCTGTTTGCAGGTGTTTCGGATACACAGTTTGCACCGGACAGCGCAATGACACGTGGTATGCTGGCAACTGTGCTGCACCGCTTGGCAGGTCAGCCCACTCTTGGACAGAACCAGTTTGTGGACATTCCGGAAGATGCGTATTATAAGAATGCAGTTGCATGGGCAAGTCAGATGAATCTGGTATCTGGCGTTGGTGAAGGTCATTTTGCGCCAGACAGTAATATCACCCGTGAGCAGCTGGCAGTGATTCTGTATAAGTTTGCAGGATCTCCTGCGGTATCTGTAACAGATATGACATTTAAGGATTCTGATGCAATCAGTGCATGGGCACAAAATGCAGTTGCATGGGCTGTTCAGGAGGGATTTTTGTCGGGTATGTCCGATGGAACACTGACACCATCAGGCTCGGCAACACGTGCGCAGGTTGCAACTATTCTGATGCGCTTTGAGCAGAAGAACCATAAGGCGATGCCAAGCGCGAATCCGGTCTCAGAAGGTCCGTCAATCTGAATGAAATCATGAATTGTATCATTTTACCATGTATAAAATATATCAAATTTTTCGGTAAAATCTAAGCTTTACCGAGAATCATATAGTGAATACATGGGGGTAAGGCAAAAGCAGGAGTCTTTTCCATGTGGTTAAGACTCTTGCTTTTTTATGTATCGAGGTTAAAAAGAAAGAAACATTTAAGAGGAGCAAACGTAATATGCAAAGCAAAGCGAAAAGGTGGATTGCAGGTACACTATCTGGTGCAATGCTGTTTGGCTGTATGCCCAGTGCATTTGCAGCAGCTACACAGGAGCCAGTCAGCAATGTCCAAACCGAATTATCCTACAGGAATGTTTTGAGCAGTGCGCCAAATACGCAAAAGCTGGATGCAAAACAGACTTATGATAATGTTTTGGATCTCTATGAATCCTATTTTCAGAACAGCATCCGCTTTACACAGGATGGAACACAGGCAGACATCACGGGAAAGGAATGGTTTGACGATATTGAAACCGTAGGAATCAATCGTGAGCGCGCAAAAACACAGTTTATTTCTTATGATGATGCAGAAAAGGCATTTGCGGCTGAAAAAAGTGTTTTGGACGAGGTTGGTGCAGACACATCGCCCTATTATAAGAAGCTGTCTGGAACAGAGTGGGAGTTTGCTCTCGTAGACAATCCAGCCGAGGCAGAGAAAAAAGATAAGGAATGGCTATCCAAGGATTACACAGGAAATGATTTCCAAAAGGAATATGTTCCGGCATCTTGGCAGACTTATCGCAATCCAGATGGAACCTTTAAGTATGATGAACCAATGTACACAAACCATGGATTTCCATGGGCAGATAATCTGGAAAAGGAGGATTATGTAACGCCGCAGGCACCAACGGAAAAGAATCCGGTTGGTTATTACCGCACAAGCTTTACACTGGATGAGGGCTGGGAGAATCGTGAGACCTTTATTTCACTTCAAAGTGTAGAGTCTGCATATTATCTGTATGTCAATGGGAAGCCAGTAGGATATTCTACGGATAGCTTTACAGCACATGATTTCAACATTACCCCGTATTTGCAAGACGGAGAAAATACAATTGCTTTGAAGGTGTTCCGCTGGTCGATTGGCAGCTGGCTGGAAAATCAGGATTTTATTCGTCAGAGCGGTATTTATCGTGATGTGTATCTGTATTCCAAGGGAGAAGCAGAAGTCCGCGACTATTTTGTAAAGACGGAATTTGAGAATCAGCAGGATTTGGTAAACAGCGATGTAAAACTAAATCTGGAAACTACCATTCGTGGTCTTAAAAATACGCAGGATAAGAACTATAAGGTGTCTGTAAGATTGCGTAATAAGAACGGTGATGAGGTGGCACGTGCACAGGACCAGTCTGTTTTGGTAAAGGCGGCTGGAAAGACATCTGCGGATAAACTTCGGGATGCGGGTACGACCGTCACAAGTACAATGACCGTGACAAATCCGGATAAGTGGTTCCCGGATACGCCAAACCTTTATTATTTGGAAATCGTACTGGCAGATGAAAATGGGAAAGCAATTGAATCCATTGTAGAACGGATTGGTTTCCGCGATTTGCGCAAGGTTCGAACGGAAAAGAAAAATGAAGATGGGAAATTCTTAGAGCAGCTTCAAATCAATGGAAAGCAGATGGTTCTGCGCGGTGTAAACCGTCATGATGCAGATGTAGAAAAGGGACATGCGGTCGGTTATCAGGAATATCTCACTGATCTTACTACGATGAAGCAGCATAATTTGAATGCAATCCGTACCGCACACTATCCGAATGATCCGGTGATGTATGATCTGGCAGATGAGTTGGGGCTGTATATCTGTATGGATGCAAATGTTGAGAGTCATCGTGCAGCATTTACTGGCGCAAGAGTTCCAACCGGACCGAAAGAAGTCGGCGAATACAAAGAATGGGTTGCGCCTGTTCTTGACCGTAATGCAACTATGATCGAGCGTTATAAGAACAATCCATCGGTTGTGATTTGGTCTTCCAATAACGAGGCACAGTATGCGAAGGTTCCTTATAACAGCCATTCTTGTTTCTGGGTTGCTTCTATGTATGCTTTAAAGCGTGATCCATCTCGTTTTAGAAAGAGTGAACGTGCATCTGCCTATCAGGAACAGGTGCAGGCAGGTGATCCGTGGTCGATCGAATCCCGCATACAGAATATCGTTGACCTGCATAGCACACAGTATGCACTGCCGGGTGGCGTAAACGCATATAACAATGTGCAGCCCTATGTACATTCTGAGTATGACCACGCAATGGGTCAGTCTTATGGCAATGCAAAGGAACACTGGGACGTGATTCGTAATCGAGATAATGTCAATGGCGGCTTTATTTGGGATTATATTGACCAGTCTATCCGTACTGTCAATAAAGATGATACATCTGATGAATTTTGGGGCTATGGCGGAGATTGGATTGATAAGAAGTACAACGACAACGCATTCTGTGGGAACGGTCTTGTTTATGCAGATCATACCCCGAGTCCAAAACTCAAGGAGGCAAAGAAGGTACACCAGCAGGTAAACTTCTATCTTGCAAATCCAAATGTTGCACCAACCGATACCGTGATAGTAAAGATGGTCAATGAGTATGAAAATACACCTCTCAGTGCATTCGACATTACTTGGTCGATCTATAAGAACAGCGATAGCGACAAGCCGCTGGCAAAGCAAACAATAACCAGCAGTCTGGGGGCTATGAAGGGTCTGTCTATCAACACCAATTTTGAAGAGGTTGCAATCAATTTGGCAAGTGTTCTGCCGGACTTTACGCCAGTTGCAGGAGAAGATTATTTCCTTGATTTCAGTGTCAAGCTGAAGGAGGATGTAAACTGGGGAGCAAAGGCTGGATTTGAAGTCGCGCATGAACAGTTTGAACTGGATTTTACAGAGCGGACAGAGCAGCCAAGCATGGATGTTCAAAAGATTCCAGCATTTGAAAGCGTGTCTGAAAAGGGTAACAATGTGATTTTGACTGGTACAACCGATCAAAAGCAGAAGTTTGAAATCACGTTGAATAAGGAAAAAGGAACCATTGACAGCTATAAGCTGGAGGATCAGGTCGTTATGACTGCGGGTCCAGAGCAGAGCATTTACCGTGCACAGACTTATAATGATACCACCGCATATTGGGACGAAAAGAGTCAGAATGCAGGTGCATCAGATAAGCTCAGTGAGGTGCAGGTCAAGCTGGATACCGATTCTGCAAAGAATAAGGTTACCATGTCTATGACCGGTAAGATGCCGGTAGACGCTGTGATGGGAATGAGTTATGAGATCTATGGCAATGGCGAAATCATTGTGCTCGATCAATTCTCTCCTAAGAGCGATTTCGCTAAGGAGGGTGGACTCGCGAAGGTTGGCTCTCGCATGATTGTCAACAACAGCTATGATAACTTCAAATACTATGGTCGTGGTCCGTGGGATACATACGTAGACCGTGAGAGTGCGGCAAGGATTGGTATCTATGAAAATAAGGTTTCCGACAGCTTTGATGATAAGATGCTCAAGCCACAGGAAAACGGTAACCATACCGATGTGCGCTGGACATCTTTAACAAATGATCAGGGAACAGGTCTGCTTGTTTCCGCAAATGGAACTGTTGAGGTTTCCGCCCTGCCCTATACTGCGGAAGAACTCAATAGCAAAAGTTATGACGAGGCGCAGTACAGACACCCCAATAAGGTGCCAAAGCGTCAAGATACTATCGTATGGAATATCGATTACAAGCAGCGTGGTGTTTCAGATACCGCCTTTATGGGACACACACCATTGGACGGCTATCAGGTTCCAACCAATCAGGATTATAGCTACTCCTACCGCATCACGCCGATTACCGGACAGAGTGATGTTGCAAGAATCAGCAGTGAGAAGTATCGCGTAGAGACGGAAGCAGATGCTGTCAAGAGCATTTCCGTCAATGGAAAACCAGTAGAAGGATTCTCCTCTGAAAAGACCGAGTATGATGTTACTTTAGATGCGCAGGCATCGGCGGTTGAAATCACAGCAGAGGGCAGCAATATCGAGGTTATTGACCGCCGGAATGGTACCTTTGCCGTTTCTGGAAAGGGTGAGGGCGGCAGCCAGACCTACGTTGTAAAGGTGACCCGTGCTGTAGAAGACAGTGGATACAGTGCAGAAGATGCGCAGGTAAGCCTTGAGGAGGCTGCGCCGCTGGTGGACGGAAAGGCAGAGCCTATTCCGGTTGTCAAGACCGCAGATGGTAAGCTGCTGATTGATGGCATTGACTTTGTGGTTGAATATGAGGGCAATACAGAGGCAGGAAAAACAGCTACTGCAACCATTCAGTTTAAGGGTGCATATCACGGCGACGCAATCGTCAAAGAATTCACTGTTGGAGATCAGAAAACGGTCATGAGAACCATTGATTTCCAAACAGATGGCGGTACAGAAATGCAGTCCATGCAGCTGGCAGACGGCACACTGCTCAAGGAAAAGGATATTCCACAACCAACGAAGTCTGGATATACATTTGCAGGCTGGTGGAATTATAACTTTACACAGGCATTTGACTTCAATCAGCCGATTGCACAGGATACAACACTGTACGCAAAGTGGACAGAAGATGCAGGCGGGGCAGACAAGCCGGAGCAGAAGCCGGAAGACAAGCCGGAAGACAAGCCGGAGCAGAAGCCGGAACAGAAGCCAGCAGATAAACCGACTGCATCAATTAAAACCATTGACACTGTTGCAGGAAAGGCAGAGTCCGTAGCAGCATATACGGATTTGGAAACGCACTGGGCAAAGGACGCTATCGCATGGGCGGTGACCAACAAGCTGTTTGTTGGCGCGTATCCGACACAGTTTGAGCCAGATAGTGCGATGACACGTGGTATGCTGGTGACCGTACTATATCGCTTGGCAGGTCAGCCAGCTGCTGGACAGAGCACATTTACAGACATTCCAGCAGATGCATATTATAAGAATGCTGTTGCTTGGGCAAGTGGACTTGATTTAGTCGCTGGCATTGGAGATGGAAAGTTTGCGCCAGATGAGAATGTGACATGTGGTCAGCTGGTGAAAATACTCCATCAATTTGTAGGAGGCACATCAGATTCTGTGGATACGATTGTATGGGCAGAGCAGGAAGGTCTCCTGTCTGATATGCCAGAAGGAACGGACTTGAAGCCGGAAAATGAAGCAACGCGTGCACAGGTTGCGTCTATGCTCATGCGTTTGCAGCAGAAGAAGGCGTAAGTTTTTCAAGTCGAATCATTTTCAAATCACCTCTTATGGGCGGCTTCTTGTTCTTGGAGCCGCCCTCTTTTCGCGCAAAAGGTATAAATATTCTTGCATTTTATCAAAACGGCGGATAAAATAAAAGAAAAAGAATTTTGGAGGGAAGTCGGTATGATTGCGATTTTATCTCCGGCAAAAAATATGAGGATCGCACCAGAACGTGCATTGTCGGTGACAGAACCGCTGCGGCGGAAGGAGCGTATAGCCTTATATGAGGGAATGAAGGATATTCCTGCATATGAATTGGAGGGTATCATGAAAATCAGTCCAACCTTGGCGCTCAAGGCGGCAGCTGATTTTGCTTTGTGGAAACCAGATGGAGGGCAGCCGGCAATCCTGAGCTATGATGGACTTGCCTATAAAAATTTAGATGCAGATACGCTGTCAGATGCCGATTTAGAATATGCGCAAATGCATTTGCGGCACTTGTCTGCACTTTATGGTGTGCTGCGCCCATTGGATGCAATCCACCCATATCGTTTAGAAATGGGGCACCGCCCCAAAGGGCACAATCTCTATACTTTCTGGGGCAGCAAGCTGCGCGATGACCTGTATACACAAACAGATTTGGTAATCAATCTGGCGTCCAATGAATACAGCAGAGCCGTGTCCAAGCATTTGCATAAAGGAGACCGATTTTTGACGTGTGAATTTTTATCGGAGAGAAAGGGAAAGCTATGCTGCTTGGCTGCACGGGCAAAAATGGCACGTGGTGCAATGGCACGGTATATCATCAAGCAGCGTGTGGACAGAGCAGAGGGACTGATGGACTTCGATGGGCTTGACTTTACGTTTGAACCGGCATTATCAAATGAGCAGGTATATACTTATATACAAAGAGCATAAAACTTACAGTTTATGGGGAGTTTTATAATTTTGGTCTGACAAAAAATTATAAGAAATGTGGAACATTTTGGATACCGTGTGCGTCTTTATAAATAGAAGAGATTGGCTGAAAGAAGGAAAATGTTTATGAATCGAGCTTCTATTATTTTGGGGATTGCGCTGGCGGTTGCAGCAGTGGCGCCAAGTCGACAGCCGGAAAAGACAGCTGCACTGGACTTGCAGCAGACAGCACAGGTGAATGTGGCAGAGCAAACAGGAAGTTATACTGTATCAAATGGAATGGCACAAGGGCTATCATATTCTTTACAGTTCGAACAGCCGAATAAAAAAACAGGTGGATTGACCAGTGGAGCGCTTTTGGTGAATGTGTGGGATGGAATGGCATTGGATAGAGAGTCTACCACACAGTATTTGGCGCATGCGGGGATATGGGACAGTGTAGCAGAAGGAACGCAAATTACACTGACGATTCCAGAAGCTGATATTGCACAGGTAGAAGTGACACTGGATCCGAATACCATATATGATGGGAATGGGACTCCAACCACAAAGAACGCAGTCTACAAACCGCAGAGTATCAGCATGATACCAGACGCGAATGGTCAGCTGCATAGCTGTACCTTTCCGATTTCTTTTCAGTCAGCACAGGAAAGCTATCATCAGCTGTTCTGCGTGATAACGGTAGTATTTCAAGATGGAAACAGCTGCGATATCGGTCTTGCACTGACACAGATTTCATGAATATGCCCAGCAAATCCGGAATGTGGTTTGCTGGGTCTTGTTTTACGCGAAAGAGAGGATATTATGAATAGTTATGAAAGAATTTATGCCATTGTTCGTGCCATTCCCTCTGGCTGTGTAGCAACCTATGGACAGGTGGCTCGATTGGCTGGAAATCCGCGTTGGGCACGTGTGGTAGGCTATGCTTTGCATGTCAATCCAGATCCGGAGGGTATCCCATGTTATCGGGTCGTAGACCGTATGGGACACACCGCGGCAGCCTTTGCATTTGGAGGGGCTGATATGCAGCGTGCTCTATTAGAAGCAGAGGGCGTCGAATTTTTACCAGATGGGCGTGTTGACTTGACACTTTATCAGTGGGACGGTATCTTGAAAGACGAAAAGAAAAATATTTTGTAATTCAGAAAAATACAAAAAATCTTATAAAAATACAAAAAATTTACAGAGAGACTTGTAAAACGAATATATAACGTGTAAAATAATGTACAAGACTTTGGTCTATCTCACAAAATAAAAAGTAAGGAGTATACACAAATGAGCGCAACGATCTTTGCGGTCTTGCCTCCCATTATTGCAATTGCATTGGCACTGATTACCAAAGAGGTTTATTCTTCCCTCTTGATTGGTATTTTTGCAGGTGCATTGATGTTTTGTGGATTCAATCCGCTGCATGCGACGGAAACCACATTTTCCATTATGGGGAGTAAGATCAGCGACAATATTGGTATTTTGATCTTTTTGGTCATGTTGGGTATTTTGGTTTCGCTTGTCACAAAATCTGGTGCATCTCGTGCGTATGGAGAATGGGCAAGCCGTGTCATCAAGAGCCGCCGCGGAGCATTGCTGGCAACATCATTCTTAGGAATGTTCATTTTCGTAGATGATTACTTTAACTGCCTGACTGTGGGTACAGTTATGCGTCCAGTGACGGATAAATATCGGATTACACGTGCAAAGCTGGCGTATATCATTGACTCAACCGCGGCGCCTGTCTGTATCATTGCGCCGATTTCCAGCTGGGCAGCAGCCGTGACATCTTCGCTGCCGCCAGATGCCGGTATCAACGGATTTACACTGTTTCTCAATACCATTCCATTTAATCTGTACGCGCTGTTGACATTGGCGTTTGTACTCTGGGTGATGATTGCAGATATCGATTTTATGGCAATGGGTAGGTATAATAAGAGAGTTTTGAAAAGCGGGAAAATTGATTCTACCGGAGAAGAATCTACGGTTATCTGTGGTGCGGGGTCGGTAAAGGATTTGATTATTCCCATTCTGTTCCTGATAGCTGCCTGCATTGCTGCTATGATATATAGTGGCGGCGGTATCCATGAACTGTCGTTCGAGGCGATTTCTACTGCGTTTGCGAATTGCTCGTCCTCTGATGCACTGGTGCTTGGCTCCTTTGCTACGCTCGTATTCACATTCTTTATGTATGTACCGCGTGGTATCCTCACCTTTAATCAGTTCTGCGAGTCTTTTACTGCGGGATTCAAGGCAATGGTGCCTGCAATTTTTATCTTGACATTGGCATGGACGCTCTCTGGTATCTGCTCAGATGATTATTTGAATTTGCGGGGATTTGTAGCCGGTTTTGTCAATCCGGAATCGGCAATTGGACTGTTGATGCCTGCGATTTTCTTCCTCATCGCGCTGGGGCTTGCCTTTGCAACAGGCACATCATGGGGAACATTTGCAATCTTGATTCCGATTGCCGTAACAATTTTTGGTGCAAGTGAAATGCTGACCATTACGGTTTCTGCATGTCTTGCGGGGGCTGTCTGCGGTGACCATATTTCTCCTATTTCGGATACAACAATTTTGGCATCTGCGGGTGCACAATGTCACCACATTGATCATGTATCCACACAAATTCCATACGCATTATCTCTTGCTGTGATTAGTCTGGCAGGTTACTTGGCAGCTGGTTTTACCCAGAATGGCTGGGTCGGCTTGGGTGTTGGTGCAGTGCTTCTGATTGTCTTTATGATAGCAATGACACACAATGCCAAAAAGCAGGAGCAGGAAGAAAACTAAACAGAGCAAAAGAGAGATTTTCAAAGGATTTTGACAGTATTGAAGTGCTATTAGATATTTACCAAAAAAGGAATTGGCGTTCGCCAATTCCTTTTTTAGATTACACTATTCAACCGAGTTTTTTGACCGTTTCGCCAAATCTGCGATGGTAATATTATCCAGATAACTTGTAATTAAGGTATCTAACTCTTTCCACATATCCAAGGTTGGACATTTCTCTGTACGAGGGCAGGGGTCTGCATTTTTGCCAAGACAAGCAACAGGAGCCAGAGTTTCTTCTGTAAGAAGCAAGATTTTACCAACTGTATATTCTTCTGCGGGACGAGTCAGACGATAGCCGCCGCCTTTTCCACGCATACCAATAAGGATATTGTTTTGGACAAGTATTTTCAAGATACTTTCCAAATATTTTTCAGAAATATTTTGTCGTGCAGCGATTTCCTTTAAGGGCAGATAACCGTCTGTTTGGTTCTGCGCAAGATCAATCATAACACGCAATGCATAGCGTCCTTTTGTTGATACCATCATAAGTGTGAATCCTCCGTCATTTTCCTATTATACAATAGGGAAAATCGGAAAGCAACTATCTTGAGTAACATAAAGTTTTTGTGCTTAATTTTTGATACAGGTAAAATCCATGATATGACCAGTCAGAGACTTTGCGGCACCGGAAGAACGAATCTCATAGGTATTTTCCGTACCAACGACTCCAATGCCGGGGAGTGCAATTTTGGGCTCCACGGCAAATGTCATGCCGGGGATGAGCGGGGATTGGAAGCCTCGTGCCAGAACAGGAGTTTCGTCCATGACCAGTCCAATGGAATGTCCGAGGAATTTCCCGCCATTCATAAAGCCCTTTGCAAATTCTTCCGGTACAGTTGCCCAGAGAGAGAGAAAGATATCCTCTGGAATTGCACCAGCTACCATTTTTTCGGCAACCTTTTGTTCGAATTGCGCACAGAAATCGTAGGCGCGGCGTATTTTATCTGCTTCAGGGTGCGTTTCAATATTGCCGTAGAAAAATACAACTGATTTATCAGTATGATATCCGTCAATGCCAGAGGGAATATCCAGTAGGAGCAAATCACCTTCTCGGAGCAAACGCTTGTTGTCTCCGATGGCAGGCATCGCAATACAGGTTCCTGCATTTCCGTCTGGCCCATCAAAGGCAGTGACACGCAGTGCATTTTCTGAAAACGAGCAAACTCCCAAAACGTCCTCTCCATGTAGCTGGTTGAAGCGGGAGATACCCATTGCACCACGAGCAAGAAAGGCACGGTAAATATCTGTACATAGCAATGCCTCGCTGATTCCAGTGCGAAGCAGGGTCGGGGCAATGCGCTCGAGTACTTCCTCATGGATTTTTCCTGAACGGCGCATGCAGTCGAGTTCATAAGGGCTTTTATGTGCACGCAGCTCTGTGAGAATGGGTGTGATATCCTTATGGGAAGGAAAGGGAAGATATTTGCGTACCATATTCAGCCATGTAATAGAAGCTGTTTTGTATTCAATATATGCGTGCTGAGGAACAGGATAGCTGCCTTCCAGTACGCGAAAGGATTTCATAGGACGTAAATCTTCAAACAGGGATTCTTCCTGTGCGCGGGGCAGATAACGGCGCACCCAGAAAGTTGCTGCATTGGGGGTAATGATGAGGATACCGTCCTGCATGGTGCCCGTCAAGTAATACAGATTGATTCTGTTGCTGATAATCACCATTTCCCATTTTGGATCGTGTTCGGAGAGGCTGGAACGCAGGGCAGAGAGCCGGCAGTCCAGTTCTTCCTTAGGAACCCGATTGTGTGTTAACATAATTATAAAATCTCCTTTCATATCAAATCATATCATATAGCCTGCAAGGATAAATTACTGTTAGTATACCAGAATTTTTAAGGATTGCAATGGGGATACTGGGGATTTGTGGACTATCTTATTGACTTTTGGCAGCACGCAGTTTATGATGAAGAAAAGGGATCCGCGTCAATTTTTGGAGGAAATATGTTAAAGAAATTACAGGGACTATTAAGTGATCGTCGGGTAGTCGGTGGTGCATTGCTGCTGTTGCAGGCGGCAGGAATGATCTGGCTTGTGACATTTCTGAGCTGGCGCTGGATGTGGATTTACCGTGTTTGTCACATCATCAGTGCTGTGATGGTGATCTGGCTTATTCGAAAATATGACAATCCGGCTTATAAAATTCCGTGGATCGTACTTATTTTACTGTTTCCAATTTTTGGTGGACTGTTTTATCTGTTATGGGGCAATACCCCGTTTAATCACGCACGAACGCGGCACCGCCAGACTCTACAGCATCCAGATTTCTCCGGAGCACCGGTTGCACCTGCGAGCGAAGCCTTATCTGTTGCTCTGCCGCGTCATACACGTGGTGCACGTTATATTGAAAATGAATCTGCAATGCCAGTTTGGGCAGATACCGTTACAAACTATTATCCGGTGGGAGAAAAGCAGTTTTCTGCAATGTGTGAGGCACTTGAGCAGGCAGACCGCTTTATCTTTATGGAGTACTTTATCATTGAAGAAGGCACAATGTGGAATACACTGTTGGATATTCTGGTGCGTAAGGTCAAAGCAGGCGTAGAGGTGCGAGTGCTCTATGATGATGCGGGCTGCCTGAGCACCTTGCCGCATGCTTATGATCAGTATTTGTGTGGCTTGGGAATCCGTGCGGTGCGTTTTAATCGGTTCATTCCAACCTTAAACACTTACTTGAATAACCGAGATCACCGTAAGATTTGCGTGGTAGATGGAAATATTGGGTTTATGGGTGGAATCAATCTTGCAGATGAATATATCAATGTTAAGGTTCGTTTTGGACATTGGAAGGATACCGGTGTTCGCCTCGCTGGAGCGGGCGTTGCGAATATGACAGAAATGTTCCTGCAAATGTGGGAATATGCCACGAAAGAACAGTTTTATGACAGAGAACGCTATATGCCGACCGAGGTGCGCTGTGGAGATGGCTATGTACAGCCGTTTTATGACAGTCCGCTGGACGATCGCAATGTTGGAGAAACGGCGTTTATGCACATCATAAACCGTGCGCAGCGATACGTATATATTACGACGCCATACCTGATTTTGGATAATGAGATGATTACTGCCCTGACTGTTGCAGCACAGAGCGGTGTAGATGTACGGATTGTGACACCTGGAATTCCGGATAAAAAGGCAGTCTATCAGGTAACACGCTCTTATTATTTACAGCTATGCCGTGCGGGTGTTAAGATTTATGAATATCGTCCGGGCTTTCTTCATGCGAAAATGATAGTATCGGATGATGATGTTGCAATTGTTGGCACTATGAATATGGATTTTCGTTCATTTTTCCTGCATTTTGAATGTGGAACCTTGCTGTATGGTGGAGAAACCATCACTGAGATCCGGAACGACATTTTGGAAACCATTGGAATGAGTCGGGAGGTAGATGGGGATTGGTTTCGCAATGTGCCATGGATTTCTTCCATCATCGGTTCTATCTTGAGATTATTCGCACCCATGCTGTAAGCTTTCATCAAAAAGCCATTTTCTTCATAATGGGGCGTATGTTATAATAAAATAGGTATGCGGAAAAGCCACGAGATAAAAAACGGCAAATAGGATGAGCCTGTGCCGTTTTTTTGCGTCTATTTGTACACAGGGAGAGAGGATATCATGCACATTCGGCAGGCAAAGCTGGGAGATCATCGGGCGATTTATCAAATGGTAAAGAAAGCATTTTCTGGGTCGCAGATTTCTGATGGTCAGGAGCAAAATTGGATTGTTAAGCAGCGGGGCAGGAAGGAGTATATCCCGCAGCTTGAGTTGGTGGCAGAGAGTCAGGGGGATATCATTGGGCATATCCTGATGACGGTACATGAGGATTATGAGATGGCGTCTACGGTACCTGCCTTGTATCTCGCACCTTTAAGTGTTGCGCCGATGTTTCAGGGACAAGGGGTTGGCAGTGCGCTTGTCAAAGCGGCATGTGAATATGGTGCAGCGCTTGGATATCGTGCGGCATTTCTGGTAGGAGATCCCTCATATTATAGCAGATTTGGGTTTCGTTCGGTCACAGAATTCGGACTGCAAAATTGCTCTCAGATTCCAGATATTTATGTACAGGCTGTGGAGCTGTATCCAGATGCGCTCAAGGACGCACAGGGAGGATTATATTTGAGTGCATAAGGATTGTGATGCGGCTAGTTTTGTTTGGCAGGCTGTGTATAAATGGGGAAACTTCTGGTATCCAGTCCTGCATCACAGTCTAGATGATTCAACCGGAAAATGACTCCGAGTTGTAACAGTTTTCCCATTTAGGAGGATAAAAAAAGTCGCTTCTCCATTTGCTTTGCGGAGAAAAGCGACTTAAAATGTTCAAAATCCAAGGTATATATCCTTGGATTTTATCATATTACCGGATTGGTTTTCGAGCAACGATGATATCGCGCATAATGGCGTTATCGACACGGTGTACGAATTGGCTGTAAGAACCTTCTAATAAAACATCAAAACCCTGCTGCTCTAAAAGTGCTGCAAATTGTGCTTTTGGAAAAACATGGGTATTCCAAGCCAGAACCAACACACCGCCGGCTTGCAGAACATTTTTCCAAGCAGGCAGACAAGCAGCCACCAGTTCTTTGGGGTTTCGGGTCAAAGAGGATTGCTTTTCGCCTGTTACATTGCCATGCTGTACTCCATAAGGCAAATCACCAACCAGAATATGGAATGTGTTTTTCCGGAAGAACTGGTCTGCATACACAGAGTTGCCAGCCACCATTTCCCAATGCTGCTCTTGGTGATTTTTGAACGCTGCCTTACTTTTGGCAAAATCGATTGCATAGTGCCTTGCGGTAAAGGATTTGTTGGGACCGCTCTGTTTTTGCAGATTGGTCACATGCTTGATGCGCTCAACCTCCAAATATTTTTTTAGATAGTGGTAGCCTTCTGCGGCTGCTTTCTCACCAATTTCAATGCCGCAGCAATCAAACCCCATGCTGATACCCTCAAACAGAGTTGTACCCTTTCCGGCAATGGGGTCGAGCAGAGAGATGCGCTTGGGTTCCGCGATTTGGCAGGAGGAAACGGCCACATTGATCATCATACGAGTGAATAGTTCGTTGGTTTTTCCCGTGTACTTGAATAGGCTGCTGATATTGATTTCAGTCAGATCGACCTGTGGGATCGGGATTGGACGCAAAAGCGCGGCTTCTATATGATACAACGCAAACACAAAGGATAGACGTGCGATTCGGTTCAAATCGTTCTTGTCCAGAGGCTGTGCGGCAGAAAATATCAGATAATAAACGCCGGCAATCTGTTCTATATGGATATCAGCAGGGGAACAGTCCATCGTTTGTGCCAGAATGGAAAATTCAGCAACAGAAAGCTGTTGAGAGGATTTATAATAAACACGATTGTGCCCGGGATTTAGGAGAAGTGCAT
Organism: Butyricicoccus pullicaecorum; assembly: GCA_018365995.1. Lineage (GTDB taxonomy): Bacteria > Bacillota > Clostridia > Oscillospirales > Butyricicoccaceae > Butyricicoccus > Butyricicoccus pullicaecorum_B. The sequence goes on along the minus strand of JAGZIY010000002.1, from coordinate 154,592 downwards.
ATTTATTCATAATCATATTACCTCAGTAATGGAATGGTGGAGCGGCTGAACATGATACAAAACCGTCTCTATTTTATTTGAGTGCAACCGGAAGAATGGTGCAGAATTGAAAAGAAAGTCGGAAACTCTAAAAAGAGATTACGACTTTGCTTCTTGGCGTCCCTGGCGGGATTCGAACCCACGGCCTTTCGCTTAGGAGGCGAACGCTCTATCCAGCTGAGCTACAGAGACATATACAATTGAGGGTACAGGAAAATTCCCAAAGGAAGATTTCCGGAAAGGATGTAGATATATTTGAAATGTCAAAATCTATCATTATATTTTTTAATAATACCGTATCTTTTCTGAAAAGTCAATGGTTTGCGAGTGATTTGCATGGGATTTCAGAAAAACTGATAAACTGTATTGTTTTTTGTGGATTGAACGGCTGTCAAATGTTTTATTTTAGGTGTAATTGTGATATGATAACAGAGACAGGACTTGTAATGTCCACGTGTGAGTTAAAGCCTGTGGAAAAGGAAGTGACGATTTGATGGAAATGAAGATTACAGAAACTGTATTGCGTGATGCCCAACAATCGCTGATGGCAACTCGAATGCCGCAGTCAGATTTTGAGGCCATTTTAGATCAAATGGATACGGCTGGCTACTATGCAATTGAATGTTGGGGAGGCGCGACGTTTGATTCCTGCCTGCGCTATTTGACAGAGGATCCGTGGGAGCGTCTGCGAACCATTAAAAAGCACATGAAGCGTACCAAGCTGCAAATGCTGCTGCGCGGTCAGAATCTACTTGGTTATCATCATTATTCAGACGATACCGTCAAGCGCTTTGTGCGTGCAGCGGTAGAAAATGGAATCGATATTATTCGAATTTTTGATGCACTGAATGATTTGCGCAATATCCGAACAGCTGTGGAGGCGTGCCTCGAAGCAGGCGGACATGCGCAGGGTGCAATTTGCTATACATTATCTCCAATCCACAATCTGGAACTGTATGTTGGACTTGCCAAAGAGATTGAACAGATGGGCTGTCAGTCGCTATGTATTAAGGATATGGCTGGCATTATGAGTCCAAAGGAATGTTTTGATTTGGTCAGCGCGATCAAGAAAGAAATCCATATTCCCATATTCGTACACACCCATATGACCACAGGGCTTGCCGCTATGACCTATTTGAAAGCAGCAGAAGCAGGAGCGTCCGGAATCGACACGGCAACTGCTTGCTTTTCCGGCGGTACCAGTCAGCCAGCAACCCAAACAATGGTCTATGCCTTAGAACAAATGGGAATTTCGTGTGGAACAGATGCTGCTGCTCTGAAGAAGATCAATGATTTCTTTATTCCGGTACAGAAGAAGTTTTTGGAAGATGGTATTTTCGATCCCTATGTGCTGATAACAAAGACAGATGTATTGACATATCAAATCCCGGGAGGTATGCTGTCCAATTTGGTCGCACAGCTTAAGGCACAAAATGCGATCGATCGCTTGGACGAGGTGTTGGAAGAAACTCCTCGTGTACGTGCAGATTTGGGGTATCCGCCGCTCGTTACACCATTGAGTCAGATGGTTGGTGTGCAGGCAGCAGTCAACGTATTGATGGGAGAGCGCTATAAGAGCATTGGAAAAGAGATCAAGGCATACATCCGCGGGGAATATGGCAAAGCACCCGGAAAGATCGATCCGGCACTTACACAAAGCGTGTTGGAGGGAGAGAAACCAATTACGGGACGGTATGCAGATACCTTGGAGCCGGAATTCCCAAAAGCAAAGGCAGAGCTTGGGAATCGTGCAGAAAATGACTTGGACGTGTTATCTTATATTACATTCCCACAGCAGGCGGAACAATATTTTGCAGAGCGTGAGAGAAAACGTGCGTTGGTTGCTCCGTATAGCATTGAGGAGGTGCAATAATGGGTAAACTCACACCAGAGGCGCTGTTAATTGCAGCTTCAGGTATTGTGATCGTCTTTTTGGTACTCGCAACCTTATGCTTTCTGATTCCGATTACCTCTCGCCTTGTGCGTGCATTTGCAGAGGATCCGTTTTCTTCCCGACAAACAGAGCAGACAAAACCGACGGCAGAGCAGCCAAAATCTACCGCCACACCGATGCAGGAAGCAGCGCCTTCTGTGTATGGCGGAGAAATCTTGTTGGTTGATGTGGATGAGAAAACAGCAGCTTGTGTGATGGCGATTGTAAGTCATGAGACCGGTATTCCGGTATCTGAGCTCATATTCAAAAAGATTAAAGCACTTTGATAGAGGGGGATCATCAGCCATGAAATATGTTGTTACATTAAATGGAAATAAATATGAAGTAGAGGTCGAGCGTGGGCAGGCTACTGCGGTCTATGTTGGACAATCAACAAAAAGTGTACAGACACCACAGACCGCAGCACCGGCAGCTGCGCCTGCTTCGGCACCAGCAGCGCCAGTAGTACCGACGACACCCGCAGCACCCGCCGCGGCTGGAGAGGATATGATGGCACCAATGCCGGGGACTATTTTGGATGTCCGCTGCCAAGCGGGAAAAGTAGTCAAGGCTGGAGATGTGTTGTTTATTTTAGAAGCAATGAAGATGGAAAATGAGATTTGCGCGTCACGGGATGGCACCATTACCGCCGTTTCTGTCAATAAGGGCAGTACGGTAGAGACGGGTACACCTCTGTGTACGATTTCTTAAAGGAGGAGACGTGTGATGGAATTCTCCTTTATTGGGACGCTGGAACAGATTTTTAGACAATCTGGATTTGCAGCGCTCGCAGAGAACCCACGCAATCTCATTATGCTGGTGATTGCCTGTGTTCTTTTATACATGGGTATTGTGAAAAAGTTTGAGCCATTGCTGCTTGTGCCCATTGCATTTGGTGTGCTGATGGCAAACTTTCCGCTTACAGGACTTTTGAATCCACCGGATGCCAACGGAAATGTGGGCTTACTGTGGGTATTCTATCAGGGTGTACAATATGCAGTGTATCCCTCAATTATCTTTCTTGGAATTGGAGCAATGACAGATTTTGGACCATTGATTGCGCGTCCTTCTTCTATGCTTTTGGGTGCAGCAGCACAGTTTGGTATTTTTTCTGCATTTTTGCTGGCACTTGCTTTTGGATTTCCAGAGAAGGTTGCCGCTGCAATTGGTGTGATTGGTGGTGCAGATGGACCGACGGCAATTTTAACAGCGTCCAAACTTGCGCCGGAATACTTGCCCCCAATTGCGATTGCGGCATATTCGTACATGGCACTCATTCCGATGATTCAGCCACCGCTCATGCGCCTTTTGACAACCAAGAAAGAACGCGAAGTCAAGATGGAGCAGCTGCGAAAGGTTTCCAAGGCGGAGAAGATTGCATTCCCGATTATTGTTGCACTTTTTGTCATTTTACTGCTGCCAGAGACTGCGCCGCTCATTGGTATGCTTATGTTGGGAAATCTGTTCCGAGAATGTGGTGTGGTAGAGCGTCTATCAGATACTGCACAGAATGCCTTAATCAATATTGTTACAATTTTTCTGGGATTATCTGTTGGCTGTAAGGCAACTGCGGATACCTTCCTACGAAAAGAGACGCTTATGATTATTGGTCTGGGTCTGCTTGCATTCCTGTTGTCCACGGTCGGCGGATTGCTTTGTGGAAAGCTTATGTATTATTTGTCAGGAGGCAAGATTAATCCACTCATTGGCTCTGCTGGTGTTTCGGCAGTTCCGATGGCAGCGCGTGTATCGCAGATTGAAGGGCAGAAGGCAAATCCTGCAAACTTCCTGCTTATGCACGCAATGGGACCAAATGTTGCAGGTGTGATTGGTTCCGCGATTGCCGCAGGCTTTATGATTAAGGTGTTTGGCGGCTAAGCTTTTATAAAGAGGTCTGAAAGTATTTATGCTTTCAGACCTTTTTGCATATAGGCAAGATTTTGCCCTGAAAAGACAAACGTAAGATTTGCGCTGCAGATGGATAAAAGCTGATTTCTGGAATAATGCTTGTAGGAATGTGGATATAATAAAGAGGCAGAAGGTTCTATGCATTTTTTGACAGTTGGGCAAATGGAAAACCACAATCATGTTTCTAATCAAACCGATGATCCGATCACTGGGGGTTGCTCTTTTCAAGCGTGCGCGAAGGGAATACTGCAAGATTTACAGGGCTGCCTGATACGGGACAAATTGCTGCCAATCTATTTGTGCAATCCGGAATTATTTTACGCAGGAAAAAGGGGATTTCGCTCCAAACAAGTTTTTGTGTTTGTAAATCGGGAATTTGCACTAGAACCCTTGATATGTTCCGCGCCGACGGGCAGCTGCGCTTGCATTTCCCTATGAAAATGGGTGTGTGAGGATTATCTAGTCCATTGCAGATATTCCTGCCGCACATTGGGGAGAGAAAGCTGTTTGTGCGGTTTCCAAGTCCCCATGAAATATCGTTAAAATATGCGAAAACGCTATCAATTATGCAGGTTGACCTTATACTTGGGATAACCTTTATACTATGAAGCAGGGCGGACGGAGCCGTCCTGAATGGAAAGCTTGAAAGGATGGAAATTCAGTTATGGTAAATCGTGAAAAGATCCGTGTTGTACAGTATGGCTGTGGTAAAATGAGTAAATATATTCTGCGTTATTTGTTTGAGAAAGGTGCAGAAATCGTCGGTGCAATTGATACAAATCCAGCAATTGTAGGAATGGATATTGGTGATTTTGCGGAACTGGGCGTTAAGCTGAATGTACCGATTCGTTCTGATGCAGATGCTGTTCTAGACGAGTGTGATGCAGATATTGCGGTTGTAACACTTTTCAGCTTTATGTCAGATATGGAACCACATCTTGAAAGATGTCTTTCTCGTGGAATCAATGTCGTGACAACTTGTGAAGAAGCAATCTATTCATGGACAACGGCCGCTGCAGTAACCAATCGTTTGGATAAGCTGGCAAAGGAGAATCATTGCACCATCACAGGCACGGGTATGCAGGATATTTTCTGGATTAATATGGTTGGTATGGTTGCTGGCGGCGTGCATCATATCGAAAAGATTGAAGGTGCAGTTAGCTATAATGTAGAAGATTATGGATTGGCATTGGCAAAGGCGCATGGTGTTGGACTGACTCCAGAGGAGTTTGAGGCACAGATCGCGCATCCGGAAACCTTGGAACCTTCGTATGTTTGGAATTCCAATGAGGCGCTGGCAAATAAGCTGGGACTGACCATTCGGTCGATTAGCCAGAAATGTGTCCCTTATTTCTATAACAGTGACCTGTGGAGTGATACACTTGGCGCAACTATTCCGAAAGGAAACTGCATTGGCATGAGCGCAGTCGTGACTGTGGAAACCTTTCAAGGTCCAGTTATCGAGACACAGTGCATCGGTAAGGTTTATGGAGCAGATGATGGTGATATGTGTGATTGGAAGATCATTGGCACACCGACCACAGAGTTCCATGTGGTAAAGCCTGCAACCCCCGAGCATACCTGCGCAACGATCGTCGATCGTATTCCAACTGTGCTCAATGCACCGGCTGGTTATATAACAATAGAAAAGCTAGATGATGTAGAATATCTCACGTATCCAATGCATCTGTACGTTGATTAAGCGGAAAGCCAAGCTGGATTTTAGAGAGCATATAAAAAATTGCCTGCCGTTGCTGGCAGGTGATTTTTACATAGAATAAACGAAACAGCCATCTCATGTATTGAGATGGCTGTTTTTGCAATGCACTATGCAAAAAGCGCTTTGATTTCATCCATACGGCTTTCTGCCAGCTGATAGCCCTCCTGATAGGCGGCAGTCAGTTTTTGGATATCCCGTTCGAAGGAATGTATGGGATTTTTCGGGCGAAGCAGCACCGTATTTTGAGAGTGATGCTTGACAAGCTGCTCACACAAGCAGACCGTTTCATTATATCTTTTGGGACGCTGTAAAATTGTCTCAGCCATCTTAGGATAGTGTTGGCGTAGAACGGCAGCTGCTGCTCGGTTTGCGCGTGTCGTTTTTTTGCGGTATCCGGAGGGCTGTGTTAGGATAATGAGATTTTTTTCATTTCCATCTTGCAGTGCCTTTCGTATGGGAATAGAATCGGAAATACCACCATCATAATAGGTTTTGTTTTCAATCCGGACAGGAGGGAAATAGAGCGGAATGGCACAGGTTGCGCGCAGCATGGTGCACTTGGAGTCCAGTAAATGTCCATCCAGATATTCACAGCAGCCGGTTTCTGCATTGGTGACACCAACAAGAATTTTGCCGGTATAGGAGTGAAAAGTATCCCAGTCAAACGGCAGCAGCTCGTTGGGAATGGTGTCGAATACAAAATCAATTCCAAAAACAGAACCTTGCTTGATATAATTTTTGGCAGACAGATATCGCTTGTCGTTGCGGTATTGACATAGTACATCTAAATTTCTTCCTGTTTGACGAGACAAATAGGAAAAACCATTGGTAATGCCAGCGGACACACCAATTACATAGTCAAACATAATGTCATGTGCAAGCAGTGCGTCCATAATACCGCTGGAGAAGATTGGGCGGAAGGTTCCGCCCTCTAAGATTAGTCCGGGCATGGAGATTCGTTCCTTTCGGGGGTGGGAATAAAGTCAATAAGACCAGTGACGCGAGAGGCGGCAGTCAGGCGTACACGCATAGGGGTGCCGATGGTGTAGCGCATATGAGAGCGGCGTCCGATGAGCATCATTTTCTGATCATCAAACGCATAGTCATCACCGGGCAGATCCTCCAAGCGGATAATTCCTTCTACTGCATTTTGTAGGGTCACAAATACGCCGAATGCAGCAACACCGGATATTTCTGCATCAAAGTCCTGCCCAATGAACTGCTCCATATAAGCGGCAAGATAGAGCTTATCAATATCGCGTTCTGCGGTATCCGCTGCAAACTCGCGGGAGGTGGACTGCGCTGCGGCTTCTTCACAGAAAACCGTGTCCGCTTTGGTATATTGCTGTCCCGAAATCGCCTTAAACAACATACGATGTGCTACAAGGTCAGGATAGCGCCGGATAGGGGACGTAAAGTGCAGATATTCCTTGGCTTGTAGTCCGTAGTGCCCGAGACATTCAGGGTCATAACGGGCCCGTGCCAGTGCACGTAAAAGAAGTGTGGGCAGAGCGCGTTGTCTGGGATCGTTCTTTGCACCGTCTAGAACGGCTTGCAGCTGTGCCGTATCGCTCGGTTTTGAGGAATCGACCTTGTAGCCGAACGGACGCGCAAACATGGCAAAAGTGCGCAGCTTTTCGGGATCTGGATTTTCATGCACGCGGTAAACTGTGGGATTGCTGCGCTTTTCCATAAAGGTAGCAACTGCTTCATTCGCCGCCAGCATAAATTCCTCGATCATTTTTTCGGCATCGCCGCGGGAGCGGAAGGTGACAGAAACGGGTTCGCCGGATTCATCGGTCAGGATTTCCGCTTCTGGCAGATCGAGATCAAGTGCACCGCGCTCCATGCGCCGCTTGCGCATGACAAGAGAAAGTGCGTGCATACGGTCAGCGGTTTCCGTCAGGAAGGCATATTCTTGACGGAGGGATTGGTTTCCATCAAAAATTTCATTCATTTTTTGGTAGGTCATACGTGCACATGAGCGAATCACGGTTTTGCAGAATCGGGAACCATGGCAGCGTCCGTTCTGGTCGAATTCCATAAGAGCAGAAAAGGCAAGACGGTCAACGTCCGGATTCAGGGAGCAGATACCGTTGGATAATGCAACTGGAAGCATGGGAACAACGTGACCGGGGTAATAGACTGAAGTGCCACGGCGATAGGCTTCGTCATCAAGTGGGGAACCGGAGGTTACATAATGCGATACATCTGCAATGTGTACACCAAGTAGCAGATGTCCATTGTCAAGCGGCTTTAGAGAAACCGCATCGTCAAAGTCGCGTGCATCATCGCCGTCGATGGTGAAAATCAACTCGTCCCGCAAATCCATACGAAGCGCTGCTTCTGCGGGGTCAACGGTATCTCCACAGGCTTCTGCCTGCTTGAGGACTTCATCAGGGAAGGGAACCACGATGCCGTTTTCATGCAGAATAGAGGCAATGGAGGCATCCATCGTACCATTCTTGCCAAAGACTTTCACAATTGCACCCTGTGCAGTAAGACGGCCATCGCTGCGCAGCATTACCTTGACGGCAACACGGTCTCCGGGCTGTGCGTCCAAAACACGGTTTTTAGGAATGATGATTTCAGGATATTTTTTGGATAAGGGGTGCACCAATACACTTTTCCCTCGCTTCATCACCGTGCCGATAATTTCATCTTGGCATAAGGTCAGGATACGCAGGATCTCTCCTTCACGCTTGTGTCCGCGTCCGGAGTCGATGAGGCGAATGAGTACGCGGTCACCCTGCCATGCTTTTCCGGTTGCATAGGGCGGGATAAATATATCCTCAGACGCGTCGCAAGTCTCGGGGGTAACAAAGCCAAATCCACGGTCGGTTGCATGGAAGATACCTGTGAGACAGCCATAGTGTTCTGCATGAGCATAGCGATTTTTTTTATTTTTTAAGATTTTTCCGTCTGCAGACAAGCGGTCGAGTGACTCTCGAATTTGCTGCTTAGAGTAAGCCGGCAGATATTTTTTGAGTTCCTCTGCACGGGCTGGACGTTCGAGTAGTGTATAGAGCCTTGTATCTAGTTCATTCATAAAAAAGCCCTCCTTCTCCTCTGGTTATAATTTTATTCTATCACAGCACATTGTATTTTCAAGCCGAAATACAGTATTTTCGGGGGACAAAATACATTTTATGTGAAGCGTAACATGCCATAGACCGTATATTTCCGTAATAGGCTCTAAAGCGGGAAAAGAATGATTGACCATTTCCATAAAATGCGCTATGATGGAAGAAATCTGAAGAAATGAGGGCCTATTCCGTGATAGATTATATGGTATTGGGTGTTATTGCCGCACTGGTATTGTTTGCATGGCGTGTGATTCGTATTCAAAAACGGGAAGGAACAGGCTGCTGTCATGGATGCAGCAAGGCGTGCTCCGCACAGAAAAGACAGGAGGAAGAAAAATGAAAGCACTGATTACAGGTGCATCATCAGGCATTGGAATGGAAATAGCAAGGGAACTGGCAGCCCGTGGATATGAACTCATTTTGGTTGCCAGACGTCGAGAGCGATTGGAAGCACTGGCAAGAGAGTTGACAGTGAAGTGCCGAATCTTGGAGTTCGATTTGTCCAGCGAGGAGCAGTGCCGTATGCTGTATTGCCGTGCGCGCAGTGAGGATTTGGAAATTGTAATCAATAATGCGGGATTTGGAGTTTGCGGACCCTTTGCCACAACCGATTTAGAGCGCGATTTGGAAATGGTTCGGCTCAATATTGTTGCCGTACACATACTGACAAAGCTGTTTTTGCATGATTTTCGTATGCGTAACCGTGGATATATCTTAAATGTGGCATCTTCGGCGGGGTTTATGGCAGGCCCTCTGATGGCGACCTATTATGCGACAAAGAATTATGTGCTGCGTCTAACACAGGCAATTCGCGAGGAGCTGCGCCATGAAGGAAGTGCGGTGGTGGTATCTGCCCTTTGCCCGGGACCTGTCAAAACAGAGTTTAATGAGGTTGCCAATGTACGCTTTTCTGTGCCGGGCATGGACGCAAAGCGATGTGCACGTATTGCGGTGCGCGGCTTGCTGCACAAAAAACAGACCATTGTTCCGGGCGCTGGCATGAAGGCTGCCATGGCAGCAAGACGCTTTGTTCCAGAATGTATACTGCCAAGAGTAACTTATCGGGTACAGCATAGAAAGCTGAAATAGCAAGGAATTTAGGGGTAAATAATGGGTGTTTGAATTACTTGCGGAGGGTTTGTATAGATGAAATTACCTATTAATTATTTAGAGGTCAATGTATTTGAACAACAAAATAACCTTTTTGCTTTCACTAAAAAATATCTGATAAAATGGTTGGAAAATTTGTGGTGTGATAGCCCGAAAGAATTTGAGGAGCAATATAACACCAATATAAGCACAGTTTTAAATGATTATAAATTTGAAAATGAAGGAATCTCTTTTAGTCGATCGTATTCCTATGAACCACCATTAGATTATATTTCGGTATCTATCAGAATTTACGACCAAGAAGATGATTATGTGGCAGAATATAGGGCATTGTATGACTTGGACTTACATATTTTTGACGATACAATGAGATAGGCAATAATGTCCTTTCCGTATATCGTTTATTTGAAATACTACATAAGAATAATCACCTAAACCAAAGAGAAATAAAAGGGAAAAATAAAAAAACTGCTGGAAACCGTATAAAAATGTGCAGAAGCAACTTAAAGAAAGATTTGAAAAGGTTAGACAAAATGGGAGTCAGAAGAACAAATATTGTACACCTACAATCAGGTTTGTGATGTTTTTGTGTACGTTATTGTATTTTGCATACAATGATGCTATAATAAAAAGAACTCGGCGCACGAACTGTGCGACAAATGATACAAGGGAGTTATGGGAATGATGAAGATGTTTGGCAAGCGGATTCTGGCAATGGCGGTTGCTTCAGCTATTGTTGCAGGCATCACAATGACATACGGGATTCCGAATATCAAGTATAAGCCGGTACGATCCTCTGAGCCGGTCGTCATGACTGTCAATGGAGACGATGTACATGCAGATGAGTTTCGTGCATATCTCAAGTATAACAAGATGTACATGGAAAACATGCTGAGCTATTATGGATATGACGACTCTGTCTGGAGCGATCCACAGGTGGGAACTCCGTTTGTTGAACAGCTGTTTGATATGGCAGATCAGCAGGCTGCATATATGCGTGCCATCACAGGGGAGTTTGATGCTCTGCATCTGAAACTTACACGCGAGGAAAAAGAACGTGCAGAGGCAGATAAGCAATTACAGATCGAGCAGATGGGCGGCAAGGAAATGTTTAACGACTGGCTTGCAAGCTTTGATTATACGCCGCAGATTTATGATAATACCGTTGCAACGACTGCATATTTGGGCGCAATTGAGCGCGCGTATTATGGGGAAAATGGTACCAAAACCACGGAGCAGGCAATCTTAGATGCCTTCAATGAAAATTACCTATGTGCAAAGCATATTTTAGTGCAGACGGTAGATGGACTGGGAGAAGAGCTGACTGGTGATGCGCTGGCAGCTGCCGAGAGTAAGGCAAACGAGGCGCTGGAAAAGGTAAAGGCTGGCGAGGATTTCGATACACTGGTTCAGCAATACAATGAGGATCCCGGTATGGAGATGTATCCAGAGGGCTATGTATTTACAGATGGCGATATGGTTAAGGAGTTCTACGATGGAGCAAAGGCGTTAGAACCCGGGCAAACTTCTAGTGAACTGGTCAAGAGCAGCTTCGGTTGGCATATCATCAAGCGTGAGCCGCTTACAAAGGAGCAAATGACACCAGCTATTCAGCAGCAGCTGATCCATCAGCTTACGGGAAAAACCTTTGATGATGAAATCACAGCATTGGTAGAATCTGCAAAAATTGAGCATACAGCGGAGTATGGTGAGGCGAGTTACGAAAATCTCATGAAAATCGTTGCGCCAGAAGCACAAGATGCAGATAAGCAAGATGAAGATGCTAAGCCGGAAAGTCAGGGCGATCCGGAGGCAGAAGGTGCGGCAGATACAGAAGGTCAGCCGACAGAGTAAAAATCTGCATTTGATTTCAGTTTGATGTAGCGACAAATAAAAAGAAAGAAGCGTGTCCGCTTGTGGACGCGCTTCTTCTTTTTAGAGGGCTGTTTCCCATTCCTTTTCGCGAAATCCTACAAGAATGGTATCACCATCGACAACAATAGGGCGCTTGACCAACATACCGTCACTTGCGAGCAGCGCGAGCTGCTCTTCCTCGGTCATTGTCGGAAGCTTGTCTTTGAGCCCCATTTCGCGATATAACATGCCGCTGGTATTGAAAAACTTCTTGAGCGGCATACCGCTTTTTTGATACCACAGACGCAGCTCATCGGCAGTCGGGTTCTCGGTCTTGATATCACGACATTCGAATTCTTTTCCGTGCGCAGACAGCCAGTTTTTTGCTCTGACACATGTAGAGCACTTGGGATAGTGTACAAATAACATAAAAATCACTCCTGTTTCATGGCATATTGTACCGCCCAGATTTGCTGGGGGACATACATGGTTTCAATTTCTTCCAGTGGGAGCCATACAAAAGTATGGTCAGGTTCGGTCGGCTTTTGTACCTGCTTTCCAATGATACCACGATAATAATATTGGATGGGGTGAAAGGGACCGATACGGTGGTGTATACAATAGCTGTCTGCCGAACACAGGGGGGCAGTTATGGTAACTGCAAGCCCTGCTTCTTCCAAACATTCCCGATAAATGCAGTCGAGGTGACTTTCACCGGCTTCTATGCCGCCGCCCAGCAGAAAATAGCCTTTTGGGGTGCGCACACAGGCAAGCTTACCCTCTTTGATTTCAATAAGATAAGCGCCGGAGCGGTCAAAGTAATTGAGCTGGGGGTCTTTTGTGCCAAAGGTTTTATCCATAGAATCTCCTTAGTATGCCGATTGTGTATCGGCATATTTTTGTATGAGGATTTGCGCCATTGCAAGTGGGGTCTCGTTAGCGTTGAGCCGAAGGGACAGATATGGCGTACTGCCCGCATTGAGAAGCAACCGGCCGGAAAAATCTTTATCGCCGCATAGAATCGACAGACGGCGGAAGTCTGCCTGTGCAAAGGTCAGAAGCAGACGACCATTTTCCTGTTTGATTTCGGTCAATCCTTGTTCGCTCGCCTGTGCACGAATTAGTGCAATGTCAAGCAATGCAATCGCTTCTGATGGCGGCTCTCCATAGCGGTCAATCAGTTCGTCGAGCAGGTCACTGCGTCCTTCTTCTGAGCGAATGAGGGCGATACGGCGATACAGGTCCACACGCTGTCCCGGGTCGCTGACATATTCAGCGGGGAGATTGGCAGACAGTGTAAATTCTGCCGCACATTCGACGCGCTGAGGTGGAGTTTCGCCCTTTTCTTCCAGCACAGCTTCTTCCAGCAGCTTGAGGTATAGGTCATAACCGACACTCATCATATGTCCAGATTGTTCAGGGCCAAGTACATTGCCTGCACCACGGATTTCAAGGTCGCGCATTGCAATTTTGAAGCCCGAACCAAATTCGGCAAACTCACGAATGGCAGACAAGCGCTTTTGTGAAGTTTCGGAGAGTACCTTGCCGCGCCGAAAGGTAAGATATGCAAATGCACGGCGGCTGGAACGACCGACACGTCCGCGAATCTGATGTAGTTGGGCAAGTCCCATACAATCGGCATTTTCGATAATCAGTGTATTGGCATTTGGAATGTCAATGCCCGTCTCGATGATTGTGGTGCAGACCAGAATATCTAATGCGCCATCACTCATGTCGTTCATCACATTGGATAGTTCACGCATGTGCATTTTGCCATGTGCAATCCCAATGCGGGCGTCAGGGAAATCTTTTTGCAAGCGCAGGGCGGTTTGTTCAATAGATTCTACATAGTTGTGCAGATAATAGACCTGTCCGCCACGTGCCAGCTCACGCCGAATGGCATCATGTATGACAAGTTCATTATATTCTGCCACATAGGTTTGCACAGGCCAGCGGTCGTGTGGAGGCTCCTCGATTGCCGACATATCTCGAATTCCGGATAATGCCATATTCAAAGTACGTGGGATCGGAGTTGCGGAGAGTGTGAGTACATCGACCTGCTTGGACATCTCTTTGAGTGTTTCCTTGTGGCTGACCCCAAAGCGCTGTTCCTCATCAATGACCAAAAGTCCGAGATCGTGAAATTGAATCTTTTTGTTAAATAGCTTATGGGTGCCGATAATAACATCAATGATACCGTTTTGCAGCTGTTCCAGAATCTTTTTCTGCTCTGAAGGCGTTTTATGACGTGAAATCAAGTCGATTTTCACGGGATATCCCGCAAAACGCTGGATTGCTGTAAGATAATGCTGTCTTGCGAGTACCGTGGTAGGCACAAGGATAGCCGCCTGCTTGCCTGCAAGGATACATTTCATCACTGCACGCAGTGCAACCTCTGTTTTTCCAAAGCCAACATCACCGCAGAGCAGGCGGTCCATTGGGCGGTCAGACTGCATGTCCTGCTTGATTTCCGCGATACAGCGCAGTTGATCTTCTGTCTCTTCATAGGGGAAAGACTGTTCAAATTCGCGCTGCCAAACATCATCAGGTGGGAAGGCATAGCCCTTGAGCCTGCTGCGTTCTGCATATAATTGCAAGAGACCAGCGGCAAGCTCTTTGGCAGCTGCCTTTGCGCGTGTGCGGGCACGCTGCCAGTCTGTGCCGCCCAGTTTGTTGAGCCGTACCTTTTCAGGGTCGCTGCCGCCAATATATTTGGAAATCAAGTCGAGTGATGTGGCGGGAATGTATAGAAAGTCTGTGCCGGCAAATGCAATTTTTACAAAATCACGTTCTGCACCATCAATTTTCATACGTTCCATGCCAATATAGCGCCCAATACCATGATGCTCGTGTACAACAAGGTCACCTGGGGTCAAATCGGCGTAGCTTTTCACGCGGTCGCGGTTGGATTTTTTTGTGCGTGAAGCTTTTTTGCGAGCCGGAGAATGTCCCTCGCTGAGCAGGATTAGACCAAGTTCAGGATATTCCAGACCAGAGGACAGCGAACCCTCTAAAATATGCACGTGCCCCAGAGCAGGAAGGCGGTCTGTAACGGGAGCATGTATATCATGTGCAGCCAATTCCTCCTGCATATTTTTACAGCGAAGTTCAGAACTGCAGACTACACAAACTGCACGGTTTTGCCCTAAAAAGCTCTGAATATCCGCAGCAGCGATATCAAATGAGCTGCCGAAGGGATTCATCTGATTGACAACGAAGCTCACAAGAGTTTTGGGAAGCAGTTCTTCTGCCGTGTTGAGAAATGTATCCAGACGAATGAGAGGACGAGATGACAGCGCTTTACATAGCGCGGAAAAGTCCAGCGCAAAGGCATCTGGCTCCTGCGGCAGTTCACCGCGTTCGGTAAGTGCCTCCAAGTCACCAGCAAGCCGGAGTGTATAGCCACGGACTGCCTCGCGTAGACGCGGTGTATCATCAATGAGAAAGATGGTGTTTTCCGGCAGATAGGCAAGCGGTGTTGCGGCGTCTGGATAGATAAGTGGTAAATATTTATCCGCAGAGGGCAAGGCTTGTGTTTCTGTCAGGCGTTCCGTATCACGCTCCACATTATGGATCAGATCAGGGTGTTTTTTACGCCTTGCGTGTACTGCCTGATCGAGTGCCTTGCAGAGACCGGAAATCCCACCGTGTGCGCAGGATGGCAATGTTTCCATGCAGGGCAGACAGACAAGAGTATCAATACGATCCCCACGCCTTTGAGAGCCCACATCAAATCGCGCCATAGAATCGATTTCATCTCCCCAGTATTCAATACGGACTGGTGTTTGGGTACAGGGAGGAAATACATCGAGGATTCCACCGCGAACCGAGAATTGACCAGAGCCCTCGACTTGTGCGCAGCGCTGATAGCCTGCACAGATCAGCTGTTGGATAAGGTCGGTAAGTGGAGTGAGATCTCCGGTGTGAATGGTAAAGCTGGTGGCGGCGAGTGTATGAGGCGGCAAGGTTTTTTGCACCAATGCAGCGGCAGACAACGTAATCAGGGGCGCGGTTTGTAGGCGTGAGAGGGCTTCAATGCGTGCCTGCTCGTATTGACGGGACATACCCTCCATGCCTGCCATACTAAGCTCTCTAGAAGGGATATGCACAACCGGAAGTTCGGAAAAAGTTTGCAGATCGGAAGCCAGCCGCAAAGCGGATGTATCTTCGTCTGTGATGATACAGATTGGACGTGAGGTTTCCAGCCGGAGAGCGGCAGCAAGCTGTGCCTTGGCGATGGGGGGGAGCCCCACAGCCAAAGCCGGTGTTTCTCCCGAAAGCAGACCTTTATAGAGCGCCTGATATGGAGAAGAATTTGTGATACTGAGAGTGATATTTTGCATAGCAGTCTCCTGTCAGAAAATAGTGGGAAATGAACGGGAGAAGAAAATGGCAAAAGGGCAGATTTGTGATCTGCCCTGATATGCGGAATCTAGAAGAGTCGCAGGATATTTGATTAGTGCTCACAGTGACAAGTAGAGCAGTCACAGGAGCAGCCTAAGAGTGCCTCCGGATCCTTGCCCTGCTTACGGTAGTAGTCTGCAATCGCAGAGCGCAGTGCTTCCTCTGCCAGTACAGAACAGTGCATTTTTACCGGCGGCAAACCATCAAGTGCTTCTGCCACAGCTTGATTGGTGAGTTTAAGTGCTTCTTCCAAGGACTTACCCTTTACCAGTTCGGTTGCCATAGAGGAGGTTGCAATCGCAGCGCCGCAGCCAAATGTCTTGAACTTGACATCTTCAATGATGCCATCATCAGAAACCTTGAGATAAATCTTCATAATATCGCCGCATTTTGCATTGCCAACTTCGCCGACACCGCTTGCGTCTTCAATTTCACCAACATTGCGTGGGTTTGTAAAATGGTCAAATACCTTCTCGCTGTAATCCATAGCGTGTATCTCCTTTGTAAAAATAACGAATTAGTGATGATGATCGTGATCGGCATGCAGATCACATGCCGCGCTCATATCGGGCTTTCCGTCAATCCAGACAGGACTCATTGAACGCAAGGTGGAAACGACCTCTGTAACCTTTTCAATGAGGTAGTCTACATCTTCCTCGGTGTTTTGTTCGCCGAGTGTCAAACGCAGGGAGCCGTGTGCGATTTCGTGCGGCAGACCAATCGCCATGAGTACATGGGACGGGTCGAGGGAGCCAGTCGAGCATGCAGAACCTGTGGAACTGCAAATACCAGCATTATCCAGACGAAGGATCAGACCTTCGCCCTCAATGGCTTCAAATACGAAAGAAGCAGTGCCGGGCAGACGATTGACCGGATCGCCAGTGTAGTGGGTATAAGGGATCTTGTCCATAATGCCCTTCACAAGACGGTCGGTGAGCTTTTTTACATAGCCCATTTTTTCATCGAGATGGCTGCCGGTCGCATCTTCGATTGCTTGTCCCAGACCAACGATACCAGCTACATTTTCCGTACCGGAGGAAAGACCGCGTTCCTGTCCGCCACCATAAACCAGCGGCTCGAGTGCGATGCCCTTGCGCAGATAGAGTGCACCGATTCCCTTTGGTCCACGGAATTTGTGACCGGAAAGGGAGAGCATATCAATGCCCATTTCCTGTACATTGATGTGCATATGCCCAACTGCCTGCACAGCGTCCGTATGAAAAACAGCGCCATGTGCGTGTGCAATTTCGGAAATTGCCTTGAGATCCTCGATGGTACCGATCTCATTATTGGCAGCCATAATGGTGACAATGGCAGTCTGGTCAGAAATGACAGATTTGAGCTGCTCAAGGTCAACATGACCCTCGGCATCTACGTCCAGATAGGTGACCGGATAGCCCTCCTTTTCGAGCGCCTCACAGGTATAGAGTACGGCATGATGCTCGATTTTGGAGGTGATGATGTGCTTGCGGCCGCGCGCCGATCGCCCCTTTACATAGCCGCGGATGGCAAGGTTGTCTGCCTGTGAACCGCCGCCGGTAAAGATGATTTCTTTTGGTTCTTGAGCACCGATTGCCTGCGCAACCTTTTCTCGTGCCGTTGTGATGGCGCGATGATTTTCTCGACCGATTCGGTAAAGGGAAGATGGATTTCCATAAAACTCGGTCAAATAGGGCTTCATAGCCTCATATACAGATTCAGACATGGGCGTGGTTGCCGCATTGTCTGCATAAACAAAACGATTCATTTAATAGATCTCCTCCTTATGGAGTTCGTGTTCTATATTTAATATACACCGGAGCAGTAGGAATTATCAAGCATGATTTTCTACAATTACATACGCAGAAAATAGGTTATTTTGCACTGATTTGCTACACTTTGGGTGAAAGATGCTAAGATAAATAGCTTCCGAAATTAAGTTTACTATGTTTAGATGGGAATTGCAATTGCTTTTCCAACAAAATCAAAAAAATGTATAAAAATTATAAAAATCAGCCGCCTTTTTAGGCGGCTGGTCAGGTTGCTGAAACAGTCATGCTGTCATTTGACTTATAGAATGGCTGCCAGATTGCAGTCAAGAGGGACGTACAGCGGGAGCGGTGGACGAAGCGCCGGGTGTCAAGTCGATGCGTACCGCTGCATTATAGCTGGGTGTATTTTTTTCATAGGTAATGGAAGTTCCTGTTTTGCGCTGTACGGTGGTCATGGTGATGGTTGGGGTCGATCCAATTCCGTTGGGAGAAATCGTGTGGACAATGGTCAGTGCTTGGCTGGCAGATAGATTCATGCTTACTTCGGTAAATGGGGACGCACTATAACGTAAAACGGCGTTCCCAGCGCTTGCTTCCGTAGGTGAGGAGGACTGGTCAGATAGGCTTGCAACTACCGAACGTACTTGAGCAACGCTGCTTCCCAAGGTAAGTGTTTTCTGCTGCGCCATCGCACACACAAAATCGATGCCATCTGCATTTTTGACTGCAGTCAGTCCGGCGCCCATGTCCAGCGGTTTCATCGCCCAAGAGCCTTTGGGGATCCCTACCTCGGTTAGAAAATCAGATTTTAGATAGAGTTTGCCATCCGTGCGGCTGATGATCCCTTCTACTGCTATATTTGCCAGCTTCTTGAGCAAAGCATCTACATTTTCATCAATGACAGACATGCCTTCATTGGCGGCTATTGCAGATTCAATTGAGCTGCGATCGGTTTGCAGCGTAGCTGTAAACTGAGCCGCATCAGCACTTTCTGTGCCTGTGAGAGAGCCGATCAGGGTAGATGGAATATCTCCCATTGCGGTGTGGAAGGTAAAGGTTGCACCAATCGAGCCAGTGGTGGAACGTGGTGTGATAGGTGCACAGCTGTTGGCAAACTGCACGATGGTGTTGATGGTTTGGAATTGTCCGGCAAAGGCTGTCTGCATCATTTTTTCAGTATCTACAATGATAACGGTCTGGGTTGCATTATCCCAGCCGACAGCAGCGCCAAGTGCCTGTGCTGCAAAGCGCACGGGCACATAGGTGCGTCCGCTTTCAATAAAGGGAGCCGCATCGGTAGTGAAAGAACGGTCAGAACCGGCACGGTCAACTACACACGCTTTGCGTCCGATGGTCAGTTTGATGGTGCGATCTCCACGACTGGCTGTAACTGTGTGAGAGGGATCGTCCCAAGAAACCGAAGCACCCATGCTCTCAAAGATAGCACGAAAGGGAACAAAGGTACGGTCATTGCGCATGAGAGGCTGTGCATCGGAGAAGGATAATTCTGCATCATCCAGTGTGACATGGATACCGGCTGCTGAAGCTGTGGATGCCGGAACAGCGGCAAACAGGAGAGAAACAGCAAAAACAGTACCGCAGATACGGGAGAATATATGTTTCATGGAAAAACCTCCTTGTATTATTCTGCAAGTGCATAAATTGCACGGATATCGTCGGGATACAGGTCGATATAGCTTTTCACTGGCTGTATGCCGCCCTTGGTGGTGAGATTGATAATGGCTTCATACTCGTCAGGGGTCAGTCCAAGTTCAGACATACGGGTGGGCATACCGATTTCTGTAAAGTAACGCTTCATGGCATCAATTCCTGCCTGTGCAGTGCGTTCAGGGTGGTCAAAATTCATGGGACAATCCCAAACACGGTTTGCGAGCTGTGCAAACTTCATGATATCATGCTGCATGACATATTGCGCCCAAGCAGGGAACAGAACCGAAAGCCCTGCGCCATGTGCCACGGTATCATGCAGCGCAGAAACGGGGTGCTCCAGCTTATGTGCGGGGAATTTTCGCTGTTTGCCGCAGCCCGTCAAATCATTGTGCGACAGCGAAGAAGCCCACATCAGCGTTGCACGTGCCTCATAATCTTCTGGGTGTGCGATTGCAGTCCGACCGGCTTCGCGCACGGAAACCAGAAGAGCCTCGGCAAGACGCTCGGTGAGGTCACATTCATTGTCACCTGTCAAATAACGCTCCATGGTGTGCATCATGATATCTACGATACCACAGCCTGTTTGGAACTTGGAAACGGTATAGGTATTTTCGGGATTTAAGAATGCTACAAGCGGGCGAACGGTCTCGGAGGTAATGCCCTGCTTGACCCACGGGGTCAACAAATCATTGGTGATGACATCAGAGTTGGACATCTCACTGCCTGCTGCTGCAAGGGTCAGCACCACGCCGACGGGAAAGACCTCGTTTGCTTTTGGGTGTGTGCCTGTGGAGGCATACTGCCAAGGGTCGTTTCCGGTTGCCAGTCCTACACCAATCGCCTTTGCAGAGTCGATGACAGAGCCGCCGCCCACAGCAAGAATAAAATCAATTTTTTCAGCCTGACAGAAGGCGATGCCCTCACGAATGAAAGAAAGCTTGGGGTTTGGCGCAACGCCGCCAAGCTCTGCATAAGAAATCCCAGCCTCGGTAAGAGATGTGATAACCTTGTCCAGAAGCCCGATTTTCTTGACAGAGCCGCTGCCATAGTGTATAAGTACGCGGCTGGCACCCATATCTTTGAGTGTGCTGCCGATTTGTGACTCGATTCCGCGCCCGAAAATAACCTTGGTGGGGGCGCAATAGGTAAAGTTCTGCATAGAAAAACCTCCTGTTGGGAAATTTGATAAAAATACAACCTTGCTCGTGTATCATTCCAATCAAGCGATTATTTTTATTATAACATATCTCTGCGCGAAGCGGGATACATTTTGGCAACATTCAAAAAACCGCCCACGCAGGTGGGCGGTTCATGTGCAGAAAACGATTATAAAGGCTCTAATTGAATCCAATATTGTTCCTGATTACGGCGGTCTGTATAATATAAGGTTATGTTTCCAGATATTTCGTGGATATTCCCAAGCAAGGAGCCTGTAAAGTATTTGTTTGCAATTGCATCTCCAATATGCCGCTCACTGAACCGGAAATGGAGCAGCAAGGGTCTTCTGGAATCTGGAAAGAATATCGGGAGTGGGCTGTCACCGGAAACGCACGAATCTTTTCGATAGGGATTGTGGTAACAGAAAGAAAAGGTTTGTGTTCCAATCGTGATATTGCCTGTAAATTCGATGCTGCCCAGTCTGAGACCATAGTATTTTATTTTCCCCTGTACAGCAACGGGCTCTGTAATGACCGCAGGATTGTTCGTTGTCATACGGTAAGTTTTATCAATCGTTTGATAGCGTGGTGTGGCAATAAATCCAAGTATAAAAAATATGGAAAGAATCACCAAAACGATTTTAACCTTTGCCGGTATATGGAATTTGTTCTTCATAAGCCTTTGTACCTGATGGGTACTGTACATATACATAGACTGCTTCAATTACTGGCTCAGTCAAATCGTTTTGTACAGCAGTGCGTTCAGCAATAGATTTTCAGACTATATTTGTTTATTGTTTACAGATATATGGGGGTAAAAACATGTTTTTATGTTTATAGAATAATGTCTGTCCATGTAAAAGTCAATGATTTGCTATAAAGTCGTATGGATTTTCTTGTGAAAGAATACAAACAAAACAGGCAGCATCGAAATGAGATACTGCCTGCTTGTGTGCTATATTTTATCGCGTATAGTTGTCAAAATATCCCTGAATATAAATGATTGGGGTGCCCTTATCGCCGGAGCCAGAGGTCAGGTCAGCCAGAGAGCCGATGAGGTCGGTCAGGCGGCGTGGGGTGGTGCCCTGTGTTACCATGGTGCCCTTGAGATTCTTTGCCTTTTCGTCCTTATCATGGATATATTCTTTGATTGCGTCCTTGAGCGCATCACCGGACAGGTTTGCAAAATCGTTATCTGCAAGGTACTTGAGCTTGACCTCGTTTGGAGTGCCTTCCAAACCAGGTGTATATGCCGGAGAAACAACCGGATCGGCAAGTTCCCAAATCTTTCCGACAGGATCCTTGAATGCACCGTCGCCATAAATCATGACTTCCACATTTTTACCGGTCTTATCCTGAATCATCTGATGGATTTTTGCCACCATTTCATCGCAGTGAATGGGGAACAGCTTGACCGAGTCCTCGGTTGCCTTGTTGGAGCCAAGCAGACCGAAGCGGTCATTGTAGCCGGAGCCGTCCATGCTCTCTGTCATGATATCATCAAGCGTGCACACGACCTCCGCACCGGCATTTTGGAGCAGGCGCTTTGTGCGTGCACGGGTATGGATATCACATGCCAGAACATGCTTGGTATAATTCAGAATGGCGCGCGGGTCATTTGCAAAAATAACCTCTGCCTCAGCACCGGTTTCCTCGATGAGCTTTTTGTAGTAATCTACATAGTCTACCCCTGTGAATACATGGGTCTTGTAGCCAAATAGTTCACGGTACTTTGCTTCAGACAAGATGTCTGTCCATGGGTTTACACCCTTTTCGTCCATTTCATCTAAATCAATGAGATGGTTGCCAACCTCGTCAGAAGGATAGCTCAGCATGAGTATCACCTTCTTGCAGCCTTTTGCAATGCCGCGCAGACAAATTGCAAAGCGGTTGCGGCTCAAAATGGGGAAGATGACACCGACTGTGTCACCGCCCAGCTTGCTTTTTACATCAGCAGCAATGTTATCTACACTTGCATAGTTTCCCTGTGCACGCGCTACGACCGCTTCGGTCACAGCGATAACATCGCGGTCTGCGATGGTGAATGGTGCACTTTCCGATGCAGCAAGAACCGAATCCACTACGATTTGCGCAAGATCATCACCCTCGCGGATAATGGGGGCGCGCACGCCGCGTGATACAGTACCAATCATTCTCTCCATAGATAAATCCTCTTTCGACATATTTATTACGGGCACAGCCCGCGGATATTCCTTTCTTATTATAACGGTTCTTGCAACTGCCGACAACCGTAAAAACGTAAAAAAAGAAGAATCCTGAAGGATTTAGATTTGGCAAATACACTGCATAGGAGCGAGCGCGGAGCGGGAGCCTTAGTATTTTTCCTCCATGAAATCAAAAGCAGATTTTGGAAGTATTGGTTCGTCGTGTGTTACGATGTCAAAATAATCTTCATTTTGAATTTCTGGTTTTCGATGCCGGACAGTTGAGAGAATCACAGCATATAAAACGATGGCAACCAGACCGCCGGAAAATCCGTTATTATACAGGTTCATACCGGCAACAGGAGAGCCAGTGTAGAGCACCACAGAGGCGTGGATAAATCCGGCTAGGATACCAAAGGGCCAGCCAAAATAACCGCTGATGGGAGCAAGTGTGGTGCAGAATAGACAGGCAAGCTGTACGGCACTGTCTGTGAGTGACCAGTGCATTACGAGACTGCCAAGTAAAACACCGCAGATTACGGGTAGAATATTGCGGGCATGCTTGCCGAAGGCGGAAAAGCCCATGACGGTTAAGATACCGCCCGTGATGGGACCGTTGAGGTCACCTCCGATCCATAGAATCAGCATAAGACTGATAAAACCGTTGATACCTGTATTTATGAGTGTGGGAGCAGGACCGAACATGCGCAGGTAATCACTGGGCGCACGTCCGCTGGTTTTCAGCAGCCTTCGGTAGCCGTGCAGTGCATCTTTCGGAGTCGATTTACATAAAAATAGACCAGATAGAATAAGAATAAGAGATAAGAGAAAAACAAGGCAGAATAGAGCGGGGTCTTGTCCGGACGCCCATTCGTAGCGCACGGCAGGTGCTGTACCCAGAGAACTGATGAGTGGGACAATGAGGAAGGCAAGCAGTCCGGAGGCAAAGCCGATATTATATAGATTCATACCATTTTGTACTTTGTAGGTATAGGCAGAGAGTGCAGGCATGATGAAACCAATTAGCATACCAACCAGAATCCCAGCTGGAAGGGAACGCCATACTGTGTTTAATACAAAATAGCTGACAATGGGAGAAAGTGCAGTTGCCATGAGACCAGTAGCGGCATATTTGCCAAAAGCCTCGTGACGGGTTTTTGCATAGAGCCATGTACCAAGGAGAATGGGCCAGATATTCACGATATTTTTCCCGAATAAAGAAAAACCGGACATGAGTCCCATGATAATGAGGGTGACGCCGTTGCAGGGAACCTTGGACAGAGAAAGAATGAGGATACTGACAGCGGTTACGAGGGAGGCGTTTATAAGTGCTGCGCCCGTACCTGCAACCAGCACATAGTCTGTAATCAGTGCGTCCTCTGTCACAATGATTTTACCCAATCCGGCAATCAGATTGCTTGGGGAATCCACAAGCAGACCAACCAGAAAAAGCAGTGCGGCATATCCCCATAAGAAGGGGAGCATGGTCTCATAGCGTGTATGTTGAGGGTGTGATTCCATAAAATGTGCTTCTCCTTTTGGCGAAGTATGGGATGATTTTTAGATAAAGGCTATTGGAATATGTTCGCATACTATGTTTTGTAATTGTAACAAATTCTGTTGGTAGGGTCAAGCGATGTGTAAAGAATAGAAAATGCTGTCCTTACAGGTTCGGACAGCATTTTGAATATTACATTGTCACATGCCGTGATAAAAAGTTTGCAGCAGTTTGGCTGAGTTTGCTTTCTACCTCGGTTGCGACGGTGTGTTCAGAATCGGTTAAAAGTGTCACACAACCTGTGACATCTCCTTCTGCAATGATTGGGGTTGCCACAACTACGCAGTAGGGGTCGTTGTCTGAAACATGCAGCGCGGCATCGGATTCTTTGTGTTCATAGATATGGCGCTGTTCCATCAATGATTCCAAATCATTGGAAATGGCTTTTTCCGCCAAATCTTTTTTTGCACCCCCTGCAACAGCAATGACTGCATCACGGTCGCAGATTGCACAGGAAAAACCGGCTGTACGGGACAGTGCTTCTGCCAGTTCTCCGGCAAAGGTTTCTAGTTCACCCATGGGAGAATATTTCTTGAAAATCACTTCTCCATCCCGCGCTGTGTAAATTTCCAGTGGATCCCCTTCTCGAATGCGCATGGTGCGACGAATTTCTTTTGGGATTACCACCCGACCAAGATCGTCGATACGACGCACGATTCCAGTTGCTTTCATATATAAAATCCCTCCATGCCAAATTTGAGTGTATCACTAGTATTTGCCACTATATGCAAAATATGCGGCGGGGGAAGAAAACAGATTTTGGAATAAAATGATGAAATTTCAAAAATATTTGCCTAAAAAATAGTCAGAAAGAATATTGACATTTTAGTGAGTAAATGCGATAAAATATGTATGTCAATGATTTCATAGAAAAGGAGCATCGTTATGGAATATCTGAAAAAAGGGTCTGTTCGCCCGCAAAGCGAGTTGGCAGAACACAGCAAACAGGTGGCAGAGATCATTCAAAGGATTCGTACATCTGGAGATGAGGCACTTTTAGAATACAATACACGTTTTGATGGCAATTCTCGCACACGATTTCGTGTCACACAAGAAGAAATTGATGCTGCTTATGCACAGATGAGCGAACAGGAACTAGATGATTTGCGGCAAGCAGCTGAGAATATCCGTACATTTGCACAAGCGCAGCGGGACTGCTTCAAAGAGTTGGATCAGGTATCTATGATTTCCGGATCCTGCTTGGGGCATCGTGTGATACCAGTGGAGTCTTGTGGGTGCTACGTTCCGGGCGGCTCGTATCCTTTGTTTTCTACTGCGTTGATGCTCGTGATTCCTGCAAGAGTTGCCGGTGTCAAACGTGTTGCTGTTTGTTCTCCGGCTGTAAAGGGAACCACTGCAATTCACTATAAGACCCTTGTTGCCATGGATATTGCAGGTGCAGATGAAATTTATGCGATTGGCGGAGCACAGGGGGTTGCTGCTTTTGCCTATGGAACAGAGCAAATAAATCCGGTAGATGTGATTGTCGGACCGGGGAACCAATATGTAGCAGAAGCAAAACGGCAATGCTATGGGCAGGTGGGGATTGACTTTTTCGCTGGACCAAGTGAGGTGTTGGCACTTGCAGATGACAGTGCGGATCCTCGTATATTGGCGGCGGATATGCTGGCACAGGCAGAGCATGATCGTTTGGCAAAGAGTATTTTGGTGACTACCAGCCGCAAACTGGGAATGGCGGTTATGAAGTGTGTTACAGAACAACTCAAAACACTGGAAACCGCAGAGATCGCTGCTGCATCATGGAATACCTATGGAGAAGTAATTTTGGCAGAGGATTTGGAAGAGGCTGTTAAAATTGCAAATGCGTATGCACCTGAGCATTTAGAGGTCATTGTAAGAGACGAACGGCTTCTTCCGGAACTTGTAAACTTTGGCTCGCTCTTTATCGGTCAGGAGACCGGAGAAGTGTTTGGGGACTATGCTTCTGGTACGAATCATACCTTGCCTACGGTGAGGGCTGCCCGTTATACAGGTGGAGTCTGGGTAGGAACTTTCTTAAAGGTGTGCTCATTTCAAAGGTATGAGCGAAGTGCAATGCGTGAAATTGCGCCGCTGGTATCCCGTATGGCACACGGGGAAGGGTTGGCAGCCCATGCAAG
This sequence comes from Butyricicoccus pullicaecorum, assembly GCA_018365995.1. Classification (GTDB taxonomy): domain Bacteria; phylum Bacillota; class Clostridia; order Oscillospirales; family Butyricicoccaceae; genus Butyricicoccus; species Butyricicoccus pullicaecorum_B. The sequence continues at coordinate 128,116 of JAGZIY010000002.1, read as the reverse complement.
AGCAGCTGAAATTCGCATGGAATTGCTGTGACTTTACAGACTGTATTGTCACAAGACGGTTGGAAAAATTGCGACAGCTGGTAGCATATTTTCTGCTGGATAGAGCGGTGGTTCTGTTTCATGCCGAATTGTGTGTGCAGCCAGCAAACGCACAACATCAAATTTTATAGAATTCATACTTTACTTTTTTGATTTAATAAGATAAAATGATAATATAAGAAAATAATGACGGGAGGGAACGTTATGGAACTCGAACTGAATTTGTTAAAACCACAGGAACGTGTTTCCTTGCAGCTGCGGGTGCTGTATGAAAAGGCAGGATTCCGGCAATATCATATGGGACGGTTTGAGGAATATGGATTGTATCAGCAGAATCGACGGTTCCTGCCCTCTGAACAGGTCATTACATTCACAGATTTAGACGGCCGCCTTGTGGCACTCAAGCCAGATGTGACGCTTTCCATCGCAAAAAATGCCCGCATCGAAAAAAATGAATGTGGAAGGTTCTATTATCAGGAAAAGGTCTATCGTCCCAGTCATGAGAGTCACACCTTTCAGGAAATCAGCCAGATGGGGCTGGAGTGTATTGGAAACGTAGATGAGGCGGTTACCGCGCAGGCAGTCTCGTTGGCGATTCAAAGTTTGGCACTGACAGGACAGGAATATATTTTGGAAATCAGCCATATGGGATTTGTCACAGGATTATTGGACGCTGTTGGCGCGCCGGAGACGATTCGGGCACAGCTTATGACCTGTATTCAAAATAGGAACTGGCATGAATTACAGGATTGTGCGGTGGCTGCTGGACTGTCCAAGCAGGGGATAGATGCACTTTGTAAGCTGGGAGATCTATCCGGTGCATGGCAGGAGGTGCTGGAAGATGCAGAAACCTTGGCACTCAATGCTGCGATGGGAGCGGCGCTTTCTGAACTGCGCGTGCTGTGCGAATCTCTTTCTGGACAGACAGAGCATTTGAGACTGGAACTTTCCCTTGTAAATGATATGAAATATTATAACGGTATCGTTCTGCAAGGATTTTTGGCGGGATTGCCGCGTGCGGTTCTCAAGGGCGGGCGCTATGATCCAATGGCGGCACAGTTCCGCGCAGGAACGCGGGCAATCGGATATGCGCTGTATTTAGATGCACTCGATCGTCTGGATTGTATGGATATCGCAGAGAAACAGGAACCCGTCATGCTCAATATTGCACTTCCGAAGGGAAGACTGGGGGATAAGGTATATAACATGCTGGCAAGTGTGGGCTATGGATGTCCGGAAAATTATCATGAAACGCGAAAGCTGGTAGTGGAAAACCCACAAGCTGGAATTCGCTATTTTTTGGTAAAGCCAAGCGATGTCACCATTTATGTTGAACATGGAGCCGCAGACATTGGAATTGTGGGAAAGGATATCTTGGAGGAATCTGGAGCCGATGTCTATGAACTGCTCGACACTGAACTGGGAAGATGTGATATGTGTACAGCAGGACAGGAAGGCTTTGTCGATGACCCCAGTCGCACTTTGCGTGTTGCAACCAAGTTTGTCAATATCACAAAGCGATATTATGCTTCGCAGGGGCGGGATATTGATATTATCAAGCTCAATGGCTCGATTGAATTGGCGCCGCTTTTGGGGCTTTCCGATGTCATTGTGGATATTGTGGAGACAGGTAGCACGCTCAAGGAGAATCATCTGACAGTACTGGAAAGATTTATGCCGATTTCGGCACGTTTTATTGCAAACCGTGCTAGCTTTCAGATGAAGGGACGAGAAATCGGGGAGTTGTTAAGCAGTCTGCGTGAGATCATCGCACAGTAATTGATACAATCCAAACCATGCTTCGAATAGAAGGGAGATGTTATGATGCCTGCTTTCATCTCGCAGGAGGCTGCCCGATTGGCGCCTTATACACCCGGGGAGCAACCCCAAGATCAGCAATATATCAAGTTGAATACAAACGAAAGTCCATTTCCCCCTTCTGAGCAGGTCTATCAAGCGATTTTACAGGAGAAGGCACTTAATTTGTATTCTAATCCCACCTGTAAAAAGCTGCATGAGACACTGGCAAAACGCTATGGGGTGCACCCGGAGAATGTGATTTCCGGAAATGGGTCTGATGAAATTTTGGCATTTGCTTTTCGTGCTTTTTGCGGGGAAGGAAAGCCGGTTGCCTATGCAGACATCACCTATGGATTCTATCAGGCACAGACTGCATTGTTTGGGCTGACTGCACATAAGATTCCATTGCGGGAGGATTTGACACTGCATATACAGGACTATATGGATTTTTCTGGTATGATTGTGATTGCAAATCCCAATGCACCAACAGGAATGGCGGTGTCCCGAGCAGAGATTCAAAAGCTGCTGGACAGAGACCCCGAGCGGGTCGTGCTCATTGATGAGGCGTATGTGGATTTTGGCGGGCAAAGCTGTGTGTCGCTGGTAAATCAATATCAGAACCTGTTGGTGGTGCAGACCATGTCCAAAAGCCGGCAGCTTGCGGGAGCGCGTTTGGGTTATGCGTTTGGCAGTGCCTCACTCATTGAGGCGATGAACCGCGTGAAATATAGCTTTAACCCATATAATGTCAATCGACTTACCATGGCAGCCGGAATTGCGGCAATAGAAGATGAAGTCTATTTTGAAAAGTGCTGTGGGATCATTCGAGAAGTCCGCGCATGGACCGCGGCAGAGTTGGAAAAGCTGGACTTTGCGGTGCTGCCCTCACAAACGAATTTTGTATTTGCAAAATCCAACTGTCTTGCGGGTGGGGAGCTTTATCAGAAGCTGAAGCAGCAGGGCATTTTGGTGCGCTGGTTCGATTGTGCACGTATCCGAGAATATGTGCGCATTACAATCGGTACGAAGGAACAGATGGAGGCATTGATTGTCGAATTGCACCATATTTTTGCGCGATAAAAGGAGGAATTGAAATGCGTCAGGCATCGATTGCGCGAAATACAAAGGAGACACAGATTCAACTGGAGTTTGAACTGGACGGTGTGGGAAAGGCAGAGATTTCCACAGGCTGTGGATTTCTTGACCACATGCTGGAGGTGTTTGCGCGGCATGGAGATTTTGATTTAACAGTACGCTGTCAGGGAGATACCTATATTGATGACCATCACAGTGTAGAAGATGTTGGTATTTGTTTGGGACAGGCATTTTGCAGGGCGTTGGATGATAAGCGGGGAATCGTGCGCTATGGACAGTTCTTTTTGGCTATGGATGAAGCTTTGATTTTGTGTGCCTGTGATCTTTCCGGACGAGACTATCTTGGCTGGGTCGTCGATTTTCCCAGCACCAAGGTGGGCAGCTTTGACACGGAACTTGTAAAGGAGTTTTGGCTGGCGTTTGTTCGCAATTGTCCGGCATCAATTCACATTCGTCAGATAGCAGGAGAAAATACCCACCATATTATAGAAGCCATGTTCAAAGGTATGGGAAGAACGCTGAAGGCTGCTGCTGCGATGGACCCAAAGCATGCAAATGAAATTCCCAGCACGAAGGGTGTACTATAAGGTTGGTGATACTATGATTGCAATTGTAGATTATGGTGTTGGAAATTTATTCTCATTGTCATCTAGTCTCAAGGCGCTGGGGCTTGCAGCAGAGGTTACAAGCAATCCGGAAAGACTGCGTGCAGCAGACCGTGTGATTCTTCCGGGAGTTGGTGCCTTTGGGGATGCACGTGCAAGGCTGAACGCAGCCGGTCTTGTATCTGTACTACGGGAAGAATCGGAGCACAAGCCGCTCTTGGGAATCTGTCTGGGTATGCAGCTTCTCTTCGAACAAAGCTTTGAATATGGAACACATGAGGGATTGGGCTTTGTGCAAGGACAGATTGCAGCACTTGCAGAGGACTTGACCGATAAAAAATTAAAGGTACCGCATATGGGTTGGAACAGCTTGCAAATTTGCCGCCAGGATCCGCTTTTTCGCTATATCAACGATGGCGCGTATGTTTACTATGTACATAGCTACTATGCACGAAATTGTACAGACAGTACGCTCGCGGTTTCTCAGTATGGAAATGTAGCGGTCACAGGGGCTGTGCGCATAGGAAATGTCTGGGGCACACAGTTTCACCCGGAAAAATCTGGGGACACTGGACTTGCGATTTTGAAAGCGTTTTCAGAGATATAAGGAGGAAAACCAATGCAGATTTTTCCTGCCATTGACCTGTCTGGCGGACAGGTGGTACGTTTATATCAGGGTGATTATGATAAAATGACGGTTTACGGCACAGAACCCTGTGCGGTGGCAAAGGCCTTTCTGGAGGCGGGTGCAAAATATCTCCATGTCGTGGATTTGGACGGCGCACGAGATGGAACCCTTGCAAACCTTTCTCCGATTGCCGATATTGTCCGGCAGGGCGGACTGTATATTGAGGTTGGCGGCGGGATTCGTACAGAGGAGCGTATTCAGCAGTATCTCGAGCTGGGTGTGAACCGATGTATTTTAGGAACAGCTGCGGTCAAAGATTTTGATTTTACTGTGCATGTAGCACAGACCTATGGCAATCAAATTGCCGTCGGGGTAGATGCACGTGATGGATATGTGGCAATCAACGGCTGGAAGGAGTTGTCAGAGGAAAAGGGACTCGACTTTTGTCGGCGGCTCTACACAGCGGGTGTTCAGACCATTATTTATACGGACATCAGCAGAGATGGTGCAGAACAGGGTACCAATTTGCAGGTATATCAGGAACTTGCCAAAATCAGCGGCTTGCAGGTCACTGCATCAGGGGGAATCAGTTCTCTGGAAGAATTGCGGCAATTACAAAAAATAGGAACCCATGCGGCAATTTTGGGAAAAGCCCTGTATACAGGACGATTGGATTTGAAAACCGTAATCGAGGAGGTGGGAGCATGTTAGCCAAACGAATCATTCCGTGTCTGGATGTGAAAAACGGACGGGTGGTAAAAGGCGTAAACTTCGAAGGCTTGCAGGATATTGCAGATCCGGTGGAGATGGCTCGTTTCTACAATGCTTCTGGTGCAGATGAACTGGTTTTTTATGATATCACCGCTTCCGCAGAGGGACGCGGTCTGTTCACTGATGCTTTGCGGCAGGTTGCCAGTGAAATCTTTATCCCCTTAACCGTAGGCGGCGGAATCCGTACGCTGGAGGATTTTGATCGGGTGCTGAAATGCGGCGCGGACAAGGTAAGCGTGAACTCTGGTGCGATTGCTGACCCGAGCATCATCGGGACAGCAGCAAAAAAATATGGGAATCAGTGTGTGGTATTGTCGATGGACGTCAAACGGGTCGATGGACAGTTTCGGCTTTTTGCCAAGGGTGGCAGAGAGGATACCGGAATAGATGCAATCGCATGGGCGGTCAAGGCAGCCGCCGATGGCGCAGGAGAAATTGTGCTCAATTCCATTGATACAGATGGTGTGAAAAACGGTTTTGATTTAGAAATGTTGGATGAACTGGCTTCGAGAGTGCAGATACCCATTGTTGCAAGCGGCGGTGCGGGCCATATGGAGCATTTTGCCGAGTTGTTTACACATCAGGGAATTGATGCCGGATTAGCTGCTTCGATTTTTCACACAGGGCAGGTAGAAATCCGAGAACTAAAGCGCTTTCTCTTTGATAAGGGAGTTCCGATGCGTATTTAATAGGAGGTATGCTCAAATGGAGCTAAAATTTGACGAACGGGGACTGATTCCTGCGATTGTGCAGGACCATTATACCAAGCAGGTGCTGACCTTAGCTTATATGAATCGGGAAAGCCTTGCCATTACCATAGACGAGCGGCGCACCTGCTTTTGGAGCCGCAGCCGTCAGGAATTATGGCGTAAAGGAGATACCTCTGGAGCCGTCCAGCATGTTGTCAGCATTACGGCTGATTGTGACGGAGATGCACTTGTGGTAGAGGTGGTAAAGGAGGGGCCGGCTTGCCATACAGGTGAGGAAAGCTGTTTTTTCCAACCAGTTTATCTTTCGGAGGAGCTCAAGCAGTTTAGTTATGAAGGACTGTATCAGCTAATTGCAGGACGTAAGGCTGTGCCGAAAGAAGGCAGCTACACGACATACCTTTTTGAAAAAGGATTGGATAAAATTTTGAAAAAGGTTGGGGAGGAATGTACAGAGGTTATCATTGGAGGGTGTAAGCAGGATTGGGAGGAGACCGTCTATGAAATTGCAGACCTTACCTATCATGTGATGGTGCTGATGGTACAACTGGGAATCACCGTGGAGGATATCACACGGGAGCTGGAAAAGCGGCATGTCATGGATTATAAGGTCAAGCAGGAGCGACTGCAATGAGGAACAGCCCATTTCTTTGCTCTGTGCATACCCATACGACCCTGTGCGATGGCAAGGACAGCATGGAGGACATGGTGTCAGCAGCCTATGCAGCCGGTGTGCGGTATTATGGCATATCCAGTCACAGCCACACGCCGATTGTACAGGATCAGGGATTTGTACTGCCGCAGGATATGACAGCCTATTGCAGGGTGGCGGAACGGCTCCAAAAGCAGTATGAGGGAAAGATGGACATTTTGCTTGGATTGGAATGGGACAGCTGTGCAGATGTCAGCTTTGATGGATTTGCATATTGGATTGGAAGTGTTCACTACTTAAAGTGCCAAAGTGGAGATTATTATGCGGTAGATTTAGATGCCGAAACCCTGATTTCTTGTCAGCAGGAAGCCTTTCATGGTGATGTATATGCAATGATACAGGCGTATTTTGAACAGATTGCACAGGTTGCAGCACTGCGTCCTCCGATTTTGGGACATATGGACTTGATTACAAAATGCAACGCAGGAAATCGTTTTTTTGATGAAGATGAAAAAATTTATCAGGAGATGGCGCTGCAAGCATTACAGACGGTCAATCCGCTGCAAACGGTGCTGGAGGTGAATACTGGTGCAATGGCACGAGGGTATCGAAAAACACCATATCCGGCACTCTTTTTGCTGAGGGAATGGCGTGCCAGAGGCGGACAAATCGTGATTACGGCAGATGCACATACTGCGGAGGGCATTTTATATGGCTATGCCGATGCAAACGCGTTTGCTGAGCAGGCAGGATTCAAAGAATCGGTGATATTGACCGCAAACGGCTGGGTTCCCTGCCCTTTACGGGGATAAAATGGGAGAACATAACAAAACACGGTCTGTTTGGCAGACCGTGTTTTGTTTGAGTTTATCTGGATTTTAACATTTTAAGACCAACCTCTATCAGTCGCAGCCCACAGTGATAGTAGTCGCCCATCAAATCGTAAATGCTGTCCTCTGACAGTACGCCGCGATGGAGTGTTTTGGGAATCCGGTTGTTTTTGTCATCTTCCAAATCCTGTTCACGCTGCTCGCTGTAATAATATTCGACGAGCGCTTGATAACGGTCGGTGTTTTCCTCCATAAAATCTAAGATGTTCTGAAGGGCTTCTATTTTTTCGGTTTGTGTATTCAAAATGTTTTCCATTTTTGTGATATGTGTATAATCTGTCATGATATCTCTCCTATGTGAGCGTTGGCTCTTTGCGAATCTACTGAGATTTTGAGGAGCGGTTAAAAAATAGTGTATAGGATTACGCCCAATACGCCGCTGCCTGCCATCACATAAATGGGGTTCCATTTCCATTTTCGCAGGATAAAAAATGCAGTGGCAAAGATGATGCATGCAATCATATCGACTTGCCCCAGATTGGAGGGAAGTGTTCGCTGACCGTAGACTGCCATAATGAGAAGTGAAATGCCAGCCGATGCAATCATGGCAACAACGGCAGGACGCAGTCCCGCGAGCACTCCTTGAATCAGGGAAAGCCCGCGGAAGCGATAATAAATATATGCCAGTGTCAAAACGATGATGCAGGAAGGAAACACACAGCCGAGCGTTGAGACAATTGCGCCGGGGATACCAGCTGTTTGAATACCGACAAAGGTTGCAGAGTTTATGGCAATGGGACCGGGGGTCATTTCAGAAATGGTCATGATGTCTGCAAATTGTGACATTGTGAGCCATGAATGGACATCGACCACCTGATTTTGAATGAGTGGCATGGCTGCATGTCCGCCGCCAATGCTGAATAATCCGATTTGAAAAAAGCTCCAGAAAAGCTCCCAATAAATCATTTTTGTGTTTGCTCCTTTCGTGCTTTTCCCGAATAGCAGGTGTCAATTGCGCCAATGATTCCGCAGACTAAAATAATAACAATAATATTTACATGCAGAAAACGAGTTGCCGCAAAAGACCCGACAAGTACAAGCAAAGGGAGAAGTCTTTTCTGCTGCAAAACCGTCCTTGCCATATTGAGTACAATATCCAGAATAACGGCGGCGACACCGCAGAGCATACCGTTCATGACGAGGTTGACAATCGTATTATCGCGAAAGGTTTGGTAAAATAAAGAGATTATGGAGATTATGACAAGGGGAGGTAATATTGTGCCAAGTACGGTCAGAAGTGCACCGGGAATGCCTGCAACATGGTAACCAACCAGAATAGAGGCATTGATGGCAATAGCACCCGGAGAAGACTGCGCGATGGCAGTGAAATCCAGCATTTCCTGTTCCTCGATCCAGTGCAAATCATCTACAAATTTTTTGCGCATAAGAGGAACAATTACATAACCGCCGCCGAAGGTACAGGCACTCAGCTTAAAGGTGGAGAAAAATAATTGTTTCAATTTTTGTCTTTGGTTTTTCACAGGCTCACAACCTTTTATGTTTCTGGTGGATTGGAAAAGTTCTTACTGTTTGTTATTTTAACAAAATAGCCATTGCAGTGGTATAGAGAAAAACGAAAAAATCCAGTAATACGCATCAATACGACGAAAGTATTTAGATTTTACGATATCTTACGCTATGTAGCTAGTTTGTACACAGAGAGGATATGGTATTCTTTTGTGTGTTGTATCGTTTCCCTGAGGAATGAAGAAAAAGTCGAAGCAGCATACTTCGACTTTGGGTATGAACCCACGCTAAGATACAGCGGATTTTGATAGATGTCAGTTATCCCAGCTGAAAGTAATGCGCAATGACTTCTGCAATGCCGTCGTGATTGTTATCCCGTTGGGTGAGCGCATCGGCGGTTGTCTTGACCTCCTCTGCGGCATTTGCCATGGCAATGCCGATACCGGCCGCTTGCAGCATAGGGATATCATTTGCAGCATCTCCCACTGCAATGGTATTGGAAATTGGTATATTCATGATATGAGATAACATTTGTACGGCTTTGCCTTTGTTCATGCCAATTGGCACGATTTCCAAATACGCTTGACAGGAGAAAAAGCAATCCAACTCCTGAGACATATTTTTTTGAATCCAATGCTGCATTTGCACAAGCTTTGTCTGCTCTTTGAAATCAATTGCCAGACATTTGACGGGCTGCTCTTGTAAATCCGTATGGATATCTGCAATGGTTCGATAATCCATTTGAATCAGTTCGCAATACCGGCGTACTGCTTCATCATGACAGCGTGGCTCGACCAATACATTCCAAGTATCATAGGTTTGTATATGGATATCCTGTGCATTTGCATATTCAAAAATGCGAATGGCGTTTGCAAAAGAAAGCGTTTGAGAAAAGATTTGCTGTTGGGTTTCAAAATCATAGATGACAGCGCCGTTATATGCAATGACATAGCAGCCGGAGTGGTCAAGTCCCAATAGATGGGCTTGCTTTAACGCGCTTTGCAGCGGGCGTCCGGTGGTGATGATGACACCATGCCCCTGTTCTAACAGCCGCTCTAATGCCTTTCGATTTCCGGCTGTGATTTTTTTGGCATCATTCAGCAGGGTACCGTCCAAATCTAAAAATAATAATTTTCGTTCCATTTGAGTCCTCACAATTTCTGACATTTGTATGCGGGAAAGGAGAAAGATGGTTTCTTATGATAGAAAAGCGAACCTATGACCATTATCAGGGGGATTGCACAAATTGTCAATGTTGGAATTGTCACAAAGTACCATATTTTTCTGACCGAAATCAGATGGTAGGCGGTTTCGAGTATTTTTATCAATCGCAGCCGGAATCAGCTTGACCAAAATCAGGAAGCGCGGTAGTATGAAAGCAGAACACAACAAGAAAGAGGAATCGAGAGGTTTTTTGTATGAAAAAGTGGTATGTAGGTGTAGATGGCGGCGGAACAAAAACAGCGGTTGCGGTTTCGGGAGCGGATTGTATGCCTGTTGAAACAAGGATTTATCCGACATGCTCGTATCAGTCGATTGGAATTGCGCAGTCTGTTGCACTGATAAAAAAGGGAATCGAGGCGTGTCTGGCGGCGGTAGGGGCATCATTTGCAGATTGTGCCGGCTGCTGTATTGGAATGCCATGCTACGGGGAAAATGCGGAGCATGATGGAGAAATTTGCGCAAGATTAGAGAAGGCACTGGCGCCCATACCGGTTTTGGTGGTCAATGATGGAGAGGTTGCTTGGGCAGGCTCTCTTGCCTGCGAAGAAGGTATACACGTGGTATCTGGAACTGGTTCCATTGCATTTGGACGGGGAGCGGAACGGCAGTTTGCCCGATGCGGTGGTTGGGTAGAGTTTTTTGGAGATGAAGGCTCCTGCTACTGGGTCGGACGGGAAAGTATGAGCCTATTTTCCAAAGAAGCAGATGGTCGGATTCCAAAAGGTGCTTTGTATACACTGGTGACAAAGGAATTGGGACTGCGAGAGGATTATCAGTTTATCGATCGGGTGATGGAGGAGTTTGCGCCCCATCGGGCACGTGTGGCAGATTTCCAGCGCTATGCACTGCAAGCTGCACAGGCAGGAGATCTGGCAGTGGTTGCACTTTATAAAAAGGCGGCTGACGAGTTGGCACTGATGATTCGTGCACTCAAAAATAAATTGCGCTTTTCCACACAACAGATTCCGGTTTCCTATTCCGGCGGATTGTTTCATGCAGGCGAACTGGTTTTGCAGCCGCTTCGGGAGCAGGTGAGCATGCTCGGTTGTGAACTGCAAACGCCAAAGTATTCTGCGGTGGAAGGAGCGCTGATGCTTGCAAGGGAGTATGTCTGTGCTGATGCTGCGGAAGAATCCGTTCCACACAAAAAAGGAAACGCAGAATAGAAAAAGAACCTCCGGCTTTCGCCGGAGGAACTTTTAGAAAAGAAGAGGCAAAGTTATGAGATTATCGGTAAAGAGGACCATACTGCGCACAAGCACGTAAATCAGCTGATTCCGCATCTGCGGTTCCGTAGGCACTCCAACAATGTGGACGGAAGATGGTCTCAACATTGTGCATGGTAGCAGGAATACGCAGCATGGAGGCAAGTGTGATGAGGTCAGCGCCCACATGACCATGAATGGTTACCCCATGATTTGCGCCCCAGTTTGCCATAACACTGTATACATCGGTGAATGCACCCGTTCCTGTCAAGCGTGGTGCAAACCATGTGGTCGGCCAAGTGCGGTCGGTACGTTCATCAAGCGTTTTATGGATTTCATCTGGGAGCAGGACTGTGCTGCCTTCTGCAATTTGCAGGACAGGACCAACCCCTTCTACAATGCTCAGACGCAGCAAAGTAACAGGGAATTCAGCGGCTGTTTTGAAGTGGCTGGAGAATCCGCCGCCGCGGAAGTATTCATAATTGGCACGGCACCAGTCGGTTGCCTGTGTGCAGGCATCAATATCTTCAGAAGTCATTTCGTACCATGGCTTCATGCAGGCGGTGCCGTTCATGTCCTTGGATACGCCAGATGCGTCCAGTGCGGTAGCACCGGAATTGATGAGGTGAATAAAGCCATTTGCAGCCAAACCAGTCGGCTTCTGACCGGTTACCCGTGCCACGGCCTCGGGAGACCAGTATGTGCGAACATCGTGGAAACAGGGAGCCTTATTGCTGACTAAGGTGCCAAGCATCATGGAAACGCCATTGAGCGTATCGTTTTCGGTTGCAAATGGGGTAGGTGCCTTGGGACCATTCCAGTCAAAGGTAGATGCCAGAATTGCCTCCATAAAATCACCGTTTGGCAGCCAGTCGGTCCAGTTGCGCTGTCCTTGGAATCCACCAGCAACAGCATGCTTGCCGAGCGCTTCTTCGTGCCAGCCCATTTCTGCCAGCTTCGGATTTCCGTACAGGATATCACGAGCAATCATGGTCATTTTTACAACAAATTCCCAATCCTTTTCTGGCGGTACCACCTTGGAGCGCGTAATCACATCGCTTAGGTTCTTTCCAGCATTGCAGTCAAAGCCTTCCTTGCAATGGGTATGAACCCATGAAAGAGCCTTTTCAAACTCCGCATGGTCATAGATTTCCAATGTGATTCGGCGAACCAGCTCGGTCATATCCACCCATTCGGGGCGAATGTCAAGATATTTCTGGAAGAATGACATGTCACAATAGGAGCCCATGATGCCCATGGCAACACCGCCCAAATTTACATAGGACTTGCCGCGCATCCAGCCGACCGCAACTGCGCCGCGTGCAAAGCGAATGATTTTTTCCGCGACATCATCTGGAATAGAAGTATCCTGCAAGTCCTGTACATCATGTCCGTAAATGGAAAATGCAGGCAATCCTTTTTGTGCATAGGCTGCCATCACGGCGGCAAGATAGACAGCACCCGGGCGCTCTGTGCCGTTGAAGCCCCAAACTGCTTTTACAGTAAGCGGGTCTAAATCCATTGTTTCGGTTCCATAGCACCAGCAGGGCGTGACGGTCAAGGTTGCACATACGTTTTCTTCTTTGAATTTGGAAGCGCAAGCTGCAGCCTCTGCACCCCCGCCAATGGTAGAATCTGCGATGACACATTGTACAGGTGTGCCATCTGGATAGCGGAGTGTTTGCTGAATCAGCGCAGCCGCAGCGTGTGCCATCGCCATGGTTTGCTGCTCCAGACTTTCGCGGACACCACCCCAGCGCCCATCAATGGTGGGACGAATCCCAATTTTTGGATAATGATTCATAAATGTTTCACGCCTTTCTGTTCGGCTTATATACGGTTATCTGTTCTTGCGTTTCTAATAGCTTTTTTGCCGATGTCAAATCGGGGAAGATATCCAATGCAAGGAATTGTGCAAGGACGTTGCCAAGGACGGTTGCTTCCACCGGACCGGTTAAGACGGTACAGCCGGTTCGGTCAGCGGTCAGCTGCGGCAGCAAGGTGCCGCGTGCCCCACCGCCTACCAATGTAATGGTTTGCAGTTTGCGTCCGGTACAGGCTTGTAAATGCTGGATTGCCTGTGCATAGGTGTCAGCAAGGCTTTCATAGATACAGCGTACAATCTCGCCGGGGGATTGCGGAATTTCCTGCTGACGGTCTGCACATTGCGCACGGATATAGGCAGGGGTATTTCCTGGCACGGAGAGTGCCGAATCCTGTGTGTCGATTCGAGCGGTTGTGTGTGCATGGAGTGCCATTTCTTCCAGCTCTGCGAATGGAAAGGACTGTCCTTCCCGAATCCATTGCCGGCGGGACTCCTGAACAAGCCAGAGTCCGGTCAAATTTGTGAGAAGGGTAATGGTATTGCCGTAGCCGCCTTCATTTGTGAGTGCCCCCTGCCGTGCCTGCTCGGTGAGGACGGGGGTGTGCAGTACCGTGCCAAGCAGAGACCATGTACCACAGCTGAGAAAGGCGGTTTCATCATTTTCCACCGGAGCAGCCATGATGGCGCTTGCCGTATCATGTCCGGCAACTGCAATGATAGGAATGGGAGGCAGTCCACTTTGCGCACAAAGCTCCGGCAAGAGGGTGCCCCGAATGGAGCCGGCTGGAGAGAGGGGAGGCAGTAGGGTGCGGGGGATTCCAAAGGCGGTACATACGGCATCTGACCAATTGCCCGTATTGCAATCGAGCAGACCAGTGGTGGAGGCAATGGAGTATTCCGCACCAATCTGACCCGTCAGAAGATATGCAAAAAGGTCGGGCATGAGCAGCAGGGTTTTCGCCTGTTTCAAACATTCGGAATGTTGTTCTGTCATAGAAAACAGTTGAAAAACAGTGTTGATTTCCATTATTTGGATACCAGTATGCTGGTAGAGCGTTTGGGCTGGCATACGGGACAGCGCGCGTTCCAAAATACCAGAGGTACGTGCATCACGATAATGCACCGGATTTTCCAGTAAATGTCCGTTTTCATCTAACAGCCCAAAATCAACGCCCCAAGTATCAATACCGATGGCATCAACACCGCCGGCTTGCGCGGCCCGCTTTAGGGAGATACAGATTTCATGGAAAAGGGTATCAATATCCCAATAGAGATGCCCATTTTTTTCAATGGGTACATTGTCCCAACGATGAAGCTCTTCGACGGTGAGTGTCGTGCCGTCGGTTACCGCACGCATTGCGCGTGCACTGGACGCGCCGAAATCAAGGGCGAGCACACGCTTTTCCATGATTAAATCCCTTCGCCTTCCTTGGAATATTTCTTATAGCCGGGGTGTCTTCCGGTGACGCCATAGTAGCTGCGCAAATCAATGAGTTTTTGAATATTCTCACGCGAGATATCATGGCTTCCGCCGAGAATCACGGCATTGATTGTGATTTTCGCCCAAAGTTCTAAGGACTCCATGCGATAAAAAGCGGTAACCAAATCCGCCCCCACTGCCAATGCTCCGTGATTTTCCAAGAGCACGACATCGTGCTCTTGGAGATATGGTGCGATTGCTTCCGGTACTTCATAGGTAGATGGCGTTCCGTAGGGGGTTAAGGGAACAGAGCCGATGACGCTCACATCTTCAATCATGTTATACATATCCATGGGTTTGTGTGCAACCGCAAAGCCGGTCGCCCCGGGCGGGTGTGCATGAATCACAGAAGTGATGTCAGGACGCTCTGCATAACATCTCATGTGCATCTTGAGTTCGCTGGAGGGACGCAATCCGTTGGACTCCTCCTGAATCTCTCCGTTTTTGTTGACCAGTATCAACTTTTCGGGGGTAATGAAAGATTTGCTGATACCAGTTGGAGTTGCGAGGAACAGATTCTCCTCTAATTTGACGCTGACATTGCCATCGTTGGCAGCAACCCAGCCAAGCTGCCACATTTTATAACAGATATCACAGATTTGCTCTCGAACTTCTTGATAATTCATTTGTTATGTACTCCTTATCTTATGCGAGACGGAAGGCTGCGGTATACCGTTGCGGGTCATGCTCCAAAACGGTGATTGTCAGACAGCCATCATCATCTGTACAGGTGAACTGTGTTGCAGGGTCCAGAGCGGACAGGGTGCCATGCAGACCATGGAGGGAGACGGTGCTGGTTCCAGCAGGAAGCTGGTCAAGTAAAAGATACAGCGTACCATTTTTGGTTGTGTAGTGTACCGTGACTCCGGAAGGGGTCGTTTCAGAAAGCCGGTCGGCACAACGCGTTCCGTAAATCGCTTCCCCATTCACACGCAGCCATGCCCCAAGAGTCTCTAGGCGTTCTGCCTGATTGGGCGGAATGGTACCATCTGCCATCGGACCGATATTGATGAGCAGATTTCCTCCGTTTGCGACTGTGCCAACCAGCAGACTGATTAGCTCAGCTTTTGGAATGAGATGGCGTTCATCTTCCACGGCATTATAGCCAAAGGACAGCCCCATGCCACGGCACATTTCCCATTTTTCTTCGCGGCATACCTGACCAAACTTGTATTCCAAAGAGGAAAAATCACGAATTAAGCCATTCCAACGGTCATCAATGACACCTTCTGGTACCGTATTATAGTAATGTGCGAGCAGATGCGGCAGCATATCCTCGCCGCGTTTGGGCCAGCCAATGTCATTCCAGAGGACACTTGGCTGATAGCGGTCAATCAGCTCCATGACCTGCTTATAGGCATAGTCTGCATATTCATAGGTCGGGCAAGCATTTGTGAAATTTTGGGAATCGTGGAAAATGGGGTCGTGTGCAAATCTCCAGTCAATGATTCCGGAGTAGTAGGCGCCCATTTTCATACCCTTTGCGCGTACTGCGCGGGTCAGCTCTCCCATGATATCCCGCTGTGGTCCCATAGCAACCGTGGTATAATCGGTGTATTGACTTGGGAATAGACAAAGTCCGTCATGGTGCTTGGTCGTCAATACAACATATCCGGCACCCGCTTTGCGGAACAGCTCTGCCCATGCATCAGGGTTCCAGTGCTCCGCTTTCCACATGTGAGCGAAGTTTTCGTATCCGAACGCTTCGCCCCATACTTCCTTGTGATGCTCCCACGTGGGACCACGGCGCACGTTGATGGAGTTGAAATACCATTCTGCATAGGGATTGTTGCAAAACCAGTTTTCATCTCCGTCGATTTCACCCAATTGGCAGGTTGGGGGTGCCCATGCGGGGACAGAATATGCCCCCCAATGGACGAAAATACCAAGCTTACAGTCATCATACCAGTCGGGAACGGTGTGGCTTTTCACAGATTCCCATGTTGCGAAATAATGTTTTTCCATGAGATACCTCCTGTTAGCCCTTGACAGCGCCAGCGGTCATACCGGCAATGATATATTTCTGTGCAAATAGATAGAGCAGGATAACGGGCAGGGAAACCAAAATCATATCTGCACATACAAGGTTCCAGCTGCGGTTGTAGGTTCCATAAAAGCTGTAAATAGACATCGGCAGCGTGTATTTGCTGGAGCTATTGAGCAGATACATGGGATATTGGAAATCATTCCAAACCCACATGAAATTCAGGATACCTGTGGTGGCAGTGACTGGTGTCAGCAGCGGCATAATGATGCGGGTGAACAGGGAAAAGCCGGTGCAGCCATCAATGACGGCTGCTTCGTCAAGCTCTTTGGGAATGCCCACAATAAAGCTTGAAAACAGCATAGAGGTAAACGGCAGATAGATTGCAGAATAAATCAGAACCAACGAGGTGCGCGTGCCGTAAATTCCCATCATTTTGAGCATTTCAACGGTTGGAAGCGCAGCAAACGGTGCAATGATACCAAAGGTCATAAATTTGGATACAAAGCGGTTGAACCAGTTGCGCCGGCGCACAAGGATATAGCTCATCATGGAGGAGAACAACAGAATGAGAATGACGGAAAATACTGTGATATAGGTGCTGTTCAGCAGGGATTGAAAGATTTTTCCGGATTCCCATACCTCTACATAGTTGGAAAACAGCCATTCACTCGGCGGCTTGATGGAAAGGATATTGGATTCGCCATAGGACTTAAAGGAAGTCATGAAAACCATGGCGAGTGGATAGAGAATCAGCAGACTGAAAACCCATAATAAGACTTCCAGCAGGATATTTACACTTTTTTTCTCATGCATCAGTCAATATCCTCCCATCTTGCGCTGAATTTTTGGTATGCGATGGCGACAATCACGAGTAAAATGGTGAAAACAAAGTTGACTGCAACAGATTGCGCAAAACGTCCCTGAGACATTTCGTTCATAATCAGTGTGCCGAAGGTTTCCGTATCATGACCGGGACCGCCCTGTGTCATGACATATACAAGGTCAAACATTTTCAAGCCATAAATCAATGAAAACAAGATGTTTACATTCACAGAGGGCATAATCAGCGGGAGAATGATGGATTTGAAACGAACCCAGCCAGTTGCACCGTCTACCATTGCAGCTTCCAGATAGTCACTGGAAATGGATTGCAGACCGGCGAGCGTAATGACCATCGCATAGCCAAGGGAACGCCAGATTTCTGCAAGATTGATTGTGACAAGCGCGGGAATACGCAAGCCGAGCCACTGCTGTGTCCATTCCTCCAGCCGCAGTGCAATGAGTGCCTGATTGACAACGCCGGTATGATAATCAAACAATGCGGCAAAAATCAGACCAACAATCAGTGCCGAGAAAATTGCGGGGATAAAATAGATGGTACGCAGAACATTTCGAGTCTTGAGCTTGCGGTTGAGTGCCAGCGCAAATACGAAGCCTAAAATCGTGACGCCGACTGTTTTGACAACTGCAAAAATAATGGTATTGACAAAAGCTGTCATCAGGGAGCGGTTATCCAAGATTTCCGCAAAGTTTTTCAGACCAACAAACTGTAAGTCAGAGGTATTATACTGATTCCAGTCTGTAAAGGCGTAAAAGTATCCTATTGTGGAAGGCAGTACAAAAAAGATGAGGAATACTGCCAAAGGAAGAATCAACATATAGGAAGGATAGATCTTTTTTTGATTCATAAATATCCCTTCTCTCTTGACCATGAAAAAACGAGCCGGATTCCGATGGTCATACAATCAAAGTTTTACAGGGTGATGCGTTAGAATCCGGGCGCTTGCTGTGCCTGTGCAAGAGAGATACGGCTTTTATCCATATTTGCAAGGGCTTCCTCTACGGTGCTGGCGCCAAGCATGGCTTCCTGAATGCACTTAGCGGTTTCGGTCTGGGTAAAGCCGATGACGTTGCCCCAAGTGCTGGAATTGCGGTGTGCACGCTCCAGAACGCCATTTTCCTTTGCTTCTTCATACTGCGGAGGTACTACACAGGTGGTCTGTCCCTTGAACACTGGTGCGGTGTTGATGCCGTCAAAGATTACATTATAGTTCTCTGGATTTGCCATGAACTCAATAAATTCTTTTGCAGCTTCTACATTTTCACTGTTCTTGTTGACCAGCAGCAGAGAGGTGTTTGGTCCTTCAATGGAGCCTTCCGGAGCGGTTCCCATAAATGCAGGCATCAGACCGAACTTTTCAGCCATACCGGGATATTTCTGCTCCAAATCGGTGTAAAGCCATGTGTCCCAAGTGAGCATCATTGCATATTCGCCAGAACCCATGGCATCAATGCCATAGTCCCATGAGTTTGCTGCAAAGTTTTCACCCAGATAGCCCTTATTTGCCATGTCGGTGTACCACTGTACCATACCCTTCATTTCCGGAATATCGGCATAAGTGATTTTGTTGGTGTTGATTTGCTCGCGAACGCTTTCATCTTCAAAAATGGGGTCCATAGCAACCTGTTCCAAAATGGGCCAGACATCTTTGAATCCGATATAGAGTGGGTTGACTCCGTTGGATTTCAGTGTTTCACAAGCTGCCATAAATTCGTCCTGTGTGGTGGGCAGCGCAATGTTGTATTTGGAGAAGATTTCCTTGTTGTAGTAGAAACCGGTGTTGGTTGCCTCCCAGAGCGGAAGTCCCCAGATTTTTCCGTTCCATTCCGCCTGATCGATGACAGTATCTTCTACATCAGAGATCCATGCGGCATCAGAAAAGTCAACAAAGTTTTTTTCGGGATTATATGCCTTGAGTGTTTCATTGCCGAAGCACATGAAAATATCCGGAATATCACCTGTATTAAATTTGGTCAGAGAGACCTGTTCAAAGTTGTTGCCGGGGATTCCCTGCAAATCCAGCTTGTTTCCGGTTTTTTCTTCGTAAAGAGAGAATGCCTTGTCCATATAGGGACGACCCATGTCATTGGAGTTGCCCATGACCACCAGAGTGACTGTGTCCTTTCCGGCATCTCCGCCTGCGCTATTGCCTCCGCCTGAACAGCCTGCCAGCGTAGTGGCCATCATTGCAGCCGTAATTGTCCATGCCAATGTTTTTTTCCAGTTCATAAGAATCCTCCTTACTCATTTTCCTGACATACGGAACCCATTTGATTTTTCTGTGTTTCTCATTTGTGTGAATTCAGTATAAAAGATGGAGTGTATTTAGAAAATGGAAAAAGGTAAGAAGTAGATGGACAAACCGTAGTTTTTGTCGGAATCCCTTTGGTGTGACCGTGAATTTTACTAAGAAATGATTGACGAATTTTGGGGAATATGCTATGCTCGTGACAAATATGAAGCGAGGCAGATTGAAATGCTCAGGAAGATGTGTTTACGAACCAAGCTGTTTTTGGCAGTGTCGTCCATGCTTACCATTCTCATGCTGCTCTTTGGGCTCGTTTTGAGCAGAGTCATTTTGCAGAACGCAAGAAAAAATTGGGATACAGCCAATCAGCAGGGAATCAATACAATTTCAGCAAACTTTTCACGGGCTTTGTGGGATATCAATGAGGTGAGCAAGCACATTCATAACACAGAGGATATCCATGAGGTTTTTCACGCAATCCCTCAGGGAGAGGGCAATTATTTCGATAAGCACCCGCTGATGCGGGACCGGCTTTTGGCAGAACTGTATGCCGCTTTGGGTGGGCGCAATTTGAATGGACAGATTATGGTGGTCTCCCGTTATGGGGATTATATTTATGTGGACAATCGTCCAGATGACTGCACCCCAAGCAGTGCACAGGTTTTGGAACAGAAATCCGTTCAATGGGGACTTTCCACTGAGGATTTTATGCGTATTTTCCTTCCGGATCAGGACCTGCTGCATGAAACGGAGGAGCCTATGCTGACCTTGGCACGCCCGCTGCGCACCAGCTGGCAGACCTATGGCGTAATCCTGTATAGTGTGCCTTTGGAAAAATTTGACGGAATCTGTGAGCCATATTTGAAGCAGTCGGATTCCAGCATTGTGTTGGTCGATAAAAACCGAAAAATTTTTTATGAATACACAGACGGCAATCTGCGTGCGCCGGAGGAATGGTATGTAGACAATCGGATTGAGGCGCATACACAATATGACAAAGGGCGGTTTTGTGTCACAACCCTGCGGTTGGAGGAAACAGATGCCTATTTGGTTCAGGTCAGCGGTCTGGGTTCGCTGCGGGAGCAGCTCCATCGGATACAAATGATTTTGCTTTTGTCTTACATGGTTGTACAGATTTTTTCCCTGCTGTCCATTGATTTTGTAATCAAGCGCTTGACCATGCCGCTCCAACAGCTTCGCAAGGAGGTGGACGAAATATCCCTGGATGGTGTTCTGCTGCTTCCAAAAGACCATGAAAATAATGAGATACAGACGTTACGAGAGGCGATTTCTGAAATGGTACAGCGTTTTCGAGAGCAAAATGAGAGACTGCTGCTGGCGAGAGAATATGATTTGAAATCTCGACTCAATGCGATGGAGGCACAGCTAAATTCCCATTTTTTATACAATACACTGGCAGTCATTGGTGCGGTGGGTCAGATGGAGGGCAGCCGAACTGCTCCGCGGCTTTGTGCAAAGCTTGCCAAGCTGCTTCGATATTCTGTGGATTATAATTTCAAATGTGTGACGTTGCAGGACGAATTGGATAATGTACGCGATTATCTGGAAATTATGGGGGCACGATATGATGGGCAAACCGAGTTCATCTGGCAGATTTCGCCGCAGGCAGCACAGATTGAGGTGCCAAAGCTAATCCTCCAGCCCATTGTAGAGAATTGCTTCAAGCATAGCTTTCACAATCAGGAGGGAATGAAGCAAATCAAAATCATCAACCAATGTGACGCGGAGCGCTGGTCGATAGAGGTTCGGAACAATGGAGAACCGATGACGCCGGAGACAATCGAAAGCATCTATCAAAGGTTTGCCCAGTATCGGGAGGAGCTTAGCACAGGACGGCTGGACGCGCGTGAGATTGGGACAGGATTTGGGCTGGGGAATACCGTTTTGCGCCTGTTTTTGTTTTATAAGGGAGATGAAACCTTTCATATTTCGCTTGAGGGGCAGGAAACCGTTGTAAAGATAGGAGGACCAATCCATGGAAGGTGAGATTCGTTTTGTAATCGTAGAAGATGAGCCGCTTATTTTGCAGCAGTTGGAATATAGTATTTGTGCATGCAGTCCCAGATATCGTGTGGTCGGAAAAGCAAGGAATGGAAAGGACGGCTTACAGGAAATCCAAAAGCATCAGCCGGATATTGTTATTACAGATATTCAGATGCCGATATTGTCCGGTTTGGATATGATTGCGCAGGCACGGGAGAACGGACTGGGCGGACGCTATTTGATTTTATCCGGCTATGGAGAATTTCAATATGCACAGTCTGCCCTGCGGCTGGGGGTAGAGGATTATCTGCTCAAGCCCATTGACCCGGACGATTTGGAATTGCAGCTCAAGAGTCTGACAGAGAAAGTGGCACAGGGCAAAGAAAATGATTTTGCTGCGTATGTAAGGCAGTGGTTCAATTTAGACATTCGCCCCAAGGAAATCGCGCCGCTGCCGCAGGGAGAGGTCTGTTATTTCATCTTTGCAGAGGTTGGAGCTGCTGCTTCCCGAACATACGGAGAGTTCAGCCCGGGTGTACAATTCTGGAAGGAGAATACCTTTGCGTGGTTGGAAGCAATACAGGAGAAGTGGAAAATCCATATCGAACATTTTACCGGTAATTATGCAAACGAACATGTTTTTGCGATGATACAGAGCCAAGAGGGGCAGAATGAACGAATCCGCATGATTGCAGAGGATATCCTTGCCTGCTGTCGAGGCAGGCTTCCTATTTTTATGATTGTCACAGAGGCAATGTGGGAGCCGACAGATTTTGTGCAGCAGATTCATAGCGTTGCAGAGTGCCGCATGATGGCATTTCCATTTGGGAGCAGCGGCGTGTGGTGCATGGGACTGGAGCGGCTTCCGGCAATTTCAGAGGTACTGCCCAATTCCTTTCGCCGGCTGAGCACACAGATTGTGGAGCAGCTGCCGTATCAGGAAGCGGAATCCCTGAAAGAGCTTGTGCGATATTGGCAAAAGGAGCAGCCTTGTGAGGCAGTTTTCTTGCGGCAGTTGGAATATCTCTTGGGAAAGCTGGGGGATCATGGCTACGAGACAGATACGCTGACAGCAGGAGAGCTGTTGGCAGATGCCTTGGACTTTTCTGATGTTGTGGATACCCTGTATCCGTTTTTGCGCACTCCGGCAGCATCAGACAAAAATACAGGAGCCTCTGGACAGATTACAGAAATCAAACGCTATATCGACAGGAATTATGATAAAGCGCTCAATTATCGGGTGCTCTATGAGAATTTTGGCTACAACGAAAAGTATATTGCGTATTTGTTCAAAAAAGAGATGGGTATTTCACCCAGTAAATATATTGTCAATGTACGTATCGAAGCGGCCAAGCGGCTGCTTTTGACCCGCCCCGACTTGTTGCAAAAGGATGTTGCACAGAAGGTTGGTTTTACAGACCCATTGTATTTCAGCCGTGTTTTTCGGGACATTGTTGGACTAAGTCCGAGTAAGTTTGTCAAAAGAAATCGTCATTCTTAACAAAAATATAAAAAAATTTTGTGAAGGATAGGCATTGAATCTGCGGAAAAAACAGTATTATACTATAGACAATGTAAATTCCCATTTTTCTTGTGGAAGCTCATTTGTGTACCGGCTTCATCGTTAAAAAATGGAGGATTTATTATGGCAAGCATTTCTTTAGAACATATCAAAAAAGTATATCCGGGCAATGTTGAGGTCATTGCTGATTTGAATCTGGAAATCCAAGACAAAGAATTTATTATTCTTGTAGGGCCCTCGGGCTGTGGTAAATCTACCACGCTGCGTATGATAGCTGGATTGGAGGAAATTTCCGGCGGTCAGCTTCGTATTGGTGATCGTGTTGTGAATGATGTTCCACCCAAGGATCGAGATATTGCAATGGTATTCCAGAATTATGCGCTTTATCCGCACATGACTGTATATAAAAATATGGCATTCGCTTTGAAGCTGCGCAAAGTGCCAAAGGACGAAATCGACCGCAAGGTGCATGAGGCGGCAAAAATGCTGGATATTGAACATTTGCTCAATCGTAAGCCGAAGGCGCTTTCCGGTGGTCAGCGGCAGCGCGTTGCGCTGGGGCGTGCCATGGTACGAAATCCATCTGTATTTTTGCTGGACGAACCGCTTTCCAATTTGGACGCAAAGCTTCGTACACAGATGCGTACAGAGATTAGCAAACTGCATAAAAAACTCGGCACGACATTCGTCTATGTTACACACGATCAGACAGAGGCAATGACAATGGGGGATCGGATCGTTGTCATGAAGGACGGTGTAATCCAGCAGTTTGATACACCCCAAAATCTGTATACGAGCCCGTGCAATCTGTTTGTCGCCGGTTTTATTGGTTCGCCGCAAATGAATTTTATTGATGCGGTTGTCTCCCGCGCAGATGATGGATATGCAGTAGAGTTTGCAGGATTCCGAATCCCTATTCCACAGGGAAAAACAGAACATGCAGATATGGAAGCCTATGTGGGCAAGCCCGTGGTTTTGGGCGTGCGTCCAGAGGATTTCCATGTAGAAGCGGCCTTCCTTGATATGTCGAAAGAAAGTGTAATTTCTGCTGATATTGAAATTGCAGAGCTGATGGGAGCAGAGGTTTACTTATATATGCAATGCCATGGACAGCGCTTAGTTGCCCGTGTTCCGTCACGTACACAAGCTGCGTGTGGAGATTGTATTCAAATTGCACTCGACAGAAATAAATTCCACTTGTTTGATAAGGAAACAGAACAGGTGATTTTTAATTGATGAAGGAACAAAGCCGCAAGGAGATTTATTCTCTTTGCGGCTTTTATGCACGATTATAATGTGAGGTACAGATGAATCTGTTTCGTTTATTTTATGAAAATCCGCGCGCAGAGATACAGAAGGACGCTCCGCCGAAAACAGGGGCGGCACTCTTGTTTGAAATTGTGCGTCGAGACGGTTGGGATATTTGCAAAATGGCGGCATTGTGTCTGTTGGCCTGTATTCCCATTGTGACGATTCCGGCTGCATTATCCGGCTTTCATTCGGGAGTCATGCGTATTTTGCAGGACGTGCCGGGCGATCCGTGGTTTGATTTTCGCCATGGTTGGCAAAGCTGCTGGAAAAAAGCATTGCCAATCACGTTTTTCTTTCTGGCTGCCGGAGTCTTATTGCAGTTCGCACTCCAATATTATGCAGCGCAGCAGGGCGTTCTTGCCGGACTTTCTCTGGTGTGTACGGGGCTTTTGATTGTGCTGGCAATGGCAGCGGTTTATGTATTTCCTATGCTGGTTGCCGTAGAGTTGGACACAAGAGCGATTGTGAAAAATGCGTTTCTGCTCGCCTTGGCACGTCCGCACCATGCGATTGCCAGTGTTGCAGCAGGGGTCGCGTTGATGACGATAGCAGGATTTCTTTCTCCCGTGCTGCTTCCGGTATGGGCAGTGCTGACACTTGTGACGGTTGCGGTAATTGCAGACTGGTTTGCGTGGCTGGATATTCAAGAGCTTATCATTCGTTGACATTGTGATGGAGCTCCATCGCATGGAAATAAACAGGAGGTACTTGTATTATGGTGAATCGTTTTGTTTTGAACAGTGTGTCCTATCATGGAAAGGGAGCCATTCAGGAAATTCCGGGAATTATTGAGAGCAAAGGCTTCAAAAAGGCTTTTATTGCTTCAGATCCCGATTTGATTAAGTTTGAAGTGACCAAAAAGGTTACCGATTTGCTGGACGCAAAGGGAATGGCATATACATTGTATTCGGATATTAAACCAAATCCAACCATTGAGAATGTAAAGGCGGGTGTAGAGGCATATAAGGCTTCGGGCGCGGACTATATGATTGCTATTGGCGGCGGTTCGTCTATGGATACCGGTAAGGCAATTGGCATTATTATCAACAATCCGGAGTTTGCAGATGTGCGTTCTTTGGAGGGCGTAGCGCCGACCAAAAATCGTACCGTATTTACCATTGCGGTTCCGACAACTGCGGGCACGGCTGCCGAGGCAACCATCAACTATGTTATTACAGACGTGGAAAAGAAGCGTAAGTTTGTGTGCGTAGATACCAACGATATTCCAGATATTGCGGTTGTAGATCCGGAAATGATGGCAAGTATGCCCAAGAAACTGACCGCTGCGACCGGTATGGATGCCCTGACCCATGCAATTGAAGGCTATACCACAAAGGCAGCATGGGAACTGGCAGATTGTCTGAACCTTGAGGCAATTCGTCTGATTTCCAGAGGTCTGCGCAGTGCAGTCAATGGGGAAGATGCAGGACGTGAGGATATGGCGTTGGGTCAGTTTGTGACAGGCATGGCATTCTCGAATGTTGGTCTGGGCATTGCACATTCAATGGCGCATACATTGGGTGCGGTGTATGATACACCACATGGTGTTGCCTGTGCAATGATGCTGCCGATTGTTATGGAGTATAATGCAGAGTGCAGCGGAGAGAAATATAAGGCGATTGCGGAGGCAATGGGTGTTGATACAACGGGAATGGATCAGCAGGCTTACCGTAAGGCTGCCATTGATGCAGTGCGTCAGTTGTCTGTTGATGTTGGAATTCCAACAAAGCTGGAAGCACTCCGCGAGGAGGATCTTGATTTTCTGGCAGAGTCCGCTTTTGCAGACGCTTGCTGTCCGGGAAATCCGAAGGACACTAATGTTGCGGATTTGAAGGAACTGTTCCGAAAATTACAGTGATAGAAGTTTACATATTTTATAAGAACAAAGAGTGGTGCTGTTTATACAGCACCACTCTTTGTTTATCGTCATATTTGGAATTTGAAAACGGTTTTTGGAGTTTTTATTCTGCAAAAGCACGTCAATTGGCGATTTGATTTGCACGTACTGTCGCATAAGCAGTTCCGCCTGTGACACTTTCAATTTGAATGCGGAATTGGCAGTTGGAACTGTCACTGCCTACATAAAATACCTCCTGCCGCTTTTCTCCTGGATTCATTTGCGGAGACATGGCAGAGACGATTTCTCCTTTTCCAATGTCATATAAATAGACATGGACAGGCTCTGAATACTTTGGCACTTCGCAGTACCAACGGAGATAGAAGCCCTCTCCCTTTTCCATAATAAATCTTGGAGTTTCATCTGTTCCGCGACTGCCTGTATCCAAATTCCATTCCTGTAAAAGTGTATAAGAGTTTTTGTGCTGTGTTGCAGAGAATGACGGAACAGAAGCATTATCTGGTGGGATATTTTGCGCTGTATCGACTGCATCAGCACGCATGACAGCGGCAGAGAGCAGTATGGAGCCCACAAACATAGCACTCAGGACTCTTTTTACTTGATATTTCATGATAACACCCTCTTTTGGCATCAAATATCTCTTGGTTTTTACTTGGAAGGCGCTAGATATATGGACATACAACGCCGTAGTATAAAAACAGACACACCAAAGCGCTAGAGTGTGTCTGAAATATATTCCAAATCGGCAGAAAATAGAAAGAAAAGAAACAGATATACGCAAAGAATGGATCTCTGCCGAAGTTGGACGATTTAATAATTTTCTGTGTTCGTTCAGCTTATATTTACAGCGATAGAATCTATCGCATCTTAATAGCTTATGCAAAGCGGCGTTTAAATCACTATTTTGCTTGCTGCTGTCAGTTTGAATGTCTCATAAGCTGCCTTACGACATTAAATGTCAAATGATGTTTGCCCCTGTTTTTTGAAGGGTTTATATATATAATAGCATACAGATGTGCAATATACAATACCACAGCAGAGAATGACCATATATAGCAGAGATTGGTAAAAATGATAGTACTATCATAGAGTGGAAAGTGTCTATGGATATCAGCCTGTTTGTCGGGTTTAGGAAAACTGGTAAAATACAGTATACAATGCCATGGAATAAAAACAGACACACCAAAGCGACTCTGATGTGTCTGAATATATTCCAAACCGGCAGAAAATAGAAAGAAAAGAAAAAGATATACACAAAGGATCTGCCGAAGTTGGACGGTTTCGTATTTTTCTGTGTTTATTCAGTTTATCTTAGAAATACCTTTTAAACTATTTGACAGATTCAAAGAATTTATCATAATTTCTCAAGCAATATGATACGCATAATATTAGAGTTGTCTGCTCGGAAACACTGTTCAGCGACAGACAATCCGTTGGAATTGGAGAACATCATATTGCGGCAAGTGTCCTCGTCCTTGCCTTCGGCAATAGCTGTCAAAACGGTATCACAAGCAGTAAGTGCTTGTTTTGCCTGTGCAATGGTTTCATTGTAATAGTAATCCAAAACAGGTGTATCCGGCTTAGCAGTGTCCAGAACAGCCTGCATGGTTTTTTTACCAATTTCAGCATATTGCTTGATTTCGCCCTTGGTTGTTTGATTGTAATTTCGCTGCATCAGCAGAAAAATATTATTTTCCTTATCTGTTGAGCCATTTGTACCTGTGACACTGGACGTATTTGCATCAGGTGTATATTGTTTTTGCAGATGTGCGGGAACATCACCACTCTGTGCGAGGTGTTCATAAGTAAATAACTGTTCGATTGTGTCTATATAGGTTTTTCCAGCAGCAATTTGCGCGTCGGTCATGGCTGTGCGCAGGAAAATCATGGCTGGACCATGTGTATCTTTTTCACGGTAATTGATATCCATGCCACATAACTCGCCGATATTGCGCACCGGAAGATAATTTGTGCTATTGTATTCAATGGGATAGATGACCTCACCGGCTGCATTCTTAAAGGTCTGCACCTGATCATCTACGACAACCTTGATATCATCACGCAGTCTGGCAGTAATACCGTCTGTTGTCTCCTGAGAAGCGGTATCATCTTCTGGGTCGTAAGTGCCGGGTTCTGCATGAATTAGCTTTTGTGTAGTACCGCTTAGTGTGATGGTTTTAGAGGATTCATTCCAAGAGACATTTTTTCCCATCCACTCACCAGCAGTACGAATCGGGATATAAGTGGTGCCATTATAGCTTAGAAAATCAATTTCTTTGCCATTTGCGTCCCAACAGTACGCTCGCCGTCCTTCGGTGTAGATACGTCCATTGATTGTATTTGCCTGAATATCAGATATAGCAAGTGCGTTCACACCACAGGACAGAATCGCTGCGGTTGTTGCAGTGAACACCAATGTTTTCCAATGCCTTTTCATAAAAACACCTCTCAAAATAATAGACTTATTTGAAGAATATATTTGTATCATAGCATGCAGATGTGCATTGTACAATATCACGGCAGAGAATGACCATATATAGAAGAGATTGGTAAAAATGATAGTACTACTATAGAGTGGAAAGCGTCTGTGGATATCAGTCTGTTTGTCGGGCTTAGGGAAAACGGGTGAAATATAGCATACAATGCCATAGTATAAAAATAGACACACCAAAGCAACTCTGGTGTGTCTGAATATATTCCAAATCAGCAGAAGATAGAAAGAAAAGAATTAGAGTATTCCATGAACTGAAGTTAAGGTCTGATTGTATTTTCTCTGAGAATCTCCGCCCTTCCCTTGACTTCAATCCATCATTTATGATTGTTTACTTTTTGTTTTTTTCCGATAATATGATTCCGCATCCTACTAGAAATGGAACAGCAATCATTATCCATTGCAGAATACTAATATATCTAAAAGCAGAAATATAGAAATCGCCTTTTAACATATCAATATACTGCGTAACTTTGGATAGGGCAATTACTATGGACAGCGTCAACATTGCTCCACAGCATAAAAGTATTCCACTCTTTCTCATTAATCTTCTCCATAAGTCATCTGATACGCACCATTCTTCCATTCGTAATACTCAATTCGCTCGAGAGAATCTTCCGTATCTGCGAATCTTATTTTTTTCCCATCCTTCCAGTATTCAATCCTAATTTTGGGCTGAAGAGCCTTATCTACAGTTACATGAGAAATATCAGTATCATATGTATTAACTTTTACATACGGACCACCGGGATACTGTTGTTTAAATCCATATATATGTTTTAAATCCTTTTGTGTAACATCATATGAATCAAAATTCTTAATCCAATACGCCTTAATATACTCTCCTTTTTTCAATGGTGCACTATTTTTGCTAATTGCAAATTCCTCACTCTTTGAAAAAGAAATTCCAAACTCTATTTGAATTTTAGATTTAATGTTTCCCCCAAATGCACCTGAGAAGGTAGAACTATAACTGACTGAATGCGATGCTGTATCATATTCACCATCACGTTTTGCAGGATCTCCTGTATAGAAATGAGTCCATGATCCCTTCGTTTTCTCTGTCGGTTTTCCATAACTGTAACTCCAACTGTGATCCGTTTGCGTTCCTACATAAAACGGCACTACACTATTATCATTATTGTCAACAGTAGTGTCATCTGTCAACAGTTCTTTATTTGCGGCAAAAGCAGGAACACTCAGAGATACAGCCATGAGGTATGCCATCATTAACGTTAACAATCGTTTCATTGTAAAGTCTCCTTTATCTGACAGTCCATTAGAGCTTGTTTGAAAAATAAAAGTTGCACAAAATAGTTGTGATTTGAATCAGAGTATCTGACACATCCTTAGATGTTAAACGATGTTTGCTTTTATTTGTTCGAAGAATCTATCTGTATAGTAGCATGCAGATATGTAATATACAATATCACGGCAGAGAATGACCATATATAGCAGAGATTGGTAAAAATGATACACGACCACGAGATGGAAAGCAGCTGTGGACAATCTGCACAGCATGCTTGTCTGGTTTAGGAAAGCTGGCGAAAGCCTGTTTTTACAAACAGATTCTGCTGTGCATTTTTTTGCAGATAGTTGAAAAACATCTCATGAAATTGCTTTTTGCGCGTTCGGCTTATATTGATGTGGCTGCCGTTTATCATTTTGATATCGTCTTTCACAAAGTCTGAAATGTAATGCAGATTGATTAAAAAGCTTGCATGCACCCGACAAAAATCAGATTCTGCCAGCAGGGTTTCTACATTTTTTAATCTTGTGCGAATGGGATACTGACCATCAATTGTGTGCGTCACCACAATATAATTTCGACATTCAAAATATAAAATATCCTGCAAGGGCATACAAAATGTTTTTCCATAGTCGTCAGTCAGAGTAATGGTTGTGCCGTTCAAAGTCTGTAATGCCTGTTGAAGTACATCTTGAAACTTTTGTTCCTGTATCGGCTTTAGCAAATAGCGGAATGCAATACCGAATGCCTCTGTCGCGCAGGTGTTTGTTTCGCTCACCAGAATGATGAGGGGCTTTTGCTTTCCCGCCATCAATATTTGGGCTTGCTTCAAACGCTCCGAATGTTCTTCTTCAACATACAGGAAGATAAGCGGAAAAAAATCCTGTTTTGCACTTTCTATCAGACTTTCCATAGAATCAAAGCTGATATATGGGAGTGCTGCCGCATATTTTTGCAGCAGAGGTTCCATGCACGCACGAATTTGAAAATCACAAATTGCTATTCTCATACTTTAGCACCTATCCTGTCAAAGACCAAAGGTTTTCAGTGTTTTTATGTCTCTTGTGTTCCAGTCCAACAAAAGCGAAACATTTCTCATGTAAAAGTAAGCGACACACTCCTTATTAGTTCAAAGCAATGATTTATGCTGGATAATCAATCCAGTATGGGTCAACCCAACAGCCTTTCGTTTCATTCCAACGGCGATACTGCTTGACACCATTGTGTATTCGGAATTTATACACAATAGTATCGGCATACGGAACAGATTCAGTGTAAGAATGGTCGATGTATGAAATGTTGGGAGGTGAAATATATTCTGCTTTGGAAGAGAAATCAATTGCATAAGCAGAATTTAAAAAGATGGTGGTAAAAAGGGCAGCGCTTAATGTGCAAAGTAACTTGTTTTTCATGGTAGTTGTCTCCTTTAATATTTTTCCTCGTGTATTAAAAAACCTATTTGTTTATAAAATAATGCTTCTTTTTCAGGAATCCGCTCGGGTTCTAAATCTTTGATATAAAGCCAATAAGTGCCATCTTTCCTGAGTTCGACATGTGTATTCGATGGATCAAAATCAATCGCATTCGGCTCAGTACTGGGCGGTGCTTCGTATACTGGCTGCGGGAGCAGAATATAGGATAGCGACAGCATGAGCACACAAACCAGCGTAACCAGAAAATGAGACAGCTTGTGAGCGTTTTTGGGGGGATAATGCATGACCGCCTGAAAGCGTTCCTTGATATTTTTTGTGTCGTCAGAATGAATAAATGTGGTTGCTGTATAGCAGGTGGGTCTGGGTGCAGATATATTGCGCATCGCCATGACGATTGTGCGCAAATAAGCTGCTTTTTCCGGTTTCTTCATATCACGAACCACGACGGTATCGCACTTGATTTCCAGCATTTGCTCCAAATCTGCCCTCAGCAAATATACAATGGGATTCCACCAGAAGATACAGCAAAATATCGAAACTATAAATTTGATTAAGATATCGTGGTTTTGGAAGTGCGTATATTCGTGGAGCAGGATATAATACAACTCCTCGTCGGTATACACATTTTTTGGAAGTAAAATTGCCTTGTGGAATAAACCAACACCAAAGGGGACTTCGATATTGGGCATTGTATAGAGGGAAACTTTTTGCGGCTTTGCAAACCTGTCCTGTACCGATTCAAAGACCGTATATGCCTGTGTATGGCACATGCTGGCGTATTTTCGAATCTGTACACAGGCTTTGTGATAGCGGAAGAAATGTCGAATGAGCAGAAGAGCGGTAATTCCCGCCCAAAGTATGAGCAGCGCCTGTCCCACAGAAAGCTGAAATCCGAATAGCTCCATGAAATGTGTTTTTAAAAGGTTGCGGAGTGGCACATAGAACCACGCATATAGATATTTGTCACCTAATACAATCACCTGCGCAATTTCCGCAGGGAAGAAGGCGCGTGCCATACTCAGCAGATAGAGCGCAAGGATAGCCCAAAGGCTAAATCCACTTTTGACACAGTATAGCCTGCGAAGAACATACATGCCGCCAATTAAAAGTGTGCTCCAGAATATGGATGCCAAAAAAGAGCATAGTGTTATCTGCATATCAATCCTGCTCCTGATCGGTTTCTTCAAAAATATCAATCATCTGTTCCAGTTCGTCAATCAGCTTTTCATATTTTGTGCGGTCGGTTTTCTGATCCTCTTTTTTTACAAGTGCCATGGCGATTTTTGCAAAGGAACTTGTGTTCACGCCTTGCTGTGCGAGCAGTTCGGCAACATATTCCTCCTTGCTCATACAAGGCTTTAATTGTCTGGTATACCGCTTGCCTGACTTTACAAAACCGCAGACCATAAGGAATTCGGACTCCTCTAAAATGCCCAGCATTTTATGGATATAACTCATGCTCCAGTTTGCGGCTTCGGGATAATCTTTTGCCAGCGGCAGGATTTCCAAGCTGGTCAGCGGAACTCCCTGATCCCAAAAAATATTGAGTAATGTTTCCTCGGAGTTGGATAGCTTCTTTTTATTCATAGCAATCACCTTTCCTCACATGTAATAACCATTTTGGTTTTTATATATTTTATGGGGTTATTATAATCAGATTTTTTTCAAAAGTCAATATCATAATTGAATATAAAAAGCATTGATTTTTGAATCAATGCTTTTATCGTATCTGTAAATTTTATGGTTCCTTTGCCAGCAGGTCTGCCTGCTCGGGGTGCTGGGAAAACCATTTTTGTGCATAAGAGCAGGTAGGAATCGCTTTTTTACCCTTGCTGCGCAGTTCCTGAGTGAGTGTCTCGAGCAGCTTTGCGGCAACGCCTTGTCCTCTCAGTGAGGAGTTTACAACGGTGGAGGTGATTTCTACGGTGTGTGCGGTTTTGTCAGGAAACGCTACAAAGGCAATTTCGTCTCCATTTTGATTTTCGAGCCAAATACGCCCTGCTTTTTTCTTAAAATTCATCTTGAAAACTCCTTTTTTTGATATCTTGCAATATGGAAAATAAAGACCGTAAGCAGCTTTTGCGCTGCTTGCGGTCTAAATGTCATGCTTGAAAATCAGGTGAGCTGTAAAGAGCCTTTTGCATTCATCAGCAGGGATACGACATCTGGTGCATTGATTAGTTCAAAGCGGCTGTCCATATCGTCGGCAGTAAAACCATTGTGGAGCATGCAGGCATTACAAATGCAAACCTGACCGCCCAGACGCAGGAATTCTTCCAGTTGTCCGCTGACCTCCGCAAAAGGAGCGCCAATGTCAATGCCCTTGGTGGCCTCGGGCTTGCCGAGCGCTACCGCATCTACCATCAGAATAATAGTGGCGCTGTGTCCCTGCTTGAGTGCATTGAGTCCCATCACAACTGCAACTGTGACATGATTGGGATTGGACTTTCCCTCGAATAAAGTCACTACGAAATCTGTATTGCGCATTGAAAATTTCCTCCTGATTGCTTTTATTTAATCCAGCATTGCCAGAATTTGTTCCTTTGGACGTGCACCAACTGCATGATTGGTGATTTTTCCGTTCTTTACGACCATGAGCGTGGGGATACTTGCAACCTGAAATTGTCCAGCCAGTTCCTGTTCATCTTGTACATTGATTTTTACAACCTTGATTTCCGGATGCTCCTCTGCAATTTCCTCTACAATCGGAACGACCATACGGCAGGGACCACACCATGGTGCCCAGAAGTCCAGAAGGACAGGCTTATCACTTTCGACAACCTCATGATGAAAATTGCTTTTATTTACATTGATTGCAGACATTGTAATGTCCTCCTTTGTTTTCTTTTATGCGTTTACTATAACACGTTTCCAGTTCCGCTTCTGTAACTTTATCACAGAGAAAGGGAGAGATAGCAAGAGCCTGTATAGAGAACTATACAGGCTCGTTTCTGTTTATAAAGATATATTGTCAATTTCCTGCCTGATAGACGACAGTTCCGTCTACAATGGTTGCCAATACCCGAATATGCTCCAAATCATGCTTGGGGACATCGAGGGGATTGTGCTCCAAAATGACGAAGTTTGCCTTCTTGCCCTGTGCAAGGCTGCCCTTATCCTGTTCCTCGCCGTACTGATAGGCTGCGTTCAGGGTGACCGCTTTTAAGGCGTCCATAACAGAAACCGCCTGATTCTGATCGAGCGGGATTCCGTTTCGGGTGACGCGGTTGACTGCACAGCTGATGGTTTTCATCACATCAGGCGGGAGAACAGGGCTGTCCTGATGAAACGTATAGTGTAGATTGCACTCCAGCGCATCATGGACGGGAGAAATGCGGCAGCCGCGCTGCTCTCCGAAGTTCGCCAGATGGATATCACCCCAGTAATAGGTGTGTGCAACAAAAAAGCTTGGAATCATGGAAAGATTTTTCATGCGCTGTAATTCTTTCTTTTGCACAAGCTGTGCATGAATCATAACAGGACGGCAGGTGTCTGTGACAGAATGATCACAAACAACCTTTTCAAATTGCGTTACAAATTGATCGGCAGCGGCATCCCCGTTACAATGTGCCAGCAGCTGCGCATGATCTGCCAGTGCCTGTTCAATGAAATGATACAGTTCGTTATCCGAATGAATTGGATAGCCGCAATCGGTTGTTCCCGTATAGGGTTCTTTCATCCATGCGGTTTTTCCCTGCGGGGATCCGTCCAAAAAGATTTTATAGCCGCCAAGACGGAAATGGTTGTGATAGCTGTGCTCCTCTGCATGATTCTGATAGATTTCACGGCAGTGCGCCAAATCCAGATAACCAACAACATCGATTTTTAACAGTTGCTCGTTGGAAAGCATTTTGAGCAGGGGATACAGGGTATCCGATATCATACCGTCTTGAATCGTGGTAATGCCATATTGTGCATATATCCTTTGCGCTTCGACTACGTTTTTTTTGAGCACTTCCATATCAAAAGAGGAGATGGATTTTTGGAATTCAATAAATGCGTTTTCCTCCATATAGCCATTGAGACGCCCTGTGTCTTCGAATCGACCAAAGCGGCCACCCTTCGGTGGTTGTACAGAGTCGTCTAGCCCCTTCTTTTGCAAACCGTAAGAGTTGACAACGCCCATGTGATTGGATATGTGGATAATCATAACCGGATGATCGGAACCAATCAAATCCAGAACATGACAATCCGGGTGTGCTTTTTCTTTTAAGAAATTTTGGTCGTAATTGACACCGATGACCCATTGCCCCTTGGGAATCTTCCGTTTGCGGATAAATTCCTGCATGGTGGAAACGATATCGTCAAAATCCTTTGCCGCGGATAAATCACACTGAGAGAGCGAATTTGCAAACCCAATAAAATGAGAGTGTCCATCAATAAAGCCGGGCAAGAGGGTATTGCCCTGCAAATCGATTTTTTCACCCTGCCAGTCCTTAGGCGGCTCGGTATAAACAGCAAGGATACGATCCGCTTCCACCGCAATCGCTGCTGCCATTGGATTTTTTTCGTCCATTGTGAGAATGGTACCGTTATAATATAATTTTTTCACATGCGCTCCTCCTGTGCTGTTATCAGTATCTGCCATATGGTTTGTTATTTATTCAGGCTTGTTCATACAAAATTTGCTCCTATGTTATGGCATCTTTCGGCTTTTTGGTATAGTTTGCTGCTACAATACCAGCACTGACAAGACCCAATGCGCACCAGCTTTGCAATGTCCAGCTTCTCTCAGATAGAAGGACTGCGGATAGAATCGCGCCAAATACCGGAATGAGGAAACCGTACAGTGATACGGTTCCAACGGGCCACTTTTTCAGCAGCGTTGTCCAAATGGTGAATGCGGCAGACGATAAAATGACAAGGTAAAGCATCAGAAAGCAGCCTTTGATGGATAGCGTTCCAATCGAACCGCCGCCGCCATAGCCCAGAGCAAGCAGGAAAATACCACCCAGTGTAAGCTGCCAGCCGGTAAGAACCATGGGGTCCCGTCCGGATGTCATCACACGGGAGACCAAAGCGCCCATGCCAGCAGAAGCCGCTGACAGAAGCACCAGTCCATCACCCATGAGCGAGAAGCCCCCCAAATCTCCGCCCAGCTGCAAAAGCACGACACCGGAAAATCCCATGAGACAGCCAATTGTCTTTGTCAGCGTCAGCTTATCATTTGCCAGAAAAATATGGGCAAACAGAATGGCAAAGAATGTCTGTGTGCCGGAAAGCAGAGCGCCCTTGGTTCCGGTTGTGTGAGACAAACCAATATAATAGCATACATATTGAATTATGCTCTGAAAAAGACAAATTGACAAAATGGCACCAATATTGTTTCGATTCATGGAAATATTGCGCTTTCCAATAAAGAGCGCAATCATGAGCGTCAAGATACCAGCCATTGCAAAGCGCCAGCCTGCAAATACCAGCTGCGAAAAAGAATCGGAGCCGATTCCAAAGAGTGTATAGCCGATCTTGATACAGGGTACGGCGCTGCCCCACAATGCTGTGGTCAGGATTGCCGGTAATACCAATGTGAACAGTTTATGCTTCTGCAAACCTTTTCCCCCTTATTCTGTCCTGCACAGGGGTGTGCAGGATACTATTTTCAGATAGGTATTATAATAGCATATTTTTCTGTTTTTGTAAATCTATGGGGCATTTATTCGAGAGATATGTCACAAATCACACATATTTTCCTTACAGGCAGATGGATAGAGAAAGCCCCCCTGCATAGCATAGATAGCACTGCATAGGGGGCGAAGATAGGGGGGGGAGAAAATTAATAGATGTCGACGTAGTTGTGAACCAGCTGGAGTATGACCACAATGCTGCTGCATCAGAGAGCCAGCATGACTGAGGAGTGAAACACATGGAGGTCGTGGGTGAACTCCACACCTCCTTCGTATTTATTCGCAATCGCCTCAATATTACGTAGCCCCAAACCGCTGTGATTGGGTTTGCTGGAAATATATCGGTCATCTGTCTTCTTGACTTCCTCGTGAAAGCCATTGTCCATAGTAATTGCCAGCATTTGTCCACAGCAAAGCATGTGAAATTGTATGAATCGCTCGTCCTGATCCCCACGGCTGGCAGCATCGATGGCGTTTTCCAGCAGGTTGCCAAGGATTACAGAAAGATCGATATCTGTAATTGAAAGTGTATTGGGAATTTGGATACGGGCATTGAAGCGAATATTCTCTTGAACAGCAATGGTCTGATAGTATCCGACAACCATATTGACCACAGGGTTGTGACACAACTCTATTAGTTCACCTTGCTGAACAGCGTGCAGATACTGTTCTAGATACTTGTTTGCCTCTTGTACCTGACCACGCTGTAAAAAGCCTTGTAAGGTAATGATATGATGCCGCATATCATGACGCATTCGGCGGCTGTTCTCAATGTTGGTACAGATGTGGCGATACTGCTCCTCTTGAATGGAGAGAAGGTGTCGAACCTGGCTTGCGTCGTGCTGGGAACGTAGTTTTTCATAAGAAAGATACACCATTTTGAAGAAGATGAGGTAGATAACCAGTACCAGCACAAGCAGGGTAAAAAACAGGAACAGCGACATCGGATTATAGAGGTGTTCATACTCGATAAAGGACAGTCCTACAGACAGCAGCAGAAAAAGAAATAAGGGTATCCCTGATAGATAGGTATATTCTTTCGATGTCAGCGTTGCCTCCACTGGACAATAGTACTGTGTCAGGATTAGTAGGAACAGCGGCAGAACCAGAGCGGTCATCAAGGTCAGAATGATGATTGCCCAGCCACGGTAGGGTAGTCCGTCATAACCAATAGATGGAATCAAGATGGTACAGATGACATTGTTGATGGAGGTGATAACCAATCCGCAGGTGAGCGCAAAGGAAAAAATAAACAGCTTTTTTTGCCAGATTGCCCTGACCAAATACAGATACCAGATAAGGCATGGGAGTAGACATAAGATAAAGAGTACATTGACCGCCTGAAATAGAGTGTGGTCGGGTGGAAATAGATTCTGTAAGATGCAGCCGATGCTGGCAAAAAGTGTAGAAAGTATTAGGATCAGCCAAAGGGTCAAGACAGCAGAGTGTTTTTTAGAGAAGCGAAGATGTTCGCAGTAGGGATAAAACGCAAGGACGGCAAAGGGAATGACTTGAAGCAAAAAGCCAGCAAACAGTCGGAAAAAGGTCATAACATTTACCTCCGTGTCAGGTCGAATAAGAACCGTTGGTATTGCGCTTTCAGTTCGACCCGATTATTTCGGGAAAGAGAAATTTCTGTTCCATCTTTTAGAATGAGCTTGCTGGATAGAAAGGAACGGATATATTCCATATTTACCACGAAACTACGCTGAGGTCGGAGAAAGTGACAGCTGTCCAATTGTTCGAAGAGGGTATTCAGGGAGGTATAGGTCTGGAACTGCTGTGTATCTGTGTGGACGATGCACAGCTTATCAAATACCTCGATATAGGTAATTTGTGCGGTCGGAATGGGAATTCTACCTTGGCTGCTTTGGATATGCAAAACAGGGCTGGAACTCTCTCCCAAACGGGAGAGGCAGCGATTCATTGCTTCCCATACTGCATTTTGCTCCAAAGGTTTGAGCAAGTAGTGAACTGCGTCCAGACCAAAGGCTTCGATGGCGTGCTCTCGGCTGGTGGTGATGAATACGACCTGTGAGGCTCCGTCTAGTTGCCGAATGACCTCTGTACCTAGGAGTCCCTTCAGATAAATGTCCATAAAGATGATTTCAAAGTGCTTTGATGTATCAAGAAACGCTTCTCCGCTGAAAAAGCGTGTGATGGCAAATTCCAGACCGTGTGTGGTTTCGTATGTTCGAAGAAAGG
The DNA here is from genome assembly GCA_018365995.1 of Butyricicoccus pullicaecorum. Taxonomy (GTDB): domain Bacteria; phylum Bacillota; class Clostridia; order Oscillospirales; family Butyricicoccaceae; genus Butyricicoccus; species Butyricicoccus pullicaecorum_B. The sequence continues at coordinate 88,955 of JAGZIY010000002.1, read as the reverse complement.
CTTCCAAAATATCGAGTTGCTGGGGTTCGTCATCGCACAGCGCGATCTGCAAGCGGAACACTTCCTTTCATTAGGATTTAGTTTATCATAGCAACAAATCCGCTTCAGTACAAGATAATTTGAATGGTTACTTCGTAAAAAGCAGATTTTCGGCGTGAACTGCACATCTATGACTGGGACGAATCATGTATAATAAAGGTAAACCAAAAAGGTAAACTAAATTTTGACCGAGAAAGAGGTTAAATGAGAAGTAATCTGTGAGAAAGAAAAGCCCCGCAACAGCTTATATTAGAAATTCATGCGGCAATAGAAATCCTATATAAATCAAGCATTTGTTCAACCTATCACAAGGGTATAGCAGGCTCTCATGCTTAGACGTAATTTCGGTAGTTCCAAAGGCAATGTGAGTCTAAGTCGCTTTTCCAATGAGAAGCAGGGGGGGGAGTGAACCAAAACAAGGGTAAGAGAGGTTATGAGAGCGTTGAAAAAGATAGGTATATTATGTCTGACAGCGTTTATAATGGTGGTACTGACTTCTTGTGAAGCGGGAAGGAGCCATCAAAAAAATGCCGAAAAAACGACTGTACATATAGCGGTAATGGGAAATCCTGAAAATTTTTACGCTTCTTATATGGACGGTATAGAAGCAGCTGTTTTTGATGTCCAAAAGGAGTATGCAGATACAGAATATCTCTTTGATGTCGAGTTTTTCAATGATGAATCAAATTATGAAAAAGGCATGAAAATTGTTGACCAATTGATACACAATGATGATTTTATCGGTGTAATCGGATCGAGGAATATGGAAATTAGTAGTGGTACCGCACATATTTTTGATGAATACGGAAAGGTTTTTGTTGCACCATATTATATGTATGACGATGTATGTGCAGATAATTATTATGATTATGTTTTTTCCATGTGCAGCTCTGCTGAGAACACAGGAATTCTTTTAAGAAAAGCAGCAGAACAGAGCAATGCTAAAAAATGGGCAACATGTTTCACTTCGCGTGAATTTGAGAGAGAGGAACTGATAGGTTTTGTAAACTATCAAGGTTCCAATACCGAAATCGTAGACTGCATATCAATAGATGAATTAAGTAAGGATTTTGATGCAGTGTATGATAAATGGGAACTTCTGGGTGTGGAAGGTGTTGCTTTCTTTGTAAAAGAATCGGAAGGACATAGCATCTTAAAGAAGCTGAAGGCAAAAAATCCAAATCTGGTTTGTGCAGGCGATATCTTATTTGATGACAGTTTGATGATGGAGCAAGATGCAGCGTTTGAAGCCGCAATGAAAAATTTCATCATCGCAGATGCTTTCTATTTAGATGAAAACGATGAAAACGAAAATCAGAAGGTTGACCAGATTGCACAAACCTATCTGCGCGAAAAGGGAATCCGAATAGATTACTGGTATTTGCAAGGATATAATGCAGTGCGTATGCTTTGCGATACTGTTGTAAAAAACAAAACCACAGATCCAAAGGCGATAGCTGAGGCTTTGCATGCTGATGGATATGACGGGCTGATGCAGAAATTCCAGTTTGATGTGCGTGGTGTTCAGATTAAGGTTCCCGATTATTATCAGATTTATACATCGGAGGGAACTTGGAAGAAATATATTGCACGTTAGGGGGCTCGTTATGGGATTGTTCAGAGAAAAGGCGATGCAAAGCAGCAGTGCATTATCTGATATCGGAAGAGGGATTGCGGGTATTCGTATTTCTGTGTGGCTTTCGGTCATAGGTCTTGGGATTTGTGCTGTGATCTTTATGATATGGCTGTTTTTCGGCACGATATATGAAACTGTGTCCGTTAATGGAATTTTATGGTCTTTAGAATCTGGAGGAACGGTATATGCAGAAACAACAGGTGTTGTAACAGGAGAGATTGTATATTCTGGTGCAGAGGTGAAAGCTGGAGATATTTTGGCAATTTTATATGATGATAAGTCACTCGCACAACTCGACCTTGCCAAAAAGGAAAAATCTCCTGCTTTTGCAGGATTACAGAAAAAGTACATCAGACAAACGGTTGTTCGTTCTCGTATTGATGGTATAGTGTCACATATTGTAGGTAAGGATACTCGTGTTGCTGAAGGTGAAGTGATAGCAGAGGTCATCCCCTTTGACAAGGACGGAAACAACCAAAGAATTACCGCATTTATTCCGGCTGATAGATTAAATCAAATCAAAAATAATATGGAGGTTCAAATCGTCCCCGAGTTTGTGTCAAGGGATAGGGACGGATATGTCTATGGTTATGTATCAGGTGTTGAAAAATATCCAATAACCGGAGAGTATATCAAGAAGCATTATGATGCTATATTTTCTTTGGGTATTGATATGCAAGAAAAGTATATCCGTGTGGAAATCACAATGGTTTCCGATGCAAACGCAAAAAATGGATTAAAATGGTCTAATACAAGAAGTGAAGAAATTGATATAGGTCTGGGAACGCTCTGCCATTGCGATGTTGTCACCAATAAGCTGCATCCGTATCAGTATTTGATCAGGTAGGTGACAGTATGAAAAACGTGAAAAAGGTAAAACCAGTATTGCAGATGGAGGTTACAGAGTGTGGTGCAGCTTCTCTTTGTATGATACTGGATTACTATGGAAAAACAGTTACAATGGAACAGCTGCGCCTTGAGTGTGGGGTATCAAGAAATGGCGTCAATGCAAAAAATATAGCAAGGGCTTCTATGCTGCATGGGCTCAAGCCACGCGCTTTAAAGGTGGGTGTACATGCGGCGAGAGAATTGAAATTTCCTGCCATCATTCACTGGAATATGGATCACTTCGTGGTGCTTTGCGGATTCACAAAAAAAGGTGCTGTGATTGCAGATCCGGCATCAGGGCTAAGACATGTACTGGAAGAAGAATTTTCAGACAACTTCACCGGCATTGCTCTGGAGTTCACACCAAATGAAAGTTTTGAAAAGAATAGAACGCTGAAAAATAAGAGTGATTATATCAAATCCTGTCTGAAATCGTTTGCACCAGTTATGAGCATATTCTTGATTTGTGAGTTTTGTTTGCTCATATCTGGCGGTGTCCTTCCTTTTCTAAGTTCGGTATACATCAATAGAGTGCTTTTAGACGGCAAAATACAGCAGCTTTCCTTTGTGACTGCGGTATTATTCGCCTGCTTGCTGATTGCTTTTTTCGGTGGCGTGATAAGGGCATATACCATAAACAGGGTTGTAAAGCAGCTGAATGCAAAACTGAATCTTGGCTTTTTTGAACATATATTAAAGCTTCCGATAGAGTTTTTCTTACAGAGGAATTCTGGAGAACTCGCTATGAGACAGGGAGAAGCTATGAATACGGGAAGATGGATTGTGACGATGCTTCCGTTTATCTTCGCATCAGTGCTTCAGAGCCTTACATATCTGGTACTTTTGATTTTTATGAATCTAAAGATTGCAATCATTGGTGCTGTTATGGTCGTAGTCAATGCAATAGCCGCAGTAACCGCTTCCAAGCGATATCGGGAAAAAGTTATGAGATCTGATAGAGAACGTGCCATGCTGCAAGGATTCATTTCGCAAACTATAGATGCTGTGGAAACTATAAAATCTTGCGGCTGTGAGGATGCAATTTTTGAAAGACTGATTTCTGCCGGCAGTATCGCGATCAATGCAAGAACGGAAATTGAAAAAACCGCTGTCCTGACAAATACAGTATTTACATTTCTAAACGCTTTTTCTTCAGCTTTGGTGATTGTGGCAGGCGTATGGGAAATCCTGTTTAGCTCTCTGACAACAGGTTCCCTGATTGCACTTCAGGGCGTTATGGTGGCAATGTTGGCACCAGTTGGAAGTGCGATGAGCATGGGATTTCAAATGCAGCAGCTTTCCGGTGTGACACACAGAACAAACGATGTCATGTGTTACATGGCAGACAAAAAGTTTGCTGAAGATGAACAGAAAGAGCTAACAGAGTTGGACAGTGACATAACGCTCGAAAATATCACGTTCGGATACAGCCCGTTGGACACGCCAATTTTGAAAGATTTTCATCTTCATCTAAAAAAGGGAGGCAGTCTTGCCATAGTAGGTGGTAGTGGCAGCGGAAAATCTACTGTTGCAAAGCTGATTGCAGGACTGTTTTGTGAAAAGGACGGTAAAATATTTTTTGGCAGCAGTGAAAGAAAGGACATTGGACGGGATGACTTCTATTCGGAGGTTGCAGTCGTAACACAAAGTATCAGGCTTTTTGAGGGAACTGTGCTGGATAATATCACCATGTTTGACAATACCATTCCGTATGATGATGTTGTCGCTGCGGCAAAAATCGCTTGTATTCATGAGGGGATTATTGCAAGACCTTCAGGTTATCGTGAGTGGGTGTCAGAAAATGGAAGAAATTTTTCAGGTGGGCAAAGACAGAGAATTGAAATTGCAAGAGCAATTGTGAAAAAGCCAAAACTGCTGATTATGGACGAGGCAACAAGCGCCTTAGATGCCGACACGGAAATGGATATTATGAAGGCAGTGTCTGACATGGGAATCACAGCAATTGTAGTGGCGCATAGGCTCTCTGCAACCAGATACTGTGATAGTATCATTGTTATGAAAAATGGAGAGATTACAGAATGTGGTACACACCGTGAGCTTATGGCAATGGACGGAGAATATGCTGCACTGCAGAGAGGAAGTGATATCTAGTGAAGGAACTTGAAAAAATAAGAGAAAAAAAACGTGAAGATGTTCGTCGTGCCTATGAGAATATGGAGAAAGCGCTCAAGGGAAATGGTGGTTTACAGGGCGTGAATGCAGTGCTGAAATTTTTAAATGTCAACGGGAGTGTTGACGACAGTTTGCCGATTCGTGTACAGCTTGAAAGGCTTACGGAGCGCTATAATATCAATATTCGCTATGGAAAGCTTGAAACAGATTTTTATATGAAAGCGATACTGCCCATGCTTGTAAAGACAAAGGAGGATACTTATCTTGCGGTGATACCAAGACAGAACGGCTCCTGCTACTATATAAAGGGCAATCAAAAGATAAATTTATCCGAAGAAAAACGTACATTGTTTACAGATGAGGCACTGTACTTTTATAAGAATTTGGGAAATGATAGGGTTACTTTAAAAAGCCTTGTGCAGTTCATGTTCGATTGTGTATCGACAAGAGATAAGTTGACAGTAATATTGCTTTCCGTAACAGCGTCGGTAAGCGGGCTGCTTCTGCCATGGGCAAATAACTATATTTTTTCTAGAATTATTCCAACAGGGGATTCGTCGGGCGTTTTAGCTACTGCGGCACTGATGCTGTCTGCAATCCTGACCGCAACGATTGTAAAATTGATTCAGTCCTTTGTAATGACAAATTCGATGGCAAGGGTAAGTGCATATGTTCAAAATAGCGTTATTCACCGATTGTTAAAATTACAGTCAGGATTTTTCAAATCTGAGAAATCAGGCGCTCTTTCAGATTTGATTATGCGGTTTTCTGATATCTTGCAAATTGTATCGGCAAATAGTATTACTGCTTTTTTATCAGCAGCGCTATCTGTGGTGTATCTTTATCAAATCTATCATTATGTGCCCTCTCTTTTGGGTGTGACGCTTTTGATAACAGTTGTGTTTTTAATTGTTATCATAAGAGAAGGTGTATCTGGTATCAGATACAAAAAAACATACACAAAAACATTGTCAGATATGTCAGGCTTTGCTTATGAAATGTTTTCGGGTATGGAGCAGGTAAAGCTAAATGGAGCGGAGACAAAAATGCTGCATCGGTGGAGTCAACGATATGTAGCCTGTGCCAATGCAGAAACACCGCCGTTTGTTATACGGTATTCCGGAGTGCTGTATAAGCTAATTACGACCCTTGCGATGCTTTTCATATTTTGGGGCGCCGTGGATATCCCTGCATCGAGTTACATTGCGTTTTCGACTTCGTATGGCTCGTATGTAGCAGCGCTTATGAGTCTCGCAGGTGTAATTGCAACGATTGGTGAATTGAAAGCAGCTTACGAAATGGTGCGCCCCCTCTTTGATGCAGAGCTTGAGGAAACAGAGACGAACAAACAAAGACCAGCAGAGATAAGCGGTGAAATCACGGTTTCAGATTTATCGTTTCGATATGATGATACGATGCCTTATATCATAAAAGATATATCTTTTACTGTCAAAAAGGGTGAGAGCATTGGTATCGTAGGTGCCTCGGGCTGTGGTAAATCCACACTGATTCGGTTGCTTTTGGGATTTGAAACCCCTGAAGACGGCAGTATTTATATCGATGGATTCGATTTGAGAGAGTTGGATTTGAAATATTATCGGCAAAATATCGGTACAGTGATGCAAAATGCAAAGCTGATATCAGGAGATATTTATTCTAATATAACATTGACAAAGCCAAATGCACACATTGATGAAGTGTGGGAAGCGGTTTCTCTGGCAGGGCTGTATGATGATATTACAGCACTTCCTATGGGGCTGCATACGCCTGTCAGTGAGGATAACTGTACGCTTTCTGGAGGTCAGCGGCAGAGGATTCTGATAGCGAGAGTCATTATCGCAAAGCCGTCCATACTGATCTTTGATGAAGCGACATCTGCACTGGATAATATTACACAGGCTAAGATTACAGAAGGTGTCAATCGGCTTGCCTGCACAAAGCTGATTGTGGCGCACCGATATACAACAATCAAGGATTGTGACAGGATTTTGGTGTTGGATCAAGGGAGGATTGCAGAGTGTGGCACCTATCATGAGTTGATCGAAAAAAAGGGCATATTTTTTGGACTGATGTCAGGACAAAAATTGTAATAATAAAAAACAACAAAGAGGTGAAAAGAATGTAAAAGAAGATGTTGGAACGCATATTTGTGTGAAAAATCACGTAATATGTTGCTCAATGTAAAATGAATTAAGGAGGGGAAAAACTTGAATAAGATTCAACAGAGGGCGATAAGTGGTATCTTGTCATTTTCAATGATTGTATCAACAATGCCCAGTGCATTTGCTCGAAATGAATCGATCAGTGGCACAGCAGAAATTTCTTTTGCGGCATCAAAGTATGTTGTATCAGAAAATGAAAAAAAGCTTAAAGTGAAGATTGTACGATCGGGGGGCAATGACAGTAAGGTTGATATAGCATTCAAGGCAGCTGATTTTACTGCTGAATATGGTGTTGACTATGTCGTGCTTGACGAAAACGGTGATGAACTGCCTGTTGCTGACGGAATTGTTCCAGATGAGTCTATGTTTGAGGAAATATCAAACAATGCAATCACCACAGAGGTTGATGAGAATGCCGCTGCAACAGACAATCAAACGATTGAAGAATCGGAGCAGTCAAACCAAAATGCTGAAGATGATACCACAGCAGGAGAAATTATTAACGATGAGGGTAAGGTTGAAAAGCTTCCCTCTGTGATTGAAGATATTTCTGATGCCAAGCCTCAGGAGAGGATTGATGATGCAGAGAAGCAGTCCACTGACAAATTAGAGTCTGAGGATGACAGCACTGCAGCAGATGAACAAACGGATGAAAAATCCGAGCAGCCGAGTGAAAGTACGGATACCACGACAGATGAAAACAGTGGTAATGCGGGTGTGGACAATGAGTCTCAGGAGCCAGATGAAAATACTGGAGATGATACCGCGGAAGATAATGAAAACAGTGATAATGCGGGTGCGGACACTGAGTCTCAAAAGCCGGAAGAAAATAATCCAGATGCAGAAAAACAGGACGAGGTGTCTGATGCTGTGGAAGATGAGCCAGCTTTGGGTGCTCAAGAAGCAGTAAGAACCTCTACCGGTTCTGCCCTATTGGATGCACAGGCGCAGTATTTGCAATTGCCTGATGAAGATGGAGAGACAGCGGAAGCAGTAGAGAATATTCTTACAGAGACAAACAAATATTTTCAAAGTGCACGAGGAGCAATGGGTGTTGTAACCTTTCAGAAAGGACAAACCCAAAAGGAGATCACAATCAAAATAATTGATAATGATCGTGCTCATGCAGATAAGATTATCATGCTGTCGCTTATGGGAGTAAACGGCGATGAGAAAACTTCGCTTGCAGCAAATCCTACGGCGTATGTCAATATTATGGACGATGAGGCATATGAAAAGCCTGTTATTACTCCAGATATCAATGAAATTACGCTGACAGAGCAGGAATCATCATATGAACTTACGCTCACAAGAACTGAGGGCGTTGAATATTACACCTCTGTTCTTGTTTCGACCGTTAAGGGGACAGCACAAGAAGGCTATCATTACGAAAAAATGGAAGATGCGAGTCTTGCGTTTGTACCCGGTGAAACAGAAAAAAAGTTGAAGATTTCAGCGGAACACTTCGACAAAGAAATGACGTTTGGAATTCGCCTGGAAAGTGACGGCACCTGTGAAATCACAGATGAGTACATTACGGTCACCATGGCAGCGAAGCCATCACAGAATACTGCGATAGATGGTGAAACGGATGCGCTTATGTCTGTGAATGGTGATGTTGAGCGGGCGGAATCAAAAGTGCTTGGTCACTCAAATACGAAAATAGATTTGGACACATTGGGTATGGAGAAAGGACCGAGTACTGGCAGTCAGGACGGCTGGCATAGAACTAACAGTAGCAGTAGATGGACAGACTATGGTCTTTATGAAACCTATAAGAATAGTGGCAGGACATGGGTTTCAAAACACGCGTTCAATTTTTCTGGTGTAAACAAAGTTTCATTCTGGCATCAGAACAAGGGAGACTATATCGGAAACCATGGGGTATACCATATCTTTATTGAACTCCTTCGTGAAAAGGATAGATATAATTACGGAGCATCCAGTGACAAGAGTCTTAGAAAAGATGGAAATCACGACTGGACAAATAGCGAGATGGATGTTTCGGGATTGAACGGTGATTATTTTATCCGTTTCGGTATCAGAAATGGTGGCTGGCCAGGTGATAATGCTCAGGGATGGTTTGGAAATCCTATATCTTTTGAATGGCAAAAGTATAACTTTAACATTCATAACAAACAAGTATTTAACCGTTTGGAATATGATTATGCAGATAAAACTGGTGAAGCATTAAAAATTGCGTATACAGATGGTCAAGATGATTATGACTATACTCCATCCGTAAAGCTGGTGGATAACGCAGGTAATGAAGTAAGTGGTTTTTATGCGAATGCAAATCAAACGATAAAACCTGTTTCGACAAATCCGCAGCTTGATGCAAAGTATGGCATAGAGTTGGAGGGTGTATATCTTTATACAAAGGATAATGACAGTCTTTACAGAAAAGAGACCAAATATCCATATAAGGACAATTGGTATACAGATAAGACACTCTGGATACCTGCAAGCGGCACAAGCGCAAATCAGAGTCTGGCAGAGCGCATTGATAAAACATTCGGACGTAATGTAACAATCAAGGTAATGCCGAAATTTAAGCAAAAAACAATAACACTTCATATTCATAATACGGATGATGAAAACACGTATATTGCCAATATGAACAGTAAACAGGCGGAAAGCTATCGTGATTGGGGCTCAAGGGGATATTATAATAAGTATACTTTCCCAATGAACTCCAAAATAAAGGTTCGCGCAGTTGCTGCTCAAAATAAGACCCTTACAGGATTCATGATAGATATTTGGTCAAAATCTGATCACGTGATTTATTCTGACAGCAATACTCCAGAAAGAATGACATATGTTCTTTCTGAAAATATGAGCTTTTATCCGAGAACAGAGAATGACGGAATGAATGTTGCGTATATGCCGAATGCGGATAAGGTGGTAGATGACCTGACAGGGCGCGCATTTCTCCAGCCGTCAACCGCGCAGAAGGCGGAAGAAATGCTCGCTTCCAATAAAAACGGTGATATCCATATCAAAACAGTTTATCCGGGCATGCTCTGGACACTGCGCGCAACAGCACCAGATGGATATTATGTCAAGTGGACGAATGGAACCGGAGATATTAAAAATGTAAACGGAATGATAGATGCAAGCTCCGATCCAAATATCAACGAGCAGACAGAAAGCACAAAAAAGTTTCAGAATCTGTATAATCCGATTTTCGGTGATATATTGTCCCGCGATATTGTGCAGAGTAACACAAAATATTATTATGAGTTTGTAAAGAATAACAATACACCAACGATAGTGAAAGGAAGAGTAGAACGGGAAAACGGAAGCTTTTACGAAGTAGTACATAATAGACAACTCGATGTAACACCAGTTAAGGCTGCACAGGTAAGTATTGCGGGAACCGCTGGATTTACAGATGAGACGGGTCACTTTGCCATAGAGGTTAAAAATGTTCCACGCTCAGGAATGGTTAGTATTCTGGTAGATGACAATGGAACTGCGTATCCTGCTACCGCGTTGATAAATAATCTATATCTCACACTTCCGGCATATGAGTGTTTCAAGCCAAAAGCATTGAGCATAAGATATGCAGATGATGTAACCAATAAAATAAATGGTACCGCTGTCAATGTCAAAGATGACACACTGCATATAACCGCCGAGGTCGAAAGCAATGGTACGATTGAGCCTGTGGGTGCAAAATTCTCTATCCATAAGGTAAATGGCACAACTATTGATTGTTCAGAAGATGCAAGATTTACCAATAGCTTTGCAAACAGAACAGCAACGATAAGCTTCAATCCCAAGGCTGTACTGGATTCGGGTGACAGAATATACGTTTCCTTCACAGACCAGAATGGTAAGTCCTATAAATCAATAGATTTGGGGTATGACTTTGTTACGCCGCTTAATCTCAGAACCTTTTTGTTCCCGCTGATTGGCAGTGAACTGCTCGAAGACACATACAGCAGTGCGGTAGAGCTGATTGGTGACCCGCTTGGCAACGTATCGTTAGGTAAGATTGGCTTTGACGAACCTGTAACGGAAGATGTTACTCCACCGGGAATGGACTCCAATAAGTATAAGTATCAGATGACAACTTATCAATTTGGTGACTATAAGAGTGCGGTAAAGACCTTCGGTGCGGAGAGTGAGGAGGAGCCTGACCAGAGCAAGAGTGAAGAGACAAAGCAGAATGCGAAAAAGGCATTGGACAAAAACGGTCAAAAACCTGATGGGGGAGGATATAAAACGGCAAAATCCTTCTCATGGGAACTTTCCCCCAAAATGGTATTTGCCATGCAGCTAACAAGCCGAAATGTAGATGGTGAATACAAATACTTCTTTGAAGAACTGGATTTCATTGTAGGGTTTGACTTTGATGTGGACGGAAAAATAACGATCACCTTGCCCATTGGAATGAACGTCATTATCACGGCTGGACTGAATGGAAATATTACTGGCATATTCCAACTCAAAACTGATTACACAGGAGATTCGACATGGAACACCAATAAGGTCGAGTACAGTCCGGATACATTCGGATTATTCGAAGAAATAGAGCATGTCAACAGAAAGGCATATCTGATGCTCGATCCGAATATTTCGCTTGGACTTGGCGTAGAGATCGCAATTATTGAATTGGGTGGACATGCGAACTTCAACTTTGATATGGATTTTGAATTTGGACTGAATGCAGGTTCGTTAGGACACCGCATGTACGGTGATATGACATATAACTTTGATTATTATATCAAGGTGCTTTCATTTGAGGTCTACTCTAATGCAACAAAGGAACAGACCGTCAAGCTGTTTTCGGAGAATGCCGACGGACATATCGAACCCGACCTCATTCCGGATCTTTTGAGCGCGGAAGATGACCGAATCCAATCGGTACAGACAACAAGAGATTATCTTGCAAATGAATCGAGATGGAATGGCAGAAATGATTCTATATCACTTCTTGATATTGATGCGGGTAATACAGAGGAAATGACTTTGCAAAGCGGAATATATCCAAGTGCAAAGACAACGCTTACACCGATTGGCGATGGCAAGATGTTTATGACATTCATCGGTGATGTGCCGTCAAGAGGTGATGTGGATCGAACTGGTCTGTTTTACTCCATATATGATGGCACAACATGGTCACAGCCAAAGCTGGTAGACGATGATGGAACGCTAGATGATTACCCGAATGTATTTGATTTGGGAGATAAGCTGCTGATTTCATGGTCCTCGGCAGACCAAAAGTTTGAGAACAATGCAACAACGCAGCAGGCTTTGTCCGCGCTGGATATCAAGACGGTGTTCTTCGACAAGCAGAGCGAACGCTTTGAACAGGTGACGCAGCTGACACATAAAACACAGCAGGATATTGCTGCAGACGTTGAACCGAAAGCTGCGTATGACAGTACAAGCGACAGACTGATACTCTACTACACCAAAACTGAGTATGAAGATGCCAAAACCTTGACAGATCTTACTACTGCTGCATCGGTTATTGCATACCGCTTCTATGAAAATGGGAAATGGAATGATGAGTCAAGCTATACAGACAAGGAGCTTGAGGGCGTTGTAGACAAAGATGCATATAAATCGAACTGGTATGGGCAGCGATTCCTTGACACAAGAATTGATAAGACGAGCCAAGAAATGCTCAGAATCATTGATTCAGATGCAATTTCTTACAATGGGCTGGCGCTATATGCATGGACGGTTGACTATGATAAGGATTTGAATACCGTAGAAGACCGAGATGTATTCATGCAGATTTATAATTTTAAGCAAAATGATTTCACGCATATTATAAAAATGACGCCGGAGCCGGGTGCTTATCAGACACCAAAATTTGGTCGATACAAAGATGAAACATTCCTGTTCTATTCTGCTGTCGGAAAATTGGGAGAAGGTGAAGGCGAAGAACAGAGTGGTATTGCCTATTTTGAAGTAAGCGATATTATCTCAAACAACAAGTATACAAAGGTTCAGGAAGGCTCCTCTGAGTACTACAAGCTGGAATATAAAACAACAGTTCAGGAAACGACATCGAACGATGGAACTGTTATTCCAGCAGCAGAGCAAACCATCAAGATTATGCCGTCCTATGCTGTGAAATTGGACGGATATGTAAACAATTATAGTGTTGACGTGGATCAAAACGAAAGCATGTATTTGACATGGACAAATTCTGATGAGAATGGTTCCAGACAGGTATACACATCTATTTTTGACTGCAATCCGTCTACGGGTACGAAAGCGGCTGATAAGAATTCGCGAAATTCAGACTGGAGCGAGGCATTTAAGCTAACAAACGCAGAAGATGTATCGTACAGAAATGCTGATGCAGCCGTTATGAACGGAAAGCTTTATGTTGTATCATCAAAGACTCCTTATATCACAGATGGTGACAGCAAGAAGCTGGATGATAACGATACAAGTCTTGTCATGCTGACTCATACGCCGTATTCAAAGGCTGTAACAGTCGATGAAAATGCACTTGCAGTGAACACGGAATATGTATATCCGAATACAGGATTCGTTCTGACCTCAACAGTGAAAAATGAGGGTACAAGATTTATTGACAAACCGGTCACCTTTAGATTCACAATGGTATCTAATGGTACAGTGACAGAACTCGGAACACAGACAGTAGAAGGTGTTTGGGGTGCTGGAAAGACGTTGCAGGCATCGGTCAATGTTCCTGCGATTGCTGAGATTCGTGATGATCTTACTTTCTGCGCGGATATTACAGTTGAAGGCGGAACACCGATTCGGCAGGAAATGCGGGTGGTCAAGGAGTACAATCTTGTTTCTGATGGCGATGCATCTCTAATAGAAAACACAGACGGACATGCTCTGTATATTCCGATTAGAAATAAGGGTAATGTCGCTTCTCCAGAAGTCACAGTAACACTCTATACCGCAAAGCAAAATATCGTAGATACGTTCATCGATACATACACTGTGAATAGTATTGCTGAAAACACATCGGTGGCGATTGAAGAAGTTGTTCAAATTCCTGACAGCGCCTTTGCGATAGATGGTGATGACGGTGCGGCAGATATTATTGCGGTGGTACGAACTGGCGGAGAGGATATTATTACACTGGAAGCGACAGCACACAAAAATTTTGATGCCCAAGCAATCGAAACAATGCGTAAAGTTACCAATGTATCCTTAAAGGGCAGTGATAGAATTTATGCAAAGCGCTTTGAGGATATTGAAATTGGGACGGAGATCGAAGGTACAGCAGGTGACGAAGTTACGGTTATATGGAAAACCGACAATTCAGATGTTGTATATATAAGAGAAGACAACACTTTGTTTGCCGCTGGAAACGGTACGGCTCGTCTGACAGGTTATGTCGTTCCGTCTACGCAAAACATCGTATTCCGATACGATGGAACATTGGAGCATGGTGACGTACTCAAGACCATACCATCGACGCTGTATCACACCGTAGTTGTAGATGTAATCGTAAACGAAACTGGTACAGGCTCTGGTGGTGGTTCCTCTGGCAGCGATTCCGATGATTCTGATGATGATTCCGATAAAGAGGAACCCAAAAAAGAAGAAGAACTGAACGAGCCAACTACGCCATCGACCGGAACATGGTCAAACCCATTCAGTGATGTATCGAGCAATGACTGGTTCTTTGACAGCGTTCGATATGTCTGCGAGAACAATATCTTCAAGGGCATGACAGACACGAGTTTTGAACCACACGCCAAATTAACAAGAGCAATGCTGGTAACGGTACTCTATCGTTTGGAAAGAGATTTGGATATAAATCGAATTTCAAATAATTCGTTTACAGATGTTGCGGCTGAAAGCTGGTATGGTGATGCCGTTTATTGGGCAAGCCTGAACGGGATTGTAAAGGGCTATTCAGAAGGAACATTTGCGCCAAATGACCAAATCACCCGTGAACAGTTTGCGGCGATTATGGAGCGTTATGCTGTCTATAAGGGGGATAAAGAGTCAAAATCTGTAGATATGTCGCAATTTACAGATATAGGAGAAATTTCAGATTGGGCAACCACAAGTCTCTCTTGGGCAGTTGGTTCAGGACTAATCTCCGGTAAAGGCAATGGTATCTTAGATCCAAAGGGCAGTGCAACACGTGCAGAGGCAGCTGCAATTCTCCAGAGATATATAGAAAATATATCAAAAAGTGGCATCATACAATAATTTTAGAAAGGTTGATAAAATTATGGAAAAAGAAATGAAGAATCTAAACAAAGAGGCAGAGGAGCAGGAGATGCAGGAGCTTGATATTGAGAAGTTGGAGCAGGTCGCGGGAGGATCTTTAAAAGATGTTGTCTACACCCCAACGGTAGATATCAGTGAGGACACGAAGTCAAAAATCTGAGTTCTAAACTAAAATGTGGAGAGTTGTTTTATAACAGCTCTCCACATTTTAGTTGAACTGCCTTGCGATGCGGGTTGGAAGAAAGACCATATCGAAAGCTGTCGAAATTTTGCTTTTATTTTACGCAGTTATAGTCGCAGCATTTACATTTCCTTGATATACTAAATAATGAATACAGAAAAGCAGAGACACACTTTTGAAATTCCACGCCGAGCAGCAAACAAACCCGATGACTGCTATCCTTCTGGTGATTTTCTGTGAGGCAGGAGATGGGATTTCGATGAACAGAGATGAGGGAATGTGTATGATTTACAAAACGGTTGTAATCGAAGATGCGCTCAAAACAAAAAAGATGGCTGTGGCAATTGAGCAAAGGGCAAATGAAATGGCACAGCAAGGCTGGAAGCTGGTGACGTTCTCTGTGACAGGCTCCGGAAAGGCGATTTTGGTATTTCGTGCGCTGGACAATACACAGCTGCAACAGGCTGCGGAGACTGCTGGTGAGACAGAATGAAGCAGGCAGTCATTGACATCGGCTCGAACTCAATCCGGCTGACCCTTTATGAAACACATGACAAGAGTTTCAAAATCCTTTTTCGTGAAAAAATTATGGCAGGACTCGCGGGCTATGTGGAGGACGGAAAGCTGAGCGCGGAGGGGATGGAATGTGCCTGTGCGGGACTGCTGACATTCCGAAGCATATTACAGACATTGGAGATTGCACATGTCAATGTTTTTGCTACGGCTTCTCTGCGCAATATTTCCAACACGGCGCAGGTTTTGTCTGTGATTCATGCAGCCACAGATTATACAGTAGAAGTGATTTCGGGTGAGGAAGAGGCCGTTCTGGGCTATGCAGGCGCAATGCAGGAGCTACATCTGACCAGCGGCGCATTTCTGGATATTGGCGGTGCCAGTACAGAGATTGTCACATTTGAACAGGGAAATCCAGTGGATTTTGCCAGTTTTCCCATTGGTTCGCTCAGTCTTTATCGAAATTGCGTGAAAAAGATACTGCCGGGGACGGGCTCGCTGAAGCGCTTGCGGCAAGAAATTTTGCAGACGATTCAGATAGGCAAGAACACTCCGGAGTCTCGTCCCTTGCTGGTCGGTGTCGGAGGCACTGCACGGGCAGCACTCAAGATGGCACGGTACTACTATAAGTGCTCAAAAGACTGCCGCACCATAACCGGTGAGCAGCTGGACGGGTTGTGCAAATTTCTGTGCAGTGGAAAGAAAGATGCCAGCGACTTAATCCTGCGGCTGGAAGCAGAGCGTATTCACACATTGGTGCCAGGTGTGCTGATTTTGCAGCATGTATTTCATTTGTTTGGAGCACAGCAGCTGGTTGTTAGCAAATATGGTGTCCGGGAAGGATATTTATGTCAGAAAATACTATAAAATATCACTACACGCAAAATCGTGAACTGAGTTGGCTGCGCTTCAATCGGCGTGTTCTGGAGGAGGCTGCGGACACGGCTGTTCCTGCATTGGAACGGTTGAAATTCGTCTCTATTTTTTCCAGCAATTTGGACGAATTTTTCATGGTGCGTGTGGGCAGTCTCTTTGATCTTGCCCGTATGATGCCTGATGATAGGGACAGCAAGACTGGCTGGACACCGGCGGAGCAGCTGCATCATATTTATCAGGCAGTTCCGGAATTGCTTTCTATGAAAGAACAAATCTATGCTGCGGTTATGGGTGAGTTGCATCGCAGCGGAATTCAAGATGTTTTACCGGAATCCCTGACGGCGGGAGATATGAAGCAGATTCACCGTTTTTTCAAAAATGAGATGCTGCCAGTACTGTCTCCCATTCTGATTGCACCCAACCACCCGGTGCCGCATCTGGTCAACAAACGACTCTATGCTGCTGCACGTCTGGAGAATAAAAAGGGTCACCGAGCAGTGGGGATTGTGCCGGTACCGGACAGCCTGCCGCCCTATCTTCTGCTGGCAGACGGAACCCGATTTGTGCGAACAGAAAACATTCTTTTGCATTGGCTGCCAACATTATTTGACTCTTACACCGTACAGGAAAGCTGTATGCTTGCAGTGACCCGCAATGCAGACATCAGCTTCGATGATGAAAAGTTTGACGATAATGAGGAGGATTTCCGCCGGCAGATGAAAAAACTCCTCAAACGGCGTGACCATCTGGCTGTTGTACGGTTGGAGTTGAGTATGCCAGTATCCGCCGAATTTCAGAAGGTTTTATCTGCGATTGTTCATGTGGAGATGTATCAGGTCTTTGCAGATACCTGCCCACTGAATCTGCGTTATGTATTTCGTCTTGCTGATGAACTGCCAAAGGAGATTTCTGTACGTCTGTTATATCCGCCCTATCGTCCTCGCTGGGCAGAGGATCTCAAACAGGAACAATCTATGATTTCGCAGATACAGCAAAGGGATCGTCTGCTGTTTTATCCTTATGACACCGTAGACCCATTTCTGCGCCTGCTGAATGAAGCGGCGGAGAATCCTCATGTGCTGTCCATCAAAATCACGATTTATCGGCTTGCATCGTCCTCTAAAATTGCGCAGATACTCTGCCGCGCAGCAGAGAACGGGAAAGAGGTGCTGGTGCTGATGGAGCTGCGCGCCCGTTTTGATGAGGAAAATAATCTCACGTGGTCGAGAATGTTGGAGGAGTCTGGCTGTCAGGTCATTTACGGTACGGAGGGCTTCAAATGTCATAGCAAAATTTGCCTTATCACGCTTCGCACCCATAACAAAACCAGCTATCTGACCCAAATCGGCACAGGGAATTATAATGAAAAGACAAACGCAATGTACACCGATTTGAGTTTGATGACTGCTGATTCGTCTATTGGAGAAGATGCAGCGGCATTTTTTAGAAATATGCCCGTCAATAAGCTTGATGGTGTGTACAAGCAGCTTTGTGTGTCACCGTTTGGAATCAAGACAATGCTGCTGGAAAATATTGACCAGCAAATTGCATTGGGAACAGAGGGGTATATATGTATTAAGGCAAACTCTGTTACGGAATGTGAAGTGATTGATAAGCTGGTGGAGGCCTCTCGTGCTGGTGTGGAGATTCAGCTGATGATTCGCGGCATCTGCTGTGTATTGCCGAGTCTTTCTGGTGATACAGAGAATATCCATGTTGTCAGTGTGGTTGGTCGATTTTTGGAGCATGGGCGTATCTATCAGTTTGGACGCGGCAAAAATGCTAAGTTTTACATTTCCTCTGCCGACCTAATGACACGCAATCTGAACCGCCGTGTAGAGATTGCCTGTCCGGTGTATCATGAGCAGCTGCGTGAACATCTGAAATGGATTTTGGATTCTCAGCTTCGTGATACGGCAAAGTCCAGCTTGATGCTGTCAGATGGTACTTATAGCCGTAGACACAGCGAGACACCATTTGATTCGCAGGCGCATTTTATGAAGCAATCCCTGCATATCTCAGAGGAAGCCCCTCCAGAATCAGGGAAGCTGATACAGCAGTTCAAAAGATGGACAGGTCATTTTTTGAAATCGTGAAGAGAAGCGCTGTAATTCTGCCTTGAAATCTGCGGAAAACAGGATATATGCCAGATATGGAGAGTCAGAGTGGTATCCGATGGTGGAAGAAAAAGCTGCAAGGCTTGATTTCCTTTGGGATTCAATACAGCAAAAAGCGAATATCACGATAACGATATTTACCATGATAGACAGATTAGGGGTGACTGTTCAGAGTCACCCCCTTTTGCCGTCTCAAAATAAAATATCAGGAATGGATATATTTGGCAGATACAAAATATGATAATACAATACATATAGACAGGAAACGCCGAGTTCCACCTTTTATTGTCATTGAAATGGAGGGGCAGACAAATGAAAAAGAGAGGATTCACAGCAGGTTTGTGTACAGGTGCCATGTTGCTTTGTGGTATCTCCGCCGGTGTAGCTGATTTAACAGCGCAGTTATCTCAGCAGCCCATCCACGTAGATGGGGAGCGTGTATGGGATGTGACTGCTTATGATATCGGAGGTAACAACTATGTGAAGTTACGCGATATGGGCATGTCAGTTGGTTTTGACGTTGTCTACGATGCAAGTACAGACAGCGTACATATTGACCCATAACGCCTTACCGTGAATCCATCAAGAAGCAATCTTATGCGTCTGCTCCGGAACAAATCCACAGCAAGACTACTTCACGGGCTATGCGACTGAAGAAGATGCGCGCGATGCCATTTTTAAGCGTGCAGCAGAGGAAACAGCCAAGGCACAGCAAAATTCTGTCAATCAGACTCACAGTCTGAG
Organism: Butyricicoccus pullicaecorum; assembly: GCA_018365995.1. Taxonomy (GTDB): domain Bacteria; phylum Bacillota; class Clostridia; order Oscillospirales; family Butyricicoccaceae; genus Butyricicoccus; species Butyricicoccus pullicaecorum_B. Next base: position 69,473 of record JAGZIY010000002.1, on the reverse strand, counting down.
GAAGAGACAGTACAGACTGTCTTTCGGCTGGTAAATGAAACACGTGAAGTTGAAGGACTTGCACCGCTCATTCTGGACGACAAACTGTGTGAAGCTGCACAGATTCGTGCACAGGAACTGAATGAAATGTTCAGCCATACAAGACCAGATGGCAGACACTGTTCTACAATATTGAATGATTTTAGATTATTTGTATTCAGGCGAAAATGCTGCTGGTACAAATGAACTAGATGTGTATCATGTCATAGAAAATTGGATGAACTCATCTGGACATAGGGCGAATATTTTAGATCCCGATGCTGGTAGGATTGGAATTGCTGTCAGCAATCATAACTGGATACAGCTTGTTGCAAGGGCTGTATCCTGATAAAAACGCGAACAAATGACAAGGGAAAAGAAAAAGCACCGATTCAAAAGAATCAGTGCTTTTTAATGGGTGCAGGGACAGGACTTGAACCTGCGACCTCCGGGTTATGAGCCCGACGAGCTACCAGCTGCTCTACCCTGCGATATCTGGTGTTGTGCACCATTCATGTTTGGTGCTCCATTATAATATCATATCGACAGGGAGATGTCAACACTTTTTTGAAAAATTTTATTGTGTAGTAAAAAGAATCGAATGGGACAACCCAATATGAAAAGGATCTGCCCAGAATATGTATTCGAATGATGAAAGAAATCAGTTATCCTTATGATGCTGGTCGCGCTCATACTGTTCCATACGGGAATACTTTGAACGCATCATCTGCTGCCGGCGTATCCGCTTGCGGCGAATACGAATCATATATAGAGATATATAAAGGATAAACAAAGCAATCAGCACAACCAGCAGCACCTTGAATATAGGGGTGCTAAAAAAGTTTTCCAATAGATAGGCGTAGTAGAGTACCTCGGACATGGAAACATCGCTCAGTGCGAGCAAATCAACCGTACCATAGGTAACACCGTTACGTGAGAGGGTCATCGTACCAAGCTTGTCTCCTTTGGTAATGGGGGCAACAATATCCTGTTTGACAGATAATGTTTTTTCAAAGTCCTCTAATGTCAGATCTTTCGGTACTGTTGCGTCAAGGTTACTGCCTGCTACAAGCATCAAAGAATCTGTCTGCGTGGAAAGACGGATAGGAACCTCTTCAATTTCGGCACCTTCTTCTACCAGTGTTTTGGAGGCATAGTTATCGTATGCCCACATAAACAGGCGTTTTGTTTCGGGGAATGAGAGGGGATAAGGGTCATTCGGGAGACGTTCGCAGCCGAGCATAACAGAAATAAGCTTGGCTTTTTTCTTTTCGGCAGCTGCAACAAGACAGTAGCCTGCCTGTGAGGTATGTCCGGTTTTTACACCTTTTGCATAGCCATAAAAATGTGGGTTATTGCGGGATAAGATCAGTTGGTTAGTTGTCAGGATGTACAAGTTTTTGCCATTCGGATGTTCGGAAACTTTGTTGGTCACACTGAGATTTTTCTGTGCTGTATTGGCAATCATGGCGAAAGTTTCGTTTTTCATTGCCTCTTGTGTAATACGGAACAGGTCATGTGCAGTGGTGTAATGATTGTCATCATGCAGACCGTTTGGGTTGACAAAGTTTGTATCCGTACAACCTAAATCGGCTGCACGCGCGTTCATTTTTTTTACAAATTCGGGAATAGAACCACCAACAAAACGTGCAAGTGTGTTTGCTGCTTCGTTGCCGGAGGGCAGCATGAGACCATAAAGCAGATCGATAACGGGGACTTCTTCTCCTACTACAAAACCAGCCATGGAGCCGTCAGAGGGAATCCCGTTGAAGTCTTCTTCTAATACTGTGACCTTCTGCTCAAGATCCTGAACATTATCCAGCACAATTAGTGCGGTCATAATTTTTGTTGTGGAAGCGGGATATCGGCGTTCCTCCGCATTTTTTTGATAAAGCGGCATTCCGGTGACAGGGTCACCGAGATAAACAGCTTCCGCTTGGATCATGGGATCTTCAATCGCCTGTGCAGTGGGAACAAATAAGACAGAAATGCACAGTAGAATGGTAAATAATACGGCAAAATGTCGCCGCAGAGCACGGAAAGTCATTCTTCGGGTTCCTCCAGTATAAAGTCCTCGTCAGAAAAGTGTCCTCGTATGACAGCGGGTTTGGGTGGAATGCGACGCAGTGGGTCATAGCGGAATGCGCGGCAAGCGTAGCTTGTGGGTACCACACCACGTCGGCGGCAGGCAACATGCTCAGCATCGAGCGGAGCAGAGCGAGCGCAGTAAAGACAGCGTGGCTCGATATCTTGGCGGAATAGAAAACGATTTGGTCGCAATGTGCACCATACCTCCTTTCGTACGAATGGATATATAATTATTATAGCGGAATATGATGCTTTTTTCCAGAGAAAATTACACAAAAAAGTGAATATATGAAGAAAATAAATCCGATTGCAGGTTTTCCAGTGGACGGTATGGGATAGGGAGAAAATGTAGGGATGGAAATAGGAAAAGCTGCCTGACAAAGAATGGTCAAAGCTGCGGCAAGCAAGCCGTGCAAAGCCTTTCCATATAAGACACGCCGAACGGACAATCCGTTCATTACTGCTGTTGTTTGACAGAGCACAGAGCAACCGCCAAATCCTACGAGCATGCTCATCGCCGGAAGGAGTGCATGACCGCAAGATTCAGGAAGAAGCACCAGACCACTGGTCATTTCCAAAAGACCGGTGAGCAGCGGCGCAGCAGCTGCTGCCGGCGCGCCAAGGAACCAAAGCAGGGGTGCACAGAGCATGGGTGCCAATGTAAATACACCAGCGGCTTCTAATACATGGCGAAGCATGGAAAAAAGCATGATGAATACGGTGATTTTGAGACAGGAGCGTCCCGCTTGTTCGGCAGATGCAACAAGGCTCGCGGAGAAAGATACATTGGCTGGCAAACTTCGGTGGAGGGCTTGTCGGTGTTGTGCTGTATGATGTGGAAGGAGCAGTCCGGTCAAAAGTGCGGTCACAATATGGATTCCGTATAAAAATAAGCCGATTTTGATAGAGCCGCATAGCCCAGCCCCGCACACACCGACGAGAAATGCTGGTCCTGTATTGTTGCAAAAGCCGAGCAGTTCCTCGGTTTCTGTGCGGGATAATGTGCCAGCCTGATAAAGCTCGTATGCTGCCTGTGCACCGATTGGGTAGCCGCCGATCAGCCCAAGCAGCAAGGGACCAGCAGACTCGCCGGGTAATCCGTATAGGCGACGCAGCAGTGGTGCACACCAGTTCCCCAGCTTTTGCACAGCGCCTGTGCGAATGAGCAGACCACTCAAAACAAAAAAAGGGAATAGAGATGGGATTGCCATAGAACATGCAATTTGAAGTCCCTCCTCCACCCCTTGTGCAGCAGCACTGGCATGGGGAAGAACCAAAAAAAAGAATGCACCAGAAAAAATAATGGCAGAATAAGAAAGCAATATTTGCATAAGAAGTCCCCCTTGGCAGTACATAGAAAAATTCAGCTTTGTCCATCGTATGCAGTGCGGTCTAGTTTCATGCTGGGGGTGCATAGACTGTGAGGTGGAAGGGAGGTGCATGCGGATGGGACTGCTGGAATGGAGCGAGCGGGTTGGTCGTGTGGTACAGGGCAGACCGCGGCTTGAGGTCGAGAATGGTCGTCTGGTAATTGAACAGCACAAAAGTATGCGTGCATACAGCAGTACATGTATCCGGGTGGACTGTCCGGGCGGTGAGGTGTGTATTGAAGGGGAACAGCTGACGCTGGAGGCACTTTCAAGGGCAGAACTGTCGATTCAGGGGACGATTATAAGCGTAACATGGAAGGACAGGTGATATAAGATGCTGGGACGGCTGCTTATGTGGTCAGCGGGAAGAATAAAGATTCGGGTGCAGGGGGCATCAACAGAACGCTTTTTGAATGTATGCATGCGTGGGGAGATCGAGTTATGGGATGTGGTACGTACAGATGCGCGTACCTTGACGGCCACTCTGTCTTTGCGGGATTTCTACAGGCTGCGCAGCTTTATGGGGCGTACCGGCTGTCGTGTACATGTTGTTAAAAAAAGTGGGCTGCCATTTTGGGGAAAGTGGCTGAAAATGCGCCCGCTGCTTGTGGGAGGTACCGTGGGTCTGCTTGGGCTCATGGTAATTCTGAGCCAATTTCTGTGGGTGTTGGAGGTAGATGCAGCGCCGGGGGTACCTGTGGCGAAACTACGGCATATTCTGCGTGAATCCGGTATTTATGAAGGGGCATATTTGCAGAACATTGAGACAGATGTTGCCAGACGTGCCATTCAGACCGAACTTCCGGAGGCTGGTGTGATTACCATAACCAAGATCGGCAATGCAATCCGGGTCGCTGTACAGGCGGCTGTACCAACCCCGAAAAAGCTTGACCGCGCCGCACCGACAGGACTTGTGGCAGAGCGGGCTGGTGTAATCAGCAAAACAACGATTACAGGGGGAGAACTTCTTGTAAAGCCGGGAGATGCGGTGGAAACCGGAACCTTATTGGTTTCCTCAGCGGTACCCAACACGACTGAGTGGGGGGTGCCGCATCGCACGCACAGCATGGGGCGTGTCATGGCATACACCAGCCGTACGGCAGAATTTTTGATTCCTCTAACTTGGATACAGGAGACCCCAACGGATAAGGTGCGAACGCAATATGCCTTGCTTTTTGGTGATCGCCGCATAAATTTATATTTAGGGAGTGGTATTACCGCGGGGAGTTGTGATAAAATAATAGAAAAAACAAGGCTTTCGATTGGCAGTCGCCTGATGCTGCCTATCTCGCTTGTTCGGCAAACCTATCAGGTTCAAGATGCCGTCCTGATAACCGGAGATGCACAAGAAGTGGGAGAGGCAGCGGCAAAGCGCTTTTTAGATGAGTTGGCGCAAACGCTAGATGGAAAAATTCTGGAAAGCAGTTGGCAGGCGGAAGAAGTGAATGGTGCAGTACGCGTGCGTGTAACGGCAGCCTGTGAAGAGCAGATTGCAGCTGAGATGATCGATTACACGCCGCTCCCTGAAAAACCAGAGCCGAAAAATGAGGACTCATGAGCCTTGCAAGGTCTTAGAAAGGCATGACAAATATTATGATAGAAAAAACCATGCAAATGGAACAGGTTGATTTGATGATTGCCGTTTTTGGGGCATTCGATGAGAATATTAAACTCATCGAACGCGAACTTGGGGTGTCGATCGTCAGCCGAGAAACTGAACTGAAGATTTCAGGTGAGCCGCAGGCGGTAGAGATTGTGGAGCGGGTTCTGATTGCCCTTTTGGAGATGGCACGCCGCGGAGATGCGGTTGGTACGCAAAGCGTTCAATATGTCATTGGATTAGCGCGGGAAGGACGCGAACATGAGGTGCACACGATGGGACGTGATGTGCTGGTCATTACTGCGAAGGGAAAGCCGGTGAAAGCCAAGACGCTGGGGCAGAAAAAGTATATGGAGGCAATTCGCAATCATACAGTGACCATGGGGATTGGTCCGGCAGGTACCGGCAAAACTTATCTCGCAGTAGCGGCGGCGGTCGCAGCGTTTCGGGATAAGCAGGTATCCCGTATCATTTTGACACGTCCAGCAGTTGAGGCAGGGGAGAAGCTGGGATTTTTGCCCGGAGATTTACAGAGTAAGGTCGATCCCTATCTACGCCCTTTGTATGATGGACTGTTTGACATGATGGGCGCGGAAACCTTTCAAAAACACATGGAAAAGGGCTCCATTGAGGTGGCGCCGCTTGCCTATATGCGCGGACGCACCTTAGATGATTCCTTTATCATTTTGGACGAGGCGCAGAATACCACACCAGAACAAATGAAAATGTTTTTGACTCGTATTGGCTTCGGCTCCAAGGCGGTGATTACAGGTGATATCACACAGGTCGATCTGCCTGATGGAAAGACCTCTGGACTGAGAGAGGCTTGCCGTGTACTGGAAAATGTCGAAGATATTGCGCAGTGCTATCTGACAGATAAGGATGTTGTGCGGCATGAACTGGTACAGCGGATCGTTAAGGCGTATGCAGACTATGAAAGCCGTAAAAAGCCGCGTGATCGAGAGCAGCCTGCCATGCGCCGCAAGCAAAGCCCGAAGCAGGACGGTGCGCCGCGTACATTCAGACGTCGATTGGAGGGAAGAAGATGAGTCATCGAATCCGTGTAACGACAGAGGTTAAGCTGCCGCGTGAAGCAGAAGTATGCGAGCTGATCACCTCTTGTGCAGAGCAGGTGCTTTTGCAGGAGGATATTGACTTTGATGCGTTCATTGATGTCACCATTGTAGATGGAGAAACCATTCGGCAGATGAATGCGGAATATCGGGACAAAGATGTGGTGACAGATGTTCTCTCTTTTCCCATGTATGCGTTTTATAACGGAGAAGCACAGGAGCCGTTGGAATATGACCCCGAAATCCACTGTGTAATGCTGGGCGATATGGTCTTGAATTATGACCGTGCTTGTGAACAGGCAGCAGATTTTGGTCATTCTGCGGAACGTGAGTGCGGATTTTTGACCGTACATTCGGTTTTACATTTATTGGGATATGACCATGAGCGAGACGAAGCAGATCGTCTGCTCATGCGCAAAAAGGAAGAAGAAAATCTTGCTGCACTGGGTCTGGTGCGCAAGGTATGATGGGGCATGAAATTCGAAAGCTGCGCCAAAGCTTTCAATATGCCATTCGCGGAATCGGTCTTTGCATGGCAAGCGAACGAAATTTTCGGATACACCTGACTGCGGCAGGATATGTAACGATTTTCGCGTTTTTAGGCAGGTTATCATTGGTACAATGTGCAGTGCTGGCACTGTGTTTTGGGGTGATGATGGGTGCCGAACTTATGAACACAGCAATCGAATATTTGTGCGACTGGAAATCGGCTGGATACAACCGTACTGTGCGCGATGCCAAGGATATTGCGGCGGCAGCTGTGTTTGTATGTGCGGTTTCGTGTACAATCATTGGATTGCTGTTTTTTCTCCCTGTCCTGCCGTCTGTTTTGAGACAGCTGCGGGCACATATTTTTTTGTTGACAGCACTTGTGGTATCGGTGCCTTGTGCTGTGTGGTTTATTTTTGCATTTGGAAGGAAAAGATAAATGGAAATTACAAAAACTGCAATTATTTCGATGGTCGGGAGACCAAATGTGGGAAAGTCTACACTGACCAATAAGCTGGTTGGACGCAAGGTTGCAATCGTATCGGATAAACCGCAGACGACCCGTACACGGATCACGGGCTTGCTTAACCGTGACTGCTGTCAGTATGTATTTCTGGATACGCCGGGGCTGCATAAACCGCGTTCTCGTCTGGGAGATTACATGGTCAAGGTGGTTGCGGATACAGTGTCTGAGGTTGACGCTGCGGCGCTGGTCGTAGAGCCGGTTGCCAATATTGGTGCCCCAGAGGAAAATCTGATTGCACAAATCAAGGCTTCTAATATTCCGGCTATCCTTGTCATAAACAAAATCGATACCGTAAAGCACGAAGATTTGCTTGCTGTGATTGCAGCATATGCCGCACAGCATGAATTTGCAGCCATTGTTCCCGTCTGTGCCCGCACAGGTGAGGGGCTGGACGATTTGCTTTGTGAGTTTGAAAAATTTGCACTGGAAGGACCGCAGCTGTTCCCGGAGGACATGATTTCAGATCAGCCGGAAAAGCAGATGGCAGCAGAGATTATCCGCGAAAAAATGCTGCGGCTGCTGGATCGGGAGGTCCCGCATGGAGTCGCGGTTGGTATTGAGAAGATGGAAAAGCGTGAAAATGGTGTTACTGCTATTTATGCAACCATTTATTGTGAAAAGGCAAGTCATAAAGGCATTATCATCGGCAAGAACGGTGTCATGCTTAAGCGCATCGGCGAGTCTGCGCGCCGCGATCTGGAACGTGAGTTTGGCAGTAAGGTTTATCTGGATTTGTGGATAAAGGTTAAGGAGGACTGGCGCAACAATCAGTATCAAATGCGTAATTTTGGATATCAGGACGAATAATAGCTTAGAATAAACATAGAATGCAGAATTTGCCAACATTATGTCGGATTCTTTGGGGCAGACTAAGCCTTGAAAGGAGCGATTCTAATGGACGTACAAGCATTCTGGGATCGATTTATCCACACAGGAGAGCCGGCGGCATATTTACTATATCGCGGGCTGGTACAGGACAAAGAGGAGCGATATGGAGCATCTAACGCTCAAGGGTCTGGTCATTCGGGAAAATGATTTCGGAGATCAGGATCGGTATATTACAGTACTGACAGAAGCGGGGCGTCGCATAGAGGTGCTATGTAAAGGTGTGCGCAGACGCAGCGGGCGTATGGTGCACGCCGTGCGGCTGTTTTGTTTTAGCGAACTGACCCTGTATGCAGGGCGCAGCGGAAAGTTTACTCTGACACAGGCGGATCTCATAGCATCTTTTTGGGGCGTGACCGAAAGTATGGAAAATTATGCCCTATGCTGTTATCTTGCAGAGCTTGCCGGACATATGACTGACACAGAGGTAGACAGTCCAGCAGTGACTCGGCTGCTATTATATGCACTGCGCGCCATTGCGGATCAAAAACGGGATCGCCTGATCGTCAAAGCGGCATTTGAATTGAGACTCATGGCAGAGAGCGGATATACACCGGATCTATCGGCGTGTTCTGTGTGCAGTGCGCAGACGATGGAGCCTGTCTGGTTTTCTCCGCAGGACGGTGTGTGCCGTTGTGGTGCGTGCATCACACGGCTTGGTACATGTGGATATGCTTGTCTGTCGCCTGCAACATTGGCGGCTTTTTCGCATATCCTGACACAGGAAATCCCGCGTGTCTATGCGTTTTCCTTATCTGGGGCAGCGCGGATACAGTTGACAGAGTTATGCGAAGCCTATGCGCTCTGTCATGCAGAACGTGGATTTGAAAGTCTGAAATTTTACCACTCCCTCGAAGTGGAGGGAGATATTTCAAGAATATTGGGAGCAAAAAAATGAACCGATTGGCAGAAAAATCACTTCGTACATTGGAATATTTTACCGTTTTAGAGCTGCTTGCAGCACAGACGGTTTCGGCACATGGACGTGAGCTTGCGCTTGCACTGCGCCCGATTTCCGATCGGGAGGATGCAGCGCTTTCTTTGCGTCAGACAACAGACGCAAAGAATATGATGGTCAGAAATGGCAGTCCAACATTAGGAGGAATTCGGGATATTACCGCTGCACTACGCCGGTGTGAGATAGGCGGCGTGCTCAATATGCGGGAACTTTTGAATGTGGCATCGCTCTTGCAGGCGTCCAGACTTATGCAGGCATATTTTGCCGAGCAGGAAGAAAAAACAACACTCACTACGATTTATCACCGTCTATCTGGAAACCGTGCGCTGGAGGAATCCATCACCACATCGATTTTATCCGAGGAGGAAATGGCAGATGGCGCTTCGGCAGAACTTGCTTCGATTCGGCGTGAAATGCGTCGGATCGGCGGCAGGGTGCGTGAGACGCTCGGGCGTCTGATTTCGGGTGAACGTGCAAAATACTTACAGGAAGCCATTATTACCCAGCGCAATGGGCGTTTTGTTGTTCCGGTAAAGGCGGAGCATCGCGGAGACGTGCCGGGACTTGTGCATGATACCTCGGGAACGGGTGCAACCATCTTTGTAGAACCTGCTCAGGTGGTAGAAATCAATAATCAGCTGAAGGTCTTGGAGGGACGAGAGCAGCAGGAAATCGAGCGGATTTTGGCGGCGCTGTCTGCGGAGGTTGCACAGTGCGCAGACTCTCTCCAAGAGGATTATGAAGCCCTCTGTACCTTTGACTTCATTTTTGCACGTGCCAAGCTGTCTTTTCAACTCAATGCAAGTGAGCCGCAGCTGACAGAACAGTATCGTGTGAATTTGCAGCGTGCACGGCATCCATTGTTGGATCAAAAGCAGGCAGTTCCGATTGACATTGCGATTGGTGATGCCTATGATACTTTGGTGATCACAGGTCCAAATACAGGGGGCAAGACGGTATCCATCAAGACGCTGGGACTTTTGTGTTTGATGGCGCAATCCGGTCTGCATATTCCGGCAAATGAGTTGTCCGAGGTTTGTATCTTTGAAAATGTCTATGCAGATATCGGCGATGAACAGTCAATTGAACAGAGTTTGTCTACCTTTTCCTCGCATATGAAGACCATTGTGGGAATCATGGAAAAGTGCGCACGCGGTGATTTGGTTTTGTTCGATGAGTTGGGTGCGGGAACCGACCCGGTCGAAGGTGCGGCGTTAGCAGTTTCGGTGATCGGCTATGCCAGACAAATGGGTGCACGGGTTGCAGCAACTACGCATTATTCTGAACTTAAGACCTTTGCACTGATAACAGAAGGCGTAGAAAACGCTTCCTGTGAGTTCGATGTCAGCACGCTGCGCCCAACCTATCGCTTGCTGACGGGTATTCCGGGCAAGTCCAATGCGTTTGCCATTGCGGCACGTCTGGGATTGCAGCCAGCGATATTGGAGCACGCAAAGGCGCAGATTTCGAATGAGAACACTCGGTTTGAAGATGTGCTTGTAGAACTGGAAAAAGAGCGCCGACAGCTGGAAAAATATAAAGCAGAGGCGGAACGTCTGCGGGCATCTGCACAAAGCGAACGAGATAAGGCGGAAAATCTGCGTGACAAAACACAAGATGAAACCGACCGGATTCTGGAAAATGCGCGTCTCAAGGCCGACCGTATTTTGAAGGATGCCCGTATGGCAGCCGAAACGGTCTTTGACGAACTCGAGGATATGAAAAAACAGGCGCAGAAGTCGGCAGCAGATGCGAATTTATCTGCGGCAAAGACCGCACTTCGTGGTATTATTACACAAACGGAAACTGAACTGCGCGGTAAGGCACGGCAGAAGCACACGGTTGATCCCAATGTGGTGCAAAATCTGAAGGCTGGGGATGAAGTACAGCTTTTAAATGTGTCAGGTGTGACGGCAACCGTACTCAAAGCGCCAGATGCGGAAGGGAACGTGCAGGTACAGGCAGGCATCATGAAGATGATGGTGCGGGTGGAGGAAATACGCCCACTCAAAAAGAAAGAGAGTAAGACGGTCTCGAAAAAGCCGACAAGCGGCGCAGGACATGGTGTGCGGGAACTGCGTGTGCAGGCTGCACCCAGCGAAATCGATGTGCGTGGACTTTGCGCAGAGGAGGCGATTTTGGAAGTGGATCAGTTTATTTCCTCTGCACTCATGAGTAAGCTTCCGAGCGTGCGGATTATCCATGGCAAGGGAACAGGAACCCTTCGTGCTGCCATTCAGTCCCACTTAAAGCGAAATAAGTTCTGCAAGACAGTGCGTAATGGCGTGTTTGGTGAGGGAGAAATGGGTGTGACCGTGGTGGAGTTTCGATGATGAGAAAAGAAAAAAGAAAAAATGAAAAGTTTCCGAAACAGTTGTCAGGGACTGGGAATTGTTCAAATAGTTCAATATGAAATGTAAAAATTGCATATTTTCTACAAATCAGACGAGTATTTCCACTAAAATAGGATTGACGAAAAGGGAAAAAAAAGGTATCCTATTATCATATCGATAAATGAGAGTTAGAAACAGTCAAAGAACCGATTAAACTTTGAATTAGGGAGCGATGAGGAAATGTATTCGAAAGAAGTACAGGTGACCAATCAGGTGGGTCTTTATGCAAGACCAGCAACTTTTTTCATTCAGAAGGCAAATGAGTTTAAGAGCACGATCCTCGTTGAGAAGGAAGAACGCCGTGTCAATGCAAAGAGCCTGCTTGGTATTTTGTCTCTTGGCATTACTAAGGGCACTACGATCAATTTGATCGCTGATGGTCCGGATGAGGAAGAAGCCGTCAATGCACTTGTGGAGCTGATTACTTCAAATTTCTCAGACTAAGCCATTTTGTAAGGTCCATAAAAGCACCGCGTGAGCGGTGCTTTTCTTGTATATCAGAAATTGTCGATTTATTTGGAAAGAATCATGCAGGAACGATTTGAAGAACTTAAAAATAGAGTGCGCAGTTTACCGCTTATGCCCGGCGTGTATATTATGAAAAACAAGGCGGGACAGGTTATTTACGTTGGAAAGGCGAAGGCGCTTAAGAATCGGGTTTCTCAATATTTTCAATCAGATGCCAGACATAGCCCCAAAACCTTGCGCATGGTGTCGAATATCTATGACTTTGATATTATTGTCACAGAGACAGAATTTGAGGCATTGGTGCTTGAAAACCAGATGATCAAAAAATATCAGCCAAAGTATAATATTTTGCTGAAGGATGACAAGGGCTATCCCTTTATCAAGGTGACCCTTTCCAGACCATATCCCGAATTTTCGATTGTATCTAAGCCAGCTGCTGATGCAGACCGATATTTTGGTCCGTATACGAGCCGCCGTGCGGCAGCCAATGCCATTGATACCATCAACGAAGCGCTCAAGCTTAAAACTTGCCGCCGTGTTTTTCCGCGTGACATTGGAAAGGAAAGACCATGTCTGAATTTGCACTTGGGACGTTGTATTGCACCCTGTACAGGACAGATTCAAGAAGAAGAATATGGGGAACGTGTGCGCGAAGCAGTTGCGCTTCTCGAAGGCAACGATAAGAAGCTGCTGACGGATTTGGAAGCACGTATGGAGCAGGCTGCCGAAGGCTTACATTTTGAACAGGCTGCGGTATTGCGCGACCGGATTCGGGCAATCCATGCGCTGGGAGAAAAACAGAAGGTTGTGGCTGCGGCGTTTGCAGAACTTGATGCCATAGCTTATGTGCAGGGGCAGACGCGAGGCTGTGTCGTTGTGCTGCATTATCTTGCAGGCAATTTGTATGACAAGGAATTTACTTTGCTTGATGGGGTCACGGCTGCCGATGCAGGGGAGGCGCTGGGTGCATTTCTCAAGCAATATTATACGTTCCGGAATGCGGTGCCGCGCACGGTGCTGCTCTCTGATTCCGTGGACGAAATGGAGGCAGTCGGAGAATTCTTATCTTCGATTGCGGCAAGAAAGGTGGAGCTTACGGTACCGCAGCGCGGCAGAAAGCACGATATCATACGGCTGGCGCACAAGAATGCAGAGGAAGAAATTTTACGTGTGGAGACCAGTCAGGAGCGCCATGTGAAATCGCTTGAGCTTTTACAGCAGATGACAGGGATGAAAAACTTGCCTGCTGTTTTGGAAGCATATGATATCTCCAATTTTGCCGGACAGGATACCGTGGGCTCAATGGTAGTATTTGCAGATGCAAAACCAGCACGCTCACGCTATCGAAAATTTCGAATTGCAGTGGCAGCAAATGGACAAGACGATTATGCCTCCATGCGCGAAATGTTGACACGGCGGTTGCAGCGCTTTCAAGATGGTGATGAAAAGTTTTGTCCGCTTCCAGATGCGTTCCTCATTGATGGCGGATTGGGGCATGTGCGTATTGCTGGGCAAGTGCTCGAACGATTTGGTATAGATGTACCGTGCTTTGGTATGGTAAAAGATGACCGCCACCGCACACGCGCATTGATTGCACCCGATGGACGGGAATTTGGGATTTCTACGGTTCCGGCTGTGTTTGCGTTGATTGGGCGGATTCAGGAGGAAGTGCACCGATTTGCCATTACCTATAACCGTGCGCTTGGCAGCAAAAGACTGCGCGGCTCCTCTTTGGACAAGATTGAAGGGGTAGGAGAAAAGCGGCGCAATGATTTATTGAAACACTTTGGAACCATTGAGAATATTAAGGCGGCGTCAGTAGAAGAACTGTCGCGTGTGGTGCCCCGCACAGTGGCAGAGCATATTGCGTCATACTACGAGAAAAAATAAAAATAGGAGGAATTATAAAAATATGCGAGTCATTTCCGGCACGGCACGGGGGAAAAAGCTGATTCCGGTGTCAGGCATGGGCACCCGACCCACCACAGATCGGGTCAAGGAATCTGTATTTAACATCATTCAAAATCATGTGCAATCTGCACGTGTGCTCGATTTATTTGCGGGGACTGGGCAGATGGGTATTGAAGCCTTGTCACGTGGAGCGGCACATTGTGATTTTGTCGATCGGGATAAGGCAGCGCAGAATGTGATCCGGAAAAATGTGGAAGCTGCTCGTGTTTCCGAGCGCGCGCGGGTCACAGGCGGAGACTTCGGTTCTTTTGTGGCAGGCTGCAAAAAAGAGATGTACGATATTATTTTTTTAGATCCGCCGTATGGCGGTAAAATACTTGGGGAAGCCCTGCGCGCAATAGAAAGGTTTGACATCTTGTCGAGAACTGGTATAATAGTATGCGAAAGTTTTGTAGACGATTACGTGCAAACCAAATTTTCGATTGGCCGTACCTATCGATATGGAACCGTTCAGATTATGATTTTATCACATCAGCAGGAGGATGGAACGAATCTATGAAAATTGCGATCTATCCGGGGAGTTTTGATCCCGTGACGCTGGGGCATTTAGATGTCATTGAGCGGGCATCATCACTTTTTGACCGTCTAATCGTGGTTGTCATGCACAACCAGACAAAGACGCCAATGTTCACATCGGAGGAACGTCAGAAATTTCTGCGTCAGATCACAGCACATTTGGATAATGTGGAAGTAGATGGATTTTGCGGCTTGTTGGCAGATTATGCGGCAAAATGTGGTGCATGCACCATTGTAAAAGGACTGCGCGCAGTTTCCGACTTTGAATCTGAGTTCCAGATGGCGCTGGCAAACCGGAAGCTGAACCCAGATCTGGATACTGCATTTTTAATGACGAGTGCAAAATATATGTATTTGTCCTCGTCGCTGGTGAAGGATATTGCAGCTCATGGTGGTGCAATATCTGGCTTTGTTTCGCCGGAGATCGAAACAGAGGTTTTGAAACGAATGAGAAAGGAAGACTGAATTTATGGCAGCTGCATTAGAAGAACTGATCAATAATATTCAGGAAATGGTTCAGGAGGCCTGGACGCTTCCATTGGCGAGCGATAAATGTGTGATTGAGCGTGAGAGAATGCTTGATTTGATTGACGAGCTGCGCAGTACATTACCGGGAGATATCAAGATGGCGGCAGAGATTGTTCAGCAAAGAAATCAGATGATGGCAGATGGCAGACGAGAGCTCGATACCATGAAGAAACGTCTCGAAGAAGAAGCGCGCAAGATGCTCAGCAAAACGGAAATCATGCAGCAGGCGCGTGCCCGGGCAAAGGAAATTGTAGGGAATGCAGAAATTCAGGCAAAAGAGCTGCGCCGCGCAGCAAATGAATACTGTGAGGATTCCCTCAAGCGCACGGAGGAGGCACTCAGCTTATCCTCGGAGGAACTCAAGAAAGCGCGTGCGAGATTTCGATCTGCGGCGAAAAATGGATAAATACAGGGGAGGACGTTTGTGCGTTCTCCTTTTGCTTGAGACTGTCGAAGGGCTGCAGAAGTCCTTGCAGACGGTGATATTCCGCCGATGGATACCTCAATTGCGCGGCGAATAAAAATTTTCTTGGTGTATATTTCAACTGTTTTCGTCTGTACATGTCAAAGAATGAAAACCGAACAAATGTACGAAAAACGTGGAAAAATGTAAAAAAATGTACACTTCTGTCCGTTAAAATTGAAGTAAAGGCGCGGGAAGGGGTTGCAATTTGGTTACAAAACGACTATAATAGAACAAGAATAGAGGGTGTCTCTATTTTTTAGTGTGCCTAAATCATAGGGCTCAGGATATTAGGAAATTTAAGCATGAACGATTTTTTTCATATCAGTATTTTGCTCGAGCCTTGCCTTGACGCATTACAGATCAAGCCGGATGGTGTCTACATAGATGCAACCCTTGGTGGGGCAGGACATTCATTCCATATTGCCAGCCGCTTATCCGATGCGGGAACACTGCTCTGCATAGACAGAGACAGAGAAGCTCTTGCAAATGCAGAGGTTCGCTTGGCACCTGTACGAAACCGTGTGCGTTTGTGTCAAAGTGATTTTCGACAATTAGATGCAGTTTTGTCTCGTGAGGGATTTCCACAAGCAGATGGAATACTCTTTGATCTGGGTGTATCATCTCCGCAGCTTGATCATGGGGAACGCGGCTTTTCTTACATGAAGGACGCACCGCTTGATATGCGCATGGATCGGGGACAGGCTCTGACAGCCTATGATATTGTCAATGGCTGGTCACGTGAGGAAATCCGCCGAATCCTGTTTGAATACGGAGAAGAACGTTATGCACCGCTCATTGCGGCTGCAATTGAGCGGCACCGTCAGGAAAAGCCGATTGAGACAACGCTGGAACTTGTGGATATTATTAAGAGCGCAATGCCTGTGAAGGCACTGCGCGAAAAGCAGCATCCAGCAAAGCGAAGCTTTCAGGCAATTCGGATTGCAGTCAATGATGAACTTGGCGCAGTTTCTGAGGCAATGGAAAAGGCGATCGATGTGCTTGCACCGGGTGGTCGTCTGGCAGTCATCACCTTTCACTCACTGGAAGACCGTATTGTAAAGAACACATTCCAGAAGGCGGCACAGGGCTGTACCTGTCCACGTGATTTTCCGGTATGTGTGTGCGGCAATCAGCCGCGCGTTAAAATAATTACACGTAAACCAATCGTTCCGGACAGCGAGGAGCTGAACGAGAACGCTCGTGCCCGCAGTGCAAAGCTGCGTGTGTGCGAGAAACTGGGGTAACTACGAGAGGAGTCCACTTATGATAAAAGCAAGCCGTGACAGCGCTGCATATCAACTGGACGCTGCATCGTCGCCAGACCAGCTGGACACCAGCCGTTTTGCACAGCCTGAAAAATCAGATGTGCAGCAACAGCAGTCGAAGCCGGAGGGGAGACAGCCGGCGTCAAAGCAAAAACAAACCGCTGGTAGACATCATAAAAAAACCAAAAAAGGGACGCAAATCAGGCAGCGCATCCAACTCGTTACACCGGCAAGATTGTTTTGTGCAGTTTTTGTTGGTATTTTGTGTACCTGCTTGATTTATTCGCAGATGATGCTGACTGTAAAGACACATGAACTTAGCCAATGCGAGAGTGAACTCAAGGTGCTTGAAAGTGCCCATGTGTCGCTTATGAGTAAGTATGAGCAGCAATATAATGCAGATTATATTGCGGAATATGCAGAAAATACACTTGGTATGGTAAAATTAAGCACCAGTCAGATCGAATATATCGAGCTTGCCAGACAGGAGGGCATTGACGTCACATCGTCGGCGCCAACAACCGGTGGTGTGGTTGGTTCACTTGTGAGAGGCTTTACTGCGCTTTTGGAATATCTGCGATAAGCCCCGCAATAAGATAGATACTACGGGAGTGAGAGGTGTCATGCACTTCTGACTCCTTTTTTTCTGAATTTGACGGAGGAATCACGCTTATGCCCATGAAAGGTCCCGGCAAGGAAATGCAGCGCCGTATGGCTGTTATGGCATCGCTTGCCTGCTTAATCGGGTTTTCCGCAGTTGCTGCGCGTTTGGCTTGGATGCAAATTTATCAGTTTGAGTATTATAATACCAAAGCCAGCTCTCTGCAAACAAGAGATACGATTTTGCAGCCAAAGCGCGGCACAATCTATGACAGCAATATGACCGAACTTGCGGTTTCCGCAAGTACAGAACGTGTGGAAATTTATCCAAGTCAGTTCGTCAGTAAGGATAATGTCAACTCCCTAAAAAAAGGACTCAATATTCCGGTAGAGGAGCAGCAGGAGCGAGTTGCAAGGCTGCTGTCTGATGTTTTGGGCGTGGACTACGAAACCGTGCTGAAAAAAGCACAAGACACCAAAAAGGGTGGTCTGAGCATTGCATTTGGTGTGGAAAAAGAGGTTGCCGACCGCCTGCGTGGGGAAATCAAGAAAGCCAAAGAGGCGTATGATGAGGACACAAAGCGGATTCGGGCGAATGACGGTGTGGGAAGTTATTCCGATGAGGCCTTTGTCTATGGCAGTCTCATTGGCTTTGTAGATGACTATCACCGCTATTATCCAATGGGGGCTTTCGCTTCTCAGGCAATTGGCTTTATGACAGAAAGTGAAAATCCGGTAGGACAGTGGGGGATTGAGCGGCAGTATGAAGCCGAGCTTGCCGGATCTGCCGGACGCATTGTACGGGCGGCAAATTCCTCTGGCGGAGAGCTTCCAGTCGAGGCAGAGCAGTATGTTCCAGCACAGGATGGCAATTCTGTGGTTCTCACCATTGACTCTACCATTCAGGAAACACTTGAAAAGCAGCTGGAGACTGCGCTCGCAGATAACCCGAAAGCACGCGGCGGCGTTTCTGGTATCGTTATGGATGTAAAAACAGGAGAACTGCTGGCACTTGCAGAACTGCCGGACTTTGATCCCAACACCCCGAATACCATTACGAATGAACAGCAGATTGCTTCGATGAAGGAGCAGCTGACCGAAAAGCTGACCGAAAAAGAAATGGATGCCACACGTCTGCCAGACGATGAGTGGTTCAAAAATGGTGGTTCCAAGAATTTGACGCAGGAAATGCAGGACGATAAAGACCTGATTTCTATTTTGACGGAAATCCGTACCACATCTCTCAATGATATGTGGAAAATCAAGCCGGTTACAGACAAATATGAGCCGGGATCTGCATTTAAGCTTGTGACAGTTGCTGCAGCGTATGAGGAACATGCAGTCGATGCAAACAGCACATTTTTCTGCAATGGTGCTTTGAAGGTGGATTCACAGACGACCATTAAATGTCATAAGATTGCGGGTCATGGTCAGCAGACCTTGACAGAAGCTTTGGAAAATTCTTGTAATGTCGCTATGATGAATATTGCATTCCAGTTGGGCGCGGATAAATTTTATCAATATTTTGATGCATTCGGTTTGCTGGATCGCACTGAAATCGATCTTCCGGGCGAGCGTGATACAGTTTCATCTGACATGCACAGTCTGGAAGCTCTGCGTAAAACAAAGAGTACGCTGGCGACCACATCTTTTGGTCAGCGCTTTAAGGTTTCCCCAATCCAGATGTTATCTACAGTTTGCGCGATTGTAGATGATGGAAAACTCAAGAAACCACATATTGTAAAGGAAATCTTGAATGCAGATGGTACAGTGAAGCAGGTGATAGAGCCTGAAATCAAACGTCAGGTTGTCTCCGCAGAGACCTCTGCATATATGCGTGAAGCAATGGAGAAGGTTGTTTCAGAAGGTACCGGACAGAACGCTTATGTTGCAGGCTTCCGCATTGGCGGTAAGACCGCAACCTCAGAGTTGTCTTTGCCGGGCACACCACTTGATAAGCAGCGTTATACGGCATCTTTTGTCGGCGTTGCGCCTATGGACGATCCGCAAATCGCTGTCCTCATTATCATTTCAGATTTGCCTTATTCGGCACCTCATGGCGGCGGTGCCATTGCAGCGCCAGTCGTTGGACGTGTGATGAATGAAGTACTGCAATATCTGGGCACAGAGCCAATTTATGATGAGACCGAAACCGATCGGCGGGAGATGAGTACGCCGCGTGTCATTGGTATGACAAAGGAAGATGCAAAGACAGCAGCAGAACGTGCAGAACTGAAGTGTCGCTTCCTCGGAGAGGGGGATACTGTAAGCGATCAGGTTCCAAGTGCTGGTCAGAAGATTCCCGTAGGCAGTGAGATGATTATTTATTTGGGTGAGCGCACCAAGACGACTGAGCCGGTTACGGTACCGCGTCTCATTGGACGCTCTCCAGAGGAAGTTGAGTCTATGTTGGAAAGTCGTAATCTGTATGTACGGCGTACAGGTGTAGCAAGCAATAAGTATAACTGGCAAACCAATGCCATTAAACAAAATCCAGCGGCCGGAAGTAAAGTATCTGTTGGTACTGTGATCGAGGTCGAGTTCTCAAATACAGAGGGCGTAAGTGACCGCTAATGAAGAAAAGAGAGGCTTATCAGTATGAAACTGCGTGATTTATTGCAAAATATTCCTGTACTCTCCAGTGCAGTGGATTTAGACACCGAGATTCGGGAAGTGCGTTATGATTCCAGAGCAGTAGAGTCGGGTGATTTATTTGTCGCAATTCGGGGCTTTGCAGCCGATGGACATGAGTATATCGGAATGGCGCTCAAAAAAGGAGCTGCTGCTGTGGTGTGTCAGGAGGCAGGAAAGGGGATTCCGGCAATCATTGTTGCCGATACCCGCGCTGCACTGGCCGATATTGCATGCAATCGGTTTGGACACCCATCTGCAAAACTCAAGATGATTGGTGTTACAGGAACCAATGGCAAAACAACTACAACAACACTCATCAAGCATATTCTGCAATGTCAGGGCTTCAAGGTGGGGCTCATCGGAACCAATCAGAATATGATTGGGGAGCAGGCGATTCCAACGGAGCGCACCACACCGGAATCCTATGAACTTCAAGCATTATTTGCACGCATGGTAGATGCAGGCTGCACACATTGTGTTATGGAGGTGTCTTCACACTCCTTAGTGCTTGATCGTGTGCGCGGAGTGCGTTTTGAAACCGGTGTGTTTACCAATCTCACACAGGATCATTTAGATTTTCATAAGACTATGGACGCCTATCGTGAGGCGAAGGCAAGATTGTTCGAGATAAGCAATCAGGGAGTCATCAATTTGGATGACCCGTCAGCAGAGAAAATACTGGCAAATGCACATTGCCCCTGCATGACCTTCTCGGCACAAAAGGACGCAGCAGATCTGTCTGCTAAGAATGTTGTATTGGGTGCTTCTGGAGTGGAATTTGTAGCAGCGGAAAAGTGTGGAATCGCACGGGTTTCCTTGGGAATTCCGGGACTTTTCTCCGTGGAAAATGCGCTGGCAGCCATGGGTGCTTGTCTCACGCTGGGCATTTCGATTGAGGCTTGTGCACATGCACTGGGAAGCGCACAGGGTGTTGCGGGTCGCGCGGAGGTCGTACCGACAGACACAGATTATACCGTGCTCATTGACTACGCACATGCACCGGACGGCGTATCCAATATCCTGCGCACAGTGCGCGGATTTGCAAAGGGACGTGTTATCGCGCTCTTTGGATGCGGTGGAGATCGCGATAAAACCAAGCGCCCCATTATGGGAAGGATTGCAGCAGAACTTGCAGATTACTGTATAGTGACCTCGGATAATCCGCGTACAGAACAGCCGCAGGCAATTATTGATGATATTCTGGCAGGTATGCAGGACGCTAAGGTTCCGGTAGATGTGATTTGTGACCGTGTACAGGCGATCCACCATGCGCTGGCGCTTGCAAAAACGGGTGATGTTGTGGTACTCATGGGTAAGGGGCACGAAACCTATCAGGAAATTGACCATGTCAAGCACCACATGGATGAACGGGAAATTATTGCAGATTATTTTAAGAAGTAACAGCGGTACCGCAGGCCTGTAAAGGCTGTAAGCTTGCTGGAAAACAGAGATAGAAGAGGAGTCGATTATGGAGCCATTTACCCTCTCTCAGGCAGCTGCGTGGACGGAAGGCACCTGCACGGCAGATGTAACAATTACAAAGGTTGTACGAGATGCGCGTGAGGCACAGCCGGGAAGTTTGTTTGTCGCAATTCAGGGAGAACGATTTGACGGACATGATTTTATAGGGCAGGCGGTGGAGCGTGGTGCAGCAGCAGTACTCACCCACCGAAAAGAGGAAACTTATCCAATACCAGCGCTCTATGTACAGGACACACGGCAGGCACTGCTGGATTTGGCGGGTGGATACCGGATGCAGTTTGACTGTCCGGTGGTCGCTGTAACAGGTTCTGTTGGCAAGACGACGACCAAAGAGATGATTGCGGCAGTGTTGTCTGAGCGCTATCAGACCTTGAAAACACAGGGAAATCTCAATAATACCATTGGGATGCCCTTTACAGCCTTGGAGCTTACACAAGAGACCGAAGCGGCTGTATTTGAGATGGGGATGTCCGGATTTGGGGAAATCGCAGCCATGGCAGCTTGTGGACAGCCAAATTTGGCAGTCATTACAATGATTGGTACTTCTCATATTGAATTCCTTGGCTCGAGAGAAGGAATTTGCCGCGCAAAGATGGAAATTCTGGAAGGGCTTGCAGCTCGTGGCGGCATTGCGATTCTAA
Organism: Butyricicoccus pullicaecorum; assembly: GCA_018365995.1. Taxonomy (GTDB): domain Bacteria; phylum Bacillota; class Clostridia; order Oscillospirales; family Butyricicoccaceae; genus Butyricicoccus; species Butyricicoccus pullicaecorum_B. The sequence continues at coordinate 47,502 of JAGZIY010000002.1, read as the reverse complement.
ATGGCGATGAGCCGCTCCTGTGGGAGCAGCGTGACCGGTTGTTTGGCAGAGTGGTGTGGTTTGGTGTACAAAACCCAGAGTGTATGTTTCGTGCACAGGAGATTTCCTGTAAAGATGGCATATTGCAGTTTACGATGATTATGCCGGAGGGGAGTCAGAAGGTTTCTGTAACTTCACAGGGCACACATAACGTGACAAATGCACTGGCAGCAGCGGCTTGCGGTTGGCTTCTGGGGTTGGACGGTGCAGAAATTGCAGCCGGTCTTTGCGCATACCGTCCGGTTGGAATGCGCGAAAAGTGCTATGAAAGAAATGGGTTCATCATCTATGAGGACTGCTATAATGCAAGTCCGGATTCTATGGAAGCAGCGCTTCGGGCAATGTCGGAGATGGAGGGCTCGCGCCACATCGCTGTACTTGGCGGTATGGGAGAGCTTGGAGACTATGCGGCAGAAGGGCATCGCCGCGCAGGCCGCGCAGCAGCAGCGTATGCAGATATGCTCCTGACCTATGGAGAAAATACAGAATACCTGCGGGAAGGGGCACAGGCGGCTGGCATGGACGAAGCGAATATTTGGGGATTTGACAGCCACGAGACGCTTGCTGCTGCACTCCGAACGCTGACTCAGTCAGGCGATGTTCTGCTGTTTAAGGGAAGCCGCTCTATGCAAATGGAGAATGTTTTGAAATTGTTCCTTGGGGAGGAAGTTGAATTATGAAAACCATTCTGATTGCAGCAGTGATTGCATTTGCTGTAACAGTTGTCATCGGTAAGCCCATCATACGGTGGCTGCAAAAACAGAAATTTGGACAAAAAATTCTCGAAATTGGTCCGAAATGGCACATGAATAAGCAGTATACCCCAACGATGGGCGGATTTATGTTTATGATTGGCATTTCCGTCGCGGTGGGCATCACCGGACTGCTCTTAGGCGTATTTTCGTCCGGCGCTGCAGCAATCAGCAGTTTTTTTTCCGTATGGCTTTTGGCGGTTGCCTATGGCTGCGTTGGCTTTGTAGATGACTGGGCGAAAATCAAGAAGAAGGAAAATGCCGGACTGACCCCTAAACAGAAATTGATTTTGCAAATTGTGGTTGCGGCGGTCTTTGTATCTCTTTTGCATCTTTCGGGTGATCTGCCAATGGTCGAAGGCGGGGGAATCCTGCTGCCGATTCCGGGTACCAGCATTTCGCTGACGCTGCCATGGGTGGTCTATCTTATTTTTGCAATCTTTACCATCGTGGCAGAAAATAATGCAGTGAATTTGACCGATGGTATTGATGGGCTTGCAGCGAGTGTGACCTTGCCGGTTGCTGTGTTTTTCATGGCACTCAATTACGGGCATAATCTCGGGGCAACTGTTTTTGCAGCGGCTCTTGTTGGTGCACTCTGTGCGTTTTTGATTTATAATTTTAATCCAGCTAAGGTGTTTATGGGAGATACTGGTTCGCTGTTCTTGGGTGGTGCAGTTGCAGGGCTTGCGTTTGCAGCAGGTCAGCCGCTTATTTTGCTGCCTGTTGGATTGATTTATCTCATCGAGACGATTTCTGTTGTTTTGCAGGTTGGCTATTTTAAGTTGAGCCATGGAAAACGTTTGTTTAAGATGGCACCCATTCACCACCACTTTGAAATGTGCGGTTGGGGAGAAAAGAAAATCGTGTTTGTATTTGCGGGAATCACAGTGATTATGTGTGTACTGTCTTGGATGTTACTCTAATGGACTGCTGTGTGCCCGCTGGAAAGGAGTCCGCATGAATATCACAACGCCCCAGAACAAACAGGCTAAACAGCAGCCGCAGCATATTGCGCCACGCACACAACGGCTAGACGGCAGTACCCTGCTTGGGATTGTGTTGCTGTTGGCGGTTGGACTCATTGCGCTGTTTTCCGCAAGCTATCCCACAGCAATCAGCAAATTTGATAATGGCATGTATTTTATCACAAGGCAGGGGCTTTATGCCATTTTGGGCTTTGTCGGTATGCTTGTAGTGTCCAGCGTGGATTATCATGTTTATCTGCGCTTTCAGAAGCCATTTTTCCTATTTTGTCTTGGCTTATTGATTCTCGTTCCCTTTGTTGGTGTGGAGCATAATGGCGCCCAGCGCTGGATCAATCTACCAATTTTGGGTGAATTTCAGCCATCTGAGCTTATGAAACTCTCGGTTATTATTTCGTTTTCATACTATACTGTCAAGATGGGAGATAAGGTACGGGAGCTTCGGGGAAACTTGCCGTTCTTTGGCGCACTGGTAGTCATTGCAGGGCTTTTGTATATGGAGCCGCATTTATCAGCAACCATTATTATCTTTGGTATTGGGCTTGCTATTTTGATTGTAGCAGGCATGAAGGTTTGGTATTTTATTCCGCTGGGTGTAGTTTTTGGTGCAGCTGGTACATGGTATATTACAACACAAGGCTATGCAAATGCCCGTATTCAATCTTGGCTTGACCCGTTTGCAACCGCTGAAATTTTTCGGCATGATGGCTGGCAGGGCGGCAATAGTCAGATTGCAATTGGATCCGGCGGTCTTTGGGGCCGTGGACTGGGGCAGGGACTGCAAAAGCATCTATACTTACCAGAACCGCAGAATGATTTTATTTTTTCTGCGTGGTGCGAGGAAATGGGATTTATTGGGGCAATCATTGTTATCCTTTTGTTTGCCTTTTTGATCTACCGCTGTTATTATGTTGCCTTTCATGCACCGGATAAAATGGGCTGTCTGATTGCAACAGGGATTGCAACCAAGCTGGCGATCCAGACATTGGTAAATCTTTGGGTTGTCACGGGATTGTTTCCTGTTACAGGTGCATCTTTGCCGTTCTTTAGCTATGGAGGCACGGCACTCATCATGCAGATGGGCGAAATGGGTATCCTTTTGAATATTTCACGCAATATGCTGCCCAGCGAAAAACGCAGGGGCTAGGGAGAGTATTTATGAAGCTGTATATTACTGGCGGCGGCACAGGTGGTCATGTGACGCCGGGGCTTGCCATTGCACGATATTTTGAAAGCAAACGTTCGGATATGGAGGTGCGTTTTGCGGGCACCAGCCGTGGGATCGAGTCACGGCTTGTACCGCGTGAGGGATACCCGCTCGATACGATAGAAATTGTGGGTCTGCGCCGTGCACTCAGTCCGGCTGCAATTGGACACAATCTCAATGCATTGCGGTTGGCGGCAGCTTCAATTGGCACTGCGAAAAAGCTGCTGCGGCAGGCAAAGCCAGATGTTGTCATTGGATGCGGCGGCTATGCTTCCTTTCCCATCGTGTCCGCTGCCCAAAAGCTTGGTATTCCGACTGTATTGCTGGAGGTCAATGCGTATCCCGGTATCACCACCAAGTTGCTGGCAAAAAAAGCGGATAAGGTACTCATTTGCTTTGAGGAGGCACGGGAACTGGTTGGTGGAGGCGATAAGGTTGTTTTGACAGGCTCCCCTGTGCGTGGTGAGATTGTATTTGCAGAGCGGGAAAAAGCACGTGAAAAGCTGAAGCTTCGTCCGGAAGATAAGTTTGTGGTGTCCTTTTGGGGCTCGATGGGCGCAAAGTATATGAACGAGCACATGGCAGGTATGCTGGCGCTGGAAACCAAAAAGGGAACCACGTTTCATCATATCCATGCAACCGGCTCGGCGGCATTCCAATGGCTGCCAAAGATGGCAAGAGAGCGAGGGGCTGTCTTAGAGGGCGGTACCGTTGAAATCACAGAATATATTTATGATATGGCTTCTTATATGGCGGCAGCGGATTTGGTGATTTGCCGTGCCGGAGCAGCGACGATTGGAGAATTGTGTGCGCTGGGACGGGCTTCGATTATGGTGCCCTCTCCTTATGTTGCAGAAAATCATCAGGAAAAGAATGCAAGGGCTTTGGAGCATGCCGGCGCATGTGAGGTGCTTTTGGAGCAGGAAGCGACGCCGGAAAAACTGCTCAGCATGACGGAACGGCTGCTGGCAGATGACAGAAAACGGGAAGCCATGGGAAAGGCAGCGGCAAAGCTGGCACAGCTGGATGCAGGAGAAAAGATTTATCAAGAGATTTTAACCGTTCTGCCCCAGTGATTCGGAAACAGTGAGGTTTGAATATGGCAAAACGGCAAGTGCATACAGATTCCGGTCGGTCCGCCCGTCAGGCGCGGACCGGTCTGGATCGTTTTGCTGCCCCAGAAGAAGGAAGCAGTGCTTCTCCGCAGAAACCCTCTGTGCAGCGCACGAAGGATACAAGTGGACAACGAACCAGACAGGCACAAGCAGAGCAGCGCCGCAGAGCGGGTTCTTCGCAAGGTCAGACGACGAAAATGACACCGCATCAGCAGCTACATAATAGCCGCAGACCAATGGCACCCGGACGGACAGAGCGGGAACGCTCGCTGCACCTGCGTAAAATCATAAAGCGCAAGGAAAGACGTGCCCGAATGTATAAATTTATGGCAGTCTTTCTAAGCCTTGTATGCGGGATTTTGGCACTTACGACCTTCTTTCAGGTGGAATCGATTGAAATAGAAGGATTGTCACGCTATACCACCGATGAAGTTCGGCAGGTTTTGGGGATACAGCAGGGAGACAATCTCTTTTTTTGTGACAGAAAGGGTGCACAGAAGCGCTTACAGGCGCAGTATCCCTACTTTGAAAGTGTTTGGATTGAAAGGGATATGCCGAATCAGCTCATCGTGCATATCAAAGAGGCAAAGCCTATTGCAGCAGTCAATGGAATTCAGGGCGGCTGGTTTGTGCTGGATAAAAACTGTCGGGTGCTGGAGCGAACCGACCAGAGTGGAGCAAATGGAATTGCACAGGTTATGGGAATCCGTACAAGCGGCGCAGAAGCGGGACAAACCCTGACAGCGGATAATGTACAGGCGGTGGAGGATTTGAAAATACTCGCAAATGCACTGGATACTGCCGGACTTGCTGGAAAAGCAACGCTGTATAATTTGCAGGATCCCAATAATATTTGGTTTTTATATGAGGAGCGCTTTGCAGTCTGCGTTGGGGATACCAGTGAACTGCCGCGCAAGCTCGCAATTCTCGATGCCCTTATTCAGGGTGACCAATTTACTCCGTCGGATCGTGGATCCATCAATCTTGCATTGGGTGATCGTGCCATCACAAATACCAATTTATCTGCCATAGATGTGCTCAAGACCGTGCGCGGACAGATGGATATTGAACGGATTCACAATCAAACTGTACAGAAGCAAGAGGATTCAGCGGATATGGAAGAATCTGGAGAATAATGTCTGATACTGTCGTGTGGAAAAGTAAGTTTTTTTCACAAAGTGAGCGGTAACATCTTGCCAAATGACCAGAAAAGCGGTAAAATGAAAAGAAATGGGGGCAGTGCGCTTCTTTTTAAGAAACTGTGCAATCGATTCAGATTTCAAGATATGGAACTAAGGAAAATTTTTCGAATACACATACGGAGGACGGCAAAATGGGATTTCAGTTTGAAGCAGGACTTGATAATGTAGTAAATATTAAAGTAGTTGGTATCGGTGGCGGCGGCAATAATGCTGTAAACCGCATGATTTCTAATGGGATACAGGGCGTAGAATTCATCGCTATCAATACGGACAAGCAGGCACTGCAATACTCTTCTGCACCGACTAAGATCCAGATCGGAGAGAAGATCACAAAGGGGCAGGGAGCAGGCTCTGATCCCATGCGTGGACAGAAGGCGGCAGAGGAAAGCAAGGACGAAATTGCTTCTGCACTGGAGGGTGCACATATGGTGTTCATCACTGCCGGTATGGGCGGCGGCACAGGAACTGGTGCGGCACCGGTCGTTGCAGAGATTGCACGCTCTATGGGTATGCTGACCATTGGGGTTGTAACACGTCCATTTGCATTTGAGGGTAAAAAGCGTCTGGAACAGGCACTTTATGGAATTGAAAATATGCGTGAGAATGTGGATTCTCTGGTTATCATCCCAAATGAACGTCTCAAGTTTGTTTCCGAACAAAAAATCACATTTAAGAATGCGTTTGAGATTGCAGACAATGTTCTGCGTCAGGCAGTTGCAAATATTTCTGAACTAATTACCGTACCCGGTTTTATCAATCTTGATTTTGCAGACGTGACTTCGGTTATGAAAGATGCCGGCTTTGCACATATTGGTACCGGCGCTGCGACGGGCAAGGACAAGGCTTCTGAGGCTGCTCAAATGGCAATCTCCAGCCCGCTGCTCGAAACATCGATTGACAATGCGCGCGGCATTATTCTTTCTATTAGCGGTTCTGCGGATATTGGTCTGGAGGAAATCGAGACAGCAGCAGGGATGGTACAGGCTGCAGCGCATCCAGATGCCCATATTATCTTTGGTGCGTCTATTGATGAGGATTTGGACGATGAGCTGCGTGTGGTTGTCATTGCAACCGGCTTTGACAACGTACCGGAATCCGCAAAGGGTCCAGATGGCAAGGCGGTGCCAGCGGTCGGTCAGCAGAATGTATCCGCTGGAGCGGCGGCACAGAGCGGTTTCCAAACTCCTTTCCGCGCACAGCAGGCAGAGCAGGTATCACAGGATACACAGCAGCTGTCACATCCGACACAGGCTGAAATCGAAGATGATGCGTTTAAGGCAATCATTGATATCTTCAATCACAATAACTAAAAATACACACGATTTTATGCGTGTAAAAACAGCCCTAAAGCAGGGCTGTTTTTGCCACATATAAGTTAATGTCAGATAAGAGAAAGGATGTGATGGGCTGTGAGCCCTGAACCGAGTCGAAAACGGGAATATGGTTTACAGCGTGTCACGAATTTGGGCTGACCGCTGTAGAAAGGCGGTTTGCTTATGATTGAATATTTCAAGTCTGATGCAGGGCGCGTGGTACAGATATCAGCATTTGAAACCGGATGCTGGATCAATTTGGTGCGCCCTTCGTCAGAGGAGATCAGATGTATTTTAGACGATCACGGTGTAGAGGAGGACTTTCTGCGTGCAGCACTCGACCCAGAGGAAAGCTCCCGTGTCGAGGTGGAGGAAGAACAGACCCTGCTGATTGTCGATATTCCAACTATTGAAGAAAGTAATGTAGAGCAGGACGAGTCCAAGATTTTTGGAACCTTGCCTATGGGCATTGTGGTATTGCCAAGCACTGTGATTACGGTCTGTCTGCAAGATACGGCAGTTCTGCGTGGAATCGCACAAAACAAGGTGCGCGATATTCATACCGCGCTGCGTACAAGACTGGTGCTCCAGATTCTGTTGCGTGTAGCCGGATTATTTCTGCGCAATTTGCGTATGATTGAGCGGGACTTTACACATATTGAGAATCATTTATATGAATCTCTGAAAAATGAAGAACTGTTCCGCTTGCTGGGCTTGTCCAAGTCGCTTGTCTATTTTTCAGCTTCCCTCAAGTCCAATGAGGTTACGATGGAAAAGGTGCTGCGTGGACGTGTACTCAAGCTGTATGAGGACGACCGCGATCTTTTGGAAGATGCACTCATTGAGATTCGTCAGGCAAATGAGATGGCAACAATTTATTCCAGCATCGTCAATGGTACAAGAGAAGCCTATTCCTCGGTTGTATCCAACGATATGAACAGCATTATGAAGGTGCTGACCATTATCACCATTTTTATGACCATTCCGAATATTATTTTTGGTTTCTATGGTATGAATATTTTGGGAAACCAGCTTCCGCTTGCCTCATGGTGGTGGGTTCCTGTGATTATTGCAGTGGTTGGCTGTATTGGTGCATGGATTTTTATGAAGCGCAAAAATTTGTTATAAGAAAAAGCTGTTCAAGGACATTTCCAAGAACAGCTTTTTTGTTTGAAATTTTATGGACAGTGTGAGATTATGCACCCAACAGCTTTACGAGCACTGCCTTTTGTGCATGCAGGCGGTTTTCTGCTTCTTCGAATAGTTCATCTGCATGCGCTTCAAATACTTCAGCCGTGATTTCCTGCCCGCGGTATGCAGGCAGACAGTGCAGCACCATGGCGCCCTCGCGTGCAGCTGCCATTAGAGTATCATTGATCTGATAGCCCTTGAAAATTCGTGCACGTTCTTCTTTTTCGCTTTCCTGACCCATGGAAGCCCATGTGTCGGTATAGACAACATCTGCATTTTGAGCCGCCTGCATGGGGTCAGTCATCAAGGTGAAGTTTGGATTGTCCTTTGCAAATTCCAGTACAATGGGGTCTGGCTGATAGCCCTCCGGACAGGCAACAGAGATTTTCATACCTGTCTTGAGCCCGCCAACAATCAGGGAGTTTGTCATATTGTTGCCGTCTCCAATATAGGCAAGGTGAATCCCATCGAGAGAAGCGTATTTTTCACGGATAGTCATCAGGTCTGCAAGTACCTGACAGGGGTGTGCAAAGTCGGTGAGTCCATTGATGATGGGGATCGAACCATATTCAGCAAGATCTTCGACCTCTTTCTGTGCAAAAGTACGAATCATAATACCGTCCAGATAACGGGAGAGGACACGGGCAGTATCCTGTACAGGCTCTCCGCGTCCAATTTGCAGGTCGCGAGAGGACAGGAACAGTGCCTGACCGCCCAGCTGATACATACCTGTTTCAAAGGAAACACGGGTACGGGTCGAGGACTTTTGAAAAATCATACCAAGTGATTTTCCGGCAAGCAGTGGATGTGAGATGCCATTCTTTTTTTCGTATTTGAGCTGGTCGGCAAGGTCAAGAATTGAGATGATTTCCTCAGCGGAAAGATCGAGCAGCTTGAGTAAATGTTTCATAGCAAATATCCTTTCTATTCATCGCAGAATACGGCTTTCATGATGGCAAGCGCCTCATCAAGCTCGGAATATGTAATGGTAAGCGGAGGCAGCAGACGAATGACATTCTTTCCAGCAGTTAATGCGAGAACACCGTGCGCAATAAGCTTACTTGCAAGTACACTGTGCTGCCCTTCTGGAACGATAATACCCAGCATAAGACCTAAGCCGCGCACGCCTTCAATCATGGGGGCGTGCAGTGCTTCTATTTTCTGTTTGAGATAATCACCTTTTTGACGAACTTCCTCTAGAAATGCCGGCTCATTTACAATGGACAGAACGGCATTAGCAGCCGCACACACGGCGGGAGAGCCGCCGAAAGTGGTTGCATGGGTGCCGGGTGTCAGAACATCACAGCAGGATTTTGCAGCCATGACAGCACCAATCGGAACGCCTCCGCCGAGTCCCTTTGCCATGGTGACAATATCCGGCTGAATGTCATATTGCTGGAAGCAGAACAATGAGCCGGTGCGCCCAATTCCGGTTTGCACTTCATCAATGATGAGCAGCAAATCCTTTTCGCGGCACAGCGCTTCGACCGACTTAACAAAAGTGGGGTCTTGCGGAAGGACACCGCCTTCTCCTTGAATCAGCTCCATCATAATGGCACAGGTGCTGTCGTCAATCTTGGATTCGAGCTCGGCAAGATTTCCCGAAGCTGTATAATCAAATCCCTCAGGAAAGGGAAAAAAGAAATCGTGAAAACGGGTTTGACCAGTTGCCTTTAAGGTCGTGATGGTACGTCCATGAAAGGAATTCCAAAGGGTAATGATTTTGTGCCGACCGGCACCATATTTATCAAAGGAATATTTGCGGGCAAGCTTGATTGCACCTTCGTTTGCTTCTGCACCGGAGTTGGAAAAGAAAACCTTACCCATACCGGTTGAGGTGACCAGTGTTTTTGCGGTCTGCACCATGGGTGCTGTGGTAAATAGGTTGGAAACGTGCATGAGTTTATGAATCTGGGCTTCCAGTGCTTGTGTCAGTACAGGGTGATTGTATCCCAGGCAGTTGACGCCGATTCCAGAGGTTAAATCTATATAGCGCTTACCCTCTATATCCCAAAGGACAGCGCCTTGACCGTGGTCGAGTGCAATCGGAAACCGCCCATAGGTCTGCATCACATATTGTTCTTCTTCTGCTTTTAGCTGCTGATAAGTCATAAGGAAATCCCCCAAAATTTTAGATAAACATGGTGCCGACACCGGCATCGCTCAAAAGTTCAATCAAAATAGAATGTTTGACACGGCCATCCTGAATATTGGCACGCTCGACACCCTTGCGGATCGCTTCTACACAGCAGTCCACCTTAGGGATCATGCCGCCTGAAATGATGCCTTCTTTAATCAGTGCCGGAACCTCAGAGACTTTCAGGCGGGTCAGCAGAGTGCTTTCGTCACTGGGATCACGCAAAAGACCGCGTACATCGGTGAGCAGAATAAGTTTTTTTGCGCCAAGTGCGATTGCAAGCTTTGCAGCAGCGGTATCTGCATTGATATTATAGCTGGTATCCTCATCAATGCCCTGTGCAACAGTGGAAACAACAGGAATATATCCCTTGCTGAGTACGTCAATCACAGGCTGCGGATTGACAGAAACGATATCACCAACATAGCCGTAATCGGTATGCTGTTCATCTGTAAGACGTTTGGCACAAAAAAGTCCGCCATCCATGCCGCCAAGACCGATGCCCTGACCACCTGCATGCTGGAGGAGCGTCACAAGGTTCTTGTTGACCTTGCCGCATAAAATCATTTGCACAATATCCATGGTTTCGTGGTCTGTATAGCGCAGACCATTGACAAAGCGGGATTCTTTGCCGATTTTCTTGAGCATTTCTGAGATTTCTGGACCGCCGCCGTGTACCACAACAACACGCACGCCAACAAGAGACAGCAGTACAATATCATGAATGACAGCATCTTTGAGTGCTTCGTTTATCATCGCATTGCCGCCGTATTTAATAACAACGGTCTGTCCGTAATATTCTTGGATATAGGGGAGTGCCTCCACCAAAACGTTCGCGTTTGCTGCGGGATCAAATGTATTCATAGCTGCTCCTTAGGTACGATAATCGCCATTGATTTTTACATAGTCATAGGTGAGGTCACAACCCCATGCCGTTACAGAGCTATCGCCATCATAGAGTGTAATTGCAATCGTGACTTCATCTTCAGACAGGATTTGTTTTGCAAGTGTCTCATCAAAATCCAGTGCGCGTCCGGATTCACACACAGTAACCGTTCCGGCACGTGAGCAAAAGGCAACACGAACGGTTTCGGGTTGAAAGGACTCACCAGAGTAGCCCATAGCACACAGGATACGTCCCCAATTTGCATCTGCGCCAAACATAGCGGCTTTCACGAGTGAGGATTTACATACCGCTTTGGCAAGCCCTTCGGCAGCAGATTCATCACAGGCTCCCGAAACCGTGCAGGTGATGAGACGAGAGGCGCCCTCTCCGTCTGCTGCGATTTTACGTGCAAGAATGATGCACACGGCTTCCAGCGCTTCGTAGAAGGAAGCGGCAGCTTCTATATTTTGAATGGGGGGATTGCCTGCAAGTCCATTTGCCAGAATACAGCAGGTATCATTGGTTGAGGTGTCTCCATCTACAGAAACACGGTTGAAGGATTTTTGAACCGCTTTTGAAAGCAGTGTTTGCAGTACATTCCCATCGATTGCACAGTCCGTGGTGAGGAAGCACAGCATGGTGCCCATATTGGGGTGAATCATACCGGAGCCTTTACAGATGCCTCCCAGATGGCAGGTTGTTCCGCCAACAGAAAAGGAAACGGCTGCGGACTTTTCTATGGTGTCTGTTGTCATAATAGCGTTGGCAGCTGCATCGGAACCACTAGGGGATAGGGTGAGTGTACAAAGCTTTTCCTCAATACACTCGATGTTGAGTCGTTGTCCTATCACACCTGTTGAACAAACGATGACATCTGCTTCTGGTATCCCGAGCAGCTTTGCGCAGGCTGCGGACTCTCGATAGGCGTTTTGGAGCCCGTCAGGTGCACAGGCATTTGCATTGCCGGAATTGACAATGATTGCCTGTGCCTGCTGATTGGTGAGATGCTCCCGTGTCACTTGAATGGGTGCTGCCTGTACGCGGTTTTTGGTATAGACCGCTGCCGCCGTACAAACAGTTTGGGAATAAATCACAGCGGTATCATTTTTTGTGGAAGATGATTTGATACCGCAGCAGGTTGCGCCGGCAGAAAAGCCTTGCGCAGCGGTCACACCGCCAGAGATGATTTCATACATGGGAAATAAATTCTCCTTCTATCGAGTAAGCCCGGTGGTTTCCTCTAAACCGAGCATTAGATTCATATTTTGAACCGCAGCACCAGAAGCACCCTTGCCGAGATTGTCAAAGAGTGCGGTGACAATGGTCTGTGTTTGATGTCCATTGACATAAAGGGTGAGGCTGTCACGCCCTGCAAACGTGTTGGCAGAGAGTATGGAGGGCTCCGTAGACTGAACGGAAACGAGAGACTGCTCCGCATAGTGAGCCGAGAGAAGTTCCCAAACCGTCTGTACATTCATATGTGGGAGGCTTACTGTGGTTGCCATTCCCTTATAGTAGTCATCAACCACAGGACAGAATATGGGAGGCTGTGTGAGTCCACAAACGGTCTGCATTTCCGGTAAATGTTTATGCTGTAGATGCAATCCATAAATACGGGGGGCATAGAGGTCGGCGGACTTTTCCTGTGCTTCATAAGATGCAATCATTTTCTTGCCGCCGCCGGAATAGCCTGTGAGTGAAAAACAGGTCAAAGCGGTATCTCTAGAAAGCAGACCGGAAGAAACCAGCGGATAGACAATCGAAATAAAGCCGGTTGCATGGCAGCCCGGATTTGCAACACGGGCTGCCTGCTGGATTGCTGTACGATGTGCGGGTGAAAGTTCAGCAAAGCCATATGTCCACGCAGTACGATGGGCGCTTGAGGCATCGATCACACGTGTGTGAGGATTTTCGATGAGAGATACAGCTTCGCGTGCAGCAGCGTCGGGTAAACAGAGGAATACGATGTCCGCAGCATTGAGAAAGCGGCGGCGCTCCTCTGGATCTTTTCGCTTGTCAGGGGAAATGAGCAGAAGCTCTAAGTCATCGCGCGCCCCCAGCCGCTCGTAAATTTGCAGACCAGTGGTTCCCTCTTTGCCATCGATATAAATTTTGGGACGCATCAGGTATTGCCTCCCTGTATATTGAGAAAGTCCTGTATCACATGGATTTGACGGGAGACCTCCTCCGGTGCAGGGCCACCTAAGGAACGGCGTTCCTGTACACAGGTCACAAGGTCGATGGCGTGATAAATATCTTGCTCAAAGAGCGGAGAAACCGCCTTGTATTCATCAAGAGACAGGGTATCCAGCGTTTTTTGATGTTCGATGCAGTAATGTACCAGTGTACCGGTTGCCTTGTAGGCATCTCGGAAGGGGACTCCCTTTTTGGTGAGATAGTCGGCGCAGTCGGTGGCATTGATAAAGCCGCGCTTTGCTGCATTTTCCATATTCTGTGTGAGCACAGTCATAGTCTGGAACATGGGCGCAATCACCTTGAGACAATTTTTTACGGTATCAATGGCTTCAAAGGTTGCCTCCTTATCCTCCTGCATATCCTTGTTATAGGCGAGCGGGATTGCCTTCATAAATGTTAGGAGGGTCGTGAGTGCGCCATAGACCCGACCGGTTTTTCCGCGAATCAATTCGCAGATATCCGGATTTTTCTTTTGCGGCATGATGGACGAGCCTGTGGAGTAGGCATCGTCCAGTTCGATAAACTTAAATTCCCAAGAGCACCACGCAATCACTTCTTCGGAGAGGCGGGAAAGGTGCATCATCAGGATAGAAAGAGCAGAGCACAGCTCAATGCAGTAATCTCGATCGGACACCCCATCAAGCGAGTTGTCCATAACAGAGGAAAATCCCAGAAGATCTGCAACAAGGCTGCGGTCAATAGGATAGGTCGTGCCTGCCAGTGCGCCAGAGCCCAAGGGAAGTGTATCCATACCGCTCAGGCAGTCGTCCAGCCTGCGCACATCACGCTTTAGCATATTGGCATAAGCCATGAGATGATGGGCAAAGGTGATTGGCTGTGCACGCTGTAAATGGGTATAGCCGGGCATTACTGTTTTTATGTGCTGAACTGCAACATCGCAAAGAATCTGCATAAAGTGCAGCACCAGAGTGCGGATTTCTCCGATTTCACGGCGGACATATAGACGCATATCCAGTGCGACCTGATCATTTCGAGAGCGCGCGGTGTGGAGACGCTTGCCGGCATCTCCAATGCGTTCGGTCAGCAGCTGCTCATTTGCCATGTGAATATCTTCATAGAGTGCAGGGGAAAATTCGATTTTCCCGTCCTCGATATCTGCGAGGATTCCCTGAAGCCCGCTGATGATTTTGGATACGTCATCTGATGGAATGATACCCTGCTGTCCGAGCATGGTCGCATGTGCAATAGAGCCCTGAATGTCTTCTGCATACATACGACAGTCAAACATAACCGAAGAATTAAAATCGTTTACAACAGCATCGGTTTCTTTCTGGAACCGTCCTGCCCACATTTTAGCCATAGTTGAAAAGTCCTCGTTTCTGATGGATTCGATAATTGGATAAAAGAATACACGGGGCAAAAACAGTCGCCCCGTGTATGGAATTACTCTACAGAGGGGAAGCCCGCACCGGTCTTATCCTGTAATGCAAGATCGTTCATTGCACGTACTTTGAGCGGCAGACCGAACAGGTTGATGAATCCGGCAGAATCTGCTTGATTGTAAGAATCATCTTCGCCAAAGGTTGCAATATCTTCGGAGTACAGGCTGTATGGAGAAGTCACGGAAGCAGGCAGGATATTGCCCTTATACAGCTTCAGCTTGACGTCACCTGTCACGGTTTGCTGTGTTTCTGTGACAAATGCGCTCATAGCTTTGCGCAGAGGTGTGTACCATTGACCATTATAAACGAGGTCAGCAAACTTGAGAGCAAGCTGCTGCTTATAATGCTGGGTTTCCTTGTCCAGTGTGATTTCCTCGAGTTTCTGGTGTGCGGCATACAGAACGGCGCCGCCCGGTGTCTCATAAACACCTCTGGACTTCATACCCACCAGACGATTTTCAACGATATCCAAAATACCGCACCCATTTTCACCGCCCAACTTGTTAAGGGTTTCAATGAGTTTTACAGAGTCCATCACTTCGCCGTTGACTGCGGTTGGGATACCCTTTTCAAAATGAATCGTTACATAGGTTGGAACATCGGGTGCCTGCTCAGGAGAGACACCAAGCTCCAGAAAGCCGGGCTTGTTGAGTGGTGCTTCATTTGCGGGGTTTTCGAGATCCAGCCCCTCATGAGACAGATGCCACAGGTTCTTATCCTTAGAATAGTTGGTTTCCTTGTTGATTTTTAGCGGAATATGATGCTTTTCTGCATATTCGATTTCCTTTTCGCGGCTATTCAGCTCCCAGAAACGCCAAGGTGCGATGACGTCCATGTTTGGTGCAAATGCCTTGATTGCAAGCTCAAAGCGCACCTGATCATTGCCCTTGCCGGTACAGCCATGACAAATTGCATCTGCGCCCTCTTTGAGTGCGATTTCTACAATACGCTTTGCAATGATTGGTCTTGCGAAGGAGGTACCCAGTAGATATTGTTCATAGGTTGCGCCGGCTTGCATGGTTGGAATAATGAAATCATCTACAAATTCTTTTGTCAGATCCTCGATGTAGAGCTTGGAAGCACCAGTCTTGAGTGCTTTTTCCTCCAGACCATCCAGTTCGGTGCCCTGACCAACATTACCAGAAACAGCAATAACCTCACAGCCATAATGCTCTTTGAGCCATGGAATTAAAACAGAGGTATCAAGACCGCCGGAGTATGCGAGAACGACTTTGTTATATTTCTTTTCCATCTGAGAATTTCCTCCAAAACCAGTTGTTTTTTAATATGGCATTATTATACACCTCAAATTGTAACAATGCAAGGATAATTTTATAAATATTTTATATAATGAATAAATATACATATATTGCATGACAGTGACACCTGAAAAACACTTTGGAATACCATTGAAAAATGAAATAAATTGCTTGATATTTTAGAATAATGGGGATAAAATAACAGTATATCTGATTAGATGGGCGCCCCGGAGTGGACGCCTCTTTCATAAATAAGGGGATAGAAACTTATGATTCATGATAAGAATTTGACCATGCTCACAGACTTCTATGAGTTTACCATGGCAAATGGATATTTGGAAAAGGGCATGGGCAATCGCCGTGCGTATTTTGACATGTTTTTCCGCCGTGTGCCAGATGGCGGCGGCTATGCAGTCATGGCGGGCGTGGAACAGCTCGTGCATTACTTTGAGAATCTGCACTTTACAGAAGATGATATTGCATATTTGCGTGGGCGCGGCTGTTTCAGTGAGAAATTTTTAGAGTATTTGAAAAATTTTAAGTTTGAATGTGATGTATGGGCTGTGCCAGAAGGTACACCCATCTTCCCGGGAGAACCGATTGTGACCGTAGCAGGTCCCATGGTACAGGCGCAGTTTGTGGAAACCATGATTTTACTTACCATCAATCATCAAACTCTCATTGCCACAAAGGCAAGCCGGATTACACGTGCTGCACAGGGGCGCACTGTGCTGGAATTTGGTTCGCGCCGCGCACAGGGTTATGATGGTGCGGTATATGGTGCACGTGCGGCTTATATCGGTGGCTGTCAGGGAACTGCCTGTGTGCTTGCAGACCGTGATTATCGGATTCCGGCAGGCGGTACAATGGCACATTCATGGGTGCAGATGTTTGACAGTGAGTATGAGGCATTCCGTGCCTATGCGGAAATCTATCCAGATAACTGTGTATTTCTTGTGGATACTTATAATGTACTGAAGTCAGGCGTACCGAATGCCATTCGTGTGGCAAATGAGGTACTTGCACCCTTGGGGATTCGCCCCAAGGGAATTCGTCTGGATTCCGGTGATATTGCATATCTGTCGATCAAGGCGCGGGAAATGCTCGACGAAGCTGGCTATCCTGATATGCAAATCATGGCATCGAATTCCTTGGACGAGTATTTGGTGCGTGACCTCATTGGGCAGGGGGCAAAAATTGACTCCTTTGGCATTGGTGAGCGATTGATTACTTCGAAATCGGAGCCAGTCTTTGGCGGCGTTTATAAGCTTGTCGCTGTGGACAATGAGCAGGGAAAAATTGTTCCAAAAATTAAGGTCTCTGAAAATGTGGAAAAAATTACAACACCGCACTTCAAAAAGGTGTATCGTTTCTTTGATAAGCTGACAGGCAAAGCACTCGGTGATGTTTTGACGCTGCATGATGAGGTCATCAATACAGACCAGCCATATATGCTGTTCCACCCAATCCATACATGGAAAAAGAAAATCGTGACAGATTATGTGATAAAGCCGTTGCAGGTGCAGCTGTTTGACAAGGGAAACCGTGTGTATGAATGTCCGCCGATTGAAGAAGTGCGTCGATATTGCAGCGAGCAGATCGAAACCCTATGGGAGCAGATTCGGCGCTTTGAGAATCCGCAGACATACTATGTAGATTACTCGGAAAAGCTTTGGCGTGTCAAAAATGACTTATTGGAGTCTGTGCAATAAAAAAGTGGCTTGCGGTCTTGATGAAAGAGACCACAAGCCCTCAGTGTATGAAACAGGAGGACTGATTAGTCCTCCTGTTTTTCTGTGTGATAGGAGCGGTATTTGTGCATGGTTTGCAGGACTGGATTGATGATTGCGCCGGTAGGACAGCCTTTTTTACACTTACCACAGCGTACGCATAAGCGGCTGTTCGGATCTTTATGCAGGTCGATATCCATCGGGCAAACAGATTTGCATTTTCCACAGTCGATACATTTGGATTGGTTCACTTCGTAGCGCAGCAGCGCAATGGGGTTAAAGAGTCCATAGATCGCACCTAATGGGCATAGATAGCGGCAAAATGGGCGATATACTATAATACTGCCGAGGATAATACCGATTAGGATACCGGATTTCCATAAGAACAGCCCACCCGCAGCCGCACGGATTCCTTCATCTGCTACCGAAAGCGGGATTCCCCCAAATAGGATACCGGCAGGGCAGATATACTTACAGAAAGTAGGATCGCCCATACCAAGTGGGTTTACAAGAAAGATGGGGAATAGAATGACAAAGAAAATTAGGATCAGATATTTGATGCAAAGCAGAAAGCGATCTCCGGGTAGTTTTTTCATTTTTTTAGGAAACGGAATCTTATGAAGCAAATCTTGAAAGAGTCCGAAGGGACATAGCCAGCCACATACAAAGCGCCCGAAAAATGCACCGAATGCAATGAGAAAACCAAGCGCATAGAAAGAAAATTGGCGTCCGCGGCTGCCCAGTACCGCTTGCAGAGAGCCAATAGGACACGAACCAACAGCGCCGGGGCAGGAATAGCAGTTCAGTCCGGGAACACAAAGCAGTTTGAGTGGACCTTCATAAATTTTACCTTGCGCAAATCCGCGTACATAACCGTTGGTCAGTGCCGCAAAGCATGCCTGTACAAAAAGTCTTAGATTTTTCATATCAGCCGATTCCAATACATTCGAGACAAATTTTTGTAGCTTTGCGAAGAACGATTGCGGCTTCTCCATTCCAAGCACCATATAGAATCATAACAGCGCTGAGAGCAAGGAGAAGGGGGGCAGCGATTTTCTTATTGAGCGACTGCATCAGAAGAATCCTCCATGTTTTCTGGAGTGGCAGCAGCGTCCTTTTCCTGCGCTGCTGCATTGACAACTTCAAGGCGTGCTTTCAGTTCATCTTCCCAACCGGCCTTGTCGCGTGCGCCCATGACACCTTGACCAACAAGCTTTCCCTCGCTGTCAAAGAAAAATGTAACAGGGACAGCAGAGGTCGCTGTTAAAATCGGAAGCAGACTTTCAGAAGGCTGTAAATGCACATAGTTTGCACCGGTCTCTTCAACCATGTCCTTGGCCTCCTGAAGCATTTCTTCGGTGTTGTCTAGGTCTGCACACACACCAATGATTTGGTAATCGGTGCCGCCGACTGCGGCAAGCTCACCGAGTTCGGGCATCTCTCGAATACAGGGATTGCAGAAAGTTGCCCATACATTCATCATTGTGAGCTTGGTGTTTGCAAATATGGAGTGATCGATTTCATTACCATCGAAATCCTTCGCTGTAAATTCAAGAAAAACATCTTCATTTGCAGAAGAAGGTTCGTCCTGTGATGTATTTGATGGGGCATTGGTGTTGGGGGTAACAGGAGCTGGTGCACCGCAGCCGGAAAGCAGTATCAGTAAAAGAAATATGGATACGGTTTTTTTCATAAAAGGATCTCCTTTCGAAAATGTTTTTATCAGTATACCATATTCTTAGACGAAAAGAAAGAAAAATTGTGATATGGGCAAGATATCCGGTATTATAGCTGTAAAAACAGCTATAATACCGGATATTTCCTGATGGTACCATCAGCGGCACATGATGCAGCGAGAGAGATTTTTCATTTTCTGCTGTTGGGGTATCTGTGATATCATAGTCACATAAATGACTATGATACTAGATATTTGACGATGATACCACTAGCGGCGTACAAAATGGTAAGAGTGACTTCCCATTTTATGCCGCTGTGGTATAATAATAACAACCATTAGAGTGGAATCTTGCGGTTGGAATAAAGAAGTGGAGACCCTGCAATGTTTCAAAGGATAGAATCACACATATAGGGAGATATCATGCAGAATTTTCAAATTACCATTGCTTATGATGGAAGTCGATACCATGGCTGGCAGAGGCTTAAAAATGAGCAGACCATACAGGGCAAAATTGAGGGCGTGTTGTCAGAAATGCTTGGGCATCAGGTGGAAATCCATGGTGCTGGACGTACGGACGCGGGTGTCCATGCGCGTGCACAGATTGCACATTTTAAAATACAGACCGACTGCACGCCAGAGGATATCGCGGCATATCTCAATCGGTATTTACCGGAGGATATCGCAGTAACAGGTTGTACTTATGCAGAGGAGCGGTTTCATGCGCGGTTAAATGCAACAGGGAAGCGGTATCAGTACCGTATTTGGAACAGTAATGTGCCAAATGTTTTTGAACGGAAGTATTTATATCGTATGGAGGAGGTGCTGAATGTAGCTCACATGCAGCAAGGTGCCGCTTATCTTCTAGGGCGTCATGATTTTCGAGCATTTTGCGGAAATAAAAAAATGAAAAAGTCTACCGTGCGCACATTATACCGTGCAGATATAGAAAAAATTGGTTGTGAGGTGCGTATGACATTTGAAGCAACAGGATTTTTGCAAAATATGGTGCGTATTCTGGCGGGAACATTGGTGGAAGTAGGGTTGGGAAAGCGTCAGCCCTGTGATGTGCTTCCTATTTTAGAGAGTGGTGAGCGCGAAAAAGCTGGCATTACCATGCCTCCGCAGGGGCTTGTTTTGGATAAAGTGTTTTATGGAATCGAATGGAAAGGTTGGAACTGACAATGAAAGTGGGATTTTTTGGATTTGGCAATATGGCACAGGCTATGGCAAAGGGGCTGTTTGATACGAGCTCTATTGCTGCACAAAATATCTATGCCTGTGCACGGGATTGGGAAAAGCTTAGAGGAAATACAGAGCCTTTTGGCTGGATACCCTGTCAGAGTGCCGAGGAGATGATTTCCAAGGTCGATATGGTTGTCATTGCAGTCAAGCCCTATATGATTCCGCATTTGATTCCTGATATGCACGATTTGTTGGTCGGGAAGATTGTGATTTCGGTGGCAGCAGGCTATACCTATGAGCGATATCAGGCACTTTTGGGAGACGATATCCATATTTTGTGTACCATTCCCAATACGCCAATTTCTGTTGGAGAGGGTATTATAATTTGTGAAGAAAAGCATACTCTGACACAGAATGAGTTTGCTCAGTTTACCGAACTGTTTTCTAAAACGGCACTGATCCAGCCGGTGGAAGGGCATCTTTTGAGTGTGGCAGGCACAGTGGCCGGCTGTTCTCCTGCATTTATCAGCATGTTTTTGGAGGCGCTGGGTGATGCGGGCGTGAAATATGGTCTGCCGCGTGCGCTGGCATATCGTCTGGCAGGTCAGGCGATTTGCGGTACAGGAAAACTGCACGTGATGACGGGAACTCACCCGGGCGCGATGAAGGATGCAGTCTGTTCCCCGGGCGGTACAACCATTAAGGGGGTTGGTGCACTCGAACAGAATGGGTTCCGTGCGGCTGTGATTGGCGCAATTGATGCGATCGAGGGGGAGAATCGGTAGAAAAGCGGTATCATTTGGATACCATTTGCATCCGGCGCGTAACATACTCTGGATAAAAATGCCCAAAACCGCGCATAAATGTGCGATTTCGGGCATTTTGCTGTGTGAAAAGCCTTTTTTGATTTTTATATGGAGTGCCGCGATTATAAAATTGCAAAATCCAAGGACATACGGATTGAATTTTGACCGCGTCATAATAGATTCTACTTCTTATGCAGTCTCTTGAAAAGGATTATTTTTTCTCGAAATCCTTGTACATCATGCTGGGCTGAATCCCTGTATTGTGTTGATATTTACCGCTCTGATAGGGATCGTATTCCCCATGGATATCATGATAATAAATCTGGCAGATTTCTACATTGGGATAAATACGAATGGGCTGGACACAGAAAATTTCAAGCGTCCAATATCCGGAAAACCCAACATCACCAAATCCGGCTGTGACATGAATGAATAAACCGAGCCGTCCGGTGGAGGAACGCCCCTCCAGCATGGGAACAAAGCCGTTTGTGCGGGTGAACTCGTTGGTACGCCCTAAATAGAGACGGTTCGGTTCGAGCAGCAGACCTTCGGGCGGAATGGTGATATGTCGGGTTGGATTCAGTGTTTTCATGTCAAGGATATCATTTTCATAGACGAGCAGCTCATTTGCGAGGGAAAGATTGTAGCTATTTGGATTTAGGCGGCTCGGGTCAAAAGGCTCAATGATGATTTCTTGGCCGATATGCTTGTGAATTTCTTTTCCGGATAAAATCATGGAGAGTTTCCTTTCAGAATAGTTCGTGCCCATTTACATACTTGTGAATGACAGCATGGTCATCTGATAGGTAAATGAGACGGGTGAGGCGTTCTTCTGGTGTTAATGTGAGTGGACATGGTAAATCGTGATCGTCTAGTACGATGGCATCAAAGGCAAAATTGGGCAAGAATGCACCGACCTTGCCAAAAAAAGCGCCGCCGCCGCGTGTACCCAGCCAGAATGCCTCGGGAAGCGTAATGGGAGGAACTGATTGATCAAACAGCCGCCAGCGAAGCTTGGAAGCCTGCACAGCATCTGCCATGGCGCGAAGGAGAGAAAGCTGTGTACCGCCTGCAATGTCAGAGCCAAGTCCAACAGAAAGTCCTTCGTCCAGATAGGTGCGAACAGGAGCGACTCCAGAAGATAAATTGATATTGGATTGTGGGCAATGTGCAATAAACACACCATTTTGTTTTATCAGGGCGCGCTCATCGGCGTTAGACCAGACACAGTGCGCCATAATGGTTGGGCAGTCTGCGCCGCCGAATAGACCAAACTGGTCATAGGCATCTCCGTATCCGTTCGATTTTGGACAGAGCTCACGTACCCATGCGATTTCACTCTGGTTTTCAGAGAGATGAGATTGCACGGGCAGTCCGGTTTCCCCTTGCAGTATATGCAGCCCTTCCATAAGAGCATCTGAACAGCTTGGAAGAAACCTTGGCGTGAGTATGGGGAGGCAGTGCTTAAAATTGCGGCAGTGTGCCAGCCAGTCGCGTGTGGACTCCAGAGCGCTTTGCGCATCTGCTTCACACAGCGTATCGGGGCTGTTGCGGTCCATGTTGACCTTACCGACCCGTGTGATCAGTCCGCTTTGTTCCAGCAGCTGCATGAGCATAAGGGTTGCCGGAACGTGCAGTGTACCAAAGAGGACTGCGCGTGTGGTTGCGCTGCGCCGCAAATCATCGGTAAAAATTGTATATGCGCGACGGGCATAATCTAAATTTGCATAACGGGATTCCTGCGGAAAAGTCTGTGTGTTCAACCAATCGAGCAACTCTAGATCCATTCCAAGTGCGCGAAACGCATATTGCGGCGCGTGTGCATGCAAATCGATAAGCCCCGGAATAATAAGGTTATCACTGTAATCCTTGACAGGGATATCCGTAAATTGTGCAGGCAAATCAGCAAAGACTCCCGCACAAATACCATTTTCACAGACAATATAATGCTGTGGATAGACAGCGAGTGCTTGTGGAGTTTGGCTGAAAATAATATCGCCCTTTAGGGCAAATGTTTGATACATGAATATATGCCTCCTGATTTGGGAACATTGTGAGCGTTCGGGAATAAAAAAACAACTGACAAAACCGGACTGGCCTCACTTGCGAGGACTTATAGTCAACTGTTTCCGGCAGTTGGTAGAAACGCTCAACCAATTATGAGCATATATAAGAACCTAGATTTATTATATCTATAAGACTTTCTCTTGTCAATTGCAGAAGTATGGTGACAAGTGAAGAAAAATCATGTACAATAGAAAAGAGACAAGGAGGAATATCCCAATGACAGAACAATTTGAAATTGTGGCATTGACCGATGTAGATGTGGCCTTTATACAGCCTGTAAATAACGAAGGTGATGTGCTGGTTCGAAAGAGCATTACAGCATATAAGCGATTGGATACAGGCAAGATACAAGAAGGCTTGTTTGAGCTTGTTGCGCAGGCGACACCATCACGTGGTCAAATGTATCGCTTTTCTCTGCCGTCGGACAGTTTGGTTCGCATGACTGTACACAAGGGTGAGCAGGGGCGTTTGTGGATGGAGAATCTGCCGGAGCCTGCACAAGATGCAGATTTGCAAGCATTGCTGGAAGTGCAAGTGGCAGAAAAGACATTCACAGATGATACGCTGGGTCTGTTCCGCTATGATCGTGAAACCAGTGTGTATCAGTGTGATATCCCATGGCGTGATAAAACCATTACGCTCGAGGTGGAAGATGTCGAAGCTTCCTTGCCGCGCGAAATTGCGCGTAAGCTTCAGAATGAAGCGGAAAAGTGGGAGTTGGCTGCCCGTGCACAAATCAAGACAATTCAGCCAGCGGCTTCGCGTATGTCCATGCGTTCGGTTTCCATAGATAATGAAGGCGCTTTTACCTTCTGGTTTGCGGGCAAGGCAGGCATTGCCTATGCGGCAGGCTCCATTGATGAAGGTGTGACAGACGCTATTGTACTTTGAGAGAAAGCCGTATAAGGAGTTTTCTTTGTGTGCAGAATCAAAAAAGGACGTGTTTAAAGTCACGTCCTTTTTTTGATATGTAAAAACAGGTGATATCAGGGTTTGTCCCTGATATCACCTGTTTTTTTAGAAGTCTACTGTAAGACAAGTTTTTCTTAGATTTTAATAACACCTGCAACCTTGAGCAGCTCAGTTACTAGAATTATGATGAGCATGGCTGGAGCAATCCAACGAATCATTACGGTAAACAGCTTTTTGCGGCGAAAGACTCCGGAAGCGGAGGATTCTACTTCATCAATTACGGTCTTAGGACCAACGATATGTCCAATGAGGACACAAGTTAGGAATGCAACGATTGGCATCAGAACAGAGTTCGAGATAAAGTCAAAGAAGTCCAAGAATGCCATGCCAAGAGGCTGGATTGCTGCAAGTGGACCGTAACCGAGACAGGACGGCAGACCAAGAATCAGTACACCGATGATAACGCCAATGGTTGCAATTTTGCGTTCAATGTGCAGCTTGTCCACAATAATGGAGACGATAGTTTCCATCAGAGAAATGGAAGAGGTTAAAGCGGCAAGCAGAACCAATAGGAAGTAAATCATACCGATAAAGTCGCCAAATGCCATAGAATCAAATACCTTTGGCAGGACACCGAACATAAGACCCGGACCTGCGGATTCTTTTACAAGCGTGGTATCTCCGCCGCTGAATGCAACCATTGCAGGAATGGTCATAAGACCAGCAAGCATCGCAATACCAGTGTCAAAGATTTCGATTTGTGTAACAGAGTGTTCCAGAATAGTGTCTTTCTGCATGTAGGAGCCATACGTAATCATAATACCCATAGCAAGGGACATCGAGTAGAACAGCTGACCCATTGCGCCAAGGATAGTAAAGATAGAGAAGTCCTCCCAGCGTGGCAGCAGATAGAACTGAAGTCCTTCCATTGCGCCGGGCAGTGTCAGGGAATATCCAGCAATCAGGATCGAGAGGATAACAAGTATTGGCATCATAACACGGCTGACTTTTTCGATACCCTTTTCAACACCGAACAGAACAATGACGGCATTGAGCAGTATATAAATAACAAACCATGTAATGGGTGTGTTCAAGAGTCCCGGGATCTGCACACCGATGAAGCTGCCAAAGAAGGCATCATTTGCAGTTTCTGCACCGCGTCCAGTTAAAAATTCTACCAGATATTTGATGACCCAACCACCGATTACGCAGTAGTACGGCGTGATAATAACAGGAACCAGAGAAGCAAGCCAGCCAAGGAAACCAAAACGCTTGTCAAGTGCGCTGTATGCGCCAATACAAGACAGACGAGTTTTTCGGCCAATCGCAATTTCTGCAATCATAATGGTGAAGCCAAAGGTGATTGCCAGAATAATATACACCAGCAGAAAGGTACCGCCACCATATTTTGCTGCAAGGTATGGGAAACGCCAGAGGTTACCCAGACCAACGGCAGAACCAGCTGCTGCAAGGACGAATCCAAGACGGCTGGTAAAGCTGCTGCGTTCTTTTTTCATATTACAAACCCCCAAAAAGAATTTCTACCGGAGAAGCCAAGAGAAAGGCTGGAACGGCAATTTAGATTATTATTCCATAAAAACAAATGTATTTCAATCATTTTTCCGAAAAAAATTCAGATTTTTTGCATTTCCGCAAAAATTACTTGTTTGATTGAATGATTTCACAAAAAATAATGGAAAGATAGTATATTGACAAATGCTAGACAAACAGATATACTAAAAAAGTTCAAAATCATATCAGACAGTTCGTAACCATCCTGTCTTAAAACAAAACTAGGACATCCATGCGCCGCTTTTGCGGAGGTCATGGCTTTTTTGTCGCCTGTATATGGGCATGGGATGGTGCGCTCTCAGATGGAGAACGCACTTTTTATTTTGGGAGGAATGTTCAGTGAACGATATGATCCGCTACTCGGTTATCACCGAAAAAAATCCACGTGAGATCGTGTTGCTGCGTGGTTCAGGCTGTGTGTGGAAAAAATGTACATTCTGTGATTATCATTTAGATGCTTCGCCGGATACTGCCAAAAATTTTGCGCTCAACCATACAGTACTTGCCAATGTGACGGGGGAATTTGGTAGGTTAGAGGTCATAAATTCTGGATCATTCTGTGATTTAGATGCGCAGACTATGCAAAATATTGAGCAGGTGTGTATGGAAAAGAAAATTCAGGTGATCCACTTTGAATGTCATTGGATACATCGGAAGGAGATTCCAGCACTGCGTGCGCGGTTTGATGCAATTGGGGTGCAGACGAGAATAAAAATCGGTGTAGAAACTTTTGACCGTACATATCGAGAAGAAATTTTGCACAAGGGGATTGGTGTGAGTGACCCCGTTGAGATTGCAGAACTGTTTGATGAGTGCTGTCTGTTGTTTGGACTCTCCGGGCAGACTGTGGAATCTATGCAGAGAGATGTAGAGACTGGTCTTGCAAATTTTGACCGTGTATGTGTCAATATCATGGTAGAGAATCGTACAGCGGTAAAACCAGATTCAAGTGTGATACGCGCTTTCTGTGAGCAGGTTGAGCCGCTGTATCGCGAAAATCCGCGTGTGGATATTTTAATGGAGAATACAGACTTTGGTGTGGGAGGTACGGTATTATGACAAATGAACTGCTTTTAATACTCTCGTTGGTGATGCTGTTCGGCAGCATATTGTTATTTTATAGATTGTTTGGCAAAGTGGGGCTATATTGTATGACGGTATTTGCTACCATTACAGCAAACATTGAGGTACTCTTGCTGGTAGATGCCTTTGGGATGGAAATGACGCTTGGCAATATCTTATTTGCAATGACCTTCCTTATTACGGATATTTTGTCAGAGAATGAAGGAAAGCGTGCAGCAAATTTTTCGGTTGCGATTGGAATTGGAACCTGTGTGCTGTTTATTTTGCTTTCGCAGTCGTGGATGCTCTATATCCCCAGTGTTAATGACTGGGCACAGCCTGCCTTCCGCACTATTTTTACCAATACCCCGCGTATGATGCTGGCATCTCTTTTGGTGTATGCAATTGCTCAGATTTTTGATGTATGGCTCTATCATGCTTGGTGGAAGTTCAGTACACGCAGGACAGGAGACAGTCATAAATATTTATGGCTGCGCAACAATGGTTCTACTTTAATTTCTCAGCTGCTCAATACCGTTTTATTCACCGCTTTTGCTTTTTGGGGTACCTATGATATGCCAACAATGGTTAGTATTATCCTGTCAAGCTATGTTATTTTTGTAGTGACCTCGCTTGCAGATACACCGATCCTGTATTGGGCACGCAAAATGAAGGAACAGGGAAAAGATGGACTTTCCTGCCTGTCAGAAAGAGAAGCCTCGTAAGACTTTCTGTTTCATACTGCTAATATCTTGTATCATAGTGTAGCTATGATGCAAGATATTTCACGATTATACTACCAGCGGCGCACAATGCGGTGAGAATGACTTCCTATTTCATGCCGCTGTGGTATCATAGCCGCACAAGCAGCTATGATACAAAAAATTTCACGATTATACCACCAGCGGCGCATAATGCGGTGGGGATGACTTCCTATTTCATGCCGCTGTGGTATCATAGCCGCACAAGCAGCTATGATACAAAATATTTCGCGATTATATCACCAGCGGCGCATAACGCGGTGGGGGTGACTTTTCATGCCGCTGTGGTAAGCCGCACAAGCAGCTATGATACAAAAAATTTCACGATTATACCACCAGCGGCGCATAACGCGGTGGGGGTGACTTTTCATGCCGCTGTGGTATCATAGAAGAAAAAATGATTCCTTGGATTTTCCAATGTACACATGGGGGAATGTTATGAAACCGATTTTATATACAGGTGCAATGGACGCAGAAACCTTGTATCTCATGCAGGAGCTAAAGCAGCCCGAGCGGGTAACACTTGGGTGTTGGAAATGTATGCGTGGAACATTAGATGACATTCCGGTGGTCATTGTGAGAACTAATCAGGGAATGGCAAATGCTGCCGCTGCAACAGCGCTTGCCATTGAATACTTTGAACCGCAGGCAATACTCAATCAGGGAACTTCTGGCGGACATGCACCCGATTTGCATCGGGGGGATATTGTACTTGGGGCACGGGTAATCAATATGACAGCTGTGCGTACTCCTGATCGTGCGCGTGGAGCCGGCATGGATTTGGAGCATGCCGAGCCGCTTGGTTTGGAGATTGCTAATATCAATCCGGGAGATGGCAAAAAAATGACTGTTTTTCCCGCTGACGCGGCGCTTTTATCTGCGGCAGAACAGACAAAATATGCAGAGGGGCGTGTGGTGACTGGTACAATTGGATCTGGTGATATCTGGAACAATGAACTTGATCGAATCCACTGGCTGCATACAAATTGGGGAACCCTGACAGAAGAAATGGAGACCGCAGCCTGTGCACAGATCTGCATGGCGTATGGAATCCCTTTTTTGGGTATTCGAATCCTATCTAATACCGCGGTGCATGGAGAGACATTTGATGAGACGACAGGAACGCGTTGTCAAAAGTTTGCACGTGCAGTTATTATGGAGTATTGTAAGAGGCTAAATATAAAATAAGAGCTAAGTGAGAAATATTTTAGAGCGCGTGGCAAAATCAGTACTGATTTTGCCACGCGCTTGTGGTATACTTGTGATATCCTATGATTTGAAAAGCAATCTATTTTTAGGAGAGAAGGAGAAAATTTATGGCTTCGTTTGCAATTACGACCGATAATAACGGAGATTTACCAATGATCTATCTCAAGGAACATCATATCGGTCTCATGAGTTTGACATATACTCTTGAGGGCAATACTTATGATTCGTTTCATCCTATGCCGGAACATGAATTTTATCAAAAAATGCGCGCTGGTGCCATGCCAACTACTGCGCAGGTCAATCCCGAAGCGGCGGCGGAGGTTTTTCGTGATGCGCTGAAACAGCATGATGGCGTGCTGCATATTGCATTTTCCTCAGGACTCAGTGGGAGCTGTCAGAGCGCAATGTTTGCCGCAGAGGAGCTGAGGGAGGAATTTCCAGATAAGAAAATTATTGTAATTGATTCCTTGTCAGCTTCTCTCGGGCAAGGACTTTTGGTTCATAATGCCTGCAAGATGAGAGATGCAGGTTGCAGTTTGGAGACGACTGCGACATGGTGCGAGGAAAATAAACTGCATATTGGACATTTGTTTACCGTAGATGATCTGTTCCATCTTTATCGGGGCGGTCGTGTATCCCGCACCAAAGCCTTTATTGGCTCAGCACTCAATATGAAGCCCATTTTGCATGTGGACAAGGAGGGAAAACTCATGCCAGTCGGAAAGGTGAGGGGACGCAAGCGGGCACTCGATGAACTTGTCAGCCGAATGGAGGCACAGGTGGGCAGTCAATATGATGGTATTGTCTTTATTTCTCATGGAGACTGTAAAGAAGATGCTGAGTATGTACGCAATCAGGTTGCGGACAAGCTTGGAGTTCGGGATAGCCTTATTCATTTTGTGGGACCTTCCATCGGTGCACACTCAGGTCCTGGGACAGTCGCATTATTTTTCCATTCAGAAACGCGGTGAGAGCGCGAATAAGATACTTTTTCATCATGAAAAGAGGTTTTAGGAGGTTTATTTGATGCTTAAAAAATTATTCACAGCAATGCTTTGTTTTTGCCTGATTGCAATGGGTGTGACCGGCTGTTCTCAAGAACAAGCCGAGCAGGAAAAAAAGACAGAGGTTGTCACTTTATATTTGCCTGATGACCAAGCAGAATATGTGGAGCCGACAGAATGTGAAATTACGATTGCAAAGGAAGATGTGGCTGGGGCATTGATTTCTGCACTGGTAGAGCAGGGAGCCTTGCCAGAGGGTACAGCTGTAAAGACATTTTCCAAGGAAGAAAATGTTTTGACATTAGATTTGAATCAAGCTTTCGAAGATGCGGTAGCAAATAACGGAACCGCGGGAGAAACGATGCTAATGGCATCAGTTGCAGATACTTTTCTGTCATATTATGGAGCACAGAGTTTGACAATCACAGTGGAAGGTCAGCCGATTGAAACGGGGCATGCTGTGTATGATGAACCGTTTACACAAATTTTTGCGGCAGCGCCGATGGAATAAAAAACAGTATCCAAAAAGAATCTGAGCCCTGTTTATATCAAATAAAAATGGCTGTTCATCTTTGTGTGAACAGCCATTTTTTATATTCGGATTAAGCCTCGGTCTTCCACAAGCCGTGGAGATTGCAGTATGCGTAAACTGCAATGACCTGATCGCCGTCTGCCAGTGCGAAAGTAGCCTCTGGTGCTTCGCTCGGCAGGAGGTTCTTGCGCTGTACGCCATTCTGGGTATGCAGTGCAATGAAAGCAATATTGTGCTTTTCCTCCATGGGGTGGGAAACCTCGCCAACAGAAACCTTTACAATATTACCGTTGATAGAGAGAACCGGAATATGCTTTTCGCCAGCACCATCACGAATGCTTGGATCAAGCAGCTGCATCTTTTCGCCGCAGCACAGAATCGGAATCTTATGGTCAACAACCTTCTCTACAACATTACCGCAGTGATTACAAATATAAAAATTCAATTCCATGATAAAAACTCCTTCTCGAAAAATGTGTATAAAAACGAAAGATATATTTGATATAATCTACAATAATAGTATATATTATTCTTTTGGTGAAGTCAATTGTTATTTTTGTGCAAATTGTGTGGATATTTTTTGGTGTATCTGTATAGTGAGACGTAGTAAGTTCAAAATAAGGCTGTAATAATATAGAATCTTTTGTGCAATGTATTGACAAAATTGGGGAAAACGACTATCATGTAATTGATAAAATCGTTTAATTTGGTAGTGTTAGACAACAATCGAAATGGGTTATGCCCACCGGACCAATGAAAGCGAGGGAAGCGGATATGACTCCGACCAGCAATTTATCAAATGCGCATTATATTCAGGAGCAGATTGATATTATGACACAGCTGCTGGAACAAATGACCGACCATTATGCAATCGCACGCATCCGTATCCAATTGTGGAACTTGGAGGCGGAACGGCATGAAATTTTATCACAGACAAGTCACTAAATTAGTATAAGACGCATATCATGATGATGTGCCAAAAAGCATGCTTTGGCATGCTTTTTGTTTGCATAAAAATAGGTGTATGCTTTTATGATATTTTGTCCACATTGTAATAAAAATACCTAAGAATCGCTTTAGGATTGATTTTTTTTTGCATTTTGTGGTATGATAAAAAAGCAGGCGATCAAAACGATCATGAACAAACGATAGGTTTCGATAAACCAAAAAAATTTTTCGAAAAGGGGATATTGTATATGTCGAAAAGAAAGCAGGCAATTTTAGAAGCAATTGAATTGTATCTCAAAAGTGAATTTCAGACAACCCCCGCAAAAGCAACTCCATATCAGCTGCATACAGCGGTATCTCATGCGATTATGGCAGGTATTGCCGATCGCTGGCTGGTCAGCGATGAAAAACATCGGAATGTACGTCATGCATATTATTTCTCCGCAGAGTTTTTGATGGGACGCATGATTTATAACAATTTGTTGTGTCTTGGCATGACAGAGGAGGTTTCTCAGCTGCTTGAAAAAAATGGCGCATCTCTGGATTCATTTGAGGAGATAGAGGACTGTGCACTGGGAAATGGCGGTCTGGGGCGTTTGGCTGCCTGCTTTTTGGATTCCGCAGCAACCTTGAATCTGCCGTTGGATGGTTATGGAATCCGGTATAAGTACGGTCTATTTAAGCAAAAAATTGAAGGCGGATGTCAGAAAGAAGAGGCAGATGACTGGACGCGATATGGTGATCCATGGAGTCTGCGCCGAGAGGATGAATCGGTTCGCGTTGAATTTGCTGACCAGACGATTGTAGCAGTTCCTTATGATATGCCAGTAATTGGATACGGCACAGATAATATTGGTACACTTCGTCTGTGGCAGGCAGAGCCAATACAGGCGTTTGACTTTAATCTTTTTAACGCACAGCAATATGATGCAGCAGTCGCAGAGCGCAATCGTGCAGAGGATATTTCTCGCGTGCTCTATCCAAATGACTCTACCGATGATGGCAAGATCCTGCGTCTCAAGCAGCAGTATTTCTTCTGCTCAGCATCCTTGCAGGACATTATCCGCAAATATAAGAAGAAATATGGAAATGACTTCTCTCATTTTGCTGAAATGAATGCGATTCAGCTTAATGACACACACCCTGTTATTTCAATTCCGGAACTGATTCGCCTGCTGACCGATAAGGAAGGTCTGTCCTTTGACGAAGCACTGGCAATTTGTAAGCAGGTATTCGCTTATACAAACCATACTATTCTCGCAGAGGCGCTGGAAAAGTGGAATCAGCATCTCATGGAGCGTACCATTCCGCGTGTATTCCATATTATTGTAAAACTTGACCAGTATCTGGGCGGAGAACTGCATCAGAAGGGTGTTGCAGGCGATAAGGAATACTCCATGCGTATTTTGCAGCACGGCGTTGTGCATATGGCATATATGGCAATCTATTGTTCTCGTTATGTCAATGGTGTTGCACAGCTGCATACCGAAATTTTGAAAAATGACGTGCTGCGTGACTGGTATCAAATTTATCCAGAGCGCTTCCAGAATAAGACAAATGGTATCACCCAGAGACGCTGGTTGGCGCTTTGCAATCCGGGACTTTCCAGTCTTTTGACACGGCTTTTGGGCAATGAGAGTTGGAAAACCGATTTGTCACAGCTTAAAAAGCTGGAAAAGTATGTAGAAGATGAAGCTGTCATGCGTGAACTCTGTGAAATCAAGCTGGAAAATCATAAAAAGCTGGCAGATTTTGCACAGAAGAAGGATGGCATTATTATCGACCCGAATACCTGTTTTGATGTACAGATTAAGCGTTTGCACGAGTATAAGCGCCAGTTCCTGAATATTCTGGCAATTCTGGAGTTGTATTATGAAATTGCAGAGGGAAGTCTCACTGACTTCACTCCAACGACCTTTATCTTCGCTGCAAAATCTGCCCCAGGCTATGCGCGTGCAAAGGGAATCATCAAGCTCATTAACGAGGTCGCAGACCTTATTGACCGAGATAACCGCGTACGTGGCAAAATCAAGGTTGCATTCCTTGCAAACTATAATGTATCCTATGCGGAGAAAATTATTGCAGCAGCCGATGTGTCTGAACAAATCTCAACTGCCGGCAAGGAGGCTTCTGGTACAGGCAACATGAAGCTTATGGCAAACGGCGCAGTGACGCTGGGCACTTTGGACGGCGCAAACATTGAGATTGTTGAGGAGGCAGGCAGCATCAATGAATATATCTTTGGTGCAACCGTAGAAGAGATCCAGTCTGTTCAGGAGCATTACAATCCGAATGGTATGTACCACAATGATTACAAAATCAAACGTGTGCTCAATGCGTTGGTAGACGGGACACTTAATGACGGTGGTTCAGGCATCTTCCGTGAACTGCATGATTCTATTGTGTATGGTGCAAGCTGGCATCGCCCTGACCAGTACTTCTTGCTGCTGGATTTTGAGCGTTATCTGGAGGCAAAGAAGCAGGTTGCAAGAGATTATAAGGATCAGCTGATTTTTGCAAAGAAACGCTGGATGAATATTTGCAACAGCGGAAAGTTCTCTTCTGACAGAACCATTGCGGAGTACGCAAACGATATCTGGCATATCGAAAAGGTATAAAAGCAAAAATATAGGGTGTCGAAGTATTTCGGCATCCTATATTTTTTGCTATATTCAGATAAGGTTGGAAAATAATGATGCAGCGCCAACGGTAATGAGACCGGAAACCGCGATGGCAAGGCTGCTCATTGCACCTTCGATTTTTCCCATCTCCAGTGCACGGGCTGTACCAATTGCATGTGAAGCCGTGCCAATTGCAATGCCTTTGGCGATGGGGTGTGTGATTCGAAAATGCTTGCAAATGCTTTCGGCAAGAATGTTGCCAATCACACCGGTCACGATGATGACAGATACGGTGATGGTAACAATGCCGCCGAGTTCCTCCGAAATGCCCATACCAATTGCAGTAGTAATGGATTTAGGGAGCAATGTAACATATTCTATGTGCCCAAGCTCAAAAGCCAGACAAAGTGCAAATACAGAGCCGATGCTGCTGAGAACACCTGCAAGAATCCCGATTAGGATAGCCTTGATGTTGTGGACAAGTAGATGCAGCTGTTCGTAAAGGGGAATCGCAAGACAAACAGTGGCAGGGGTCAACAGATAACTCAGGTATTTGGCACCTTGGTGATAGCTTTCATAATCAATTCGAAGGAAAAGGAGTGTGGCAATGGTAAGAATAATGGAAATCAATAGGGGATTGCACAGTGCAAGCTTTGTTTTCTGTTTAAGCCATAAACCAAACTCATAGGTTAAGATGCTAATCATGACACCAAAAAATGCAGCAGAACTCAAGATGTCAGACATTTTACTTTTCCTTCCTTTCTCGGTTCAGAACAGCCTGTGTTACGAGACCGGCAACACCCATGACGAAAATGGTGGTGACGATAGTGATTACAGAAACAGGAAGCAAAATTGCCTGCAATTTGGGCCAGCTGTCTAATAGTCCAACTGCGGCAGGAACAAATAAAACAGGCATGATTTCAATCAAAAATTTTCCGGCATCTTGAACGGCGGATAAGGGGAGAATGTGTGTTGTGAGTAAAAACAGGAGCAGCAAAAGCCCGTAAATACTGACAGGGATTGGGAATGGCAGTAAGGCACGCAAAACTTCACCAGCAAATGTAATTGCGAGAATAATACTGAATTGTTTGAGGAATTTCATAAGTTGAATCCTTTCTATGTCCAAAACGGCAGGGAATAAAATTGATGACCGATATTTATGATACGCGGATTTTGGGACATGTCAAGTTTATTCTGAGTGTGTTTACAGATAGAGCTCTGGCAAGTCGGAGATGGGAAGCGGAGGGGCAGTGCGAATATAGGCAGAGGGAGACATTCCAGTGATGCGGCGAAATACCTTTCCAAAATAACTTGCGTTGGAAAATCCAGCACAGGTCGCAACCAGCTCAAGTGAAATCGTACCACTGCGCAGGAGCCGCTTGGCAAAGTGAATGCGTACCTGCGTCAGATATTGTCCGGGGCTAATACCAACAGCAGCAGAAAATTTTCGAATCAGGTGGGAGGGAGAAACCTCCAAACGCTGTGCAAGATCTTCAATGCCGTAAAGATGCGCAAAGTCCTGTTGTATAATTGCAATCGCATGTTGAATAAGCGGGGGATAAGTGCGTGCGGTTTCAGGAGGCGCACTGGCACCTGACAGATGGGTTAAGAGCGTAAAAACACTGGCGCTTGCCGCCGCGCCATTAGATGGGTGTCCTTCATGTGCCAGATGCAGCAGGGGATAGATTTGCTCGGACAGTGCAGCGCAGCCGTTTGGAAAGTAAGGGCTGTATGAAAGTGTCGTTCCCAAAATGTGTGCAACAGCTTGTCCCGAAATGAGAATCGCGATGAGAGAAACTGATTGCTCAGCGTGTGCGGAAAATGGGCTGATCGATGAGAAACCGATGGCAGCACCAGCTGAGAGGGCAAAAGGATGATTTTCAAAAACGGTGAATAGGCTGCCTTCAGTGACCCCAATGAGCCAGAACCCTGAACCGGAAGGCAGCTCTAATTTGGTTTGTGCAGGTAATTTCAGATGTATACCAGTAACTAGACGGCAGAACAGAGAGACATCGTGTGGTGCTGGTGATGGTGTCCATGTGAAAGATTCCATAGAAAATCCCTCGTTTCTTGTTCGAATTTGAAAGGCGCTGTGTTTAAGGTCTGTGTCCTCAAAAGCCAGATGGAATAATAGGGGTTCTGATTTGTTTACCTGCCGCAATAGACTGGACCGACCTTAAAATGTAACCTTCTTTTTGTCAAGGCGCGAAATGAAATCGTGTGATTGTTGATAAAATAAAAACCGTCTTTTCCACGGAAAAGACGGTTTTGGAGCTAGTAGTCGGACTCGAACCGACGACCTGCGCATTACGAATGCGCTGCTCTACCAACTGAGCCATACTAGCAAAATATGGAATCCTAAGCAGAGAAGTTTTAGCAACATGACTATTTTAACACAAGAACTGGAAGTTAGTCAATAAGGAAAAGCAAAAAAATGAAAAAAATTAAGAAAATTACTTGACAATCTATGAAAATTAGATATAATAGGGAGTATCCTTGCTCATGACAAGGGTCATGGGCCAAAGTCCAAAAGGAGGTGCAATTACATGGCAAAGGTAACTGGCAAATACGAGACTCTTTTCATTGTCAACCCCACCCTCGGTGAGGAGGAGATTTCTGCACTGGTGCAGAAGTTCCAGTCTCTCGTAGAAGCGAACGGTACTGTAGACAAGGTTGAAGATTGGGGCAAGCGTCGTATGGCTTACGCAATCAATGACCTGCATGAGGGTTATTACACCCTGATTCAGTTTACGTCCGCTCCTGCTTTCCCAGCTGAGCTTGACCGTATCTACAAGATTACGGACGGCATCATGCGTTCCATCATCGTGTCGCTGGACTAAGGTGGTGACTGCAACGTGTTAAACAAAGCGATTCTTATGGGTCGACTGACCCGTGATCCCGAACTGCGTCATACGCAGTCTAATACCGCT
Source organism: Butyricicoccus pullicaecorum (assembly GCA_018365995.1). GTDB lineage: Bacteria > Bacillota > Clostridia > Oscillospirales > Butyricicoccaceae > Butyricicoccus > Butyricicoccus pullicaecorum_B. The sequence continues at coordinate 10,802 of JAGZIY010000002.1, read as the reverse complement.
GTTGCTTCGTTTTCTCTCGCAATCGATCGCGATCGCAAGGGTCCAAACAACGAACGCCAAACCGACTTCATCGACTGTGTCGCATGGGGGCGTCAGGCTGAATTTGTAAAGCAGTGGTTTACCAAAGGGATGATGGCAATCGTTGTTGGCCGTATCCAGTCTCGAAACTGGGAAGACAAAAACGGAAATAAGCGTGTATCCATCGAGATCAATGTGGATGAAGTTTCCTTTGGTGAGACCAAAAAGTCTCGCGAATCGAGTGGCTTCGGAAGTTATGACTCGGGTTCACAAATCCGTCCTGAGGGGTTTGACTCCGGCAGTCAGGCTGCACCTGTACCTAGCTTCGACCTTCCGGTCGGTGGCTCGGATTTTGCAGAACTTGCAGATGATGATTCGGATGTTCCCTTTTGATTTTTGAAGAAGGAGGTACCTGACAATGGAAGAGACTAAAAAGGAATTTACTCCACGTCCGGAGCGTGCACAGCGCGGAGGACGTCGTCGCAGAAAGGTTTGCTCTTTCTGTGTAGATAAGGTAGAGGCTATCGACTACAAGGACGTAGCAAAGCTGCGCCGTTATATGTCTGAGCGTGGCAAGATCCTGCCTCGCCGTATGACTGGCACTTGTGCAAAGCATCAGCGTCAGCTGACAGAAGCAATCAAGCGTGCTCGTCATGTTGCTCTGCTCCCTTACACTGCAGAGTAATGAAAACAGATATTCAAAGACCTGCTCAAAAAAAGGGCAGGTCTTTTTTGTATATCAGTTGTCGAATTCACGTACTGTAACTAGGTAATCATAGTTTTCACATCTGAAAACCAGTTGCTCTTTAGAAATTAGAGGTAGAAAAAGCTATGAGCTGAGAAGTTCATGCTCATAGCTTGTATAATTATACTTTGCAAATATCGCTATTGTTTACGATGCAAAATCAATATATAGACATTCGCCACAGTCTTGTACAGCCTTCCGTACCTGATTGACCAAAACACATTCATCTGTTTTTTCTGGGTTAAAGCTGATACATAGGGTCAAGCGATCGCGAACCAAAGTACAGTCCAGTACAATATCAGCAGGACAATTGGAATCAATCATACCAGAGAACAGAAGCTCATGTGGAATAGTATCGTGAAAGCCTGCAAAGCGTAAGCTGAACAGACCATTGTGTGGGAGTTTGCGGAATATATCAATAGATGGTACGCTGTCTAGTTCAGCGAATAATGCACTGTTTTCTCCGCGCTTTAAGATACGGCTTTCCCGACTGATTGAACGCAAAATATTTAGGTTGCTTAATTCCTTGCTTTCTGCCAGCATGGAAACATGCTTGTTTGCGAGAAGCTGACTGACAACATCAGAGAGTACAGTGCGCAAATCGCTCTGAAGCTTGGCTGGAGCGATGAGGTAATAGCGATTTTCACCCGCCTTCTTGAGCATGTTCCAGCCGGCATTAAAGGTAAATGAGGTTGAAAATGTATCCATAATCGAGACATCCTTTCTGAAAATGGGTGATTTATGGTGGAATTTTGGTATTTTTATTCGTTTAGCTATTGTACTCCTTATTGACAGAATGTTCAAGAAGTATAGATTAATTTTGTGCAAGATGTGCATAAAAAATTCATGAGATACAAAAAAATGGAAAAAATTGAATCAATTAGGCAAAAAACATGGGTGCAGAGCGAGTAAAGTTGTGACATCTGTAAACGACTATTGGCTATAATGCTCAAAAGGGGATTCGAGGATTGACGGAAAAAGTGAAAAAATAAAAAATGTCCTCGAATTCGAGGACAAGAAAAAATCAATTATAAATCAAGTTGGAGTGATAAAAATTCAGCATGGGCTTGTTTATTTCCGCTCAGGATCGAGCAGGGGCGATTTAGTGTAAGCGGTTCCCCGTTCAGCTGTGTGGCAATGCCGCCTGCCTCGGAAAGGATTAGTGCACCGGCGGCAAAGTCCCAAGGTTGGAGGATACATTCAAAACCCAACTCTACCCGACCACATGCAATGTCAGTAAGGTCGAGTGCGGCAGAGCCGAATCGACGCAGGTCCTGCATATGATTCATAAGCTGTCCGGCGATTTCGAAGGTACGAGCCCGCTGGGAAAGGTCATAGGGGGAAGTACCAAAACAAAAAATACCGTCAGATAAAGAGCGGCTTGAGACCGTGATGGGCTGATGATTGAGGAATGCTCCATGATTTTTTTGGGCAGAAAAAAGTTCATCACGATAAGGATTGTATACAACACCACAGATGAGTTCTCCGTCCTGCGCAAGGGCAATCGAGACTGCGGAGTGATTCATACTGCGAACAAAGTTCGCGGTACAATCAATAGGGTCTACAATAAAGGCGAGTTTGTCAAGCGCATCTTCATGCACGGAATCTTCTTCTCCGACAAAGTGTGCATCGGGCAGTATATTTAACAAAGTTTCGCGCAAAAATTGCTGTACCTGAATATCATAGTGAGTAACAAAATTGCCAATACCCTCTTTTTGAGAGACACTGCTACGAATATTCTGCGCAGATAGTAGAATCTGTCCGGCTTGCTTTGCGGCGGCTTCGATTTTTGTCAGCATGGAAAAACTCTCCTTGTATCACTGAAAACGGTTATGTGTGTGGTTATAGGTGTAGCCGAGTGGCGCAAGACGGTCACACAGTTCAGCAGGGTCTAATTCGAGTGCGGAGCAGAGGTCATCAAGATCTGAGAAATCATCGCGCAGCTTGGTGTTGACATAGCTGAGCAGAATCATAGGGTCATGAGGTAACATGGGTGGTTTCGTCATCCTTTCTATCGTTGACTGAATCATTTTTGTCAGTATAGGGGGGTGCCGTGTTGGCATTTCTTCGCTTGAAAAAAGGAAAGAGGCAGTCCGGCTGTTCTGCGTGTACATGGTCAAGCTGCCGTATGAATAGAAATTTTCGAATCATGAATAGGAACGCGACCGAAATAACTGTGAGGAGGTTATCCGTCGGAGAGGTGTGCGTCAAAACCATTTGCCGCGCAACTGCAAGCATCATGACCTCGACCACGGTGTCGATATTGTAGCTGAAAATCATTTTGACGAATTCGACTCCGATGATGATGGTCATAGCAGTGGTTAGATAACTTTGCAGCATTTCTGGGGAAGAGATGATTGCCGATAAATGAATATCGAGTAATAATCCGAAGGTTGCAGCAGCAATTGCAATTAATATGCAAAGTCCAACCAGTATTTCAAGCCGAATCGCAATGCGGTAAAGCTTGTTTTGGATTGTGTCTTTCAAGTCGGGATTCCTCCAGTCATCAGCAATACCTTTATTATACTGTTTCATGTTTGGATTGTACAGAGTAAAACGGTTGTGTTTTTGCCAATTTCTCCAACAAAGTATATTTTCCGTTGAAAATGTGCATTGCAATCATGCGGACAAGATGATACAATTAAGATAAAATTGCAGGAGCCGTGCGCGTAGGACTTATATGAAGGACGCGGGCGGCAGTTTTTTTGTGATAAATAGATGTGCTGTGCACATCGCAGACAATTCCGAAAGGAGCAGATATGTTCACAACGCAAAATTATATCGTCGCGTCTGCACTGGACGAGGCATACGAATGTAACCAGAAGCCGAAGAGTACGGTGCTCGGCGGCTGCGGTTGGCTGAAAATGGGTCAGCGTGTCATGTCAAACGCGATTGATTTGTCCGCTTTAGGACTCAATCAAATTACAGAAACAGACGATTTCTTTGAATTGCGTGCAATGGTTACCTTGCGCCAAATGGAAACTCATGAAGGACTCGCTGCATATTTTGGAGACTGTATTGCAGAAAGTGTACGGCAAATTGTTGGCGTGCAGTTCCGCAACGGTGCAACAATTGGCGGCAGTATTTGGGGACGTTTTGGGTTCTCTGACCCCTTGACCTTGTTCTTGGCTTTAGATGCAGAGGTTCTGCTGTATCAGGGGGGGATGGTTCGGCTGTCTGACTTTGTGCATATGCCGTATGATCGTGATATTTTGACTGCAATTCGTCTGCCAAAGTACGGGCAGAGGGCTGTTTATCTATCACATCGTGCTGCGGCAACAGATTTTCCTGTGCTTGCAGTTGCAGTTTGTGAGACTGCGGAACAGCGGGTTGCTGCAGTGGGGGCGCGTCCTATGCGCGCAGAGCGTGTTGTGGGAGAAATTGATGAAGCTGCGCAAGCTTTTGCAGAGCGCTGCGCAGAAGAACTGACATTTTCTTCAAATTTGCGTGGTTCTGCGGAATATCGTACCCATTTGTGTCGAGTGCTTGTGCGTCGTGCGGTGCAGGCTCTGAAGGAGGTGTAAGCTATGAAAATTTCATATACACTCAATGGGCAGCGATATACAGATGAAGTATCTCCTGCACAGCCGCTCACAGAGTATTTGAGAAGCAAAGGCTGCTTTTCTGTCAAGCGTGGTTGTGAGACTTCGAATTGCGGATTATGTACGGTATTGGTGGATAGTAAGCCGGTTTTATCCTGTTCTACACTGACCGCGCGTATTGATGGAAAAACTGTGGAGACACTGGAAGGGCTTCAGGAGGAAGCAGAGGAGATTGGCGGTTATCTTGCAGGAGAGGGCGCTGAACAATGCGGCTTTTGCAGCCCGGGGCTGATTATGAATATTATTGGAATGCTGCGCGAACTCAAACGCCCGACTGAAGAGGAAATACGCAGCTATCTTGCAGGGAATCTGTGTCGGTGCACAGGATATGTTGGACAACTGCGTGCCATTCAGAAGTATTTGGCAGATAAGGAGGAAGCATGAAGCAGAAGTATGTAGGAACTGGTGTGCGTAAGAGCGATGCGAAAGCGCTCACCACAGGACAGCCTGTTTATACGGATGATATCGCACCGGCAAATTGCCTGATCGTTAAGATCTTGCGTTCTCCCCATGCACATGCGTTGATTCAGGAAATCAATACGGAAATTGCGAAAAAAGTCCCGGGTATTGTATGTGTACTCACGTTTAAGGACGTGCCGCACCATCGTTTTACTATGGCAGGACAGACCTTTCCGGAGCCGTCTCCTTATGATCGCCTGATTTTGGAACAGCGGGTGCGTTTCGTTGGAGATGCAGTTGCAATTGTTGCGGGTGAGACAGAGCAAGCTGTAGATCGCGCATTGCGTCTTGTTAAGGTGAAATATGAGGTGTTGGAGCCAGTTTTGGACTTTCATCACGCAATCGATCATCCTGTTTTGGTGCATCCGGAGGACGATTGGGTTGCAAATTGTCCGGTAGGTGCAGACAATCATCGTAACCTGTGTGCGTCAGGACAAGATTGTCATGGTGATGTGGAAGCGGTCTTGGCAGATTGTGATGTGGTACTTGAGCGAACCTATCATACAAAGGCAAACCAGCAGACCCCAATGGAAACCTTTCGTACCTTTACGCAGCTGGACACTTATGGGCGTCTCAATATCATTTCCTCTACGCAGGTACCGTTCCATGTACGCCGTATTTTGTCCATTGCACTTGGAATTCCAAAGTCTAAGATCCGCGTTGTAAAACCGCGGCTGGGCGGTGGCTTTGGCGCAAAGCAGACAGTGGTTACCGAGGTATATCCGGCAATCGTAACGATGAAAACAGGACGTCCGGCAAAAATCGTTTACACGCGGGAAGAGTCTATGATTGCATCAAGCCCGCGTCATGAAATGGAAGTGACTGTACGGATTGGTGCAATGCGTGACGGTCGGATTCGGGGGATCGATCTATACACCCTGTCGAATACAGGTGCGTTCGGTGAGCATGGCCCGACTACTGTTGGCTTGTCCGGACACAAGTCTATTCCGCTTTATAGCGGAAATCAGGAGGCATTCCGTTTTCGCTATGATGTTGTTTATACCAATGTAATGTCATCTGGTGCCTATCGAGGCTATGGTGCAACGCAGGGAACCTTTGCTGTGGAATCCATTGTCAACGAACTTGCAGACTTGCTGGGACGTGATCCGATTGATTTGCGTATGCAGAACATGGTGCGCGAGGGACAGGTCATGCCAGCGTATTATGGAGAAACAGCCGCTGCCTGTGCGCTCGACCGCTGTGTGCAGCGTGTGCGAGAAATGATTGACTGGGATCATAAGATCAAGCCGCGTGTCATGCCGAACGGCCGTGTCCGCGCAGTGGGCATGGCGATGGCGATGCAGGGTTCTGCAATTTCAAATGTGGATATCGGTGCGGTCATCATTCGATTGTCTGACGATGGAACCTATAATATGCTAATCGGCTGTACGGATATGGGCACAGGTTGCGATACAATTTTGGCGCAGATGGCTGCGGATTGTTTGGAGTGCCGGATGGAAGACATTGCAGTTTATGCTTCGGATACGGATACGGCGCCATATGATTCTGGTTCGTATGCGTCCGCAACCACGTATGTCACAGGTATGGCCTGTGTACGTGCATGTGAGGAACTGCGTGCAAAGATTATTCGTGCAGGTGCGAAGATCCTGATGATTGATGAGGAAACGGCTGCTTTTGATGGCGAGCGTGTTTATGACCTTCGAGAGGACAGCCGCTCAGTTTCCTTGTCTGATATTGCATATAGTGGACAGTGCAACTGCAACGAAGCACTTTCCGCTACGGTCAGCCATTCATCTCCGGTTTCTCCGCCGCCGTTTATGGCAGGTGCCTGTGAGGTTGAGGTGGATTTAGAGACAGGTAAGGTAGAACTGCTTGACTATGTAGCGGCAGTGGATTGCGGTACACCAATTAACCCGAATCTTGCACGGGTGCAAACCGAAGGCGGCTTGGTGCAGGGAATCGGCATGGCGCTTTATGAGGATATTGTGTATGCAGCAGACGGTACTAATCTGTCGAATTCTTTCCTGCAATATAAGATTCCGAGCCGATTGGATATTGGAACCATTCGGGTGGAATTTGAAAGCAGTTATGAGCAGACAGGGCCATTTGGTGCAAAGTCAATAGGTGAAATCGTAATCAATACACCATCTCCTGCGATTGCAGATGCAGTAGCACGGGCAACTGGGGTACGTGTGCGTACCCTTCCGATTACAGCTGAGAAAATTGTCTGTGGCCGCATGGAAGCGGAAACAGCAGAATGAAGAACATGCTGGGCGAAATCATATAGAATATTGCTGAATATGCGTGCATTATGCAAGGTCGAAAACCAGCGGCAGTATGCCTGCTGGTTTTCCTGCATTTGGAAGACTGGTAAGATATTGACAGACGTGTAAAGATTGCGTATACTAAACTCAGATTATTCACAGAACAGATATGGGAAGATAGAATTTTGCTGTGATATATGATGTGTATTACCAGCTTCTGCTTTCAGTACGCGGCAGCTTTGACGACGGAAAATTCGTCGAAATATCAAAGCCATTCGTTGTAATATAGATGGCAGATAAAGGAGACTGACGAAATGAAATTGTTCAATACCCTGACCCGTCAAAAGGACGAATTTGTACCAATCACACCGGGTGAAGTGAAAATGTATTCCTGCGGTCCGACTGTATACAATTATTTCCATATTGGAAATGCGCGTCCGTTCATTATGTTTGATTTGTTGCGCAGATACTTTGAGTATCGTGGCTATAAGGTGACATTTGTACAGAATTTTACAGATATTGACGATAAGGTCATTAAAAAAGCAAATGATGAGGGTGTCACCTATGATGTCATTGCGGATCGTTATATCAAGGAATATTTTGTAGACGCAGAAGGGCTTGGGATTCGACCGGCAGATGTACATCCCCGTGCAACAGAAACGATGGATGCAATCATCGAGATCGTGCAGACCCTGATCGATAAGGGAAATGCGTATGTTGCACAGAATGGAGATGTTTACTTCCGTACAAAAACATTTCCGGAATATGGAAAGCTGTCCCATCAGCCGCTTGAGGATTTGCAGGCGGGTGCGCGCATTTCAGTTGGTGAAATAAAAGAAGATCCGATGGACTTTGCAGTTTGGAAGGCGGCAAAACCGGGAGAACCATTTTGGGAGGCGCCGTGGGGAAAAGGGCGCCCGGGTTGGCATATCGAATGTTCTGCCATGGTCAACAAATATTTGGGCAAGAGTATTGATATCCATTCTGGTGGTCTCGATCTCACTTTCCCACATCATGAAAATGAGATTGCGCAGTCTGAATGTGCAAATGGTTGTACCTTCGCAAATTACTGGCTGCACAATGGCTTTTTGACGATTGATAACGAAAAAATGTCCAAATCAAAGGGCAACTTCTTTATGGTGCGTGATGCTGCAAAGGAATATGGCTATGAAACCATACGTATATTCATGGTGTCAGCGCATTATCGCACGCCGCTCAACTACTCTGAAGAAATCCTGAAAATGAATCAGGTATCATTGGAGCGCTTGTATGAGGCACGGAACAACTTGGAATTCCGCATTTCGAAGGCTGAGGGAGATGCTTTGACTGAGGAAGAACAGGAAATGCTGTCGGCGCTCCAGCAGTATAAAGTGAAGTTCATAGAGTCTATGGATGACGATATGAATACCGCAAATGCACTGTCCGCCATCTTTGAATTGATGCGCGATATCAATACGTATTCGGGAAGTCATACAGATGCAAGTCGTGCATATTTGCAGGGAGCTTACGACCTTTTTATGGAGCTGACTGGTGTGCTGAATATTGTTCAGAAACATGAAGAAGTGAGTGGAGATCTCGATACTGCAAAAATTGAAGAACTGATTGCCCAGCGTACCGCGGCAAAAAAGAACAAGGATTTTGCAGAGGCTGACCGAATTCGTGACTATCTCATGAATGAAATGGGGATTGTAATTAAGGATACACGCCAAGGCGTACAGTGGAGTCGTGCATAAAGAATGTACGGCTGAAGTCAATAGGATCCTATTATAGGGACGAAAGGGGAAGAATTTATGAACATGACCAAGCGAATCACAGCAGCTTTGACTGCAATGACACTCTGTTTCTCATTGGCTGCTTGCAGCAGCAATGGCGGAAATGCAGGAGGCGATGCGGCAAAGGGAAAGACGCCAGCAGAACAGGTTGCAGCGGCTGTCGAAAAACTCAATGCAGTAAAGAATTTTTCGATTTCAATGCAGCAGGATGTTGATATGTCCATGAAGGTTGCGGATCAATCTCAGGATTTGACTTATGCAATCAATATGGATATGGACGTATTTCAAAATCCGATGAAAGCCAAAGGAAAAGTGACCGTTGACATGGGAGATTTGGGCGGTAAACAGGAAACAGAAATGTATATGCAGGAGACTGATGGCGAGGCATTTGTTTATGTTGGCATGAATGGGCAGTGGGTCAAGCAAAGTGCGGATGTAGAAGGCATGGAAATGTACGACGTACAGGATACCATGGATTTATATCTTGATAACGCGAGCGACTTTAAGGAAGCAGGCTCTGAGCAGGTAAATGGCACGGACGCAACCAAGATTTCTGGTGTAATCAAGGGCGATAAGCTGGCAGAAGTGCTGGAAGAAAGTGGTATCATGAATATGGTTGAACAGTTTGCGGCAACTGGTGCGACTGAAGATGATGTTGAAAAGATGTTGTCGAATCTAGGCGACATGTCAATGACTGTTTGGGTGAGTGCAGAAGGATATCCGGTTCAGTATGAAATGGATATGACTGCAATGCTCAGCGGCATTATGGATAGTGCTCTGAAGGCGGCAGGTGCTGCCGAGCAAGGTGTGTCTATGCAGGTTTCAAAGGCGAAGATCAGCATGACATGTTCCAACTTTGACAGTGCTCCAGATTTTGAGCTACCGGCAGAACTTGAGAATGCAACTGATATGGCTGCGTAACATATATGTAAAGATTTGATTTTGAAAAAAGGAGTGGCTTTAGCTGCTCCTTTTTGCGTCAAATGATAGTTGATGAACCTTGTGTTTTTGTGTTATGATACGAGTAAGCAGATGGACAGGAGGAGAAAACTTGATGTCTTGTTATAAAGCAGTGGTTTTTGATTTTGATGGTACTCTCTTTGATACAGAATTGCACGAGCGCAAAACATTGGCAGCATTGGTTGAGCAGGCGACAGGAGAATATCCGTCAGAAGAAAAACTTTCAAGTACATTTGGTATGACAGGTCCGCAAGCCATGCAGTATTTGGGCTGTGATGCAGAGCAAATGGAATGGGTATGGCCGCGTTGGTATGATGCTTCGGTAAAGGCGTTGCAGACAACGCCGATGTTTGATGGTATAAAAGAAACTATTTTGAAGCTAAATACGCTGAAAATACGCTTGGGTATTGTAACATCGCGAAATATCGGAGGTGTTCGGGTCGGCTTGTGTGCGCATCAAATTTTACAGGCTTTTGCAGAAATAGTCTGTCAAGAGGATACTGTACAGCATAAACCCGCACCAGACCCCCTCTTGGAGTGTGCAAAGCGTTTAGAGGTGGAACCAGCACAGGTACTGTATATTGGGGATAGTGCAGTAGATATGCAATGTGCAAAGTCGGCAGGTGCGCACAGTGGATTGGCTTTGTGGGGGACACATGAACCAGAGCTAGAGTGTGATTATCGGTTTGCCAGACCAGAGGATATTCTTGCGATTTTCAAGGAGTAAATGCAGATTTAAAAATCTTTTGCTCTTACCACATGATGTTATCAGGGCAGGGGGAGAAGGGGCGTTTTCCATGGAGGCTGGCTCTCCGCCTGCCGAAAAGTATCTCGCGCCTGTGGCGTATATAAAATTTTATAAAGGGGGTACGTGTGCGCAGCTTTTACACATGTGCACATGAAATAAAAATTTAAGAAAAACTAAAAAACAGGTTGACACAGGGAGTGTGTTGTGATATTATAGTTAAGCTGACCAGTTGGACAGCAAAACCAAGTGAAAAGTTTCGAGAGAAATGATTTT
>JAGZIY010000020.1 GCA_018365995.1 Butyricicoccus pullicaecorum | reverse complement strand
TTTATGCCGCTGTGGTATCATAAAGTCGCACAAGCGACTATGATACCAGATATTTCACAATGACACCATCAGCGGGGTGCAATGCGGTGAGAGTGGCTTTTTGTTTTACGTCGCTGTGGTATCATAAAGTCGCACAAGCGACTATGATACCAGATATTTCACAATGACACCATCAGCGGGGAACAATGCGGTGAGAGTGGCTTTTTGTTTTATGCCGCTGTGGTATCATAAAGTCGCACAAGCGACTATGATACCAGATATTTCACAATGACACCATCAGCGGGGAACAATGCGGTGAGAGTGGCTTCTTGTTTTATGCCGCTGTGGTATCATAAAAGTCGCACAAGCAGCTATGATACCGGATATTTTACGATGATACCATCAGCGGGGAACAATGCGGTGAGAGTGGCTTCTTGTTTTATGCCGCTGTGGTATCATAAAAGTCGCACAAGCAGCTATGATGCCGGATATTTTACGATGAGATCATCAGCGGCGCATGAAACGGAGAAAAGCATTTTCAAGTTCTCGCTGCTGTGGTATAATAGTCGCACAAGCGACTATTATACTGGATATTGCACGATGATACCATCAGCGGCGCGCAATTTAGTGAGAGTGACTTTCTGTTTCGTGCCACTGTGGTATAATAAGTCGCATGAGCGACTATTAACTGGATATTTCATGATGATACCACCAGCGGGGCACAATGCGGTGAGAATGGTTTTCCATTTCATGCCGCTGTGGTATAATATAATTTGATTTGTAATAATGTAATTGGGAGGAACTATGATTACTGTATCGAATGTCAGCTTAAATTTCAGCGGGGAACCGCTGTTTAAGGACGTGAATGTTAAATTCACGGAGGGGAACTGCTATGGTGTCATCGGTGCGAATGGTGCGGGAAAATCTACATTCCTGAAAATTTTGTCTGGTGAACTGGATTCTACCACGGGCGATGTTTCGATCAAGCCAAATACACGTATGTCCGTTCTTAAGCAGGATCACTTTGCTTATGATGATTTTACCGTACTCGATACTATTATTCAGGGTAATCCGCGTCTTTATGAAATCATGAAGGAAAAGGATGAGCTTTATACCCATGATCCATTTACGGAGGAAGATGGAAACCGTGCGGCAGATCTCGAAGCAGAGTTTGCAGAGATGGACGGCTGGAATGCAGATACAGAGGCAAGTCAGCTGCTCGAGGGGCTGGGGCTGAACTCGGCTGAGGTGCTTTATCGTCCGCTGCGTACCTTGCAGGACTCGGAAAAAGTAAAGGTATTGCTTGCACAGGCATTGTTTGGGCATCCGGATATCCTGCTTTTGGACGAGCCAACAAACCATTTGGATGTGGACGCGATTCACTGGCTGGAGGATTTCCTGCTTGAGTTTGAAGGTACGGTGATTGTGGTTTCTCATGACCGTCACTTCCTGAATAATGTATGTACTCACATTGTCGATATCGACTTTGGAAAAGTACAGATCTATGTCGGTAACTATGAGTTCTGGTATGAGTCCTCACAGATGGTACAGCGTATGATACGTGACCAGAACCGTAAAAATGAGGAGAAAATCAAGGAACTGCAAAGCTTTATTCAGCGCTTTTCTGCAAATAAGTCCAAGTCGCGTCAGGCAACCAGCCGAAAGAAGCTCATTGAAAAGCTGAGTGTTGAAGAACTGCCTGCGTCCTCCCGCCGTTATCCATGGGTCGGATTTACGATGGACAGAGAAGCTGGAAAGGATATTTTGGAGGTCAAGGGAATCTCTAAGACCGTAGACGGCTTCAAGGTACTCAATAATGTATCGTTTATTGTGCGCAAGGGTGACAAGATTGGCTTTATCTCGGAAAATGAGCTTGCAATGACCACGCTGTTCCAAATTCTAATGGGAGAAATGGAGCCAGATGAGGGCACATTTAAGTGGGGCATTTCTACATCACAGTCTTATTTTCCAAAGGATAACTCGGAATTCTTTAATGGACATACCGAGAATATGCTTGACTGGCTGGCACCATATTCTAAGGATACGCTGGAGTCTACACTTCGCGGTTTTCTGGGGCGTATGTTGTTTTCGGGCAATGATGTATACAAGCCAGTCAATGTTCTGTCGGGTGGTGAAAAGGTGCGCATGATGCTGTCGCGCATGATGCTGTTCGGTTCAAATGTGCTTGTCATTGACCAGCCGACCAACCATCTCGATTTGGAATCCATTACGGCAGTCAACAATGGCGTTGCAGACTTTAAGGGCAATGTGCTCTTTGCAAGCCATGACCATGAGTTCATGAACACGATTGCAAATCGTATTATTGAACTGCGCGAAGATGGTGTGCTTGATAAGGAATGTTCCTATGATGAATTTCTGGAATTCCGTGCACAGTATAACAAGAAGCTGTAAGCAATTCCGGTAAGGAGGAAAACATGGCAAAAGCACGCATTGAATGTCCGCACTGTCAAAATGAGTGCGAGCGTGTGCCGCTGACGCGCATCAGTCCGGACCGCGATCCGTCAGTTCGGGCAAAGGTGCAGGATCTTTCGCTGTTTCGCTGGAAGTGCCCAAACTGCGGCACGACCATGCTGGTTGAGGATCCGTGTCTCTATCATGATATTTCAGGGCAGTTCATGGTTTGGCTGGCTCCGGACGGCAAAAAACCGGAAACTGGACATTTTGACCCGCTTGCAGGTTATACACTGCGGTATGTCGATGATCTCAATTCTTTTCGTGAAAAAATACAGATTTTGGAACGCGGGCTGGATGACCGTGCCGTTGAAATCATGAAGCTGATTCTGTTTTTGCAGCTGGGGCATGATTTGGATGTCGTGGAACTTATATATCATGACCTCGATACGCGGACAGCAGATTTTCGCTTTGCGGCCGTTTTATCCGACGGTGCAGAGCAGTATGTCGCTATGTCGGGCGAAACTTATCAGCGTATCCTGCTGGATGTGCAGGAACGTTTATATACACCGAGAGATTTCGTTAAAATCGATATGAACTGGGCAGCAGATGCTATGGACTTGCTGCGCAGTGAGTAAAAAGTGTGTCAGATTTGGCTCACAGGCACAAAAAGGGACGGCGTATGCCGTCCCAAATTCCAACGCAATGCTTATAAATCAAATAGGAAATATGTAACAAGACCACCTACAATGGATAGAATGAGTGTAGCAGCAATTACAGGGCGGGCGCGTCTGCGTCCGTTTTCGCTGCTGAGCAAAATCATGTACCCAAAACCTGCGCCTGTCGAAAGACCGGCAATCAGGCTGCCCATGCCAATCACACCGCTGGTATAGAGCTGAGTGAGCAGGACAGAAATCGCACAGCTTGGAATCAGTCCGATAAATGCACAGATGATTGGCTGCAAAATACTGTTTTTCAGCATAAGCACAGACAGATTTTCTGTGCCGATAAAATGAATGGCAAGATCTAAAAGAAAGCCAATGCCAATCAAAAAGCCAACTGTGCTGAGGGTACGACCCAAAATACCGCGAATCGGCCCGCTGTCACAGCCGCAGCCGCAGCCTCCATCGATATTTACTTCGATTTCGTAATTTTGATTGCGGCTCTTTCCCCAGATGATTCGCAGGGCATAGCCGCCCACAACTGCCAGCACAAATTTGGAAATAAACAGCGTGGCGATTGCAGAGCCGGAGGCACCTTCTGAGAGCAGCACCGGAAGTGCTTCATCAGAAGTCGCAAGAAAGACTGCAACAAGTGTTGCAGGTGCCAAATATCCATCTACAAAGAGTGCAGATGCGGCGGCAGAAAAGCCACATTGTGGAATGAGACCAGAAAGTGCACCCACAACCGGACCAAATTCTGCCGCTTTTTCAAGCAAAGCAGGTGTGGAACGCAAACGGTTTTCTACCCAATAAAGCAGTGCGTAAACAATGAGCAGAATGGGAAGCGCTTGCAGGACATCCAGAGTGGCATGTTCGAGCGCATGTACAAGTGTATGTAGCATAATTTGTTCTTTCACCTCACAGTGGTTTCACAGGTAAAGTATCTGTATGGCTTTCTATTATAGCACAGACAGTACAATATTTACAAGGGAAACCCAATGGTTTCGTTAAAAGCTGTCGGGAAACCGGCATTTATGATAGGAGTATCCATGAGATTTCAAGATTTACAAATAGACCCATCTATACAAAAGGCGATTCAGGAGATCGGGTATGAAACACCGACCCCCATTCAGGAAAAAGCGATCCCTGCCGTTTTGGCAGGACGTGACCTTTTGGCGTGTGCACAGACAGGTACCGGAAAGACAGCAGCTTTTGCCATTCCGATGCTGCAAAGAATGGGACGTCCTGTGCAAGGAGAAGCCAGACCGATACGTGGACTGATTTTGACTCCCACACGGGAACTGGCTTTACAGATATATGAAAATCTGTGCCAGTATGGCCGCTATACAGGGCGGATATCTACGGTGATTTTTGGAGGTGTATCACAGAATCCTCAGGTGGAAGCGCTCAAAAATGGCGTTGATATCCTCGTTGCAACCCCGGGACGCCTATGGGATCTGATGGGGCAGAACCTGATCGATATCGGTGCTGTGGAATGTTTCGTTTTGGATGAAGCCGACCAGATGCTCGATATGGGGTTTATCAACGACGTAAAGCGTATCATTGCGTTTTTGCCAAGAAAGAGACAGACACTGCTGTTTTCCGCGACTATGCCAAAGGAAATTGCAGAGCTTGCCCAGACCCTGCTTTATAAGCCCGAGCGTATCGCCATTAAGCCGGCAGCAACTCCGGTAGAGTGCATTGAACAGGGGGTATACTTTGCAGAAAAGCAGGCAAAGCGTGAGTTGCTAAAGGTTATCCTCAAGGAACGTAATCTGCCGCAGACTTTGGTATTTACCAGAACAAAGCATGGTGCAGACCGTGTTGCACGTGACTTATCACGGGCAGGTATCCAAGCCAAGGCGATTCATGGGGATAAGTCGCAAAATGCGCGGCAGAATGCACTCAAGCGCTTCAAGGAGTATAAAATGCCGGTATTGGTGGCAACCGATATTGCAGCGCGTGGTATTGATATCAGTGAGTTGCCGCTTGTAATCAATTTCGACTTGCCCAATGTGCCCGAAACTTATGTACACCGCATCGGAAGAACAGGCAGAGCCGGACAGGAGGGGACAGCACTTTCCTTTTGTGATCCCTCCGAATTGCCATATCTCAAGGACATTGAAGCCTTGACGCGGGTGAATATTCCAGCGCTGGAACCGCCAGCTGGGATTTCTATGGCAGAAGCACAGAGTGCAGCGCGCTATGTGAGGCATGATCCGACCCTTCCGCCTGAACGCCCTGTAAGAAGTGAAAGAAGTCATCAGACAAAGAAACGTTCGCATAAGGCAGCGTCAGAAGCGCCGAACCGCAGAAATCAGGTAGAACCTCGGGGTGAAAAGACCGCGGATCGACCAAAGCGTGGTGCCGCAGCACAAGATACACGCAAGCCCAAGAAGCAGGGCACACAAAAGCGTGGTGCCGTACAAAATGAGGCAGGACGCGCAAATCTGCGCGCATCGAAATCAGACCAACGAAAGAAGCACTATGAGCCGGAAACCCGTGTGGATGTGATGACACCACCAACAGGGCGTCCACTATCGCCGAGCACCGCAGCACGAATCCGTGCTAAGGTGGAGGCAAAACTTGCAGAACGTGCGGCTGAGCAAAAGAAAAAGGCAGCGCATACGCGCGAGGCTGTGCAGAAGAAGGGCGCCATATCAGCGCAAAAGCGTCAGGCAGGGCAGAAAAAATCTGCACAGGCGCATCAGGCAGGAATGGGTAAGGTACAGAGAAAATCGCAGACACGCTCGGGGCGTGGCCGTGCGCGTGGGTAAAATTTTCCTGCCCGTTTGGTAAGAGAGAGGAGAAAAGCGCATGAGTGTGTCACGGCGAATCAAGCTGTTTTTTACGATTATTTTGCTTTTGGGGCTGACTGTATTTTATCCATTTATTGTGTATAGTACCAATGCTCTTGTGACAGAACTGCGGACTTTATGGATTTCCACTGCAATGGAAACCATGACGCATCAGTGGCTGGCAACTGCTTTTTTTCCAGAAGATATGGTGACTGAGGTGGTTGAGGCGCGAAAGCAGATGTTTGAGAGTCAGAAGGATATTCAGTCTGTTTGGGTGGAGCCGGAGCAGCCGACTGCCCCGCTGATAGACGAAAACCTCTCAGAGGAGGATAAGTTCTATGCGCTGTTTGATGAGCTGGAACGGGAAAGTGCGGAGACTTTCTTTGCGGAACATCCGCAGTACATAGAAAATGGATATGAAGAAATCAATATGGACTGGTGCGAAAAGAAAGATGACACCGGAATTGTAACGAAGCAGGGAGATAAAGTCGTTGCGATCAATACGCAAAAGGATTTGATGATCGTGGAACTGAATCGGGAAGGCACACTTGGAACCGAATATACTGGATATCTTGCAATCGTAAAAGACCCTTCCCGTGTGGAACTTGGGCTGTGCAAGGGCATGGGAAAACGTGAAGGACAGCGTATGCCAGAACTTGCCGAATACAATGGAGCTATTTTGGGCATCAACGCATCAGGCTTTATTGACAACGGTGAGGCGGCAGAGGGCGGTACACCATATGGTTATGTAAAGAAGGACGGAGAAAAGCTTCAGGGTGCCTTCGGGCATGGGTATAAGATCATTGGATTTGATGCTGAGCATCGCTTCCTGATTGGCGATACGACAACAGCAGAGCAGATGGTCGATGCCGTGGAGTTTGGTCCTGCCCTTATTGTAAATGGTCAGAAAATCGAGGAGCTTAGTTCGATCAACAGCTTGCAGCCGCGTACCGCGATTGGGCAGAAAGAGGATAAAAGTGTTCTGATGCTCGTTATCAATGGAAGAAATCAGGGTGGTTCTATGGGAAACCGTGGTGTGGACTGCCGTGATATCCTATGGGACTATGGCGCTGTGCAGGCATGTAATTTGGACGGCGGTTCTTCCTCTGTCATGTATTATCAGGGGCGTGTCATCAATTCGCCGACGACCTCTACGGGCAATCGAGATGGCCGCCGACTGCCAAATGGATTTATGGTGAAATAAAGAAGAAAAGCAGGAGCAATAGAATAGCGCTGCACTTAAAAAGTGACGAGCAGGTTCAATCTGTTCGTCGCTTTTGTCTTTTATGATAGCATTTTTGCAAATAGATGTTTTGTATTTTAGATGCTTTCTTAGAAGGGGTTAGGTGTTGCATATATATTTGAAAAGCTTATATTTGCATGATAAAATAGGCTGAATCAATCGGAAAATCGAAAGAAGTAATCAATAAGGAGAACCGTAAAATGAGTATGGATTTAAGTTTTTGGAAATATAAAAAAGATGCCGTTCATGATGATACGCGTGTTTATGAACTGGCATGCTGTAATGGGGAAGTGGTAGAAGGTTTAGAGAATCTTCCAATAGAAGAAATCATCAAAAAATTGCTTTCGTCTTTTCTGATTGGACGGCTTTGGATTGTAATAATTATGAAAAAGAAGGAAGAGGCGCTTTTCAGATTTTTACAACCCCACAAATTGTAAGATTTGATTGTTATGGGATGCAAGGCGAGGATATGAATACACTTATGGATGTTTTACGGGAGTTTGGCTGTCCGCTATATGACCCTCAAATAGTAACAAGGTTTGACTCGTGGACAGACAGATAATAGTTTCTCATGGATTGCTTTTCTCTGTGGTTATGCCTATTTAGAATGACCGATTTGCGATTGTTCTAAATTATTCTTGTGAACAGAAAATTTAAGTTGGAGAGATTTTTGGGATTTATTCCTATGGAGATTATGACTTGTTGATTGGTGGACAGAGTGATGAAGAATCGCCTAGGTATATCCGCTTGGTTTCTGTAAAGGATTGTGAGGAATACATTGGTATACGAACAGAGCGTATAGAGGATTTTATTGCATAGACATAAAACAAAGGTGCATACCGAAGCGGTATGCACCTTTGTTTTTGCCAGCAAGGCAGTTGTTTATTTTCGTGTAGGTACGATTTCCAGCCAGTAGCCGTCTGGATCACTGATGAAATAAATGCCCATGGAAGGATTTTCAAAGCAGATACAGCCCATTTCCTTGTGCTTTGCATATGCTGCATCGTAATCATCCACGCGGAATGCAAGATGAAACTCATTGTCGCCAAGGTTATAATCGCGCTCCCAGTCGCGCAGCCACGTCAGTTCCAGACAGAACGGAGAAACACCGTCCCCAAGATATACGATGATAAAAGAACCGTCTTCTGCATCGATGCGGCGCTGTTCAGTGAGACCCAGTGCCTCCTCATAGAATTTGAGGGAGCGTTCCAAATCGCGGACGTTATAGTTGGTATGATAGAATCTAAATTGCATAAAGAATACCTCCAGTGGGGAATAAGGATATTGATACAATAACATATTCGTATGGAAAAGACAAGTTATCGTTTACAATATCCCAGCAGTTTGTTATACTATACCTGTATAATTATGTGCAAAGGGGGGATTTTGCTTTGGATAAGCGACTAAAAAAACTATTAGAACCGAGTTATCAGGTCTATTTTATGGTTTTTTTGTTGTTTTCTGTGGCATGTGCCTATATTTCTGTGGCGATTGCTATTATCGGCATTGCGCTGGATGGGCTTCTGTTTTTGGCATATCATTATCGGGAGCGCACCCGCCGCAGGGATATTATTCGATATATGCAGACAGTTACTTTGTCAGTTGGAGACGCTGCGCAGGCATCTATTACACATTTTCCTATGCCAACGGTGATTGTACAGGCTGCAACCGGAGAAATTATCTGGACAAATGACGCTTTTACAGAAAGTACAGGATGTTTTGATTCTGCACTCAGCGATAATCTGCTGGAGTTGGCTCCCGATTTTGATACCCACTGGCTTGTGGAGGGGAAGGCACAGTATCCGGGAGAGGTACGCATCGGAAAGAATGTATTTTGGGCATTTGGAAATCTGTTGTCAGCGGACAAAAATCATCCGGAAGAAGTGTTGATGCTCATCTATTTCGTACCCTGTACAGAGCTCATCGAAATGCGTGATGCTTACAGCCGAAGCCGTCCAGTGGTTGCAATCATTTCAATCGATAACTATGAGGAACTTATAAAAGAAGCAACGGATTTAGAAAAATCCAGCATGATGGCAGATATTAACCGTAAAATCGGGGAATGGACACAGGATAGTCGGGCACTTTTACGTAAATATGACCGCGATAAGTATATTTTTGTACTGGAAGAAGCGCAATTTGAAAAGTTGCAGGAGAAAAAGTTCAGTGTCTTGCAGGACGTACGCAGTATTCAAAGCCGTTCAGGTATTGTCGCAACGCTGTCTATCGGCATTGGCAAGGATGGCGAAAGCTATGAGGAAAATTGGCGTAACGCCAGTGTTGCTCTTGACATGGCACTGTCTCGCGGCGGTGATCAGGCAGTCATCAAGACACGCTACAATTTCGACTTTTTTGGTGGACTTTCCAAGGAGTTGGAAAAACGCACCAAGGTCAAGTCCCGTGTGCTGGCGAATGCGCTCGTACAGCTTATTCGGGATTCCTCTCAGGTTATGATTATGGGTCATAAAATGAGTGATATGGATGCCTTTGGTGCAGCGGTTGGTATGGCATGTGCGGTACGTCATCGGGAAAAGCCGGTACATATCGTCATCAATCAGGATAAGACGATGGCACAGAACCTGATTGAAAAAATCAAGGCAGTACCGGAGTATGAGGATTTGCTCATGAGTCCAGATGAAGCCATGGTACAGTGCGATTTTAACACCCTGCTCATTGTGGTCGATACCAATCGTCCGGATTATGTGGAATCTTTGCCGCTGCTGGAGTCCATCAATAAGGTTGCGGTCATTGATCACCATCGTCGTGCAGCAAGCTATATCGAAAACTTTGCGCTCAATCTGCATGAGCCGTATGCGTCATCTACCTGTGAGCTTGTAAGTGAAATGCTGCAATATATGGTTCCAACAAGCGATATTCTAAAGGCAGAGGCAGAATGTATGCTGGCTGGGCTGTATCTCGATACCAAGGGATTTTCGGTTAAGACTGGTGTACGAACCTTTGAAGCGGCGGCGTATCTCAAACGTGCGGGCGCTGATATGGGAGAAGTCATGAAACTATTCCAGTCGAACTTTGATGAATACATTGCCCAGCAGCGTATCATTGCGGGGGCAGCGGATTGCGGTGAGGGCATTGTGCTTGCCGTGACAGAGGAAGAGGTAGATCGTGTGACAGCGGCCAAGGCGGCAGACAGTCTGCTCAAAATCAATGGCGTCAATGCTTCGGTTGTCGTATTCCGCGCAGGAGACGATGTGCTGGTTTCGGCGCGCTCCAATGGCACGGTTAACGTACAGCTTCTCATGGAGCAGCTGGGCGGCGGAGGCAACCATTCTTCGGCAGGTGCACAAATCATGCATGGTTCGGTGCGTGAGGTCAAGGCAGATGCAGAAAATGCAATTCGTCGTTATCAGGAAAATGAGGACGGCGATAATTAATAATTTGGTTATACCTATTTCAGAATATAACAGTTATTTTAAGAATTACGGAGGATTTTTACAATGAAAGTTATTCTCAAAGCAGACGTGAAAGGTCAGGGAAAAAAGGGAGAAATGATCGATGTGAGCGAGGGCTACGGCAGAAATTTTCTGCTGCCGCGCGGACTTGCTGTGATTGCGAATGCAGATAATATGAACCTGAAGCGTCAGGCTGATGAAGCAGCTGCACATCGGGCGGCAGTAGAAAAGGCAGCGGCTGAGGAGTATGCTGCAAAGCTTAAGGAAGTGCGCGTAAAGGTTCCCGCAAAGGGCGGCTCTGGCGGCAGACTGTTTGGCGCAGTGACTGCAAAGGAGGTATCTGAGTGCCTCAAAAAGCAGCATGACATAGATGTTCCAAAGAATAAAATCGTGATGGAACAAATCAAGACATTTGGAACAACTATTGTAAAGGCAAAACTCTATCCTGAGATTGTTGCAGAGATTACAGTGGACGTGGTAGAAGCATAATCCGGAAAGGAAGGAACAAGCTGTGGCAGATGAACTGCTGTCAAGGCAATTGCCGCAGAGCCTAGAGGCGGAGCAGGCGGTAATTGGCTCTATGTTGATCGACCCTGCCTGCGTTGCGGAGGTCATTGAACTGCTGCGCCCGGAGGATTTTTATGCTGAGGAGCACCAGCGCATTTTTGAGACCATTTATTCGATGTTCAACAGTGCGCTCAAAATTGATCCAGTTACCGTTCTCGACCGGCTCAAGGCACAGGGATATTATGATGAAGCTGGTGGGCGTGCCTATTTGATGCAGCTGATGGAGGTCACACCGACTTCTGCCAATGTCAAGGAATATGCGTCAATCGTGCGTGACAAGAGTATGCTGCGCGCCATTGCAGAGGTTGCGGGAGAAATCCAGACGCTTGCCCTGACTGGTGCGGGTGCTGCTTCTGAAATTGCGGAGTTGGCAGAGCAAAAAATCTATAATGTGCGGCAGGGCAGAGAAATCAAGGGACTGTCCCACATCAAATCTGTCATTATGGATCTTTATGCACAGCTGGACGAACGCAGTCGTTCAGACAGCGATATTCCGGGGCTTTCTACCGGATTTCGTGAGTTGGATCAGGCACTGACCGGTCTGAACAAGTCAGACTTGATTTTGGTGGCGGCGCGTCCGGGTATGGGTAAGACAGCATTTGCACTCAATATCGCATTGGGGGCCGCCAAGGCATCTGATAAGGATGTTGTGGTATTCCAGTTGGAAATGAGTAAGGATCAGCTTGCATCACGTTTTCTTGCCAGTGAAGCGCTTTTGGATTCCCATAAGCTCAAAACAGGCAATCTGGGGCAGGAGGATTGGATGAAGATTGCGCGTGCAACCAGTGTGCTCGCAAAGACCCATATCTATGTAGATGATAACCCTGCCATTACGGTGGCAGAAATTAAGGCAAAATGCCGTCGCCTAGGAGAAAATTTGGGTCTTATCGTCATTGACTACATCCAGCTCATGCAGTCAGGCGGAAAGCGCAATGAAAATCGTGTGCAGGAGGTTGCAGAGATTTCCCGAAGCCTGAAAATCATGGCAAAGGAACTGAATGTTCCGGTTGTGTGCCTGTCGCAGCTGTCACGCGCTGCTGAACAGCGTGCCGATAAGCGTCCCATGCTCTCTGATTTGCGTGAATCCGGCGCAATCGAGCAGGACGCAGATATTGTAATGTTCATTTACCGCGATGACTACTATGATGCTGAGAGTGATGCGAAGAATGTGGCGGAAATTATCATTGCAAAAAATCGCCATGGAGCGACTACGACCGTTGAATTGCAATGGATCGGTCAGTATACGACATTCTCGTCTCGGGATCGGATTCACACATGAGTTTGGTCGAGCAAACAGCGCAAACGATTGCGCAGTATGAAATGTTGGAGCCAGAGCAAAGGGTCTTGGTGGCGCTGTCAGGCGGTGCAGACTCGGTTGCTCTTCTGCTTGTCCTGCGGGAGCTTGGCTATCCGGTATATGTGTATCATTTGAATCATTGTCTGCGCGGTGAAGAATCCGAGCGGGATGCTGAGTTTGTGCACAGCCTGTGCACAAAACTGCATGTTTCGTGCACAATCGAGCGGGAAGATGTACAAGGATACGCGCAGCAGCTTGGAGAAAGCATTGAGACTGCCGCAAGAAGGCTGCGCTATGAGCGTCTGAGACGATGTGCACAAGAGCAGGGTATCGAGCGCATTGCAACCGCCCATACGGCAGATGATAATCTGGAAACCATGCTGTTTCACTTGGCGCGCGGAACGGGTGCTAAGGGGATGACTGGAATCCCGCCTGTGCGCGGCAATTTGATTCGTCCGATTTTTCGTGCGGTGCGCACGGAAATTGAAGTCTATCTGGAGACAGTAGGACAGACATTTGTGACAGACAGCTCTAATTTGACATTGGATTACACACGCAATCGAATCCGTCATGCAGTGGTGCCGGTTTTGCGGCAGATCAATCCGCAGTGTGCAGGTGCGGCAGCGCGGCTTGCACAGCAGCTGCGGGCAGATGATGGGGCACTGTGTACACTTGCACAGCAGGCGCTTGCGAGGGGAAAAACCCAAAATGGAATCGCGCTTTGTGCGTTTGATACCTTTCCGGCAGTACAAAGCCGTATGCTTATGCAGCTATTGACGGAGGCGGGCGTGCCGATGCAGCAGGTATCTGCGCGGCATATCGGCTTGCTCACTGCATTGCTGACATCGGGTGATTTTCGCAGCTGTTCCCTGCCCGCGGGCTTTCGGGCTTATCGGGAGCAGGACTGTCTGCGCGTTATATATGAACCGGAGCGGCTGCCGATCCCACTATTTGATGGATTTGCGGCACGGCTTTGGGATACTGCAACCAAACTCACAATCACCAGAAAAAAACCAAATGAAGTTTTTCCAAAAACATGCGATACTTTTCAGGTAGATTGTGGTACAATAAAATTCGGTACGTTGACAGCACGTGTGATGCGCTCAGGAGATCGACTGAGGCTTTCCGGGGCGCGTGGTTCTCGGCAGCTCAAGCGTATCTTTGCCGATCGACATATACCACCATCTGTACAAGCCCGCCTTGCCGTTCTGGAGGATTGTCAGGGAATCGTTGCAGTGCAGTCGGTTGGTATTGCGTATGACCGTATTCCGTGCGGGAATGACATATTAGAAATCCGTTTTGAGGGGTTGTAAAGATGATGAAAGACGATATTCAAGAAGTACTATATTCGGAGGAGCAGCTGGCAGAAAAGGTTGCTGAATTGGGTGCCCGCATCAGTGAGGATTATGCAGATAAGAATCCCCTCATTGTCAGCGTGCTCAAGGGTTCTTATGTTTTCATGGCAGACCTGACCCGTAAAATCACCATTCCGTGCAATATCGACTTTATGGCGGTATCCAGTTATGGTGCAGGAACAAAAACTACTGGAGAGGTACAGATCATTAAGGATATTGGAAGCAAAATTGATGGACGCCATCTGGTGATTGTAGAGGATATTCTGGACTCGGGTGTGACGCTCAATTTCCTAATCAAGATCCTAAAGGCACGAGGCGCAGCGTCCATTCGTCTGTGTACACTGCTGTCCAAGCCCGAGCGCCGCAAGGTCGAGGTTCCGGTCGATTATCTGGGTTTTGAGATCCCAGATGCATTTGTTGTGGGTTATGGGCTGGATTATGCAGAAAAATATCGCAATCTGCCGTATATCGGTATTTTGAAACCCGCTGTTTATGGCGGAGAATAAGGCGGTATCCATACGGATACAACTACGAAAGGAGAGTTGGAAACCAATTTGAAAGGGAAAATGAAGGGCTTTGGCCTATATTTGATTATTACGCTTTTGCTGCTCAGCGCAGTTACCTATATGCTGAGTACAGGGAACAAAAGTCAGGAGGTACAGTATTCTGAGGTCGTTTCCATGTTTGAAAGAGAACAGGTGCAGGCGTTCGAATACAACGATGGAACACTTCATCTCGTACTGAACGATGGGAAAAACACGAAGCTCACGGCAAAGGTACCCTATCTGGATTTGTTCTATGCCGATTTGGGAAAACTCATTGATGAACAGCGAGAGGCTGGAATTCTAAAGGAATATACCTATAAAACGGTGGAAATGCCGTGGTGGGCAAGCTTTGTTCCATATCTCATTGTGCTGGTGCTCTTTGGACTGCTGTGGTATTTCATGATGAATAAACAGGGGGGCGGCGGCGGCAGCCCCATGCAGTTTGGCAGAGCGCGTGTCAAAATGGCAAGCGATGACAAGAAAAAGGTCACATTTGACGATGTGGCAGGCGCAGATGAAGAAAAGGCAGAGTTACAGGAAATTGTAGAGTTTCTTAAAAATCCACGCAAATTTATTGACATCGGTGCACGTATCCCGAAAGGTGTTTTGCTTGTTGGCCCCCCAGGTACAGGTAAAACCCTGATTGCAAAGGCAGTTGCCGGAGAAGCTGGGGTACCCTTCCTGTCGATTTCCGGTTCGGACTTTGTAGAGCTGTATGTCGGTGTCGGTGCTTCGCGTGTGCGTGACCTTTTTGAACAGGCAAAAAAAAGTGCCCCTGCAATCGTATTCATTGACGAAATCGATGCGGTTGGCAGACAGCGTGGTGCAGGTCTTGGAGGCGGTCATGACGAGCGTGAGCAGACACTGAACCAGCTGCTTGTCGAGATGGACGGCTTTGGTGTCAATGAGGGCGTTATCGTCATTGCGGCAACCAACCGTAAGGATATTCTGGACAATGCGCTGCTGCGCCCCGGGCGTTTTGACAGACAGGTCTATGTCGGTGCGCCTGATGTGGTTGGCCGTGAGGCGATTCTCAAGGTGCATGCACGAGGGAAGCAGTTTGACCCTGACGTGGATTTTAAATCGATTGCTAAGACAACGACCGGATTTACCGGCGCAGATTTGGAAAACCTGCTCAATGAAGCAGCACTTTTGGCAGCACGCCGTAATAAAAAGTTTATTACCACCGAAGAAATTGAGCAATCTTTGCTCAAGGTTGTCATGGGTGTGGAAAAGAGGACGCGCATTGTCAATGAGGAGGATCAAAAGCTGACCGCTTACCATGAAGCAGGTCATGCAATTGCTTTCCATGTACTGCCAACGCAGGATCCCGTACACCACGTGACCATTATTCCCCGCTCCAATGGTGCAGGCGGTTTTACCATGCCGCTGCCAAAAGAGGACAACGCATATCGTACCCGTCGTTATATGGAGGAGCATTTGATTGTTTGCCTTGCGGGGCGCGTGGCTGAGGAAATCTTTATGGACGATATCAGTACCGGCGCATATGGAGATATCAAGCAGGCAACTGCAATGGCACGTGCAATGGTTATCAACTATGGTTTCAGTGATAAGATTGGACCAATCGACTATGACGCACAGGGCGGGGAGATTTTTCTGGGTCGTGATTTTGCGGCAGGGCAGGGCTACTCTGATGCCAAGGCAGCTGAAATTGATGAGGAGATCCATCGCCTCATTCAAGAGGCAAATACACGCTGCCGCAAACTGTTGGAGGACAACCGCGAACAGTTGACACGCGTTGCAGAATATCTGCGCCGCAATGAAACCATTGATGGGGAGATCTTCCGCAAGCTGTATGATGGTGAGGAGGTTGCTGACCGGACTGCGCCATCGGAGCGTGAACTCAAGGGTGTGAATGTGGATATCACACTGGAGGCAGATTCGGAAGAAGTGCTTGCTGCACAGAAGCAAGATACGATTGTTCCGGAAAAGGAAGAACAGAAGGAGGATCCGGCTCTCGATAAGGAGCAGGATACAGCGTCCACAGAGGACACGCAAAAGTAAAGAATGAAAAGACCGCACGCTGTGTTTGACAGGACTTGACCAGTGTGTGGTCTTTTTTTGCGTATGCAATGGAGTGTTAGGCGACAATCGCGGCACGGGATATCTGGGTTCTATTGGAAAAAACAGCAATCTCTCCATATATGCACAAAAAAATACACAAGTTGCAGGCAAAAATATGACAATATGCCGTTTGAAATCTGGAAGTTTCTATGATATGATTAGATGGTAAAAAAGACAGATGTACTTGTGAGGTGGACAAAATGAAAAATGAACCAAAATATTATTTGGTTGAGCGGGTGCTTCTGCCGGAAGTCTTTCAAAAGGTCGTTCGGGCAAACGCAGCGCTCAAGGCTGGTCACGTTCGTACAGCGAGTGAGGCAGCACAGAGCGTTGGTCTGTCCCGTTCGGCGTACTATAAATATAAGGACGGAATCCGTCCGTTTTATGAAGCGGCACATGACCGTATTATCACATTTCATTTGATGCTCTCTGACAGACCTGGGGTTTTGTCCAGTATCCTTGGATTGTTTGCTCGTGTAGGTGCAAATCTTTTAACCATCAATCAGAGTATTCCGATGAGCGGACAGGCGGCAGTTACAATTGCCGCCCGCACGGAGGAGATGAAATGTACCGTTGATGTATTGATGCAGCGCGCAGAGTCATTGGACGGTGTACTGCATATTGAAGTGGTGGCGAGTGAATAATGAGGAGGATATGTTATGTTAAAGGTTGCGGTAATGGGACATGGCACGGTCGGTTCGGGTGTATATGACGTATTTGAAAAGAATGCAGAGCAGATTGCACATGCGGTTGGACAAGCCGTTGAGGTAAAATATGTGCTGGATCTGCGGGATTTCTCCGAACTGCATTATGCAGATAAATTTGTGAAGGATTTCTCTGTCATTGAAAACGATCCTGAAATTTTGGCGGTTGCCGAAGTAATGGGGGGTGTCGGTGCGGCGTATGAGTTCAGCAAGCGCTGTCTCAGAGCGGGAAAAAGCGTTTGTACCTCGAACAAGGAGTTGGTTGCGACCCACGGGGAAGAACTTTTGGAAATTGCAAAGGCACACAATGTCAATTACCTGTTTGAAGCCTCGGTTGGCGGCGGTATTCCGCTGATTCGCCCTATGATGCAGTGTCTGGCGGCAAACCGGATTGAGGAGGTCTGTGGGATTCTGAACGGTACGACAAACTATATCCTGACGCAGATGATTCGAAACGGTGTATCCTTTTCCCATGCACTCGAAGAAGCGCAGCGGCACGGCTACGCGGAAAAGGATCCGACCGCAGATATTGAAGGAGATGATGCCTGCCGCAAGATCTGTATTTTGGCAGACCTTGCCTTTGGCGATAAAATCGATCCGGCTGCCGTATCCTGTGAAGGCATTACAAACATTACACTGGAGGATGTGGCAGCGGCAGACCGTATGGGCTATGCCATTAAGCTGCTTGGACGCGCAAAGCGTACCGAGAACGGTAAGGTATATGCGTTTGTTGCGCCACATCTCCTTGCAAAGACCAGCCCGCTTGCAAGCGTAGAAGGCGTATTTAACGGCATTTCAGTAACCGGAAATATGGTTGGCGAGGTTATGTTTTATGGACGCGGTGCAGGCAAGCATGCAACTGCATCGGCTGTGGTTGCCGATATGATGGATGCACTGGCGCACCGTGAAAAGCGCCGGCCGGTGGAATGGGGAGATGGCTCTAAGCATCTGCTGTTACCTCTGGATGACCTTGAGAGTGCATGGTATGTGCGCGGCACGGTGCCGGCAGAGCTTTGTGCACAGGCAACCGAGGGTGCTGTAATCACGGTTCCGATGACAGCAGCGGAGCGCAGACAACAGCTGCCGGACGCACAGGACGTCATGCGCATTCTGTAAGAAAAGGGGGAGCAGACACAATGGGTGTTTCGGTAAAGGTACCAGCAACCAGTGCCAATATGGGTTCGGGCTATGACAGTATCGGCATTGCGTTAAACCTCTATAATATCATTACAATGGAGGAAAGTGACCATATTGATATTACTGATGTCAATGGACAAAAAATTCCAACAGATGACACAAATCTTATTTACCAATGTGCAAAAAAGGTGTATGATATTTGTGGAAAATCACTCTCAGGTCTGAAGATTACAGAGAATTGTGCAATCCCGCAGACGCGGGGCTTGGGATCTTCTTCTGCCTGCACGGTTGCCGGTATTTTGGGGGCAAATGCACTTTTGGGGGAGCCGCTGGATCAGGAGAATGTGATTGATTTGGCAGCGTCTATTGAGGGGCATCCAGACAACTCAACACCAGCAATCTTGGGCGGATTTTGTGTGGCACTTTTGGAATATGGAAAGGTATGGAGTGTACGGGTGCCTATGAATGGTACGGTCGATTTTATTACGTTCATTCCGGATTTTGAACTTTCAACCGAAAAGGCACGTGCAGCTCTGCCAAAACAGGTAGCACATCATGATGCAGTATTCAACCTTGCACGTGCAGCGCTGCTTGCCGGCTCACTAGTTACTGGGAAGCTGGAAAATGTTGGTGTGGCGGTTGGTGACTGTCTGCATCAGCCCTATCGTTTTGGGCTGATTCCTGACGGGACGGAGATCGTCCATGCAGCAAAACGTATGGGTGCGCTCGGTGCTTTTATTTCTGGTGCCGGACCTTCCATGATTGCAATCGTAGATTCCGCAGATAAAACATACTTATCCCGCGCGCAAATGTATTGTGAGCAGCACTTTCCGCACTGGAAGCCAATGCGTCTGACCTGTGATGAGGTCGGTGCAACAGTGACACGGTTTTAATTCAGCATCGTAAGGACTGACGAGAGTGTCAGCCCCGAAGGAGGATATAAAGAAAATGAGCTTAATTGTACAGAAGTTCGGCGGCACTTCAGTGGCGAATACAGAGCGTCTGCAAAATGTCGCGGATATCGTCACTTCTACCTATAAAGCAGGCAATCAGGTTGTGGTTGTAGTCTCTGCACAGGGGGATACGACCGATGAATTCATTGAAAAGGCAGCACAGCTCAACGATCGTCCGTCCAAGCGCGAAATGGATGTCCTGCTGTCTGCGGGCGAACAGATTTCCATGGCGCTGCTGGCAATGGCAATTCAGAAATTGGGGTATCCGGTCATCTCTTTAACCGGCTGGCAGGCTGGAATCGAAACAGATATCAATTACTCAGAAGCAAGGATCCGCAATGTGACAGGAGAGCGTATCCGTTCGGAACTTGACCGCAACCGCATTGTCATCGTTGCAGGATTTCAGGGCATCAATAAGCAGGATGATATTACAACACTGGGACGCGGAGGCTCGGATACAACGGCGGTTGCCATTGCAGCAGCATTGGGGGCAGACCTGTGTCAGATCTATACCGATGTAGACGGTGTATATACAGCTGACCCACGGGTAGTCAAGGGCGCACGCAAGCTCGAGGCAATCACCTATGATGAAATGCTGGAGCTGGCAACACTGGGCGCGCAGGTCCTGCATAACCGTTCAGTAGAGATGGCAAAGAAATATAATGTCGATTTGGAAGTCGTATCCAGCTTTACCCGAAATCCGGGTACGAAAGTCAAGGAGGGTTCTGATATGGAGAAAATGAATGTAAGCGGCGTAGCCCGTGACAATAACTGTGCGCGTGTAGCGCTTATCAACTTGCCAGATGAACCGGGTGTTGCGTTTAAGGTATTCTCATTGCTGGCAAAGCATAAGATCAATATTGATATTATTTTACAGTCAGTTGGTCTCAAGGGACGTAAGTCTATTTCTTTCACCATTCCGGAGGATAAGGCAGAGGAGGTTGGACATATCCTCAGCCAGAACAAAGACGGGCTGGATTTTGAAGATGTTTCCATCAATACGGGTGTTGCTAAGGTTTCCATTGTGGGTGCGGGTATGGCATCGAATCCGGGGGTTGCTGCCATGATGTTTGAGGCACTTGCAAGTGCAGGCATCAATATTCGTATGATTTCGACCTCTGAAATCAAGATTTCCGTGCTTATCAATGAGGAGGACAGCGAAAAGGCAATCAAGGCGATCCATCAGAAATTTTTTAATGTATAAGCGTGTTTTATCATTTATGCGGCTCCTGCGTCCGGGAGCCGCATTTTGCGCAGTGTAAAGGGAATTTTTGGAAAATGTTTAGAAAATTCGGTAACAATTCGGTGAATTCAGCGAATGAACATTGAATCGGACGAATCTGGTATGTTATAATAAAGCTTGGAAATTTATATCGTTGGGAAAGACAGGAGCTTGCGATGCATAATCCAAAACAGAGGAAACCACGTCCGATGCAGGACGCGAATGAAGAAAATAATCTGCTTGAGGGCCGCAATGCAGTTATTGAGTTTTTACGCTCTGGACAAGACTGCGATAAGGTCTTTGTGGCACAGGGGGCACGGACTGGAGATATTGCTGCGCTCGCGAAAGAGCATGGCGTGCCGGTTGTGACATGTGATCGCCGAAAGCTGGACGGGATGAGCATGACTGGCAATCATCAGGGAGTCATTGCGCAGGTGGCGGCACATGCGTATGCAAGTCTGGATGATTTATTCGAAAATGCACAAACAAAGGGGGAAGCCCCTTTATTTGTATTATGCGATGGTATTGCAGACCCACACAATCTGGGCGCAATCATTCGTTCGGCAGAAACAGCGGGTGCGCATGGAGTGATTATTCCAAAGCGCCGTGCTGTGGGACTGACTGCGGTGGCGGCACGTGCGTCGGCAGGGGCGCTTGCGTATATGCCTGTACACAAGGCAGTCAATTTATCTGCTGTGATTGATGATTTGAAGCAGAGAGGTGTGTGGGTTTTTGGCGCAGAGGCGGACGGAACAGTTGGGCTGTATGATGCGGACTTTGCAGGTCCAACAGCCATTGTCATTGGCTCTGAGGGTGAGGGCATCAGCCGGCTGGTGCGCGAAAAATGCGATTTTATTGTGAGTATCCCCATGCGTGGACAGGTGAATTCATTGAACGCATCGAATGCGGCAGCAGTGCTGCTGTTTGAAGCGGTGCGCCGCCGGACAGGTGCAAGGTGAGGTGTATAATGGGTAATAAATTTGATACCGCTGAGCTCAATGATATCCGGCGGCTGCTTGGGGAGGAAGTCCCTAGAGAATCCGAAAAAATTGCGAAGCCAGCGCCGCAGACTGAAAACAGCAGCGCAGGCGGACGCACTTTTAATCTGGATGATATTTTGGCAGAGGTCAGCGGTGTGGTGGACGAAGCACATGCAGAGTATGAGGCAAAGCGTCCGGAAAATCAGGGAGTGATGAGAAAACCACAGGCGCCGACACGGACAGCAGCACAGGCGCAGCCGCCTGTGCAGGCGGCACAGACATCGGAATCGTTCGAAATGCCGGCAGCTGCGCCAAAGACACGGAGTACGCCGGAAATGAAACAGCAGGAGATTCGATTGCCGCGGCGTGAAGCGCAGCCGGAGCGTCCATCAATGCCCGCCTATCAGGACGAGGAGGACGAGGATTATGATGAGGTCATTTCGGTTCAAGACCCCAAGAAAGCTATGCATGAGGCAAACAGACGCGCAAAGAATTTGGGCAGACGTGCCATTCCGGTATTGATTCTGGGGCTTGTTGCGCTTTATTTGACCATGGCGGAGGGACTCGGCCTCCCAATACCGGAAATTATATCTTATGCAAAAAATCCGCGTATGTTTGTGCTGACACAGATTGGATTGCAAGTGCTTTCTATGCTGATTGCTATTGATGTGATTGGCGCAGGCTTTTATGCACTCGTTACCTTGAAGGCAGACAGGGCTTCTCTGGTCGCCATTGCCAATATGGCAGCCGTTTTGCACTGTATGTGCTTTATTATTGCAGGCTGGGGCGGCGTACTGCCATATTCCTCTATCTGTATCCTGTTGCTTTATGCGGCAATGCGTGAGGACAAAAATCGCAGTGCAGGCAGAGCACGTGCCTATAAGACAGCAACGCTGCATGAAACGCCAATGGGTGTCTATTACCATCATGATGGAATCGACCATGCGCGCCGCACTGTGAAAAGCCGTATGCACGGAGTGCGTGAATTTTTACAGGAATTGGAGCGTCCGGATTCGATGGAACGCTTTGCGCGGATTTATGCCCCCATTATGCTGGTGGCATCTATTGTGCTGGCAGTTGTGGCTGCCGTTGCGCAAAAGAACATTCAGAACTTTTTCTGGGCCTTGTCTGCAATGCTGACCATTGCCTGCCCACTGCCCATCCTATGTGCATTTGGCAGAGCATATTATAATGTCTCTCGTCGTCTGATTTCAGAAGGCGCCGCGATTGCGAGTGGTCAGGCGGCCTTCCGCGTGCGCAAGTCGTGCCGCGCAGTCATTCAGGATAGTGACTTGTTCCCGAGTGGTACAGTGTCCATTACTGAGGTACGTGCGCACAATGGCTATACACCGGAAAAGCTGCTCTCCTATGCTGTGGCAATGACCGATGGATATGATATGGAAATTAGTAAACTGCTTGCAGAGGCATTGCGTGAGCAGTATGGACGCCCTGCGCGTGCAAGCGACATCAAGGTCTATGACGTGGGCGGATTGTCCGGTAAGATTGGAGGCGACCTTGTAGAAATTGGAAATGCTGCTTACATGGCGCGTCTTGGCAGACCAATCCAAGCGCCAAAGCAGGGACATGACGTGCAAACAGGGATCTATGTGAGCATCAATAGCCAGCCTGCGGGCGTTATCGAGCTGACCTATCATTCCAATGCACAGACATTTAGTGCGCTGCAAGCACTGCTGCGTCTCAAGGTGACCCCTGAACTTGCTACAAGGGATTTTAACATTTCACCGGAAATGGTGCAGAAGATGTTTGAAACCCGCCGTGGTAAAATCGGAGAGGTTGCAGCAGACCGCATTGCGTCCGTGACCTCCTCTGCCTATATCATGGGTGACCGCGTTTGTGCCATTTTATCGCGTGATGGTGCAGTACCCTTTGCACAGGTGCATCAGTCTGCCGACAAACTGTCCGGTGCAATGCGCTCCAATCTGATTTTGGGCGCTGTCGGAGGCGTATGCGGGCTGCTTCTGATGTTCTATCTGGCTTTTGTCGGACATCCGGAGGCTGTAACACCGAAAAATGTGCTGTTGTATTTGATATTTTGGTATATCCCCTCCTTTTTCGTGACTTTCAACACGAGAAAGGGGCTTTGAATATAAAAAATTGTGCAAAAAAACACTGCCCATTGAGGCGGTGTTTTTTGTATTTTTAGAAAAATGTACATACTGCATAAAAAAGTGATTGCAATTTACACGGTTATGGTTTATAATTACGAACAAGGAGTAATCGACTCCAATGTGCGCAAACTGAATGAACAAAATGGCAGGAGTGTGTGTAATTATGGCGACATTTCCGGTAAACAAGATCCGCAATGTATGTATTATGGGACATGGAAGCGATGGCAAGACCTCTTTGGTGGAAAGCCTGCTGTTCACTGCCGGTGTGACCGACCGCGTTGGTAAAGTGCCGGAGGGCAACACAGTATGTGACTTTGACCCAGAAGAGGTAAAGCGTCAGTTTTCTATTTCCACTGCGGTTGCACCCGTTGTCTGGAATAATGAGTGTAAAATCAACCTGCTAGATACACCGGGCTTCTTTGACTTTGAGAATGAGGTCAATCAGGCCTTGCGCGTTGCAGAATCTGCATTGATTGTTGCAACTGGAAAGACAGGACCCGGCGTAGGAACGGAAAAAGCATGGAAGCGCGTGCAGGAACGCAACATGCCGCGTATGTTCTATATTTCTAAAATCGACGAAGAAAATTCTGATTATTATACCGCATTACATAAACTACAAAAGCAATTCGGTGTTTCAGTTTGTCCAATCGTTGTGCCAATCTTTGAAGGCAATCGAGATACCGTGGGTGTCGTAGACTGTGTATTCCGCAAGGCATACAAGATGGAGGGCAATGAACGTGTAGAGATTCCGATTCCGGATAATATGGTAGAGCGTATTGACCAGCACCGCGCTGCTCTGTGCGAAAATGTAGCTGAATTGTCTGAGGACTTGATGGAACGCTATTTCGCGGGTGAGGAGTTCTCCAATGAAGAGCTGATTGCGGGAATTCGTCAGGGAGTACGTGATTTGGTCATTGCACCCGTATTTTGCGGCACGGCTGCAACTGGCATCGGCTCCTATGCGCTGCTTCAGGGAATCGAAGACTATATGCCATCGCCCGATGAAGCACCGGCAGAGGTCTGTGAAGATGAAAAGGGTGACCTCATTGAAATCAACTGTGCGCCAAATGGCTCTACCGTTGCAATGGTCTTTAAGACCGTGGCAGACCAGTATGGCAGATTCTCTTACTTTAAGGTGTTCTCCGGCACAGTCAAGCAGGATATGACCTTGGTAAATCGCCGCGCAGATGCCAATGAAAAGCTGGCACATATCTACACCGTTTGCGGCAAAAAGACAACTGAGGTCACGGAAGTCGGCTGTGGTGATATCGGTGCAGTGGCAAAGCTGGTTACAACCAAGACGGGAGATACGCTATCCATGTCGGTACGTAAGGTCAGCTTGGATACTGTGCCGATGGCAAAGCCATGCTATTCGCAGGGAATTGCGCCAAAGAGCAAGGGCAATGAAGAAAAGCTTGCAACGGGTCTGGCACGTTTGAGAGATGAAGACCCTTCCTTTACCACAGAGTATCATGCGGAAACCAAGCAGATGCTGATTTCGGGCATGGGTGACATTCATCTTGATGTGATTTGCTCCAAACTCAAGAATAAGTTTGGCGTGGAAGTAGAGCTTTCGGAGCCAATCGTGCCATATCGTGAGAAGATTCGTAAAAAGGTGTCCGTAGAGGGCAA
Organism: Butyricicoccus pullicaecorum; assembly: GCA_018365995.1. Classification (GTDB taxonomy): domain Bacteria; phylum Bacillota; class Clostridia; order Oscillospirales; family Butyricicoccaceae; genus Butyricicoccus; species Butyricicoccus pullicaecorum_B. The sequence continues at coordinate 15,544 of JAGZIY010000020.1, read as the reverse complement.
GCACAAGAAACAGTCGGGCGGCCATGGACAGTATGGACACGTCAAGATGGACTTTGAACCGTGTGAGGATCAGGATTTTGTATTTGCAGAAACGATTTTTGGCGGCTCGGTTCCGAAAAACTTCTGGCCGGCAGTGGAAAAGGGAATCCATGAAGCCATGGAGCATGGTGTATTGGCTGGATATCCGCTGGTTGGACTCAAGGCAACGCTGACAGATGGCTCCTATCATGATGTGGACTCCAATGAGCTTTCCTTTAAGATGGCAGCTCGTCTTGCCTATAAGGCTGGTATCCCACAGGCTTCTCCGGTTCTGTTGGAGCCAATCTGTGCGCTCAAGGTTTTGGTGCCGGATTCCTATATGGGTGATGTCATTGGAGATCTCAACAAACGCCGCGGCCGCATCATGGGCATGAATCCAGCAGAGGACGGTCAGCAGGAAATTTTGGCAGAGGCACCCATGGCAGAGCTTACCGACTATGCCATTGCCCTGCGCTCGATGACACATGGACGCGGTGCGTTCGAATCGGACTTTGTCCGTTATGATGAAGCGCCCGTACCGGTACAGGAAAAGGTGATTGCAGAAAATAAGGCGCGTTTGGAGGCGCTGGCTGATTAAAATAGGTTCCCAGTGTTCTGTGCGGGCAGCGCACGGCCTGTACGGGATTTTGCAAGAAGGAGAGGCAGAGTGCCTCTCTTTCTTTTTGGTCTATTTGGTGCGGCACGTCCATATCCTTATGATAAGAAAGAACACACGGAGCCGTGTGGAGATTCGTCACAAATGGGAGGCATTGGATATGGTAATGTATACGACAAAATTGACACGACGTAAAATCGTGGTGGGATTTCTGGCTTTGTGCGCGGTGATTGTAGGGACAGGATATTGGATGTTTGGTGGCAGACAGGAGGATAGCACGAGCGCAGCGGCAGAAAACAGCATTTCCTGCAAACTCGAGGAAAATGAGGATCGTGTTTCTTTTTTACGAAGCTATGGTTGGGAGGTTGAAGAAAGTCCGGCAGCCGAGCAGGAGGTACGTATTCCAGATACATTTGATGCCGCGTATGAGAGCTATAATGCGCTGCAAAAGACGCAAGGGCTGGATCTGACAAAGTATCAGGGACGCAAATGCAAACTCTATGTGTATCGTGTTCACAATGATCCCAGTGGAGAACAGGGTGTGACTGCCAATCTGGTGCTCTATCGCGACCGTCTAATTGCGGCAGATATTTGCTCAGAGAATGCAGATGGATTCGTCCGTGCTGTGACAGACCGCTCTCCTTCGGGACAACAGGAATAAAAATGTGCCCGAATCTTTGGATTCGGGCTATAAATTTTTTGCATAAATGATGTGGAAGTGAGTTGACGTATTGTTAGAAACAACTTATCCTATTTTGTGCATTATCATAGAAATTTCTGATTATACTTGTAAAAAACTGACAATAGCAGCGGCGGAAAATCGGTTTTTTTTATAAGACCTATTGTGCAAAGTGCAAAAAAGTGGTACGCTATGTTTATCTGAGAAATAAGGAGAGGGAAAAATGGCACGGGAACGTCTCGACAAACTGTTGGCATCTCGCGGGATTGGTTCGCGCAAAGAGGTCGGGCAGCAAATTCGGGCAGGACGCATAACGGTCAATGGTGTGATCTGCCGTGATCCAGCAAGCAAGGTAGAGGCAGCGCAGGATACTGTCTGTGTCATGGGAGTCCCAATCCGTGCAAGAAAAGAACGCTATTTTATGCTTAATAAGCCTGAGGGTGTTATTTCGGCAACCGAGGACACAGAGCACAAAACCGTACTGGAGCTTTTTCCGGTACAAGAGCGCATAGGACTTGCCCCTGTGGGGCGGCTGGACAAGGATACGGTGGGTCTGCTGCTGGTGACCGATGATGGAGCACTCAACCATGCCTTGACTGCGCCGCGCCGTCATGTGGACAAGCGCTACCGTGCGCAGGTTTCCGGACAGCTGGCAGCAGATGCACAGGAACGATTTGCCCAAGGGATTGTCCTGCGCGATGGTACGGTATGCCGTCCGGCAGAGTTTATGATCGTAGGGGCGGACGCAGAAGGATTGACCACAATAGAAGTCGTTTTGCATGAAGGAAAGTACCATCAGGTAAAGCGCATGATTGCCGCTTTAGGTGGGCATGTAGAGCGGCTGGAACGTCTGTCTATGGGACCGGTTGTACTTGATACAGACCTCGCTCGAGGGGAATATCGCGCGCTGACAGAAGCTGAGATTCAGTCGCTTTTTGCTGCTTGCAAGCAACCGTGCCAGCAGTAAAAGGACATCGCAAGTGTGTAAAATATTACTTTTGGATACTGCACATAGGACGTGCTGCGGAATTTTCGAAAATCAGGCATATTTCTGATGGGATTTTATCCGCTTGGCGTGAAAAATGCGCGGTATCGTGGTCTGAAAGAAAGGGGAAGATTTGCCCGAAACCAGTAATTTTCAACAGACGATGATAAAAATACACAAAAAAATTTGAGAAAATTTGTGTAAAAATTGATGAATCTGTGTTATAATTTCTTAAAATGGACGAAGATGAGAAATCTTTCTTGTGTATGATGCTGAAAAGATATGCGCACAGCTCGCAGATGAAATTAAAGATGGATCTTGAAAAAAGGAAAGGTGATGGCTATGGCTTCCAGATTGTTCCAGTCGATTATTCTGCAAATGAAAGATACGGTGGATCGCACAATTGGTATCGTAGATGCAACGGGTGCAGTGGTCGCCTGTACGGATTTGCCGCGCATTGGGGAAATGCGTGAGGACGCAGTGACAGAACTTGGATATGCAGGCGATATGATTCGCTTTGGTGGATATACCTACCGTTCAGCGGCTGACCGCTCGACCCGCTTTGAGTATGCCGTGTTTGTACAGGGGGAGGACGAGTTGGCACGTTCGGTTTGCTCACTCGCAGCGGTTGCAATCAACAATATTAAGACACTATACGATGAAAAGCATGACAAGGCAACCTTTGTCAAGAATATCATTCTGGATAATATCCTGCCGGGGGACATCTATATTAAGTCACGGGAACTGCATTTTGGAAATGATGTGCCGCGTGTCGTATTTCTTGTGCGTCAGCTGGAGCGGGTGGATATTGCGTCCATTGATGTGGTATCTGGACTGTTCCCAGACAAACAGCATGATTTTGTGCTGCATATCAGCGAATCCGATATTGTAGTGGTGAAAGAAGTCAAGGCAAACTGTGAGGGCAAGGAACTTGTCAAGATTGCAAAGCAGATTGAGGAGGCGCTGTCCTCCGAACTTCTGGTTAAGAGCATCATTGGCATCGGCTCGGTTTCTTCCCAGATGAAGGATATTGCAAAGTCGTTTAAGGAGGCACAGATTGCAATTGAGGTCGGCGGTGTGTTCGATACCGAAAAGTCGATTGTAAACTTTGAGAATCTCGGCATTGGACGACTGATCTATCAGCTGCCAACCACGCTCTGTGAAATGTTCCTCACCGAGGTGTTCAAGCGCGGTTCGATTGAATCTCTGGATCAGGAAACTCTTTTTACCATTCAGAAGTTCTTTGAGAATAACCTGAATGTATCCGAAACCTCGCGCAAGCTGTTCGTACACCGCAATACGCTTGTGTATCGATTGGAAAAGATCAAGAAGCTTACCGGACTCGATTTGCGCGAATTTGACCACGCAATTGTGTTCAAGGTCGCGCTGATGGTACGGAAGTATCTCACAAGCCGCGAACAGGGCAACTTTTGAAGTACCTGAAAAAAAGTGTTTTTTTGTCTGAAACAGGGAACAAATTTCGGACAGCAAACGTCTTAACAGTAAGGTACGTTTTGCGCTGAGGAGGGAACTGATACTGTGATTAGCATGAAAGAGGCCAGCATGGTCTATGATAATGGCTGCCGCGCCCTCAATAAGGCGACGTTCCGTATCGAGGAAGGCGAGTTTGTCTTTCTTGTGGGTGCGTCGGGGTCAGGTAAGTCCACAATCATAAAGATGTTGACCGCTGAGGTACGTCCAGTGGAGGGACGTGTGCTCGTAAATAACTTTAATATTGGAAAAATCAAAAAGCGTGAAATTCCATACCTGCGCCGTACACTGGGTGTTGTGTATCAGGATTTCCGGCTGATTGAAAACAAATCAGTTTATGAAAATGTTGCCTTTGCCATGCGTGCCATCGGTTCGTCAGGCAAGACCATCAAAAAGCGCGTACCCTATGTGCTTGAGCTTGTTGGTCTGATTGGCAAGGAAGACTGCAAGCCAGTAGAATTATCTGGCGGTGAGCAGCAGCGTGTTGCTATTGCACGCGCACTGGTCAATAATCCGCGCCTAATTATTGCGGACGAGCCAACTGGCAACTTGGATCCAGAACGCTCTCTGGAGCTGATGGTCCTCTTTGAAAAGATCAATGAACTTGGTACGACGATCCTCATTGTTACCCATGAGAAAGAGCTTGTCGATCAGTTTGGCAAGCGTGTAATCGTAATTGATAAGGGTGAGGTCGCCAGCGATCAGACAGGTGGGTATTACACATATGAAGAAGAACCGAATTAGTAGTATCGGATTCTTTCTAGGGGAAGGATTCCGAAACATTTTTCTGCATGGTTTTATGAGCTTTGCAGCGGTCAGTGTCATCGTGATCTGCCTGATTATTACGGGCACAACGGCGCTGGTCTCCTATAATATCAATCTCAATATCTTAAAGCTGCAAAATGAAAGTGAAATCATCATCTATATTGAGGATACATATACCGATGAACAGGCACGGGAACTGCGCGGAACTATTATGCAGGTGGATAATGTGCAGGAAGCGGAGTTTGAGTCACGCGATGTGGCGCTTGAAAATTATCGGCAGAAGCTGGGTGAAAATGCTGATCTGCTCGATGGTTTTGATGAAACAAATAACCCATTGCGTGATGCTTACCATATCACCATGAAAGACCCTGCGAAGGTTGTGGCAACAAAGGCAGCTCTCGAGAGTGTGGATGGTGTCGGCTCTGTTGTGGCAAATGAGGCGGTCGTTGCAAAGCTCATTCAGGTACAGCGCATGTTCCAAGTGATTGCGGTTACATTGGTCATAGCACTCGGTCTGATTTCTATTTTCATTATTGCCAATACGGTTAAGCTGGCAATGCTTGCCCGCCGCCGCGAAATTTCCATTCAAAAGATGGTTGGTGCGACCAACTGGTTCATTCGCTGGCCTTTTGTCATTGAGGGGTTGGTGCTTGGACTCATCGCCTGCGGCATTGCGTTTGGACTGGAATGGCTGCTTTATAACCAGCTGACGGAATTTATTGTCGGAAATCTGCCGCAGTTTACGGTGGCAAAGTTTGAGGATTTGATGTTCTATGTACTGAGTGTCTTTGGCGTTGCCGGAATTATTGTTGGTGTATCCGGTTCGTCGTTGACAATTCGTAGATTTATGGATGTATAAGGGGATTTTATCTGCAATGAACAATAAACTTGCAAAGAGAATCACCGTGTCAAGCCTGATGGCAGCAATGCTGGCAGGTCTGCTGTTTTCGGGCACGGGGGCAGAGCGGACGACGGCATCAGCTGCGTCCAAGTCTCAACTCAAAAGCCGGCTGTCTGAACTCAAAAGTGCGCGGGCAGAGGCAAATGCTGCCGTAAAGCAGCTATCTGGACAGGCAGAAAAGTACAGTGAAAAGATTGCAGCACTCGATTATCAAATCGAGTCTACACGTGCGGAACTGAATGCAACCAATCAGCTGATCGAGACACTCACGAAGGACATTGAACAAAAAGAGGACGAGCTTGAGAAAACCATTCAGACGCTCGACGAAAAGCAGGAGTTGTTTGCAACCCGCATCCGTGTTATGTATGAAAATGGGGAGACCTCCTATATGGAGGTGCTCTTAAATTCTGAGAGTTTTGGCGATATGCTGTCCAATATGGAAATTGTCAGCCAAATCATGGACTATGACAAGCAGGTTGTACAGGAGTACAAGGAACTGAAATCCAGTATTGAGACACAGAAGGCTTCTCTGGAGTCCGACCGCAAGGATAAGAAGAACTATGCGGAAAGTCTGGAGGATACCAAGAAGGAAATTGAGTCTCAGAAAAAAGAGTATAAGACCTTAAAAGCAAAGGTGGACAAGGATATTGCGCTCAAAAAAGCAGAAGCAGAGCGTATGCTCAAGGAACAGGATTCCATCAATGCAGAAATCGAAGAAATCTCCAGACGTGAGGCAGAGGCGGCAAAGGCAGCCAGAGAGGCAGCGAAAAATAGAGGAAACAGTTCCTCTTACTCAGGCGGAGGAAAGGCATATAGCGGTTCTCTTACATGGCCATGTCCGTCTTATAGCCGTATCAGTTCACCATATGGTTATCGCACACATCCAATCAGCGGCACAAGAAAGCTGCATAAGGGGTTGGATATTGCGGCGTCCAAGGGCAATCCGGTTGTAGCAGCTGCACCGGGTACGGTAGTAAAAAGCTATTTTTCATCGTCCTATGGTAACTATGTGGCAATCAGTCACGGCGGCGGTATGATGACTGCCTATGCTCATATGACACGCCGTATGGTATCTGCTGGTGATACGGTTTCTGCCGGACAGCAAATCGGTACCGTTGGTTCAACGGGCAACTCTACCGGTCCACATCTGCATTTTGAGGTCTATGTGGGTGGCTCGACCACAAATCCAATGAACTATTTTAGTTAAGTAAACGCAAGGAGAGAGGTTCCACATGTACCATAATAAACGCAATCGTATCATTGCGGCCATTATTGCAGGGATACTGGTTGTGCTGATGCTGGGGTCTACGATTTTTGGCGCACTCAGCATGGCGACAGCAGCTTCTAAAAGTCAGCTTAACAATAAGCTGGCGGAGATCAAAACGCAAAAGGCTGAAGTGGAAAGACAGCTTGCCGCATATCAGAAGGATAAAGAGGCATATGCAGGTCAAATCGGCACGCTCAATAATAAAATCAATCTCACCGAGCAGCAGATCGCTGCAACCGAGGAGGTCATACAGGAGCTGACACAGTCCATTGCCGAGACGAACGAAGAACTTGCAAAGGCAGAAGAAAAGCTTGCAGAAAAGCAAGAACTGTTTGAAACCCGTATCCGTGTTATGTATGAAAATGGGGAAACCTCTTACATGGAGGTTCTGCTCAATTCGGATAACTTTAGTGATATGCTGTCCAACATGGAAATCGTCAGCCAAATCATGGAATATGACAAGAATGTTGTAAAAGAAGTGCAGGAAGTGCGTGACAGCATTGAACAGATGAAGGAAAAGCTGGAATCAGACCACAAACAGCAGAAGGAGCATAAGGATTCTCTGGAGGCTGGCAAGCACGAGTTGGAAGCAGACAAAGCAAAGCTTAAAACTCTGATGGAGCAGGTGGAAAACGATATTGATTCTGCGCAGAAGATGGCAGCCCAGATGGACGCAGAGCGTGAGCAGATTAATGCAGAAATCGCAGAGTTATCTCGTCGGGAGGCAGAGGCTGCGCGCAAGCGGGCACAAGAAGAAAGAAGGGCAGCCCAGCAGAATTCTGGGGCATCGAGCACCCATACAGCGACATCATTTTCTGGTGGGTCGATGCTGTGGCCTTGTCCGAATTATAGCTACATCAGTTCGGAGTTCGGTGCGCGTGTACATCCGATTACCGGAGAATGGCAGTCCGGACACAAGGGCATCGATATTGCATCGGGAAAGGGGAATCCAGTTCTTGCAGCAAAATCAGGCACAGTCGTGAAGAGCTATCTGTCATCTTCTTACGGCAATTATGTTGTTGTGAGCCACGGCGGCGGACTGATGACTGCCTATGCACATATGTCAAAGCGCATGGTATCTGTTGGCGATACGGTTGCTGCCGGACAGCAAATCGGTACGGTGGGTTCCACAGGTAACTCTACGGGAAATCATCTGCATTTTGAAGTATATGTAGATGGCTCGGTTGTCGATCCAATGGACTATGTAAGTCCGTAATGATAAACAATTTTAAGTCGGGGTACAGGGGAAAATCCACTGTACCCAATTTTTTTAGGAAAATAATGAGGAGTATCGTTCATGAGTCGTGGTGTTTCTAAGAGGACAGCAGCTGTGTTGTGCGTTTTGAGTGCAGCAACGGCATTTAACGCATCTTATGTGGTTTTGCAGCGCCAAAATGAAGCAAAGATGCCGGATTATGAGGCAAATAACGTAATTTATAAAAAAATGGGAGAAATTCGTGAGCTTGTAGATGAACTGTATGTTGGAGAATATGATTTCCAGACTGCGGTGGATATGGCGAGCGCAGGATTTGTTCTTGGCATCGGAGACCGATGGAGCGGGTATCTCTCAGCGGAGGAATACAAGGATTATCAGATGTCTTTGCAAGGACAGGCGGAAGGAATCGGTGTGTATACTTTATATGATCCCAATACAAGCAGCCTGCGCCTCATTGAGGTCTATCCAGATTCGGGCGCAGAACGTGCGGGACTGAAGCGCGAAGATGAAATTTTAGGCGCGGCAGGCAAAACCTTTGAAAAAGATGGATATCAGGCAGTACTGGACTGCATTGCCGGTGATGCGGGAACTGCGGTGGAACTTTTGGTACGCCATGCGGATACCGGAAAAACCGAAACCGTTTCTGCTGTGCGCGGAGAGGTAGAGGCAACCATGGTGACCGGAAAGATGCTTCCCGATCAGACAGGCTATATTTATATTTATAATTTTCATATGCATGCAGAAGAACAGTTTGAACGGGTGTTGAGCGACCTTTTGGAACAGGGCGCTGAGCGGCTTATCTTTGATGTGCGCGAAAATCCCGGCGGTGCGGTCGATGTGCTGGCGAAAATGCTGGATCCGCTCCTGCCGGAAGGCACCATTATGACGCTGCGCTCTAAAAGTGGACAGGAGAAGATATATTCCTCTGATGCACAGGCGCTGGAACTGCCAATGGCAGTAATCATCAATGAAAATTCTTATTCTGCCGCAGAATTCTTTGCAGCTGCGCTTCAGGAATACGGAAAGGCGGTCATTGTTGGAGAGCAAACAGTTGGTAAGGGATATTCTCAGCGCACTTATGCGCTTTCAGATGGCTCTGCGCTGCGGCTGTCAGATAATGCCTATTATACCCCTAAGGGCAAGAGCCTTATTGGTGTGGGAGTTGTGCCCGATATTTCGGTCGCGATGCCCGAAGAAAAGCGCAATCAATTTTACTTTTTGGAACCGCAAGCGGATAATCAGCTGTCTGCTGCGTGGGACGCAGTCAAAAAACGCAAATAAGTTGGGCTTAAGGTTTGCAAAAACAGGCAATATGCAAAAAGTTCGCGGAGTTACAGTCTGCTTGCTTGACAGAGCCAATATATCTTCCTATAATAAGGAGTAATGGTTTCATACCATACTGATCCTGTATTTGAAAAAATTATGATAGAGAGGGAATGCACTCATGGCGAAGGAATTTAAGCTGACACAAGAAAGCTTGGACAAGCTGAAGGAGGAACTCGAGTACCTGAAAACCGTCCGTGAGAAGGAGGTCGCAGAGCAAATCAAGGAAGCACGTTCCTTTGGTGACCTTTCGGAGAACTCGGAATATGATGAGGCAAAGAACGAGCAGGGCAAACTCTATTCCCGTATTGCAGAGGTTGAAAATATTCTTGCACACGCAGTGGTCATCACAGATGATATGTATGGTCAGGACGAGGTTTCTCCGGGATGCCGCTTTAAGGTGGAGGATGTTGAGTTCGGTGATGTTGAGGAATATCACTTTGTAGGCTCTCAGGAGGCTGATCCGATGAACGGAAAAATCTCAGATGAATCTCCGTTTGGTAAGGCAATGCTGGGAAAAAAGGTGGGCTCCATTGTCGAGGTGGACGCGCCAGCGGGCGTGATTCAATACAAGGTAATCGAGATTAGAAAGTAAGGAAGGGGAATACGCATGGCAAACGAACAGAAGGCCGTGACAGAGCAGACACAGGAAGAACTGAACGAGCTTTTGCGCATCCGTCGGGAAAAACTCGCGGAGCTGCAGCAGGCAGGTGCAGATCCATTTGAGCAGGTACGTTTTGAGCGCACGCATTTTACAACCGATATCAAGGAGCACTTTGAGGAGATGGAGGGCAAGACCGTTCGTCTCGCAGGACGTATGATGTCCAAGCGCATCATGGGCAAGGCGTCCTTTGCTGACCTTTCCGACCGATATGGACGCTTGCAGATGTATATAAAGCGCGATGAATTGGGCGAGGATGCATACAAGGGCTTCAAAAAGATGGATATTGGTGATATCGTTGGGATTTCCGGCGAGGTGTTCCGCACCCAGAAGGGAGAAATCTCTGTCATTGTCAAGGAATTGACCCTGCTGTCGAAAAACCTCATTCCGCTGCCGGAAAAGTGGCATGGTCTGAAAGATACCGATATGCGCTATCGTCAGCGCTATGTCGATCTGATCATTAACCCCGATGTACGCGATACCTTTGAAAAGCGTTCGGCAATCGTGCGTGAAATTCGTAATTTCATGGACAGCCGTGGCTTTATGGAGGTAGAAACCCCTTGTCTCAATACCATTCCGGGCGGCGCTGCTGCACGTCCATTTATCACCCACCACAATGCGCTGGATATTGATATGTATATGCGCATTGCGACCGAGCTACACCTCAAGCGTCTGATTGTCGGCGGTATGGAGCAGGTTTATGAAATCGGTCGTATTTTCCGCAACGAGGGTATGGATACCCGACACAATCCGGAGTTTACTACCATCGAGCTGTATCAGGCATATACCGACTACAATGGTATGATGGATATTACAGAGGATATGGTGGTACATGTATGTGAAAAGGTGCTGGGTACGACCAAGGTAACCTATCAGGGTACAGAACTGGATTTTGCCAAGGGCTGGAAGCGCATGACTATGGCAGATGCGGTTAAGGAATATGCAGGGCTGGACTTTATGGCGATGAGTCCGCAGGAGGCACTGGAGGCTGTCAGGGCACGTGGCATTGAGGTCGAGAAAAATAAGGATAGCTGGGGAGATTTACTTGCACTGTGCTATGATGTGTATGTAGAGGAAAATCTCATACAGCCAACTTTTATTACCGATTATCCGGTCGAAATTTCTCCGCTTGCAAAGCGTAAGGCATCTGACCCACGCTTGACAGAGCGTTTTGAGTGCTTTGTTTATGGCAGAGAATTGTGTAACGCATTCTCTGAGCTCAATGACCCAATCGATCAGCGTGAGCGTTTTGAACGTCAGGTTGCACTGCGTGAGGCAGGCGACGATGAGGCAAATATGATGGATACCGATTTTGTAACTGCGTTGGAATATGGCATGCCGCCTACGGGTGGTATGGGTATGGGCATTGACCGTCTGGTCATGTTCCTGACCGATTCGGCATCGATTCGAGATGTGCTGCTGTTCCCAACTATGAAGCCGCTGGGCGAGTAAAATGAGAAGAAGCCTGTGCATTGCGCTGCAATGCACAGGCTTTCGGCATATACATTCATTTGAGGACGTTCATGGAATATACTGAAATTACAAGCCGGCAGAATACGACGATTAAGCATCTGGTACGGCTGGCACGTGAAAAAAAATATCGACTGGCAACCGGAGAAATGGTCTGTGAAGGAGAAAAAATGCTGTATGAGGCACTTTCCTCAGGTACACAGGTCAAGACCATTCTCATGCGTTCGGGTACAGTGGCAGATGCTGCGGCGCTTGAACTGCTGCACAAGGCACAGGCGCAGGGCGCTGCGCTGTTTGTGGCAGAGGAAAAGCTTTTTGCACTGGCAAGCGATGTGGAAACGGCACAGCACCTGATTTTTTCCTGTGTACGTCCCGTGCAGCAGATGGTCGATTTCAGCAGGATACGCCGTGCGGTTTTGCTGGATGGACTGCAAGATCCCGGGAATTTGGGAACCATTCTGCGTACCGCAGACGCATTTTCACTGGATTTGGTGGTGCTGTGTGAGGGCTGTACAGACCCAACGGCACCCAAGGTCGTGCGTGCCACAATGGGGGCTGCATTTCGACAGAAGGTTTGTCAGATGCCGCTTGCAGATGCGATTGCGGCACTGCATGCGCAGCAGATTCCGGTCTATGCTGCGGCACTGGAGCCAGACAGCGTACCGGTTGGCTGTTTTCCAGAATGTGCGGCTGTGATCATTGGAAACGAAGGAAACGGTGTGACGCAGACGGCACTGGCATTATGCGACCAGAAGATTGTGATTCCAATGGCAGGACGGGCAGAATCACTCAATGCAGGTGTTGCCGCTGCCATTCTGATTTGGGAGATGACCAAGAAAGGGGAATAAACTATGTCGAAGCGCGTATACTGGCTGTGGCTGGCAGAAAAGCAGGAATTAGATGCAGCAACCATTCGAAGGTTGACAGAGTCATTTGGAACGCCGGAATTTCTGTATGCTTCCGAGCGGGACGTTTTACTTTCCGCAGGACTGACCAAGCGTCAGACAGATGCGCTTTGCGAAAAGGATTTATCTAGAGCGGAGCATATTTTGCGTATTTGTGAGCAAAAGAAAATCACGCTCTTAACCATTGAGGACAGCGCATATCCCGACATGCTGCGCGAGATCCCAGATCCGCCGCCTGTCTTATACGTACGCGGGACGCTTCCAGACTTTGATCAGTCTCCAGCTATTTCTGTGGTGGGGACGCGGTCGTGCTCTGCCTATGGTCTGCGTATGGCAGAGCGCTTTGGTGCAGCACTGGCAAAAGCGGGATTTTCTATTGTTTCGGGTATGGCACACGGCATTGATACAGCGGCACATCAGGGCTGCCTGAAAGCCGGCGGAAAAACCGTTGCTGTGCTTGCTGGTGGTGTGGATATTTGTTTCCCCAAAGAGAATCAATATCTCATGGGTGATATTATGCTTTGTGGTGCGGTAATTAGTGAAAATCCGCCGGGAACTGCAAACGAAGGATTCCGTTTCCCCATTCGTAACCGCATCATAACCGGAATGTCCGCCGCTACATTGATTGTAGAGGCACCAGTCCGTTCGGGTGCGATGATTTCTGCGCGTCTTGCATTTGAGCAGGGACGTGAGGTGTTTGCAATACCGGGGGCGGTTGATGTGGCAGGCTCTGTGGGGTGTAACCGACTGATTCGTGATGAAATTGCACGGATTGCCACGCAGCCTATGGATATTGTACAGGAGCTTGCCTCTATGCTGCGGCAAAAGCCACAGGAAGAACTTGTGCGTTCGGTGTGGCTTCGGGAACTTGGTGGATACGGAAGTCTGCCTGCACCGGAACCTGTGAAGCCTTATCGGATTGCACGCAGTCCCGGGGGACATAAGGCGCCGCAAAAGGAGAACGAACAAGAAGAAAAGGCAGAGCTCTTAAAAGAAAAGAAGCTGCCAGACACACTGCATGGTACGCAGCGTCAAATCGCTGAGGCAATTTGCGGGGGCGCAGATACCATAGATGCCATCAGTGAGGCAACTGGTCTGCCCGCAGCAGAAATCGCTTCTGCATTGGTGCTGTTGGAACTTGCGGGAATCGCAGCGCAAAAGGCAGGACGCTGTATTCTGCTTTTATAGATATAGATTAACTGAACGTGCGGCGTTCAGCTTATTTGGATACAACACTGGAGGAATACTATGTCAAAACTGGTAATCGTAGAGTCGCCAGCCAAGGCAAAAACCATTGGAAAATATCTGGGCAGTGACTATGTGGTCAAGGCCTCGATGGGGCATCTGCGTGACCTGCCAAAAAAGAAGATGAGTGTGGATATTGAACATGATTTTAAGCCTGAGTATGCACCGATCGAGGGAAAGGATAAAATCATTAACGATCTGCGCAAGTCTGCTAGGGAATCCGATTTCGTGTATCTCGCAACCGACCCAGACCGTGAGGGAGAAGCGATTTCGTGGCATTTGCAAGCGCTTTTGGAACTCAAAGAGGGTGAGTTCAAGCGAGTAACTTTTAATGAAATTACAAAAAAAGGTGTACAGTATGGAATCAATCATCCACGCGATATCGATATTGATTTGGTAGATGCACAACAGGCACGGCGTATTTTGGATCGCATTGTGGGCTATCAGCTGTCCCCGTTTTTGTGGCGTAAGGTTAAGCGTGGGTTGTCCGCGGGTCGTGTACAGTCGGTTGCAACCCGTCTGGTCGTAGACCGTGAAAATGAAATCCGTGCATTCAAGCCAGAGGAGTATTGGTCGATTGAGGCAAGTCTGCGCACAGCGGAGGGCGGCACGTTCCGTTCGCGCTATTATGGCGAAGCAGAGGGAAAGGTAGAGCTGAAAACCGAAGAACAGACCATGGAGATTGTTGCTGCTGTGACCGGTCAGCCCTTTCAGGTTTCTGCCATCAAGAAAGGCAAAAAGAAAAAATCAGCGGCACCGCCGTTTACCACCTCAACCTTGCAGCAGGAGGCTTCCCGAAAGCTGAATATGGTGCCGCGCCGCACGATGAGCGTTGCACAGGAGCTTTATGAAGGCGTTGATTTGGGGGGAGAATACGGGCTTACAGGTCTCATTACCTATATGCGTACAGACTCCCTGCGTTTGTCTGATGAGGCAACCGCAATGGCAGCAGCTTATATTCAAAATCGTTATGGAGATGCTTTTTATCCCGGCAAACCGCGCACGTTTAAGACCAAGGGCGGGGCACAAGATGCGCATGAAGCCATTCGTCCGTCCAATGTGGAAATCGAACCAGATGCAGTAAAGGAACAGCTAACTCCAGATCAATATAAATTATATAAGCTTATCTGGTCGCGCTTTGTTGCCTGCCAGATGGCAGATGCGATTTTAGATACCATTTCGGCTGATATTGTATGTGTGGGACATGTATTCCGCGCATCAGGCCATACCGTAGCATTTCCCGGCTTTACTGTGGTTTATGAAGAAAGTACGGATGACGAAAAGCAGGGAGAAAAGAGCGAAGCAGGAAAGCCGCTTCCTGCCTTTGCGGAAGGAGATGTGCTGACCGCAGAAAAAATTGAGCCGGCACAGCATTTCACGCAGCCGCCAGCGCGGTATACAGAGGCGTCACTCATTCGGGCAATGGAAGAAAAGGGGATTGGTCGTCCGTCTACCTATGCGCCAACCATTGCAACAATCATTGACCGTGATTATGTGAATAAGGAAAATCGCAGTCTGCGTCCGACACCGCTGGGCGAGGGTGTCACAGGATTGATGGTAGATAAGTTCAAGTCTGTGGCGGATTATGAGTTTACTGCAAATATGGAACATCAGCTCGACGAGGTCGAAACGGGAAAAATTTCGTATGTGAATCTGCTGCATACTTTCTATGATGGATTTGAGGATGCGCTTGAACAGGCGGAAAAGGATTTGGACAAGACTCGTATTAAAATCCCAGACGAGGAGACCGATGTCATCTGTGAAAAATGCGGTCGGAACATGGTTATTAAGTCGGGACGGTTTGGAAAATTTCTTGCCTGCCCCGGATTTCCGGAATGCAGCAATACCAAGGCGCTTTCTGAGGATACGGGAGCCTCTTGTCCAATCTGTGGTGCAAAGGTGGTAAAGAAAAAGTCTGCACGCGGATATGTATATTATTCCTGTGATACCTATCCGACTTGTCAGTTTATTACGTGGGATAAGCCGCTCAAGACCAAGTGCC
>JAGZIY010000032.1 GCA_018365995.1 Butyricicoccus pullicaecorum | reverse complement strand
TATGCCATACATAATAACTATGCCATACATAATAACTATGCCATACATAATAACTATGCCATACATAATAACTATGCCATACATAATAACTATGCCATAACAATTATATAGCGTTTACTAACGGCAAATATTGCTTTCCATGTGATTATTATAGTAGAAAGCAAAGTATATGTCAAGACTATAAACAAAATCTTTTTGTTGAAAAGTAAATGTCATTAGGCGAATGTTAGGCTTGGCAGCGCTTTTTAATATTAAAAAATCACAAAATAATCCATATTTCAAAATCAAATTGTATATATACTTTTTTAAAATATATAGTATATAATATATTTTCACAGGTTTGAAAAAATTTGCCCCCAATTAAGGAAAGAAAGGAGAGAAAATCCTCTTGCAGATACCATATACCCAAGTTATCAATACAGTTTTGCGTGATCCTTCTCTTTCTCTTTCCTGCAAGGGACTATATGCTATGATTTATAGCTATGCAGGTTTACCTAGTTTTCAGCTGACTTTTCATCGCTTAAAACGTGCTTGTTCCAGCAGTACCTATACGCTGCGTAAGGCATGGCGAGACTTAAAAGCATCTGGATACTTACAGCATTATTATACAACTTCTCCAAACGGCGTATTCTCTCATGCTTATGACATTCATCAGGATATGCAGATAGAGCCGGGAACTATGCGTTATACCGCTGTACTGAACCGCCCGAATGGAGACTTAAAGCCGTTCCCTTCCAAACAAACTGGAAACTATACTGCTGTTTGTAATTCCGTTTTACGAGACAAGACGCTCACACTGCAAACAAAAGGATTATATGCCGTTCTCACATATCTCTTTCATATTCCGAACTTTACATTCCGTCTGCATGCGCTGGCCGGACTTTGTAAAGAAAAGACCAAAGCACTTGCCAGCGCATGGAATAAAATCAAACTTTGTGGTCTTTTGAAGCAGCATCGTCATCCATGTGGTACACACAATCAATTCCAATATACCTATGATCTCTTACATACGCCAGACATCAAAAAACCATATTTTACAAACCACCGTGCAGATGGAAGTATTACCCTTAGTTTAGTTGCACAGTCATGCAAAGATAAATTATCCAGCCTTACAAATATAAGTACAAGAATTGCTCCGCCTGCGGTCCGAATTTCGGATACATTGCAATTAAAAATCGATAAAGCACTTGCTGCTTTATCAAAAAACAAAAAAATAAAAATCAACGGCATAGCTGTATCGTTAGAAGCGCGCAAAAAGATTATAGACAGGCTAACGCCGGATATTGTAGCACGTTTTCAAGAAACCTTCCGATTACCCGAGGGCGTACGTGCTCCTATTCCCTATATTGCAAGCTCCTTATATCAATATGCACAACAGCTATTTGATTCTACGACAGAGCCAGCTTCTATTTCTCATGCAGACATTCTATGGGTATTGGATATGATTTCCCAAAAAGTCAGCCATGCACAAACAACTGGAAGTCAAATTGCTGAAAGAGATGCCATCTTAGCCGCTCAGTATCGACAACTGAATCAAAATCAGATGTCTCTGTCATCTGAAGCTTATGAACAGCAATGTCGGGTTCTCTTTGACAATTGGAAAAAAACCGAAAACAGCCCCTGAACTCAGGGGCTATTGGTCTATCTTTTTTTTTGCATTTTTTACAGATTTACATATAAAAGTTCTTTCTCTGATTCTATACCTATGCTATTTTTCATCTTTTTATATGTTAATTTTTCCATCTACCTAAATTCAATATGTATATTGAATTTAGAATAATAGAATTCGGTATGATAGAATTTATACTGAAATAAGAATCTTCTTATAAAAAAATTATTAAAATAAACTTTTTTATTTAGATCAAAGAAAACAAAAATTAAAAAGTCACATGACTTTATATGAAACTTAATTCTCTCTTGACGGTATTCTTTCATACAAGATATACTAAAATATAGAATTACATAAACAATTCTACTTAAATCAATAAAATATATTCTTCTTATATTCAGGCAAAAAAAGTATCAAATATTTTCAATTTCATAAAAGGAGGACAAAAATGAAATATATAAGCAAACAGTGGCTCTGTTTGACCGTAATATTCGGAATATTAACAACTTCTGTCTCTGCGACCGATTGGGGATTATGGTATGGAGCCGGTGCAAATCAAATTCCTCGAGGAGAGGATACAATGCAGACACTTGCGCAATATGGATCCTATTTTATGGGAGACGCAAAGGAAAAAAAGATATATTTAACCTTTGATTGTGGTTATGAAAATGGAAATACTTCAAAAATATTAGATATATTAAAAAAACATCATGCGCCAGCCACTTTTTTTATGGTTGGTGATTTTCTGGACACAGCACCAGAATTAACACGTCGTATGGCAGCTGAAGGACATTTGGTAGGCAATCACACTGCACATCATCCCAACATGAGTAAAGTATCTGCAGAACGCTTTGATCGGGAATTGAAAGATTTAGAAGAACAATATGAGCAGGTAACAGGACAGAAGTTGGACAGGTTCTACCGTCCGCCGGAGGGCTCTTATACATACAGCAATTTGAAGCGCGCACAGGATTTGGGATATCATACGATATTATGGAGTGTTGCGTATGCAGATTGGGATACCAAAAAACAGCCAGCTCCTGTTGCTGCAATCAAGCAACTCAATAGTCGGATCCATAATGGTGCCATTGTTTTGTTGCATGTGATTTCCAGTACCAACATGGTAATATTGGATGAATTATTAACCGGCTGGGAGAAGCAGGGATATACATTCGCTTATCTGTCACAGCTTCCAAGACAGAACAATCCGCCAAAAACAGCTAAGCCAAGTGCAAATCGTTTTATGGTGAATGGGAAGTTGACAGATTTTACAGCGTATCGTATTGGAGATGTAAATTATGTCAAGCTGCGTGATATGGCTGCTGCATTAGCAGACACAAAAGCAAAGTTTGGTGTTCATTATATGTCAGAAAACCAGTCTGTTGAAATACAAAGAGGAGAGTCTTACCAAACCGTTGGAGGAGAACTGTCAGGTCCTGCTAATGTGGCAGCGATGCAAGCTTATCCTGTTGTATATCCGATAGGGGAAAAAGCAGGTATTCAAAATGGGTATTTGATACAGGGGACAAATTATGTTCAGCTGAGAGAATTGGCTGCGGCTGTTGGCTGTACAGTGCAGTATGATGACGCGAATAATATGGTACAAATAGCAGAACAGGACAATGACATTGCATAAACAGTGAAAGCGTACGATGTAATAGATCATTACAACGTGCGCTTTTGAGCTTATAAAAATTGTATGGATTGCGCTTTAGCAGAATCTGTACAGTCTAGAAAAGGGGAGACTCTGCTTATATGAGGCTTATTTTATGTGTAGATGATCAAGGTGGATTGGCTTTTCATCATCGGCGGCAAAGCCAAGATCGCGCAGTCCGTGCAGATATTTTACAGATGTGCGGAGATACCAGACTTTGGGTGACAGCGTATACAGCACAGCAATTTGATATGGAGCAGCAATCTTACTTGAAGGTTGTAAATTCGTTTGAAGATGCAGAGGAATTCTGCTTTATAGAAGATAAAACAGCAGAAACATATCTGGATGATGCAGAAAAAATTATTTTATATCATTGGAATCGCAGGTATCCATCAGATACAAGGATATCATTGCCAATGGCAGATTGGAAATGTGAGGAACGTACGGAATTTTCTGGATATTCACATGAAAAAATTACAAAAGAGGTTTATATAAGATGAAGAAAAGAATCCTAGGTGTATTGTTTCCGCTATTTATTTTCTTAGCAGGCTGTTCTCAGGGAACTGATACACAAACAGTTTTGACGATTGACGATATTCCGGTGTTTTCAGGAGAGCCGTATGTTGTGATAGATAACAACGAGCCACATTTCACTGAAGCAGACTTTACAAACAAATCATTTGAAAAATATAGTGAGCTTGATGAGCTGGGACGGTGTGGTCCGGCTTATGCGAATGTGGGAATAGAGACCATGCCAACAGAAAAGCGAGGGAATATCAGTCAGGTGAAGCCGACTGGTTGGAAAAGCATAAAATACGATTTTGTAGATGGAAAAAGCCTATATAACAGATGCCATCTGATTGGATTTCAACTGACTGCGGAGAAT
Organism: Butyricicoccus pullicaecorum; assembly: GCA_018365995.1. GTDB lineage: Bacteria > Bacillota > Clostridia > Oscillospirales > Butyricicoccaceae > Butyricicoccus > Butyricicoccus pullicaecorum_B. The sequence goes on along the minus strand of JAGZIY010000032.1, from coordinate 3,057 downwards.
GCTAATAAAAAAAATCTGATTACAGGTACGCGATATATGAATGTGGAGGGTATGCTTCCATTTGAAAATATGGTTGCAGACTATGTGAAGGAAACTAAAAATCATGTATTATATCGTGTGACTCCTATTTTTGAAGGTGAAAATTTGGTAGCAAGCGGTGTACAGATGGAAGCAAAGTCAGTGGAAGATGATGGCGCTGGGGTAGAGTTTCATGTTTATGTATATAACAATCAGCCCGGTGTTACCATTGATTATGCAACCGGAGACAGTTGGGAGGATGGACAGGCACCTGTTTCAGAAAAAGCAACCTATATTCTCAATACAGGCACACAGAAGTTTCATAAAGAGGACTGTGCCAGTGCAAAATCAATTGGTTCTGGAAATAGAAAGAAGTATACCGGGAGTCGCAAAGATTTGATTGCAGATGGTTATACGGCATGCGGACAGTGTAAGCCCTAAAATTGATAAAAACAGCTTTGGATTGTATCAATACAAGAGCCAAAGCTGTTTTTGTTATGAAGACGATTTTTCGTTTATTCGATGTGGAAAGATGCGGTGACGAATCACAAGATAACAGATTATATGTGCTATCAGAGTAAGTGCCCATGAAATTGGATAGGAAGAGTATAAGACAAATAAGCTGTGATGCCAACGGAATACTGTAAAAATCCAGAGGACACGGAAAACACAGGCACCCACAAGAGAAACAAGCATAGGTAATATAGAATAGCCTAGTCCACGAATGGTACCTGCAAACACGTCCATCAGTCCGCAAATACAATAGGCAATGGATATGACAGAAAGGCGGCTGAGTCCGTATGCAATGACATCTGGTTCATTGGTATAAATCGATAATAATGGCTTTCCAAGCAGATAAGCACCATTTCCTAAGACCAAGCCAAGGACAAAGACAAGTACCATGCATTGAATCAGAATACGATCCACACGATGAAATTTCCGTGCACCAAAATTTTGGCTTGTAAAACTAAGGGCTGTCTGGTAAATGGCATTCATGGAAGTATAAACAAAGCTTTCAATATTAGATGCCGCTGTATTACCTGCAACAACGGTTGCGCCAAAAGAATTGATGGAGGATTGAATCAGTACATTAGAGATATTGAAGATTACACTTTGCAGTCCAGCGGGAAGACCGACTTGCATCATACGTACAAATTTATCTCGATAAAACCGAATCCGGCGTAGATTTACATGGCACATGCCATCTGCCTGTGTGAGGCAATAGAGGATGAGTGCTGCGGAAATAATTTGTGCAATTACAGTTGCGGCTGCAGCGCCTGCCACACCCCAGTTCCAAGAAACAATAAATAGTAAATCACAGGCGATATTGGCAGCACCGGAAAAGAGTAGGAAATATAGTGGTCTGCGTGTATCACCAACTGCACGCAGTATTGCTGCACCAAAGTTATAAAGAAGGGTAGCAGGAATACCAAGGAAATAGATACGCATATAGAGAACAGCTTCTTGAAGCACGTCATAAGGAGTATCCATCCATTCCAGCATCATTTGTGCGCCGGCAATTCCGATGATGCTTAAAAGACATCCTCCAGTCAGTGCCGTTACAAGCGAAGTCTGTACAGTTTCCTGTGCATCTTGATATTCATGCCCACCACAAAATCGAGCAATCAGTACATTTGCTCCAACAGAGATACCAATAAAAAAATTGACCAATAAGCTGATAAGGGAGGTTGTTGCGCCAACCGCTGCCATAGACTGGCTTCCGGTTGCACGGCCAACAATGATAATATCTGCTGCATTAAATAAAAGCTGTAATACACCCGAACAGATAAGAGGAAAAGAAAATAATAGGATACGACTTAGTAATGGTCCATTGCACATATCTATTTCGTAAGATTTTTTTAATCTCATATATGTAATCTCCTATCCGATGTTCCTCGAGCAAATCTCATATTATATTAAGCCGGATTTCAGGGGAAAACAAGAAGAAATTGAGAAAAAATAGAAAATAGGCGTTATAAAAAGAAGTCTGCAAGGGTATCATCTATTTCGTCTTGTGTGATTCCGATATATCGCAACGTAATAGAAGGGGCTGCATGCCCAAATAATGTTTGCAGCAAAGCGACATCTTTATAGCGCTTGTAATGGAAATATCCAAAGGTTTTTCGCAGGGTATGTGTGCCGATTTGTTGAAGTCCTACTTCTCTTGCAGCGGTATTTAAGATGTTGTAGGCCTGAATACGGCTGATATATCCCCCTTTGCGACTGGGAAAAATATAGTCATCCGGTGTATTGTTCGCGGTATAAGCATTGATTTCAGAACGCAGTTGGTTATTGATAAAGAAGCGTTTATGTTTTCCGGTTTTGGTTTCCTGAATGACAATATGAGATCCTTGTAAGTCCTTTACTTGCAGTGGGATCAAATCGCTAATACGAAGACCAATATTGATGCCGAGTAAAAATAAAAAATAATTACGCGGACTTTGACGTAACAGAACACGCTTCATGGCATCGATTTGCGCGGGATCGCGGATAGGTTGTACGGTATTCAAGCAATCCTCTCCTTGCTTTTATGATATAATAGTATACTACGATATGTTAAATTTGTGCAAGAACAATCCATTTTTGTAGAAAATCGCAAACAGAATTACGATATTTCGGTGATTTGGACACATTTAATCTAACATAATGTTCATTATGTTATATTTAGGGCGCTTCAGAAGGCAATTTTACAATCGTCGCATGTTTCTATGACGGCGTGGAACAGAGAAAAAATATTTTCAAAAAAATGATAGAAAAATATTGACGAGATACCATAAATATGATATTCTATATAAGCTGTTCTGAAGGACAGCCCATAGAAACCAGAATATAATCAAGATTTGATACAAAATTTATCGATTATTCGATGAATTGAAAAAAATCTTGACATAATATTCAAAATATGGTATCCTATATAAGCTAATTTACCGAAAGGTAAGAGCAAGAATTGTACCTTGTAAATTAAACAACGAAAAGCTTGAAAACGAACCTGAAATTCTTTTGGAATGAAACCCAGAAGTAAGTCGGTGGAAGTCGTAA
>JAGZIY010000019.1 GCA_018365995.1 Butyricicoccus pullicaecorum | reverse complement strand
CGCATAAATCAAGGCTTTGTTTGCCCTTACTGCGTAACATGAGGGCATAAAAAAAGCAGCGTTCCTGTTCTCCTGTGTAGGAGTGAGAAACGCCGCCTTGCGGGTCGATATTAAGTTGTAAATAAAAATAGCTTGTTCTATCTCTTTTTTTCTTATCAATTTTGAGGTATAGCAGCAGATAGGGCGGCTTATGCCTACGTCCTGCATTTTTCTGATTGATAGTAGATTTCCAAAAGTGCTGTATTTGTGGGCTTTCAACACTCTTGAATTTTTACTACAATCTTCCCGGTTTGCTTCCCTACTGCTTGCGGCATACCTACTGCTTGCGGCATACCTACTGCACTCGCTTACAGGAAGCAGGTGTCCCCATCAATATCGCACGAGAACTTATGGGACACAGCTCTATTGAGCTGACTTCCCGTATCTATACACACTCCAGTGAACTTCCACTCCAACAAGCAGAAGCAGCACTCAATGCACTTGTACAAAGGCGTCAGGTAGAGTGATGGCGTCACTTATGGCGTCACCTATTTTTTTGATGACGATTTTAACCGGAAATACTCGAATAAACTCGAATTCCATTGATAGCTTCCCAAACAAAACGTTTACAAGTATGAAAATGGTATTATTTTAAATATTCCAACTGATAAAATCGGGGCAATTGCCTATGCACTTCACACTACACCAGCATATTTAATGGGATGGGAACCTCAAGAACGTAAATTTACGATTGATAAACGCACTTATCCCACACCTATTGAAATGCAGGAATTTCCAAAGAATCTTCAAAAACGCAGAAATGAATTGAAAATCAGTTTCCAAAAGTTGTCAAACTTGACTGGATTAAATGAATCCGTTTTGCAAGAGTATGAATCTAGAACTCGTCAGCATATTTCGTTTGCAGACCTGAAAGTATTAGCAAAAGCTCTAGAAACATCTCCGGAAGAACTGCTAGGGTGGGCAGATATAAGCGATTGGGACAATTCTATGGAATTAATGATTGATCTACTTTCCTACCTTGGTTACGAAGTTGAAACCACTGATATGCCGCTAGATGAGCAAATAGCCTTTTTACAATCAGGATATGAACTCATAGACGACGGAGAATCAGATATCACATGGATTCGTTGTCGAAAAGATAATATTTGTTATAAAATTGAACCTAATCAACTACTCTCTATTAAACAACAGACACAAGACTATATAGAATTCCTTGTCAAGAAAACATTACAACAATCTTCACAAATCCAGCAACCAAAAGATTATTACGAATTAGTAAATCATTTTAGAGATTAAATTACAGTTTTAGTTTGAACAACCACGATTTACAAATTGATATGTGGAAAGGTCGATTTGAAATCCAAGCTTCAAAACCCGCCCTCCTGCAAACACAGAAAGACGGGTTGACAATTTCACGATATGCGGTTATACTGGAAATATAAAAAAGGGCGCGTTGCCGGTAGACGGTTTATGCCCTCAATAGTTTAAGTCAGATGACCGCTATCTTTTGGACGAGAGGGCGGTCATTTTGCATATGTAGTGAAAAGCCACATAAAGAATGCTGTAAAAAGCATAACACGTGCAATCTTTGCATACACAGTGTTCACCCCCTTCCGGTTTGGAATGGGAGAACCCACCTCCTTTCCTTGGAGGAATGGAGGGCAAATAACCGCCTACCGCTGGTATCGGCAGCGCGCTGAAAAATATTATTTTTCCTGTCATTCAGGATAGCACAGATTTAGACAGATTTCAACAAGAAAAATCCGCCCCGATTCAGACGGCTTAAATAGGAGACTACAAGTGGCAAAGAAAAAATATGACCTGCGTGAGGTGCGGAACGTGTGTATATACGCCCGGTATTCGCCGGGGTCACGACAAACAGATCAGTCAATAGAGGGGCAAATATCAGTCTGCAAGGACTTTGCGCAGGATCAGGGGTATAGAGTGGTCAAGTTATACTGCGACAAGAAGCAGACCGGCACGAATGACGACCGTGCAGAGTTCAGGCAAATGATTGCAGACAGTGCACGTGGCATTTTTGACGCGGTGATCGTCTGGAAGAATGACCGCTTTGGACGTAACCTCGAAGATCAAGGTACTCAACGAGGTGAGAATTAAGCGCAACGGTGTGCGGCTGATAAGCGCGACCGAACCGGTCGCAGAGGGCGCACTCGGCGGCATGCAAAAGGCAATGCTTATGGGTATGGCTGAGTTTTACAGCGCGACCAACTCTGAGAACGTCGCGCGCGGCCTGCGAGAGAACGCAAAGAAATGTATGGTCACCTCTGGTGCGATCCCCTTCGGATACCGAAAGGGAGAGGACAAGCGATATGAGATTGACCCGCCAGCCGCCGCGATGGTACAAGAGATATATGCCCGCTATGACGCAGGAGAGAATCTATTCCCCATTATGGACGATGTCAATGCGCGGGGCTTCAAGACGTGGATGAAAAAGCCGTTCACGCGCAATACAATGTATACTGTACTCAGGAATGAAAAATATACCGGTGTCTATATCTTCAAGGACATTCGCATCGAGGGTGGTGTCCCACAGATCATAGACCGCGAACTATGGGAAAGGGTGCAAAAGAGATTGAAGCAGAACAAACACGCTCCAGCACGGTCGAAAGCAGCAGAACCATTCCTGCTTGCCACAAAATGCTTCTGCGGTAACTGCGGCGGCAATATGGTTGGGGAAAGCGGCACCAGCAAGACTGGCACAAAGCATTATTATTACTGCTGTGTCAAGCGCAAGAATGCTCGCATCAAGACCAAAGCTTGCCAGAAAAAGAGCATCCGAAAGGACGTGCTTGAGCAGCTGGTGATCCGCAAGACGATTGACTATGTGCTCGCTCCACGCATGATTGACCATATAGCAACGGAACTGATGGAGTACCAGCGGAACGAAACCGAGAATATCATACTTGAACAGTTACTCGACAACCAGAAACATGTCCAGAAATCCATTGATAACCTCTTGGATATGGTAGAAGAGGCCGGAGACATCACCCCAGCCCTCAGCAAGCGTCTCAAGGCACGTGAGGAAGAGTTGGAGACTATCAACATCGCAATCGCAGAGCAAGAGCTTGTGCGCGAAAAATACACTCGCGAGGAGTTGGTGTTCTATTTGCAGCAATTTCAAGACGGAGACGCGAACGATCCAATCTACTGCAAGCGGCTTATTGATGCGTTCGTTAACTCAGTTTTCGTTTATGATGACAAAATCGTTGTCGTGTATAACTTCAACGGGGACGACGGAGAACACAAGCGAGTAACCATTGATGACATGTGTGCCGCAATGAAAAATGCAGAAACAAAAGAAAAAGAGAAACTCCCGTGCAGGGGAGCCTCTCCGATAACTTTGAACTGTCGAGCAGTTCGGATAATGTTGGTTTGGTGCAGATGGTGGGACTTGAACCCACACGCCCTTGCGAGCACTAGCACCTGAAGCTAGCGCGTCTGCCATTCCGCCACATCTGCAAATCGTATCATTAAAATATGGTGCGAGTGATGGGACTTGAACCCATACGTCGTGAAACACACGCCCCTCAAACGTGCCTGTCTACCAGTTCCAGCACACTCGCATTCACAATACTATATTAGTATAATACGAACTCCTCCCTTCTGTCAACCGATATCTAACCCCATTTTTTCCAATTATACTGCAAATAATTCCATTATTTTTATGCAAAACAACGAACAAATGCAGTTGACTTTTATCCAGTTCGAATGTATACTAAGGTTGTAAACAAACAAGAGAGGTGCTTGAGGCTATGCGTATTACGCACGAAGCAGACTATGCAATCCGTGTTGCGTTTTGTCTAGCAGAATGCGGCGGCAAGCTCGGTGCAAAGGAAATATCTGGTCGGACTGGTGTTACACTTCGTTTCGCACTAAAGATTCTGCGTAAACTCATTCAGGCTGGTATGGTTCGTTCCTATAAAGGCGCGAACGGCGGCTATGAACTTGCAAAAGAACCAACTGAAATCAGTATGGGCGAAATTATAGAGTGCATCGACGGGACGATTACCATTAACCATTGCTTATGTAATGAGTTCGCTTGTACGCGAATGGAGTCGAAAAACACCTGCAATTTCCGAAAGGTCTTTGGATCTATCAATACGATGATCCGAAAAGAGCTTTACAGTGTTACGCTAGACAAATTTTTAAATGAAAATTTTTAGGAGGAAATCATTATGAAGTTCGTATGTTCTGTATGTGGTTATGTTCATGAAGGCGATGCTGCACCGGCTGAGTGCCCAATCTGCCATGCTGCTTCCGATAAGTTCGTTGCACAGACCGGTGAAATGACTTGGGCTGCTGAGCACGTAATCGGTGTTGCTGCTGACGCTCCAGAAGATATCAAGAAGGATCTGCGCGCTAACTTTGAGGGCGAGTGCACTGAGGTTGGTATGTATCTGGCTATGTCCCGTGTTGCACATCGTGAGGGTTATCCGGAAATCGGTCTGTACTGGGAAAAGGCTGCTTTCGAAGAGGCTGAGCATGCTTCCAAGTTTGCAGAACTGCTGGGTGAGGTTGTAACCTCTTCCACCAAGAAGAATCTGGAGATGCGTGTTGAGGCTGAGAACGGCGCAACCGCTGGCAAGACTGATTTGGCTAAGCGTGCAAAGGCTGCAAATCTGGACGCAATCCATGACACCGTTCATGAAATGGCTCGCGACGAGGCTCGTCACGGCAAGGCATTCAAGGGTCTGCTGGAGCGTTACTTCGGCTAATTGAGGATTCGTAATCCCAGATTCATTCTCATAACAGCAACGGGATTCGTAACACAAGATTATAAAAATGCGGTTCACACTCTGCTGTGAGCCGCATTTTTATGTCCCTGTCACAAAGCAGCAGTTGCATCGAAACACTGTTAAAATATATTTTTTATGATATATATTGGTTGCAAAGAAGTTCGAACAGTGCTATAATGGCACAGATCGTCCTTTTGCGATTACACAAGACAAAAACTGTTTTGGGGGAAAAGCATGCAAATCATATTGATTATGTTGCTTGGCGTGCTTGCTGGGCACTGGTTTCCTGCACGCCATAAGAAAAAAAATGACTGGTTCCAAATCATTTGTACCACCCTTTTGATTTTTTCTATGGGAGTCACATTGGGCAGCCGCGACAACTTCATACAGGACCTTTCAGATTTGGGACTGCAAAGTCTGCTGTTCTGTCTCATTCCTGCTATTTTTTCTCTACTATTGGTTTTCTTTTTAAGCCGTCGCTTTTTGGAGAGACATAAAAATCAGGAGGATGAGCCATAATGGTTATTCTAGCAATTTGTGCGCTGCTCATGGGTATTTTATGCGGTGTGTTCGGCAGTGCGAATCCCGTCATTTCCGGACTGGCCTCGCAGAGCAATTTGATTTTGGTGCTGCTCATGTTTTCCGTCGGTATCAGTGTGGGTACCCACCATGGGCTGATTGCCAAAATCCGTGCCTATCATGTCAAAATTCTACTTATTCCTTTCGGTATCATTGCAGGCTCTGTTTTGGGCGGCGTTGTTTGCGGTCTGCTTCTAGGAATTCCACTGCATGAAAGCATTTCTGTTGCAAGCGGTATGGGCTGGTACAGCCTGTCCGGCGTTGCCATCAGCAATTTTGCCGGTGCTAAGCTTGGCAGCATCGCCTTTTTGAGCAATCTCATGCGTGAGATTTTTTCTTTCTTCAGTATCCCGCTCATCGCAAAGTATTTCAATGGATATAGCTGCATCGCACCCGCCGGGGCAACCAGCGAGGATACAACCCTGCCCATGATGATCCGCTATACCAATGAAGAAACCGTTGTGCTGTCTGTAATCAACGGTATCCTGTGCTCTGCGGCTGTGCCTGTGCTGATTTCGCTTTGCTATCATAGCTAATTTTGCATTTTATATACTACTTTTACTATTTTGAAAAAGGATTTTCCGTCCTGATACAGGAGATCCTGAGTTCGCCGCGCAAAGCATTCTAGCAGAATAATGCCCGAAACCGCGCATAAATGAGCGATTCCGGGCATTTTGCTGTGTAAAAAGTCACGCACGTGTCGCAACTTTCTACCGAGTTTTATGTGCGCCACGAACGCAAAATACTTTTTCGACACCTCGAGGCTTCCCTGTATCAAAGCAGGGAAGCTTTTCTATTCCAACTTTTTCCGCTTATCGAACCGGACATGCGCCGCCGATACACTCGCTTGCGCCGATATCCAGCTCAGTTTCTTCCTGTTCATACTTAGAAATGAGCGAAGGATTGAACGGCTTCATCTGTGCAAGGCGCATTTCATACGCCTTCTGCGTAATTTCCTCATACGGCATCAACTCATAGAAATTATCATCTAGGCTCAAGAACGATAACGCTACGATATCATCCCAGTTTTCCCATACCCAGTCCTCTACCGCATCCCATTCATTCTGACGGACGTGAACCGTGATCGAACAGTTATGATCTACATAATTGGTCATAAACATCTTATAGTTTTCCAGCTGCTCGATGGCTGACACATCTGCTTTTACACGACCAGCCGGTGCCTTCACCGGGAATTCCACGACCTTAGTACGGCAATCCTCCTCTGTTTGTCCCACTTCCGGAAATACCGGATAACCCAATTCTTCACATACCTTGCAAAGCGGATCTTCTGCTGAAATGCGCACACGGCGCACATAGTATGGAGCATGAGAATAGTGTATGCCGCTGGATACGGTTGGAAGCAGTGACAAGGTGCCCTCCGGCTTGACGGTTGTAACAAGCAAAGGCTCTGTGGACGACAGAGATGCCGCATACTTCTTCGCAGCATCATGTGCGGTACGGCGCAGCTCTGCCAGCAGCTCTGCCTCCTCCTCTCGATTCATTCCGGTTGCATTGACCATATCCTGCCAGCCCGTCAGCGAACATCCAAGCAGGCGATCACGCTGCTGCACACTGTTCCACTCATGGATTTCCAGTTCTCGGCAGGTCATACGATATCCCGCACGCGCAGACAGGCGCTGTGCTTCCAGCAACCCCGCACGGTCGAGTGTCCCGTTTTCGCACACAAATGCCATGACATTTACTGTTGTCAGATTGCAAAGACCATGGTTATCCAGCAGGATCTCACCACAGGGATTGACACCATTAAAGTTCGGGCGGCGTTTTGCACCAGCCTCCTGATTGACCCAGCCCGGCTCTCCGGAATACCGCATCTGCTGCAAGTGCCAATGCAGCTGTTCACGGGTTGGCTTATGGGTATAAAAAATCGAGTTGTTGCTCATCTGTCGATGTGCAATGGTCTTATCAATCTCCCAGCGATCTCCAACCTGCTTATAAAGTCCAGATTTTGCCTGAATACATGCCGGATCGTCCTGATCGATGAGTCCAATTTCCGAGGTACGGCGAACGCCGCCAGATACCACATTTTCTCCGATAATATTAGCAATATCCAAAAGATCGATTGGCTGAAGTTTTGTATAGTGGGTCTGCTCACGTGCACCCGCAGCGGTGATCACCTTATGGATTTTATCAATCATGCGCATCATGGACTGATAACCGCTCGCTGTACCGCCAAACACCTTGAGTTTTTCACCCTTTGGACGGATATTGCTGTAATTTACAATAATGCGATTGATTTTATTGTACTCATTATTGTAAAGCAGCTGAAAATATACATCAAGCGCCTGTGCCCAGCCTTCCTTCGAATCTCCAATGGTAATAAAGGCTGTATCATGCTGGAACGTGAGATTGGTATACTCCAATCTCTCATTTTTGGGAACCTCTTGATACATCTCATGCACCAACTTGAGCCCAGTCCGAATCTTTGGCAGCTTTTCTGCATCGGAACGAAGCACACGTACACCGACACCAGATCCAACCATCAGAAGATAAAACAGGTCATGATACGCATGAAAATGATCAATCACCTCAAAAGCGCAGTTGTAGTTCGCCATCGGGTACTGCTCACCCACCCGTGTCTCACCCACCCACAGGGTACGACCGGACAGGAACTGCTTCATCTGGTAAATGTTGCGATAAAGGGATTCTGCCTCCTCCCGTGTGGTCGGCGCCAGAGAACAGTTATATTCCACTGCACGGCGCACAGTCTCCCACCAGAATTCACGCCGTCCCAAATGCGGCAAATAGCGTGAGTAGGTTCGGGAATATACAAAGGCTCCCAGCTGATGCATCGGGTTTGCCGCATGCTTGTACGGGCTTAGGAACTCTTTGCTCAGGATTCCATCTTTCCACTCATACAGTCCACGGCTCTTTTCTTTATCCATACGGTAAAGGATATACGCCTTCGCTGTATCAAAATGTCCAACCTCAAACAGGGCACGCTCCACCATATCCTGCACCTGCTCGATCTGAATGGTCTCTTCCTCCCACGCAGAAAGATGCGCTTCTACGTGCTGCATGACCTGCTCTACCATATCTTCATCATAATCTCCGGCAGAAACTGCCGCCAAACGAACCGCGCGCGCAATGTATCTTCCGTCATAGGCAACCGTTTTTCCTGTGCGCTTGGTTACATACTTGATTCTCATGATGTACTCCTCTCTAACGCCACCCAACCTCAGGCAGCAAAATCGTCTTTTCCTATTGTAAGCGTTTTTTGCTTTTCAGGAAAGGGTAAAACCATACGAAATTTACCCGCAAATTTATATCATTTCCCAACAAACCAACACTTGACTTGTTTTTCACGCCATACCATATCTTGTATTTCCATATTTTTCCTCACACATTTTCTGCTATATTCCGCAGCACCGTCCGTTTCTTAACATAGATGCCTGCACTTTCACCTACCTCACGAAAGGGCTGCACCCGCTCCCACGAAATCTCCGAACATGCACCTCTTGTCATCCGCCGAATTTGCGCAGCCAGTAAATTTCCAAAGAGAATTCCTTTCATCGCACGGTCTGCCTTTATGCCGCAAGACGAGAAATTTGTCACTCCTGCCTTGACAAACTGCTATAAAATGTCGTATACTGAACCTGTCATGTGATATTATTTTCTGTATCCATGCAAATATTTCTTCTGACCTCCCGCAGCTTTCGGGACAAGGCCATACGGACAGCCGGGTCAACTGCCGACGGGCGGCGCGCTTCCGCCATTATTGATTGAGTTAGAAGCTCAAATTTATAAGTTGGTTACTTTATAACCAGTATGCACGGTGCATACACAACTTGTAAACCGGTCAATAAGAGTAGTACAAGTAAGTATTTGCTATCTGACTCTATGCAGAACCTCTTTCATCACATGGTTTTTGCGTGGTTGCCTAATCTCGGCGCACCCACTAATACCATACTGACCCATTTTACAAGCAGTGTGCCCCTTGTGCATACTGCTTGTTTTTTATTTATTTTGAACCACAAAGGAGCATGCCGCAGCATGGGGGAAAAGTTAAAGCTTTATGGGTTTAATAACCTGACAAAATCTCTGAGCTTCAATATTTATGATGTCTGCTACGCCAAAACACCGCGTGAGCAGCAAGATTATATCGCCTATATCGACGAACAATACAATTCAGAGCGTCTGACCACTCTCCTCACCACGCTCACAGATATGATTGGCGCAACTGTGCTCAATATCGCAAAGCAAGACTACGAGCCGCAAGGTGCTTCTGTCACACTGCTCATTGCAGAGCGCCCGGTTCCCGGAGACACACAAGTTGCTCACCTTGATAAAAGTCATGTTACTGTGCATACTTATCCTGAGTATCATCCGGAGACCTGTCTTGCAACCTTCCGCGTGGATATTGATGTCGCAACCTGCGGCGAGATCACGCCGCTGTCTACGCTGGATTATCTCATCAGTTCTTTTGATTCCGACATCATCACCATGGATTACCGCGTGCGTGGCTTTACCCGCGACCTGAACGGTCACAAGCTGTTCATGGATCATGCAGTCACATCGATTCAGGATTACATCGATCCGGCAACCATTCGCCGCTATGACGCGGTTGATATCAATGTATATAGTGCCAATCTCTTTCACACAAAAATGATGCTGAAAGAAATCGACCTGCAAAATTATTTATTCAAGACAGACGTATATGAGCTGCCGCCCATGAAGCGTCTCGAAATCATGAATAACATCCGCCGCGAAATGATTGAAATTTTCAGCGGCAGCAATATCTATTAAAGAGGTGTGTCATGAAATCTCTATCTCAGGAGCGAGCACCGATCTATGAAGCGCTTGCAGCCTTTCAAAAAATGCGCGTTGTTCCGTTTGATGTCCCCGGGCACAAACGCGGTCGCGGCAATCCAGAACTTGCCGCACTGCTTGGTGAGCAATGTGTAAAATTAGATGTCAACTCTATGAAGCCCTTGGACAACCTGTGTCACCCCATCTCGGTCATTCGCGACGCCGAAATCTTGGCAGCCGAAGCCTTTGGCGCAGCACATGCCTTCCTCATGGTGGGCGGTACCACCTCTGCTGTGCAGAGTATGATCCTGTCTGTTGCCGGACGCGGTGACAAAATCATTCTGCCGCGCAACGTCCACCGAAGCGTTATGGGTGCTATGGTACTCTGTGGTGCCATTCCGGTCTATATCGACCCCGCCTGCGATGATCGTCTGGGCATCCCGCTCGGTATGAGTGTATCTGCTGTCGAGCAGGCAATTGCCGCAAATCCAGACGCCAAGGCAATCCTTGTCAACAATCCCACCTACTACGGCATTTGCTCCGACCTGCGCCGCATTGTTGCTCTGGCACATGCACACGGCATGAAGTGTCTCGCCGACGAAGCACACGGCACGCATTTCTATTTCGGAGAAAATCTGCCTGTTTCTGCCATGGCAGCCGGTGCAGATATGGCGGCAGTTTCCATGCACAAATCCGGCGGCAGCCTGACCCAGTCCTCCTTACTACTGTGCGGTCCTGCCATGAATGAAGGACACGTGCGTCAAATCATCAATCTGACCCAGACAACCAGCGGCTCTTATCTGCTCCTGTCCAGTCTGGATATTTCACGCCGCAACCTTGCCCTGCGGGGAAAGGAAGCCTTTGCCCGTGTGGTTTCGCTCGCAGAGTATGCGCGTGCCGAAATCAATGCCATTGGCGGCTACTATGCCTTTTCCCGCGAGCTTTGCAACGGAGACAGCATTTATGATTTCGACACCACCAAGTTATCTGTCAATACCTTACAGGTGGGGCTTGCCGGCATTGAGGTGTATGACCTTTTACGCGATGAGTACGATATCCAAATCGAGTTCGGTGATTTGGGCAATATCCTTGCCTATCTGTCCATTGGAGACCGTCCGCGTGAGGTGGAGCGTCTGGTCAGTGCGCTGTCCGAGGTACGCCGCCGCTTTGGCGGCTGTGAGACCGGTCTGATGAAGCAGGAATATATCGAGCCTGATGTTGCCGTTTCTCCGCAGGACGCATTCTATGCGGATAAGGAGTCTCTGCCTCTTATGGACACCGTTGGGCGTGTGTGCAGCGAATTTGTCATGTGCTATCCCCCCGGAATTCCGATTCTTGCGCCCGGCGAGCGCATCACACAGGAAATTCTGGATTATATCGTTTATGCAAAGGAAAAGGGCTGCTCTATGACCGGTCCGGAAGATGCAGATATCACCCGTCTGAATGTACTCAAAGGGAGGTACTAAGCTGTGGATTTATGGTTTTCTGAATATCACACTCCAAATGTCAAACTCTCGATTCGCGTAGACCGCCAACTCTACACCGGAAAAAGCGAGTTTCAGCGCATTGATGTATTTGAATCGCCTGAATTTGGACGTTTTTTAACGCTGGACGGCTATATGATGCTGACCGAAAAGGACGAATTCATTTATCACGAAATGATTGTACATGTACCGCTTGCAGTGCATCCAAAGGTACGCCGTGTACTGGTCATCGGTGCGGGCGACGGCGGTGTCATTCGTGAACTCACCCGCTATCCAGATATCGAACACATCGATATGGTTGAAATTGACCCGCTCGTTGTGACCGTGTCCCGCGAATACCTTCCCAAAACTGCTTGTGGACTAGATGACCCACGGGTTTCGATCCATTATGAGGACGGACTCAAGTTCATTCGCCGCTGCGAGGCACTCTATGACCTCATTATCGTAGACTCAACCGACCCCTTTGGCCCTGGGGAGGGTCTCTTTACCCGCGAGTTCTACGGCAACTGCTACAAGGCACTCAAGGACGATGGCATCATGGTCAATCAGCATGAAAGCCCCTTCTATCAGGAGGACGCAATCGCCTGTCAGCGGGCACACAAACGCATCGTGGAGTCCTTCCCCATCAGCCGTGTATATCAGGCACATATTCCAACCTATCCGTCCGGACACTGGCTGTTCGGCTTTGCATCGAAAAAATATCACCCGCTCAGGGATTTGGACGAGGCACGCTGGAATGCTTACGGACTGCCCTGCCGCTACTATACCACGACCCTGCACAAGGGTGCATTCTATATCCCCGCCTATGTTGAGGAGTTATTAAAAGATGTTGAATCCTAATGTTGAAGTTTTTCTGGGCTGTGACTGCCCGCTGGAGCAGGCGCGAACGGTGCTTTTTGGTGCACCGTTCGACTCGACAACCTCTTACCGTCCGGGCACGCGCTTTGGCTCTTCTGCCATTCGTCATGAATCGTTTGGCGTAGAAACTTACAGTCCCTATCAGGACAAAGATCTTGCAGATGCCTGCGTTCTCGATACAGGTGACCTTGAGTTGTGCTTTGGCAGCGCTGAGCAGGCACTCTCCGACATCGAATCACATACTCATGCCATTCTTGATGCCGGAAAGCGTCCATTTCTGGTTGGCGGTGAACACCTTGTCACGTTGGGTGCATTCCGCGCAGTTGCCCAAAAATATCCAGATGTGCACATCATTCATTTCGACGCCCATGCAGACCTGCGCGACGACTATCTGGGAGCAAAGCTTTCCCATGCCTGTGTCCTGCACCGCTGCTGGGAACTTGTCGGCGATGATCGTATTTTCCAATTCGGTATTCGCTCCGGCGACCGCTATGAGTGGGAATGGGGCAAAGAGCACGTTCACACCCAGCGCTTTAATCTGGAGGGTCTTGGAAAAACCGTTGAAAAGCTAAAGGACAAACCCGTTTATTTTACACTCGATCTCGATGTGCTCGACCCGTCCGTATTCCCCGGAACCGGCACACCAGAGCCGGGCGGCATCAGCTTTGAGGCGCTGCGCATCGCGGCAACACTCATTTGCAGCCAGCTGAATATAGTAGGCTGTGATGTCAACGAACTGAGCCCCCATTTGGATCCCAGCGGCGTTTCTACGGCTGTTGCCTGCAAAATCATTCGCGAAATGCTGCTTGCATTCCCTGTTTCATAATATTTCAACACATAGAGTTATCATAAGGAGGATTTTACCATGGGAAAGGTACTCATCATCGGCTGCGGTGGTGTTGCATCTGTCGCAATCCACAAGTGCTGCCAGAACAGCGACGTTTTTGAGGAAATCTGCATTGCCAGCCGCACAAAATCCAAGTGCGACGCGTTAAAGGACAAGTTGTCTGACAAAACCAAAACGAAAATTACGACCCGTCAGGTAGATGCAGACAATGTCGAGGAACTGATTGCCCTCATCAACGACGTAAAGCCGGATTTGGTTATGAACATCGCCCTGCCCTATCAGGATCTCACCATCATGGACGCTTGTCTGGCTTGTGGTGTCAACTATATGGATACCGCCAACTATGAGCCAGAGGATCTCAACGATCCCGCATGGCGTGCAACATACGAAAAGCGCTGCAAGGAAGAAGGCTTCTCTGCTTACTTTGATTATTCCTACCAGTGGGCATATCGCGAAAAGTTTGAAAAGGCTGGCTTGACCGCTCTGCTCGGCTCCGGTTTTGACCCGGGCGTGACGCAGGCATACTGTGCGTATGCGCAAAAGCACCTGTTCGACCAGATTGACACCATTGATATTCTGGACTGCAACGGCGGAGACCATGGATATCCGTTTGCAACCAATTTCAATCCGGAAATCAATCTGCGTGAGGTTTCGGCTCCTGGCTCCTACTGGGAAAATGGTCATTGGGTCGAAATTCCTGCCATGTCCATCAAGCGTGAATATGATTTTGCAGAGGTTGGACATAAGGATATGTACCTGCTGCACCACGAGGAAATCGAATCCCTTGCCAAGACGATTCCGGGTGTCAAGCGTATCCGTTTCTTTATGACCTTTGGACAGAGTTACCTGACTCACATGAATTGTCTGGAAAATGTTGGCATGCTGTCCACTGAACCCATTTCCTTTGAGGGACATGAAATCGTTCCCATTCAGTTCCTCAAGGCACTTCTGCCCGATCCTGCAACCTTGGGACCGCGCACCATCGGCAAAACCAACATTGGCTGTATCTTCACCGGAAAGAAAGACGGCAAGGAAAAGACCGCCTATATTTATAATGTGTGTGACCATCAGGCTTGCTATCAGGAGGTTGGCTCTCAGGCAATCTCTTATACCACTGGTGTCCCTGCGATGATTGGCGCTATGATGCTGCTGACCGGCAAGTGGAACAAGCCCGGTGTTTATACCGTGGAGGAATTCGATCCCGACCCGTATATGGACGCACTCAACCAGTGGGGTCTGCCGTGGCAGATTGACGATGCACCGGTGCTGGTGGACTGATCCATGCGCACACCTTATTTCGTTGTCGATGAAACCGCCCTGCGGCACAATCTGACCATTTTGAAAGATGTCTCCGCGCGGGCAGGCTGTAAAATCCTGCTTGCGCAAAAGGCATTCTCTATGTTTTCTGTGTATCCGCTGCTGCGTGAATTTCTTGCCGGTACCACAGCGAGCGGGCTTTACGAAGCACGTTTGGGATACGAGCACTTCGGTGGTGAAACACATGTATTCAGCCCTGCCTACCGCCCAGAGGAATTCGAAGAACTGCTGACTTATGCGGACGATTTTGTATTTAACTCCCCCGCCCAGCTACGCCGCTTCGGTGCGCGGGCAAAGCAAGCCGGAAAGTCCGTCGGTCTGCGCATCAACCCAGAATGTTCCACACAGGAAGGGCATGAAATCTATGACCCCTGTTCCGCTGGCTCCAGACTCGGCACGACACTGGCAAACTTTGACCCAACACTTTTGCCCATGCTGGACGGTCTGCACTTCCATACGCTATGCGAACAAAATTCCGATGCGCTGGAGATCACCTTACAGGCGTTTGAAGAAAAGTTTGGCTGCTATCTATCCGAATTAAAATGGATCAACCTCGGCGGCGGGCATCACATTACACGCGCAGATTATGATATCGAACGTCTCATTCGTCTGGTTCAACATCTGCGTACCACGTATCATGTAGAGGTTTATCTGGAACCCGGGGAGGCAGTCGTTCTGAACGCCGGATATCTGGTTTCCAGCGTGCTTGATGTACTGCACAATGGCATGGACATTGCGATTCTGGACACTTCCGCCGCCTGCCATATGCCTGACGTGCTGGAAATGCCCTATCGCCCTCCCCTTCTTGGCAGCGGGGAGGCAGGAGAAAAACCCTATACCTACCGATTGGGAGGTCCGACCTGTCTGGCAGGCGATGTCATTGGCGATTATTCCTTTGACCAGCCGCTGCAAATCGGAGACACGGTAACATTTGCAGATATGGCACTTTATACCATGGTCAAGACCAATACCTTTAACGGAATGCCATTGCCTTCCATTGTCTGGCGTGATGCACAGGGCAAAGAACACCTTGTGCGCTCCTTTGGATATGAAGATTTTCGAAATCGTCTGTCTTAAACAAAATAAAAATACAGCCTCAAAGCATAGCATGTTTTGAGGCTGTATTTTTCATGTCTACAAAGTCTGTTTTTGGTTTTTGTAAAGAACACAGCAACCATAAAATTGAGAAATCCAAGGTCATGCGTCGATTTCTTCCAATGCTCTCGCGTTGCTGGACGCGAAAATCGCTCTGTATCCAGCGAATACTATCAAGATTCTCTTCAGCAGTCCTGTTCTATTATAACCATCTGCATTATTTCTTTTCCTGTCCGATTTCGATTTCCTGCTCAGAATTATTTGCAATTTTATGTAGCAAAACAAATATTTCTTCCTGTTCTTCCGGAGTGAAGTTTTTGGTGATGCGATGCGTCCATTCATCACGCAGCGCATATACATGCTCCACAACCTTTTCAGCGGCTGGTAATGTATAAAGATGCCGCACTCTGCGGTCCCGCTTGTCAATATCCATACGAACATAACCAAGCGCAATCAGTTTTTGCACAGCTCTTGTAACAGTTCCTTTATCAAAGCTTCCAGTCTGTGCCAAATCAAACATTGTAATACCCTGATTTTCTGCAATGCGCAGTAAAAAGAATTGCTGTCCGCTTCCAATACAATCGGATTCCAGTCCCAAATCAAAATAGCGTGCCGTATTTCTCTGAATAATAGAAATAAATTTTAAGAATGTGGTTTTTTGCATAGGACTCCCCTCCTTTATCACGGAATCTTTTCTCAGCTTTCTATAATTTTCTATTATATATTGTACGCTAAATGTGATATCGTGTCAATCTTTATGCAGTTGTACGAAATATCACAAAAATATTTTCCTGAAAAATTGACCAAATCCTATACTCAAACGTATTTATAGAGAAAGGGGTTGATAAAATGCCGCCCATATCTGCACAATCCGCCGATGCCATCGAAAGCATTTTGCAAAAATATGGGAATTTACTATTTCGTATCTGTCTCATCATGCTCAAGGACCCAGACGATGCAGAAGATACCGTACAGGACACCTTGCTCCAATATATGCAAAAAGCACCTGCTTTTGACAGTCCTGAGCACGAAAAAGTATGGCTCATTCGAGTTGCTTCCAACAAATGCCGCGACCATCTGCGATTCTGTTTACACCATCGGCATTTCCTGCTCTCAGAAGTGCAGGCGCAGGTATCCAACCCAGAAAATGGCGCGATTCTAGAAGCACTTATGACAATCCCTGAAAAATTCAGAATCGTTATGATCCTTTACTACGTTGAGGAGTACAGCATAGCAGAAATTGCAGATATCATTCACAAGTCCAACTCCACAGTAAAAATGCGCCTTCAAAAAGGGCGCAGGCTACTGGAAGAAGTATATCGAAAGGAGTATTTAGAATATGACTGACCGGTATTTGAAAGATTGTGTAAAAGAAATTGAAATGTCTGATGCCATGAAGGAACGCATCCAAAAAAATGTCATGGATGCGGCACAGAAAACCAATCCCCTTACCGTTTTCCCGCGAAAGAATACCCTCGCGGCAGCGCTCGCTCTCATCTTTTTTCTTGCGCTCCCACTCCCTGCACTTGCAGCATCGGTCGAGCCCATCTATCAACTGATGTATCTGGTTTCCCCAGCGCTTGCACAATACTTTCAACCCGTTCAAAAAAGCGTGGTAGATAAAGGGATTCGCATGGAGGTTGTATCGTCCTATATACATGGTGACACCGTACAAATTTATATCACTATGCAGGACTTAACAGGCAATCGAATCCAAGCAAATACTGACTTGTATGACAGCTATGAAATTTATCAGGCGTTTGACAGCATCGGACGCTGTGAGCGTGTGGGATACGATGCAGCAAGCAAGACCGCAACCTTTCTCATTACGCTATCCCGTATGGACGGAAAGCCGATTACAGCAAGCAAGGTTACCTTTGTGGTTCGAGAATTTTTATCCTACACACAATACGATAATATTGAAATTCCAATCGATTTACAAGCGATACCGACACATATCCAAGGACAAAAAGACCTTGATTTTTCCGGTGGGGGTGGCTCCGCGTACGATCCGGATTCCTTTCGGGCACTTGTACCGGAACAGCCCAATCCCAACTTTCCGATTGACGAGGTGGCACTCACCGGCATTGCATTTTTAGATGGCAAGCTGCACATTCAAACCCGTGTGGAAAATTATCTGCAAAATGATCATCATGGCTACTTTTATTTGATTGATGCAGAGGGCAATCCAATCACATCCGATGCCAGCTATGGATTCCGAGCGGATTCAAACGGTAATCAGGTGTGCTATACCGAGGAGGTTTTCTCTATCACCGCACAGGAGCTTGCCCGCTGCAAGCTATACGCCCATTTCTGGATTTCCACCCCTCTCACCAAAGGGCATTGGCGGGTTACCTTCCCGCTCGTAAACGACAACGGAACATAAAGGCGCTTCGGCGCGTGCTATCATTTACTCTGCCAAATATGATTTCACACGATCCGCACTCTCATCATTTTCCCTCGCCAGTTGAACCTTGTATGCCTTTATTGTACAATATGATATAGAGAGCATCAAACATGATGCGCTGTATGTAAAAACCGGAGGGATTTTTTATGGAAAAACGAAAGCTTGGTCTTTTGGGCAGCGGATTTTTGAGCGGTATCATTGCAGAAGCAATGCACAATGGTCTGCTTCCAGAATATGAACTAGTAGGCATTGCCGGCCGCAACCCCGTTACAACACAGGAAATGGCACAAAAATATGGCTGCAAAGCATGTTTGTCGAGCGATGAACTGTTAGCCCTGCAGCCAGATTACATCGCAGAGGCTGCTTCTGGTGCAGCTGTTCGGGAAATTGCAGTCAAAGCGCTCTCGGCAGGTTCCAATCTCATCGTACTCTCCATCGGCGCTTTTGCAGATACAGATTTTTACGAACAGGTGAAAAAGACCGCTGCTGCACATGGCACGCGCGTCTATATTGCCTCCGGCGCGGTGGGCGGCTTCGATGTCCTGCGGACGGTATCTCTTATGGGCAAGGCGGTCTCCGGAATCGAAACGCGCAAAGGTCCTGCATCACTTCAGGGTACTCCGCTGTTTGCGGAACAGCTGGATGCACAGGAAACAGAAGTTTTTGCAGGCAGCGCAAAAGACGCCATTGCCCTGCTGCCAACCAAGGTCAATGTAGCCGTTGCGGCATCGCTCGCCACAACCGGACCGGAAAACACCCAAGTCCACATTACCAGCGTCCCTGAATTTGTAGGCGATAATCACAAAATCACTGCCGAAATCGAAGGCGTGCGGGCAGTCGTAGATATTTACTCGAGCACCAGCGCCATAGCAGGCTGGAGTGTGGTGGCAGTTCTGCAAAACATTGTTTCCCCCATTGTATTTTAAGGAGGCTTTTCCATGTTTCAAAAATTGGTATGTATCGAGCCAGTGCATCTGGTTTCCTGTGCCCAAGAAGAACTGCATCACTATGCCCACGAGGTCATTGTATTTGACGATATTCCTGCGGACAATGCGGAAATCATTCGCCGCATCGGCAATGCAGATGCGGTTCTCCTCAGCTATACCTCACGAATCGACCGTCAAGTGTTCGAAGCTTGTCCCAATATCCGTTATGTGGGCATGTGCTGCTCTCTCTATTCAAAGGAAAGCGCCAATGTCGATATCGCATGGGCAGAACAGCATGGAATCACCGTAAAAGGAATCCGGGATTACGGAGACCGCGGAGTTGTAGAGTTCGCACTCTCCGAACTGATCCGTTTTCTGCACGGTTATGACCGCCCACTCCTGCAAGAGATGCCCATAGAAATTACTGGTCTGAAAGTCGGCATTATCGGACTTGGCGTATCTGGCGGTATGCTTGCCGAAGCGCTTCGGTTCATGGGCGCTGAGGTTTCCTACTTTAGCCGCAGCCGCAAGCCCGAACGTGAAGCGGCAGGTATCGGCTATCTCCCTCTGCACACACTCCTAAATAACTGCGACGTGGTATTCTGTTGTCTCAATAAAAATGTTTTACTGCTTGACAAGGCAGCGTTTCAGTCCTTGGGAAATGGAAAGCTGTTATGCAACACCTCTATTGGACCAGCCTTCCAATGTGAGGATTTGAAGGACTGGCTGGAAAGCAGCCCGAAAAACTATTTTATCTGTGATACCAAGGGTGCAATTGGAGACCCTACCGGAATGTTAGAAGGGCATCAGCAAATTTTCTGCTCCAATCATTCTGCGGGTCTCACCCGACAGGCATACGCGCTCCTCAGTAAAAAAGTCCTTGAGAATATCCGTTCTGCATTGGCACTATCAGACTGCTAAGCAGTCAAGCATTTCGCCGGCACAGCACGTACAAAATCCCATAAAAGCTGCGGCATATACATGACTTTTTACACAAAAAATGCCCGAAACCGTTCATAGATACGCGGTTTCGGGCATTTTTCGTCCAGAATACTTTGCGCGGCGAATATATTAAAACACCACTTTTTTCTACAAACTCCATTGCCTTCGATTATATGACCCTATCATTTTCCATAACAATGGGTTTGAGCTCTGTCTCATCTCCATACAAATCCGGTCTCGCAAGCAAATATGTTTTCAGCTGTTCACGATTTTGGAACTTTGTTGCCTGAAATGGGTAGGCAGGTCCATACTTTTCCACAAACAGTAAGCCATCTGCGCTTTCCAGCAAGACACCTGTATGTCCAACAAAGCGCGTGTCATCAAAGGAATTGTGCAAATAAACATTGATTAGAGAAACGCCGTCCCCTGTGATCTGGATCTCACGCTCCTTCCAAGCCTCCTGAATCTTTGCAATATGCGCTTCCAATGTGTCTGCACCCTCTAGCGGTATCCAGTTAAAGAGGGAGATAAAATTGCTTCTCTCCGCTTCCTCCATGTGAAATGGCGCATACGTATCAATCGCTTCGATGTCAAACATCAGGATCGTGTCATGCTCCAGCTGCTTTCCGTTGGTCTTAATCCAAGGCTGCATCAAAAGATAACTGGTCAATCGACAATTCGCCTCTGGTGCAATCTCCTCTGACACCATTAAATCCTCCGCTGTGCCAGCTTGCTCTTCTTCTGGCATGGCTTTATTCTTCCCCTCTGCTTCGTCTATTGTTTTATAATCCACATTGAGTGTATCATAAGAAACGCCGGTTTCTTCCATAGGCTGAAAGCCACCCGCCAATTTTCCCTCGCTGACACGGTCATTGAAATCCGTGACCCAATCCATGAAAACCTCTACTTGCTCTTTCGAAATCCCGTGTTCGGTTAAAAGCGCTGCGACTTCTTTCTGAGAGGCTTCGTCAGCTAAATTGGAATAGACGATTTCTTGTTTCGTTTCCATATCTGCTTGTTCCGGCGCCTTGCTGCATCCTGCAAGCAGCAAAACAGCAGTGAGACAAACTGCAATTGTTTTCTTCATTTTGATATACTCCTTCTGATTCTTATTGCCGTGCATTATCATAGCACGCTTCTCTATCCCGATACAAGCAAACATTTGGTTACAAATCCGCTTTCCGTCTCTGCTCCTTTTTTCTGTGTCTTACAATATGATAACTTTTCATTATCAAAATCATCAGTGAAATGTATTTTATTTATCTGATGAAATGTAGTATCCTAAAACCATACAAAAGGAGGTTTCTCATGAAAAAGAATGTGACTGCTGTAACCCTTTGGAAACTATTTATTTCTATGTTTGTGTTAAGTGCCTGTACCTTTGGCGGCGGGTTCGTGATTGTATCGCTCATGAAGAAAAAATTTGTAGATGAGCTGCAATGGCTGGACGAGGAAGAAATGCTGGATATCACTGCCATTACACAATCCTCTCCCGGTCCTTTGCCAGTCAATGCGTCGGTCATAATCGGTTACCGCATGGCGGGACTGATTGGCTCCCTGATTGCTGTGCTGGGTACCATTCTTCCCCCAATGATTATTATTTCTGCCATCAGCCTGTGCTACGAGCAATTTCGAACCAACGCCATTGTCGCACTGGCTCTGCAAGTAACCCGTGCCGGTGTTGCCGCCGTCATCATTGATGTTACATGGAACCTTGCAAACAACATCTTAAAAACAAAGCAGTCCTTCTATATTGCAATGATGACTGTATGCTTTGTTGCCGTGACCATTTTCCATTTCAGTGCAATGCTCATCATTTTGGCTTGCCTTTTGATTGGTATTGTAACCGCAGTATTGGCTTACAGAAAGGAGCAGGCATAACATGATTTGGACTTTATTTCTATCCTTTATTCAGGTCGGACTTTTCAGCGTCGGCGGCGGTTATGCTGCAATTCCCTTGATTCAGGATCAAATCGTCAATGTGCACGGGCTGATGACGCTGGAACAGTTCAGTGACCTCATTACCATTGCAGAAATGACTCCGGGACCCATCTCTATCAATTCTTCTACCTTTGTGGGTATGCAGCTTGGCGGAATTTGGGGTGTTCTGATTTGCAGCATTGGCTGCATCATTCCGTCCTTTATCATCTGTCTGACTTTGGCACACTTTTACTACAAATATCGGAACTTTGGCGGAATCCAGACCGTATTGGCAGCGCTCCGACCTGCCGTTGTTTCTCTTATCGCTTCTGCCGGACTTTCCATTCTGACCATTGGCATTTTTCAGGACGGTGTCATTTCTGTTTCTCATATTCAGTACATTGAAGTGCTGCTGTTTGCTGTCTGTCTATATCTTTTGCGAAGATTTAAGACGAACCCTATTTCTATTATTTTAGGAAGTGGTATTGTCGGCACACTACTCTACCTTGTCCTCTAAAGCCGCAAAAAATGCTTTCATTGCCTCGGAAATATATTTGTTCTTATGATAAATCAGACGAATCGAGCGCTTAAACCGCATATCTGCCAAAGGGAGTATTGCCAATACTCCCTTTTTGATTTCTTCACCAATCATCATTTGAGACAGCACCGCGATGCCATTTGTATACAAAAGCGCCTGTTTAATTGCCTCTACGCTGCTGCATGAATAGTTGGTCGTCATGTGCACGCCTTCTTGCTGTAAGTGCAGCTCTAGCTGATTGCGCCGGCTGCTCCCATCTTCCCGCGTAATGAATGGATATTGCTCCAAATCTGCATGCAAAATTCCTCTCTTATACGCCAAGGGGTGTCCTGCCCGCACAACCAGCACCAATTCATCTTCCTGTACAGGTTTTGCAATCAAATTGGGATTGTCCACCTGTCCCTCTACCAAGGCAAGATCGAGCATATACTCATTCACCATCTGCTCGATTTTACTGGTATTATGGATTGTTACCTCATAGGTGATTTGCTTTTGCTGTAATTTTTGGATAATCGGCGGCAGAAGGCATGTCCCTACACTGACAGATGCACCAATGCGGATATGCTTGTGCTTGCCTTGTATATTGATTTCGTCCTCCATATTCTGAACCATTTCCAAAATTTGCATTGCATACCCTTGCACGGTCTCTCCAATGGGTGTCACGTACAGTCTATGATTGATACGCTCAAAAAGCTGAATACCATAATATTTTTCCAAATCGGCAATGATTTTAGAAACTGCCGGCTGAGAAAGGTTTAGTTTTTCAGCTGCTGCGTGCATCGTCTTATACTGACATACCATTGCAAAAACCTTTAAATGATGTAATGTCATAATATACCTCTCAAATCAACTTTTCTATACACACTGGTACAAGCCATCTCACATCACTATACTACACGCGCTCGCAAACAGCAACACAATTTGGCTGTAAAGTCCACCACAGAACCGCGGGCAGATATACAAGGATTTTGTGAGATGCTGACATCTTTTCCGTATCTCCTTTCACAGCGATTTTTATGCTTGTATTTCGTGGAATCGAATATCCAAAACAAAAGAACCATGCAAAAAGCTGCTGTCCTTGTTTTACAGGCAAAGACAACAGCTTTTTATTTTACCCTCACAATAATCCGCGTAATGTAATCCTCCATACTACGCAGAGAAATCTCATTGAGTCCTTCCTCGTAAGCATAGCCATCCAACTCTAAATGATGTGCTCTTGCATACGCCATAAGAGCTTCATAAACTGTGGGAATCTGCTCCCAATCACCAATACAAAATGTCTGCAAATAGGTTCCTTCTGGTATCATTTCATCTGCTGCCGCGCTTTCTTCTGGACAGTAGGCAAAGTATCGGTCATAGCAGTTAAGTTTGCCTTGCAGAAGGCTTTCGACAGAAATACGGCTGCCAAAGCTGTCATATAATGAAAACAGCTTTTTAAGCCGTAAAGAAAAATCCGCAGCCACAGCAAAATCCGCGTCGTCATAGGCGCCGGTAATCGGGGCAGAGAGAATCATTTTCCGTTCTGGCAAGCTGATACGCTGGATATCGCCATGCTTTGCTTTCATCCCCATCTGAATACGCTCTGCCTTTTTCTCCAGAAATGCCTGTGCCGCCAAAAGCTTCTGAATGGAATCATCAATGAGTTTTTTCTTTTGCTTCATCATCTGCGAAAAGGAGACATCTGAAGTATTTTTTATATAAGCTTCGATTTCCTCAATAGACAGTCCAATCCGCCGCAGCGTCAATATAAATTCCAATTGGGCAAACTGAGAAACCGAATAATAGTGATATCCATTTTCTCCGATAAAGTCCGGTTTGAATAGACCAATGTCATGATAATAATGCAGTGTACGTTTATTCACGCCTGTAAGCTTTGCAAACTCTCCCGATGAAAAATAATTCTGCATATTCCAGCCACCTTTCTTGTACAGCTGCAAGATATACTACCAGATACCTGAAAACGGTGCAGGCGCAAGAAGCCTCCCTTTGCCAAATAAACGCGATTTGTGTCCAGCTGCATCGACCGCATCGGTTATGGAGTTACGACCGGTTTTCCTTCTTGATCCAGCAACGGGGTAAATCCTGCCGCATTGCCATTTCTGTGAAAGACATAGTTGACCCCAGTTTGTGTATCGACCCAAATTTCAATAATGTCAATCGTACCTTGCTGGTAAATCTTCTGAAAGCGTTCCATAAGTATACTTCCTCCAAATCGTGTCCATATTACAAATATTTTGTATCCTTAACATTTACTTTATCATATTTTTATATCAGAATCAATGTATAGTGCAATCGACAAAGCTGAAATTCGTGCAAAAGTAAAAAGCACCAGACAAAACCAATGATTGACAAACGCTTTTGTATATGCTACAATCCCTTTGATATTTACGAAAAGAGGTGGAAAGATGTTTTACTTTTCTTGCAAGTAAAATTGGATACACAGGAATTTCGATTTACGGGATTGCTGTGTCTTTTGCAAGAAAGTAATTCATTTTTTAACTCATACAATGGTTTCTGATACCCGTATTCCACAGGGTATGCGATACTGTTTTTTTGAGCTGCAAGAGTTACTCTCTTGCAGTTCATTTTGTTTTATCCCGTAAAGGAGGTCGATGCTATGTCGATGATTAAAGCAGAAAACTTAACATTTGCATACCCTTCCAGTTATGATTTGATTTTTGAAAATGTAAATTTTCAAATCGACACGAACTGGAGACTCGGATTTGTGGGAAGAAATGGAAGGGGAAAAACAACATTATTCAAGCTTTTGCTGGGCGAATACGAATATCTTGGAAAAATCAGTCATTCTGTAACATTTGATTATTTTCCGTACCCCATTTCCGACAGCACACGAATAACTGAGGATATCTTGATGGATATCTCACCCCAAGCAGAGGAGTGGGAACTGCTGCGTGAGTTCACACAGCTGGAGGTCGAACCCGAGGTTCTTTGGCGTCCCTTCCAAACACTGTCAAATGGAGAACAAACAAAAGTATTGCTGGCAGCACTATTCCTAAACGAAGGACATTTCCTGCTGATTGATGAGCCAACAAATCATCTGGATACCACTGCCAGACAAGCAGTTGCAGCCTATTTGAAAAAGAAAAACGGATTTATCTTGGTATCTCATGACCGTCATTTTTTAGACGAATGTGTTGACCATATTTTAGCCTTGAATCGGGCAACCATCCAAGTGCAAAGCGGTAATTTTTCATCTTGGCTGGAAAATTTCGAACGACAGCAGGATTCTGAAGCTGCACAGAATGAACGACTAAAAAAAGACATTGCTCGGCTCAAGCAATCCGCATTGCGTTCCGCCCACTGGTCAGATGCAGTAGAAAAAAGTAAAAATGGTACACGCAGCTCAGGTTCTAAAATAGATAAAGGATATGTCGGTCATAAAGCAGCTAAAATGATGAAACGCTCCAAAAGCATTGCAGCACGACAGCAGCATGCCATTGTGCAAAAGTCTGCTTTGCTGAAGGATCGCGAAACCGCAGAGCAATTGACCATTCACCCACTGGTCTATCATACAGACCTATTGGTTTCTTTTTCAAATATTTCTATCCTGCATGAAGGCATACCAATTTGTGCGCCAATATCCTTTGAGATCCATCAGGGTGATCGTATCTTGATAACCGGCAAAAACGGAAGCGGCAAAAGCAGTTTATTAAAACTTGTGTCCCATATTCCCATAGAACATCGCGGCACGGTAACAATTGGCTCAGGGCTTGTGATTTCTTATGTTCCGCAGAACACTTCACATTTAAGAGGATCTCTGTCAGAATTTGCCCATCAGAGCAGAATCGATGAAAGCCTGTTTAAGACAATCCTATATAAAATGGCTTTTGAACGCACACAGTTTGAAAAGAATATGCAGGATTACTCTGAAGGACAGAAAAAAAAGGTGTTAATTGCGAAAAGTCTTTGTGAAAAAGCACATCTATATGTGTGGGACGAACCTTTAAACTTCATCGATATCTACTCTCGTATGCAAATCGAACAACTGATTTCAGAATGTTCGCCGACCATGCTCTTGGCAGAACACGACGTTGCCTTTCAGCAGAGCACAGCAACAAAAATCGTTACTTGCCGCCGGTAAGCAGGCGATTGCCGCTTTCAACTTTTGAGAAACCATAACAGATCTAGCGGATATTCAGATTTAAGAGAGTAACAAGCATATCTGGCGTTCGTACACACGGGAGAAATGAGTATCTCAGCCCTGTGGACTATTCGCTCATTTTTGTTTTGAGAACTTCCCAATCACTTTTATCGCTTAGATAAAAACTGTTTGCATGGTTGCAGAATGTCTCTTTAATTTTATTCGCTAATCGGATTACAATATATTGTGTATTGTTGTATTTTTCTGGCGATAGGAGAAGCGACGATGAAATATTTATCTCTCCCCCAAACCGCAGAACGTTGGGGCATCACACCTCAGCGCATACAAGTTCTATACAGCGAGAACCGCATATCGGGTGCGGTGAAAATCGGCAACCGCTGAGCAATTCCCGATGATGAGCCGAATCCAATGGATGCGAGGAGCAAAAGCGGAAAGTACATCAAAAATCGCTCTGAAAAAGAAAGCTACTAATTTTAACAGCGGCTCCGACTCGAAGCGGATTGGAAAAGAAAAGGTTATTAAGCACCATCAAGAAGTGCCGTTTCGGGTGTTAGAGCGCCAATACCGCTCGAAAACGATCAGCACGCTGAGGATAACGGCAGCGAAAATATGATTATCCGTGATGACAATTTGGAGATCCTGAAAGCCCTGCTGCCCCGATATGAGGGACGGGTGCAGTGTATCTATAAGTTTTTCATCGACAGGCAGCAGAAAAATCTGCTGCCTTTTTTATCTGTTGATAATCCCGGTCTTAGTACCGAGTGGTCATAAAAACTAACAAATCAGTGTGTTAAAAATGGGGTCACAAATCGGTTAAGGGGGTATGGTATATTGAGAATAGAAAACGCTGCAACTTCTATTCTGCACTGTGGGGAAAATTGCAGTATTTTTTATTATTCGTTAATTTCTGTATAATTTTGCAATAATCAATCCTGAACTAAGAATCAATGCAGATACAGTAAGCCATATCCAGCCCGTTTTGCTTGCAGTGGAATTGCCTGCATCATTCATATTGGTTTCCCAACCGCCACCATGTCGCTGCATACTATCATCAGGAGAACGATTGCTGCTTTCCACTGGTGCGGTACTGCCCGAACTATCCGACTGTCTTGCTTCTGTTTCACCGGAAGATTGACCCGCGAAACCTCCGCTCAATCTCTCTGGTATTTCACCATTCGGCAAACTATCTTCTGATGTTGATACAGGAGTTTCTTGAATATTCAATTCGGAAGAAACATGGGTATCCGTATCGGGATTTACTGGGGTATTACCATTCGTTGATTCACGGCTATCGAAGTCACCTTCATTACTATACATATCCGCCTTACCACCACCCATGGACCCCATATCGGACAGGGTAAGACTGGATGCATCCACATAACCCATGTTACTGGTGGCTTCTCCGTTTGCAAGTTGCATAGTAATGCTCTCAGAACGAAGATTGCAGAACTGTCGCAGCGTTTCCACACCTGTTTCAAATTCCTCATAGGTGTAGAAAGCCGTAGGATCTTTTTTTACATAGGACTTAATCAAATTGTAGGCATTATCAATCACTGTCTGCACATCTACCGTATCCAAAAACTCTGTAAAATACTGATGATACAACTTGGTGTAACCTTCGTCAGACAGAATCCAATTCCACATAGGACGGTCTTCACTAGAACCACCGGATACAGGCGAATCAATCGGTATATTGATGGTATTCTGTGCATCGCCGCCTTGGAATGTGCCGAACGCCAGATTGTAGTCCCATGGTATCATTGCCATTTGTCCATTTTCTTCATACAGATAGTAATTATGAACCATAGTTCCGGTATAGCTGTCACCATTGCACACATAGTTATGAACAACGAAATAGCGAATGACCTGTTCCACATCTACAACCGATTCAATCTCTTTGCCGTTTGATAGCTTTTTCAGCGATTCGATTAGACGGGATTGATCTGATTCAGTAATATCAGTTTTTGCGTTATTCCAGATATTAGAGTAGCTGTCAGGATCATCATCCACATACTGGAGTTTTACATCGGAAGAACCCATGCCGCCGAATCCACCTCCGGGCGGCTTGCGTGTAGCGTTATTATCGCCGCCAGAAATCTGTGACATATTCTCATCAAATATTTCTGGTGGCTTAACTTCATCTGTATCAGTCAGCGATACAGGCATATCCTGCCCGGCTTCGTCCGAACGATTGACTGATTCTTCTGGCTTCATCAAATCATCCATATTAAAATCTTTATCCTTGCCACGACCGCCACCCAGACTCATGCTGTCCGGTTTGTACAGTTCTCCATAGTTGGAACCATAGTTGCGTTCAAGGAAGCTGTCCTCTACCCCCTCAACCGCTATATACAATCCCCAATCCTCACCGTTAACGGTGATATATACGAAACTACACAATGGAGCATTGACTCCAAATTCACCCATCATAGTATAGGTCAAATAATCTTTCATCATAGTGGAATCTTGAATCAGATTATTTAGACTCAATTTATCCAGACCATGATAAGTAATGGAACTGTCATAATGGTCAAATTCTACTTTGAAACTATAACGATTGCTGTCCATGGAGGCAACATTGGAAAGAGAGGTATTCCCTTTCCCACGAATACCTACATTTTTATAGGATTCACCATCAATCACCACAGCGGCAGTATAATATTCCTCACTTGTAGCATTATCAATCAATTCGTCCCAATCATCCATCACAATATCAATCGTATGGACTTTTGTGTTGTCAAACAACCGCTTTTCATATCCCATGGTATGTGCCATAACCTCAAGACCAAGTGTGTTACCATTCATAAATAGAATGCTAACTATCAATATCAAAATTGTGACTGCCCATGCTATTTTATCAAAATATTTACTTCGAGACATATCCTTACCCCATATAATCACCATTATAGGAAACTATCACTGCACTGTTCACACCTGGCATTTCGGAGAGAATATTGATAAAATCGGTATCATCTTTCTTCAAACGGACTTCTATATTTGTTTCAATCGCACCCTTTATGGCAGTTTTGCTTTTAATCGTGGTGCGGATTACATTTTTAGAAAGAAATTCCTTAGCCTTTACTTCTGCATCATGGTCTGTGCAATTTAGTACGACCATATAAGGATGGGTATGTGATTTTTGATTTATAAATACCAGCAGGATCAGACCAATGCAAACGCTGCCCACAATCGCCAGTGGTATCATACCCGCTGCGAGGATAATTCCTGCACCGATTGCCCAGAACAAAAAAGCAATATCCAGCGGATCTTTAATAGCAGTTCGAAAACGCACGATAGACAATGCACCGACCATACCAAGGGACAGAACCACATTAGAGGTTACAGCGAGAATGACGATGGCAGTAATCATAGTCAAGGCAATCAAGGTTGTGCCAAACCCAGCAGAATACATGACGCCACGATAGGTTTTTTTATAGATAAGAAAGATAAACAGACCAATGCCGAAGGACAGCACAATGGTCATCAACATATCAATCACGCTGATAGAAGATACATTCTCTAGAAAACTAGATTTAAAAACATCGTTGAAAGTCATTGTTTGAGTTACTCCTTTGTTTTTTAGTTCTTTCAATCATACATTCGACTGGCGGCATATTTAGAAAATGCCGCACTGTGCCTGCTACCAAGCTGTATTGCATCCCGAATCACATCAGGAAGATAATTATCCCACTTCACTTCAAGGATACACGGGGACTCTGCTATCGGAATGGTCACACAATTTGGATTCAAAAAATCTGTGCAGTTCATACTGGTGCGAATTTTATAATCCAGTGTAACTCGAATATTACCAGGTTCAAACACAAACGGCTCCCGTATGTAATCCACAATCACTTTGGCTTTGAGCCTCTCATTACAGATGTGTGTATAAAAGCCAAGCATTACTTCATCTGTGCTATGAGACATCCACTCCACATCACCATCAACAATCGCCTGTGCCTGTTTTGACGTTAGAGATGCTGTATTTTTGTAACCAAGATCCACATGCTTAAACTTCCGTTCTAAATGAATGATGGACGGATCATTATTGTACAAACGGATACGGTATTTTTCACGGGTAATCATACCGTCCAATTTCTCACGCAAAGCCTTATCATTCGGCGTATCGAAATACAAACTGCGTATTTCATATTGTCCGTTCACAGCATGGCGATCCGGTTTCATCACCACTCGCAGTCTCTGCCGCAGAACCAACACATCATGATTACTGATTTCATGTTTTACTTCATGCCGGAATTGCAATCAACATCCTCTCCTTTCTACACCCTCATTATAAGAAATGAACCTAAGAATTACATAAGAAAAACCTCCCCGTCTACGGGAAGGTTTGTAAACATTTGATGTATTTTATAATGTGGCAATGAAACGAATTTTGTCAACTGAAGGATATTCTGCTATCAATTTCCCACCAAAATTCTCGCAAACAGCACGCGCAGCGGAAAGTCCGATTCCATAGCCAAAAGAATCTTTGTCCTGCGTTCGTGCAGAATCTCCCCGGTAAAATCGTTCAAACAACCTCTCTGGATCCGCTTCATGAGATGGGTCACAAGTATTTTCTTCAATAATCTGAACATGTCTTCCATATTTTTTTAACATTAAATAAATTATTCCATTCTTAGGAGTATATTTTACTGCATTATCTAAAAGAAGTGTCAACATCTGCTGGAACCCCTCTTTATTTGTTTGTATGATAATCTCTGGTTCAATTTGCACACAGAAAGAAAGATTGTGGGTCAGTGCAGTATCCTGATAAGCAGGCAGCATCTCATTTATCAGCAGGCTGATATTTACTGTTTCCTTTTGCAGAGAAATCGCCTCATCCAGTTTTGCAAGAGTCAACAGGTTTGACATCAACACATTCAACCTCTTGGTCTGTGTGCGAATATGTACATTGTACTTGTTCTCTCCGTGAATTAACGCCATCGTGTCGTTATTAGATTGAATAATCGCAAGAGGCGTTTTCATCTCATGCCCAGCATTGGTTATAAACTGCTTTTGCTTTTCCATTCCTACAAGAACAGGGCGAACCACCTTATCAGAAAGACAAATTACAATCCCCAAAAGAACTAACCAACAAAGTACTGCTATCACACTAGAAGCGAAGAAAACCATGTAGAAATTCTCTCTTTGCTCTGATGTATCCATAAAAAAAGTAAGCTGATTAGGACCAATCCGTTTTACAGCAAATTTGTATCCATCCACTCGCCCAGATTCTTTTCCAGACTTCCAAACTGTCAATGCATACTCTTTGGCAG
Source organism: Butyricicoccus pullicaecorum (assembly GCA_018365995.1). Classification (GTDB taxonomy): domain Bacteria; phylum Bacillota; class Clostridia; order Oscillospirales; family Butyricicoccaceae; genus Butyricicoccus; species Butyricicoccus pullicaecorum_B. The sequence goes on along the minus strand of JAGZIY010000019.1, from coordinate 18,318 downwards.
TTTCATTATCAATGGAAGAAATTTGGTCGATATTTACATCTATGATGTTTCCACCTGCATCACTCTGAACAATAAAAAATCTTGATGAACGCATTCTGTCCATGTCCAGTGGAGGCACAAAGGGTGGCGGACGATGAAAATCCATTTTATGAAAAGCACCATCAGCATCTACCAGAGTTTCCAATACCGAATCAGACTGGCGTTCCAGCATCACCCAATTCAACCCGTTTATTGCAAGTACGATGAATGCCAAAAGCCCAGTCACTGCCATCATCGTAAAAATGATAAATCGCCGCTTTAATATCTTTGTCATGAGCGATACTCCAATTTATAACCAACATTCCTCTTTGAGATAATCTCTACCTTTGAATTCATCGCTGACAGCCTTTTCCGCAAATAGGAGATATACATCCACACACTATTTATATCTGTTTCTGCATCATACCCCCAAGCTTTTATAAGCAATTTTTCCGATGATAGATACATTGTGTGATTAAGCATGAGTTGTTCCATCAGACGATATTCCTGTTTTGGCAGTTGAAAAGACATCTCTCCCACGCTGATTGCCCCGGACTGCATATTCAATGTCAAATCTCCAAAGTGCATCAAATCAGGATGATATTCTTCCCGCCGTCTGAGCATTGCACGAATTCTAGCAATCAATTCTCCCATATCAAAAGGCTTGGGGAGGTAATCATCTGCCCCAGTATCCAGACCTTGAATTCGATCCTCAATCTGTGTTTTCGCTGTCAACAAAAGTACCGGTGTTCTGCATCCATCCCTGCGAAGTGCAGAAAGTACTTCTAATCCATCCCGCTTTGGCATCATAATATCGAGGATAATACCATCATACTCGCCGGAAATGGCGTAATCATAAGCGTCTGCACCATCATACACGACATCTACGATATATTTATGATAAGTAAGATAATCAACTACAGCTTCAGAAAGAGCTGGTTCATCTTCTGCATATAAAAGCTTCATGATTACATCTCCTACATTTGGTTTGCATCATTTCTAATTTGATTCAACTTATACCATATCTCAAAAACCTAAGATCAACCTAAGAAAAATATAGCTTAAATCATTCGGAAAAATCTCAATGCCTCCATAATCACTTCCTCTTTTTCTGACGAGCATTGCGATATAGCATCTTTCTTCTTCAAAAAATTATAACTCTGCCCCAAAGCCAGACCACATTTCTGCTTTATCTGAGAAATATATAGGGAAGATACCTTCAAGCCATGCTTTTTCAACATATATCATATGGTCCTCCCATAAATAGCGCCACACTGAAAACCAGATATATCATCTATAGCCTTCAGTCAACACTTCACACGGACTTTCCTCGAGTCGATTTCTCCCTTGGAAAGTAAGACAACCGTCTCCACATGTGTGGAGTGTTTGATTCGGATTCCCTAAAGACATGGTTTGTTCTTGGCGGAACCCTAAATTCCAGCCATTGATCACACAGGTTGTAATTGTGCCACAGGCTGTGGCACAATTACTCCAACTCTTTTTCAATTTCTTCAATAGACGGAAGACTGCTTCACAGTTCCTCCGGCAATACTTTCGCAATTGGATTTTGATATTCTATCAGAGAATACTCTATTACTGTTTCATTTTCAATATGCTCCCAAGAGCGAAATTGCAAAAATATATTTTTAAATAAATAGCTTTATTAACGTTTATTGATACACTCAACAATATCTTTAAAAGAACTATCCATCATTTCGCTAAAAGTAATACCTTTAGCATCTTTTAAATAAGCCATAAATTCCTGTATATCTATTTGTATTTTCTTTATGATGTTTAACTCCTCCGATAATTTTACGGTTAACGAAGGGTCGTTAACTTGGGTAATGTTTTCTGAGATATCTTCATATTGTGTTTTCCAATATTTTATGTACTCTGCCTGTCCTAAAACATCGTATATTTTGGCTCCTATATCATCCGATTCACTATAATACTTTTTATCTTGGTCAGAAATAATAATGAAATGGAGTTTGTCTTTATACTTATTACTCTTTAAAGTTTGCACTACTTCATACATACAGTTTCTTGATTTTAAATACTTATCACTAACTAAAGTCAATACAAAATCATGTTGGTCAATAGAATTCATAAATTCGTTGAAACTATCCTTATAATTAGTATCTCTTATATCACGAGTGATTTTTGTATACTTAAGTTGCGGTCCAAGTTTTTCATCAATTAAATCAGCAATACAAGAATCTTTTTGGCAATACGATAAAAAAAGCTTGGTTTCATTTACTATTTGAGGAAACGATTTATTTTCATGAATTAAATACATGACGTTCTCTGCTTTAACCACTTCCTGGTTAGGCATTACCTCAATATATTTCAACTTTTTATCTTCAATTTTTATATCATAAATATCAAATATCGCATGGGAGTCAACAAATTTCATTAAGTCTGTTTTATGTATATTGAAATTGTATCCTTTCTTTTCCAAACGAGTTCCAGTATCCTTTACCCCAAATAAAATGATACCGCCTGCATTATTAGAAAAAGCAGATATATACTTTGCAATTTCTTCAGAAGATTTAGTAGGATAAATGTATTCAATATTTTTTCGACTGTTATTATTAATACTGTCTATAATAAATTTTTCATCATACATAATATGTTCTCCAATCTATATTTTTCTTAATGGAATTATATTGATTCCCGTAGTTTTTAAAATATCGCCCAAAGTCAACATTTTAACATTACAATTTTCATCACATGTCCACAATTCATAGTCTATATCATCTAAAGCGTCAAGTTCAGTGTCTTCATAAAATATTATTTTATTACCATCACTTGGACGAATGATAATACGTATGTCTACATTGTCTTTGTTTCTTATTGCCTTAAAAACAGTGGTAGCGTATTTTTCTTGTTTCCATTGTTGTAAATCATGAGCAACAGAATAATTAGGGTTATTTTCCAACTCTTTATGTATTTCACTAATACTACGCTCGATCATGCTATCAATTTTTTCTTTTGCATATGGTGATGAAGAAGATATATGTTGAAATAATTTCCTTGTATCTTCTTCGTTTACAACAATCTCTCCATTTTCAATCAATTTAATAATTTGAGCACTATTTTGTATAACTGATAGAGCTGTTTCAAATGCTATATTATTTTCTGATATAGCTTGTTCCACTTTGGTAGCTACTTCTAATCTTCGTATAGTTTCTTCTTTTGTTGTCAGCTGAAATCTGCTTTCATAAATATCCTTGAACAACTCTTTAGATACTTCTGGATTACATTCAAACCAATCTGTAAGTTCATTAAAAATTTTTTGTGTTTCAGGAGTTCTTTTTTCACCTGCCCCCTCTTTAGAAATATGTTCACGAACTTTTTCAGCTATTTTTTTAGCAACAAATTGATTGTCATATACAACTATTGATGGGTATTTTAGTAAAATGTTATTTAGATTAATTTCCTTATTAATCAAAGAAGTTCTTATATCTATGCCAGATAAATGTAGTAAAATATCTTTTAATTTTTCATCAATATCTTTATCTGATTTGAGTTTAGATATATCAGCAAATTCGCCTTTCTGATTGGGGAGAGTAACTAAATCAATATTACTTTTAACACAAAGACCGTAAAAAGCATTTAGCCATTTGAACATATCTGGCCATGTACTGAAACGATTTTCTAGTGTCGCTAGAGAACTTTTTTCTTCGTTTAGTAAGCACTTAAATATAGATTGTGGATTTATTATTGCTGGTGTTAGTAGTTTTACCCATTCAACATATTCACTTTTTAATGGTTGGGGTTTTGTTTTAAGTGTATGAATTAATTCCCAAAATTCATCTCTGTTATCTTTTTCCTCCATATAGGGAACAATTAAGTTGAATTTTTCATCACTTTTAAGTTTTACCTTTCTTTGCATACCACTTGAATCAATGCAGGGTATAATTCCCTTATTTAGATAAATGTTTTCAATTTTTGAGAATATAATTTCGTGCCAACTATTTCTATTATTAGGTTTATGCATCTTACAGATATTATATATAGTTTTATAATCATTCTCATTGGCATATTTCAAAAGTTGATCATATAACTGTATTGCTTCACAAATTATACTTTCATTGTTCTTCGATTCATGTACAGAATTTCTTTCCTGTGATATTTCTAATTTTGACGAATTGATTATAACCGGAAAAGCAAATTTTTCTGTACCGATCAATGGAAATGTACAAAATAATCGTGGTATTGTTGTTGTATCCTTGCATGCATATTCTTTTTGTTCTTTTGTTACCTCAGTAGCAAGAATTAAATTTTCATCTCCGCAACAAGTTAATATAGTTTTTAAATCTATTTCATCTGTATCTGTATTAGTTTTTTTTACAATTACCTTTGAAATAGAATTATCTGTATACTCAATAGAGTCCATCGAATACACATAATTATTATATTGTACTTCTTCTATCTTCTTATTAAATGCAAAAACATACCCAATGCATCTATCCAAATCTTTCAAGCCAATTTCAATAGACTGTTGAATATCTGCATTGCTTTCAATATCATAAATAAAGTTTGTATGAAATCCTTTTTCTAATGAATTGTATAAATTAGGTTGAGCATCCAATTCATCTAAGTCATTTAAAGCTTTTTCTATATTATTTTTAATGTAATATTGATCAAGATTGCTTCTGTCTATGCACAGATTTAATTTTTTGTAATCAGTTGATTTTTCATCTGAGTGGTAGATTCCATCAATATTGACTATCGGTGAAATCAAATGGGTGCTGATAAATCCTGTTCCGAATTTTCCTGTTTGTTCCTCTTGTGTTCTTTTTGATGATATTTGGGTAATTAAATCTACTAAATTTTTATATGTAAAAATACTTCCATTATGTGAAAATTTAAGGCGGTTTTTAGTAACTTCAATTTTAATGCTAACTTTATCTTCTTTTGCACAATCGCTTGCATTTTGGATCAACTCCCAAATCCAACGTCTACGAGATTGTTCTCTATCTTCTTCTGGCAGCCCATAAATATCTTGCATTTTTGTAATAATAGTATTAATTGCAGATTCTATGGTTTTTTCTTTATATATAGCTTGACTATTACTCATTATGCTCTTCTCTTTTCTTTCGTACTCAATTTAAATATTTTATTAACACTATGAAATTCAAAAGAAACTAATCTTTTTAATAGTTGTGGCCTTACTGGGCATAAACTCCTGCAAAATTATCTTCTATATTTTAATAGTTCTGGTTCTTTAATGCCATATTCTCTACAAGAACTAAACATTCTTTTAATGCCAGTTCCCCAGCTTTCAATCATTCTCATTCTGCTAAATGCTTCCGCAATGCACTTATTGGAGAACCTTACTTTCTCTACTTCAAATACTTTACACATGGTAATTATCAGAATATGTTTTTTTCAGTAGTTCCACGAGATCATTCAATTTTACATTTGGTAATCCCAATGTTTTTAAATCAAGTGAATCAACCTCTATCTCATACTCATATATTGCTCGTTCCAATAATTTATTGACATCAGGCATTTTCTTCCCTCAGATATTCATCATTCTCAACAACGTTGTTAATAATGATTATAACACATTGCAATAGAAAACCCTCGTTTCTTTTGCTAAATCAGCAGTAATCAGTTCAACCATTCTATAATCCACGTTTTTTCAACACTTGCTTTTTCTATGTTTCTTTAAGGAATCCACTAAAAAATCGAGGTCAAAAACAGTGATTATTAAGTCGGTTTTGTATCGATTTTTTGTCAAAAAACCACAATATCTTGCGTTTTTCCCTCTATTCTTTCTTATAACCACAATACGTCATCATTATCACCGTCTCAATATGTGCATCATTGTCCAAACCAACGCTCATATCTTCTTCAATAATCGGAAGCCTGAACTTAATGGATTTCAGCCACTGTCCGTTTTCCTGTCGCTCCGGATATATCTGAATTTCAGAAATCAGCGATTCCATAATCTGTCGCTTTTCCTGTTCGTTCATCACCGCATACAGTTTATCAAAGTAAATCAAGACCTTGTAGATATTATCTCCCGTCAGTTTTTCTGCTTCAATTGACATTTTCTTTGCCCTGGCAGCAATCAGCAGATTTTCTGTATCCTCAATCTTATCATACATCTTGTAAAGGCGATCATCAAGATCTGCCTTGCGCTTGATATAATGCTTATCATCCGGATCAAGGGAATCGATTTCTTCCATCAACCTTGATTTTGTAGAATAGCTCTGCCGAAGCTGCTTTTCATGTACTGCGATCTCCTGCTCAATCACAGATGTGTCTACTTTCATATTGATTTTTTTCTGCATCATAGCGGCAAACTTTGGATTGCTGACCAGCTTTACAATGACTTCCGCCACAGCATCATCCAGCACTTCCTCGTTGATCTGCTTTTTATAATCACATTTGTGTCCATAAAGCATAGTGCGATGCTTACAGCCATAATAAAAGAAATCCTTGTACTTTGTACCGTCAGCTTTATGCTTGATGCTTTTATTGCCGTACATCCCCGCTCCGCAAACCGGGCATTTCACAATACCGGACAGCAAATGGATCTTATTATCTTTGCCATGATTGACTTTTTCATATTTTTTCGCCTGTGCCAATAACTTCACCTGCGCTTCATGCCAAAGTTCCTCTGAGACAATCCCCTCATGCAATCCATCCACCAGTAAATAATCATCCTGCTCCACAAGCTTATAGTCATTTCTTGTACCATGAACCTTTTCCGTTCTGCGTCTGCCATAAGCAATTTTCCCGCAGTACACAGGATTTTTCAGTATCCTTCTGATCAACGCCGCATCAAATAACGGATTTTTCCCATTCTGTCTTGGTATCTTACGAATACCATGATTTTCAAGATATTTTGCCAGTCCGTTTGCCCCCATATCCGTATGCACATACTGATCAAAAATCACACGGATTGCTTCTGCTTCTTCCTCATTGATAAAGAGCTGCCCTTTTTCCAAACTGTATCCATAAGGTGCAAAACCACCGTTCCATTTACCCTCACGGGCTTTCTGGATTCTGCCCTCCATGGTCTGCACCCGGATATTTTCACGCTCAATCTCTGCAACCGCCGACAAGACGGAAATCATCAATTTTCCGGCATCCTTGGAAGAATCAATCCCATCCTCCACGCAGATCAGATTGACACCAAAATCCTGCATCACTTGCAAGGTAGACAGCACATCCGCAGCATTTCTGCCAAATCGTGACAGCTTAAATACCAGAACAAAGGAAACACCATCCTTGCCGGATTTAATGTCCTCCATCATACGGTTGAACTCTAATCTACCCTCGATGGACTTACCAGATTTACCGGCATCTTCATACTCACCGACGATCTCATAGTCATTGTACTCGGCAAATGCTTTCATTCTGGATTTTTGTGCATCCAGAGAGTATCCATCAATCTGCATGGCGGTAGATACTCTTGTATAAATATATACTTTTGTTTTTTCTTTTTTCATCCCACTATCCTCGTATGTATCAGATTACAGCTATCCTGTTACCTTGGGTATCGGTTTATTTTTTCTCAGCTTTCTGTTCCAGCATTTTAATCGAATCCAGATAATCCTGTTCTACCTCGCTAAGCGTCCGAGCCTTGTATTTTCTATATTCTCCGGTTGCTTTATCAACAGCCTGCTTATGACTGACACTTCCGTTTCCAATCAGCAGCTGCTCTCCGCTCATGGTAAGAATACGATCCAGATGGTCTGCCCAATCCTGCATAGTCATTGCCTGTTCCCGTTCTGCCTGTCGTTCCGCAAAATCAAGATATCCGGATACAAGCTGCCCCATGGCTCGAAGTTCTTTTTCATCCAGATAGTTCTTTGCAACAACAGCTTCTTTCAGGGTTGGCTGTTTTCCTGCAAAGGTGGTAAGCCCCATAAATTCTTTTTCCGCATCGGCTCTGCTGTAAATAACCTCTGCCGCAGTCTGTCCATGAATGGCGTAATGGATTTTATTCTGTACTTTCTTGAAAAACTGGATGGAAATTTCTGCTTTTGGATCATAGTCGATACTCGTAGCATAAATTTCTAAAACCTGACGGTAAAACACCTTTTCAGATGCCCGGATGTCACGAATGCGTTCCAGGAGTTCCTTAAAGTAACCGCCACCTCCAAGATTTTTCAGCCGTTCATCATCCATCGCAAAGCCTTTTCTCATATATTCTTTAAGAATATTGGTTGCCCAGATTCTGAACTGTGTACCCCGTTTGGATTTCACACGATAGCCAACTGAGATAATCACATCCAGATTGTAGTAATCTACCTGATATGTTTTCCCGTCAGCAGCAGTTGTTGCAAAATTTGCAACAACTGAATCACGCTGCAATTCGCCTTCCGCAAAAATATTTTTTATATGTCTGGAAATGGTTGATTTATCTCGCTCGAACAATTCTGCCATCTGATCAATAGAGAGCCAGACTGTATCCTCATCAAAAGTCGTCTCAATTTTAGCTAATCCATCCTCTGTTGTATAAATGATCATATTGGATTTTTGATTCATCTCATCGTTATTCATCACATTTACACTCCATTTCTAATTGCGCAGCGTCCTGCTGCACTTTTCCTATGTATCCTCTATGTCAAAACAGCTTTCAACATAGAGTTTGGACACTATTTACACGATTATTATATCAGTCATTTTTCATTTTTTCAACAGTGCCAATGAGATCTTTAGAATTGAATTTTCCCTCTAAATGATCAGGCGGCTCTGGAAGATGTTCAATATCCAGAACCGCCGCATATTTTTCAATTAGATTTGCAAGCAAATCAGCAAAACCGCTCCACTTATCTGTCATAGGCAATTCCTCCATCAAATTTCCATATCCTGTCCACGCTTACGGGCAGACATTTTGTGTTCCTGTGTTTCCTTTCCTCTGGCGAGGATAGAATTAACAAAAGCCCGAACCCTTTCCGATGCGATCTCCAGTGCATCCAGATAAGGCTGGGCTTTCTTTTTGAATTCTGTATATTTTTCGTTGATTGTTTCATACCGCTGCTTCCAGATCGAAACCAACTTTTCTGCAGAAGCCAACTTTTCTTTCAAACGCTTGTTGTCTGCGTTGGCAATAATGCCATTGGCGGCATAGCGTTTCAGCGTGTCGCATTCACCCGGAGTCAGCGTGATGTTGTTCCCGAATGTGGCTTTCTTACCCATCGCTTCAATGTCCTGCACCGTCAGCGCAATGGTCTTTGCTGTCTTGGTTTCTTTTTGCAGAGCTTCCAGTTTCTTTTTCTGTTTCTCTGCGGCAGCTTTCGCATCCTCCAGACTTTGTTCTGCCTGTGCCACCAGACCAGTTACAGCTTCCAACCGCTGCTGTTCTGCCTGTACCTTAAACTGTGTCACGGTCAAATGTTCCTCGGTGCTGCCACGTTCTCCACGCTCCACATCGTCATATCCAGCAGCTCTCATAGAACGAAAAAAATCATCCTGTAACACACTGTAGGATGACTTCAAAATCTTTTTTCCTTTTTCGTTCAGCATGGGATTCCCATTTTCATCAAGAACGGGTTTGGAATCCCATTTCTTACTGCGGCTGACCTGTGTGATCGTTTCCTTTACAGTACCGACCAGCGATTTATCTTTGCAGCGCTTCGACCACAAAATCTGCTTTTCCACCACCGGGATATAGACCACATGGAGATGATAGTGGTACACATCCTCGCCCAGTACTTCGGACATTGCCCGGTTGCGCTCATCGGCGTGCATTACAGCAGAGAGAATATACTGCTCACCGCCCACAATCTCCACAGCAGCTTTATAGGCATCCGCATAAAACTGTTTTGCAAATTCATAGCCGCCATGGTTGTAAAAATAAGCGGAGTTCACATCGAATACCAGCTCACCGTATTTGACGGCATCCGGTTTCAGTCCTCTGGTGGAAATCACACCATCCTGTTCCATCTGCTCAAACATTTTTACATAATCGTCTGTGGGAGCCTTGAAGTGAACATTCAGAGGAGTTCGTTCCGGTACGATGTCCTGATTGCTGTAACTGTCTTTTTCACGTTCATTGTGTTCCTGTATTTTTGCCACATCATCCGGTGTTGCTAAGTCCTGATTCCGGGCTACGGTGCGGTCTATTCCATCATTTCTTGCCATAGATTTTTTGTCCTTTCCTTGAGATTTGCAGACAGCGGAGGGCTGGAGAGCGGCACTTTTTCAAAGTGTAATAACCCACTATAACACTTTCATCCATACTGGCTGCAAAGTGCCGTGGGCTCTCCGAGGGCTCCTCCGGAGGGGTATGCGGTCGCTGCTGCGACCTCTGCTGACCAAGGCAAAAATGTCTGCAACTTTTCCCATGGTCACCCGTCTGCATGAAACTGTTCTGCGAAACATCCCTTTCCGAAGCTCCGTGGACATAGAAACAACAGCCAATCCCTGCAACAGAAAGGCTGCTGTTTCTATTAAGGAGCGTTTTACGCTCAAAAGCTGCGTACATACGTACAGAGCAAAAACGGCAAAAATCAATCCCGCCACTCCTCCGGTACGTACGTACATGGCGAAACGTCGTAAAACCCGTTTATATTAGGTCGAGCCACAGCTTCTACACCCATAAATCCCCATACCCGCCGTCCGGCAAAATTGGTAATGTTATTGCAATGCTCCAGATCGAATTTCTTTGCATTGGCAACCATAGCATCGCTGAAGCTGCGAGATTTCAGAGGGGCAAGAGAGTTTTCCTCGCACCACAGCCGATAAACCGCATAAAAATCTTTAGAACTGATGGAAGCATCCGCCTTGCGCCGGATATACCCTTCGGAATCCATGAAGTCAAAAATATTGTTATTATCACGCTTGACCGCTTCCCGGTTTGCACGGATGCGCTCACTCTCCGTAAACTTAAAGTTGTTTGCAACAAGCCGCTGCAAACCTTCAAATGCCCAAAGAAAAATCCCTTCCGCTTCACCTTTCATCTTCTCGGCAAGGTCAGGATCGTCAGCCCTATCCACGGGTTTCTCCTTGGTTGTCAGCACAAGCTGTCTGCGGTAAAAACCATCGCTGCGGTCATACAGAGCTTGCAGATCGCCGTTACTGAACGCAAGCAGCCGTGCGAACATCCATCCCTGATAACTCTGCTTGCCTTTGCGTTCCAAATCCATCTTGCCCTGTGCTGTTACGATGGACTTTACATAGTTGGTCTGGCGCAGGGCTTCCATTCGCATATCATCATCCACACACAGCAGGATGTGTTCCAGATCGGCACGGGCAAAGCGGTTTTCAGAAATCTTGCCGATGCTGCCGTCTTTCATGTTTATTCCAAAGATAGTCGAAAGCACCGCTCCGATTTGAGATTTGCCCTCGCCGCCGTTGCCCTTAATGACCATCATCCGCTGTCCTTTGTTGGAGGGAATCAGGCAATAGCCGATAAACTCCTGCAAGGTAGGTATATCTTCTTCATAGAGCAAACCATCCAGAAAGTTCAGCCACAGAGCAGGTGCAGCAGCGTTTGGATTGTAAGAAACAGGCAAGCGGCTCTGTACGATTTCCTTTTTCCCCCTCAATAAATCTCCCATCCAGCATGAGTGTTCCGTTGGCAACATGGATGCGGTCAGGCTGCGGAGGAAAATCATCAACCATTGCTTCCAGTTTCAGCAATTCCATGATATTTTTGATCTTCTGCGGTACGCTGCTGATGGTGTAGTTTTTCAGCTTTTCGTAAACCTCGCCCCGCAGGACAATATCATCTGTTACCCGTCCATTGGGCGTAAAGAAAGCCCTGTTTGTGAAGATGATTCTGCGCTCTTGCAGGAATTCTTCACAAAACAGAGCTTCGTTGATGTTCTGCCCGTCGAACCAGACAGGCAGATTCATATCAGGCATTTTCCGGTGTCTTAGGTGCATACCGTACTTTCCATTCTTCCAACAGATGCAGATAATCCGACAGCACACGAAAGCAGAGCATTTCGTCCTCCCGGAACTGACGGATATGAGGACGTTTGGGTTTTGCCATTGCTGCTGCATTGGGCGGTTTCGGATCAAGTCCGAAGTCCGTAACTAACTTTTGTGCCGCTTCATAGCCGCTTAGATCAAACAGACTTACCACAAAGTCAATCACATCTCCCTTGGCTCCGCAGCCGAAGCAGAAGAAATAATCCTCGTTCAACTTCATGCTTGGGTGTCGGTCATCGTGGAAGGGACAGCAGACCATATTGTTGCGGTTCAATTTCAATCCGTAACATTCAGCAGCCTGTCTAACGGAGATAGTCGCTTTCACAGTTTCAAAAATACTCACTCATAATCCTCCTGCTTGGTTTTTATTAAGCCGTTCTACCCATTCCGTTTCCTGACAGGCAACCCTGCTCGGCGCTGTGTCGTCCCCTTACGAGGCGCTCGTTCATTTTGAGAAAGTCTTGGCGGTTTATCTCGGTCTGGACGGTCATTCAGTTGTTCCGATCGATCGTTAAGCCAAGTGTAATGCAAAAAATAAGCGGCTCTCGTTTATCCACGAAAGCCGCAAATACGGAAAGTATGAACTTGAAAAATTGCAAATTTGCACAGGATAGATTATAATAAACACAAAGATAAGGGGGTGCTATTGTGAAGAAAAATTATGATGATGAACCAGAAAACACCACCTCTTATCGTGTCCGTTTATTGAGACAGGATAGGGGATGGAGCCAAAAAGAACTGGCAGAAAAAATATTTGTTGCGCACTCTCAGATTAGCCGATTAGAGAGTGGAGAAACAACCAATATTGGCAGTTCTCTTTTAATATCTCTGGCTAAAATTTTTCATGTTTCAACAGATTATCTGCTTTGCCTGACTCCCATCAGTGTTCCTAAAAGTTATGATATTTCTCAGCTTGGATTATCAGAAGAAGTAATCCGCAGACTAATTTTGAAAACCATTGATCCGGATATACTAAATCGACTTTTAGAGCATGAGCAATTTCCGAAGCTTTGCACACTGATAAAAAACTATTTTAATAATACAATTGCTAACGGAATTATGGCAAGAAATCAGATCATTGACCTTGCCACCGAGCCGCTGGCTGAACTGATGAGCGCTGAGCCATCCAAACGGGCAGAACTCATCAAGGATATAAGCTTCCTGAACTCCGCAAAAATTCAGAGCAATGAAGCGGATGTTGAGAAAATCAAGAACATTCTGATGAAAATTATCCGAGAAATCAAAGAGGACGTAACAGCACAACAGCCTACCGGAGCAATCGCTACGGCAGAAGCTGTGAAGGGCATCCGTGATTCACTACTGGACAAACCGCAATCTGAGCTGACCACCGATGATGTATCAGCCGCTATGGCTGCCTATGTTGGAAAAGTGATTCCTATGGATAAATCCACATCTGCGCTGCTTCAGCAGCTTACAAAACAAATGTTAGAGTTGCCTACAGAGGACGAAGAATAATCGTTTCGCTATGGCGAGACGGAGTCTTATATATACATCGTTTTCCCTTTCCGGTCAGGCGGATTTTTCCTTGGAAGCAAAGGCATAACACGCTAAGTCATTCCTACGAAAAATCGTGTGCCAACAGGGATGCTGCTTGCTCCTATTGGAAACCTAGAGCCGAGGGATTGTCCCCCCCTGGACACCCCTGTTTTCGTTACCTGTGTATATACAAACTTTCCTCGGCTTGTATATTGTACACTCCCCGAAAACACAAAAATCCCACAGACCTCATCCCATAATGGGAATGAAATCTGCGAGATTTTTTACCGCACGCATAACTCATATATAGTTGGTTGTGCGGATTCTTATGTAAAAATCACACCGCAACAATTACCTATTTAAGAGAGTATCCAGTGTCGCAAAATGCATTTTCCTTTGAAAAGAATACCCGTGTGACTGCACCCTTGCAATATCATCCGGATTGTAATACGATACCTCCCAAACATTAGGGTTGAGGTATGTTTCCACTTGTTCCATATACTCAGCATCAACAGCACTCATTGAATGTCCTAAAACAACCACTCGGTCTATTCCTCTACAACATGACAAAAAGGACATCAAGTTTTTAATTTTGAGTTTTTTCTCCCAATTTGCATAAAAGGTATATACAGCTTCCCTTTGTTGGGCAATATAATAATCCCAGTGTTCTTCATCAATATCAGCCCATGCTCTGGCGTAGCTGTTTTTATTATTTCTGTACCCAAATACCAACGGACTACCTTGGTCGTAGCAGCCATGTATGTGGCATATAGGCACTGTTCGTGGTACATCGAAAAGCAGCTCTATCGTAGATGTGTAATTGAATGTTAATATGGCATCTTCTGCTTTGAATAATTGGGGCGGTTGGTAGTACCTACTCAACGCAAATATGTCATTGTTTGCCGCAATCACCATTTGTATTAAAGCTGATTCGATAGCTTCTCTAAGACTGTCCACATACATTTGCATATTCAGTATGCCACCGTCTCTATCCGATTCTCGATCAGATAAATAGTCCGGCTGGATTTCATTCTGAAATTGAATTTCATCCAAGTCAATATCGTTTAGAGATTGCTCATATTCATACCAATCAGCCCCATAACAGCCAAGTACCTCAAATGCGTTACCGACTTCGTTATATACAGGCTGAGCTTTAAGGTACTCTACAAAATGATTTGTTCTCGTTTTCAACTTAAAATACAAATCAAACCCATTTCCGATTATATATAAAGTTCCCATAATACCCCTTCTAAACGACACCCTAAACCACCCCATAACACATTGCGGTTATGGAGTGGAACTTTAAAATGTTTATCCTTGTGGTGGGATAGGCGGCATCGCATTTGCAAACAAGCCTTTCAGCTCGTCCACTGTTCCAGCTTTCGCCCATTGTGCCATGCCATTTTTCCATACCAAGCTATCGGCGGTAAGCTGTCCAGCAACAACCATTTGAGTCAAAACCGTCATCTCAAAAGGACCAGCAGCTTGTCCATTGACAGCCACATGATATGCCACAGTAGGAATGGGAGGAGGTACAGCACCTAGAGTTGCTTGCTGATTGATCCCCCCCATCATGTTATTCATCGCACCAGCGATATTCTGCCCCACAGCACCACCGACAGCCATACTTGCCATCATAGCTGCCATGTTAAAACCATCGCCACCACCGCTAAGGTTTACATCACCGGCCCCATTCGCTCCCATCTGGCCAAGGGCTTGCGCACCGGCAACACCAACCTCCGCTTGTTTCTCAACCTGGAAAGCTCCGAAGTTTGCAGTCTGTGTTTGCTTGTGCTGTGCATACTGTCCTTCTTCACGCTGGATACGGAGAGTGCCTTCATAGTGTTCAGCTTCAATACGCTGCTTTGCATGAATATCTTTGATCTCCGCTTCTGCTTTCGCCGTAGCGGTTGCACCGGCAAGGTCTCGGGTTACACTCATAAGCTGCCGGTATCCGTCGCTGGTCTTATCAATTTCAATCGCACCAATATCAATACCGGATACAACCACGCCGAAAGTTTCTTTCAATCTTTCACTAAGGTCATATTCCACGACATCGTTAATTTGTGCCGTCCTGCTTTCAATCTGGACAACAGGAATGTTATGGGCAGCGGGAGCGTTAGCAACAGTGTCCTTCACATAACGGTTGACCGCATCACGAATTTGTTTTTGGAAATCGTCAAGGTTAAATGTGCTAAGTCTATGTAATTTGATGAACTCACGATAATCGGCAATACCGAAACTGACAGTACCTCTGACAGCAACAGGAACGCCGAAATCAGCAAATCTTGGGTCATACACATCAAAGAATGGCACGCCGAACTTTACTTGAATAATGCGAGCGAGATTGATGAAATAAACCTCTGCCTGAAATGGGGTACCACCTTCATATGCCAGTCCTACAATGCTTGCCAAAACGGGAAAGTTTGCAGTCTTGATGGTCTGGTCAAAAGGCCCGACAATGAAATCCTGTATCGTTCCGTTTTTCTGTTTATAAACAAAAACTGCAACTTCACCATCTTTCACTCTTAAGGAAGAACCCCAGCGAATAGCATTTTCTCTATTGTTTGTACCTACCTGAGAACCAGATGGATGCCATTTCCAAATGAGATACGAAGGCTCATCACAACGTATTTCGTCCATTAGACCGCCTTTACGGCTGTTTCTATCAAATAATCCCATATCTATACCTCACAAAATATTTTTTAGTCATCAATCCTGATAAAGACCGTATCAAAGCCTCTGTATTCAACTAACACATGATATCCGTCTTCATTATCTGCATGATAATGGTCATCTGTTTGTGACATATCTTTCGCAAAGCCTTTCTGGATACATTCATTAACGTACTCAGCGTAATCATCCATTGTCATATTTCCAATGTATATAATTAGGCAAGTGTCACTCGAAGAAGAAATGTTTCCGTAGTCCGATTTAGGTTTAGGCAACAAATCTGCCACTTCCGAACTCGGCCATACAATGGTGCGCATTTCAAGGTCATCAGAAACCGTAATGTGCATTTCGGCTGAGTAATATGTAATACGAATATTGTATCCATCTTCATTATACGCATCAAATAGAGAACCAGTATTCTGGCAGTCAATGGTGAACCCACGATTTTCGCAATCCTTTTTGTAGGCTTCAAATTCAGATTCCGATACGCCGTAATATGTTACCGAAAAATATTCTGAATTGTTTGTCACCACTTCACCTTTGCCATCTTTGATTTGCGGCATTAAAACACTCAACTCGGTTTCGGGAATATCTACAGGTGTATTTGCCACCTTAATATCATCGAATGTTCCATTCCGAACAAATAGAAAAACGATAGCAGCAATCAAAATAACTAAACCAGCGATTGCCTTGAATCTCAATATTTTATTAACAAGGGACTCGTCTGCGTAAATCTCGGCATAGCTTTCTTTAACGATGGAATCGTTCGGAAAGAGCATATCAGCCTTTTGTTTTAGTTGTTCAGCTTTTGCACACCAAAGGCGCATCCAATAGGCATTCTTGCGATTGATTGTTTCTTTTGAAATGAAGTCAATTTTTTCCTTAGAAAACACCAATGCACTAAGAATAGATTCACGATCATTCGGAAATGGGAAATTCTCAATCAAGGAAGCCATCCTTTTTTCTTCTTTGGTCAATTTTGGCGTTGATTTTACCATCACAAGAGGTAGCGCAATATATATTGCTAACGGAATACAAACGAAGATGATGTTCAGTATAACCCACCAAAAGCGTTTGCTTTTACTCCAAGATGCCCAACCGGTTTTCCCAGCTTGTGGACTACTTGCGATAATTCGTTCACATTCATTGACCTCTTTGATAAAATCTTGCAGTACCGAGCTTACACGCTTACTATTTAGTTCAAATCCGCAGGCTGGACAAATTGAAACAAATGAGTGTATAACCTCACCACAATTCGGGCATTTATGTATTTCTCCTTCATATACAAACTCTCTTTTGTTGCTTTCACGGTTAACATCGTTTGAGATAGGTGTACCGCATCCAGCACAGAATTTTGCCCCCTCCTGTATTTCTTTACCGCACTTCGCACAAAACGGCATTTGCTTTACCTCCTCTTATTCTTCATCTACTTTTACAGCATCGCATATATCGCCGATGTTGCAATCTAAATACTCACATATACGCAAAAGCACAGAAAGTGCCACTTCTTCATTACGTCGCAATTTTGTCATTGTTCCCGTAGCTATATTCAAGTCTTTCCGGAGTGTAGCCGGAGAGATTTCTTTTTCAATTAAGCGTATCCATAATTTTTTATAACTTATTTTCATAGTGCACTCTTTCTAAATCCACATTTTAACTTTCTCAAATCCATTATACATATTCTTGTTTTAGAATTCAAGATAAGCCAGCAATAAATAAGTGATTTTTCTCAATTTCTTGCGAATATTTGAAAAAGAAAAAGAAACACGCCCATTCGGAGAAAATTCCTCGCAGATGAGCGTGTCCTTATTATTTTCTAAAAAAAAGCAATTAAATCATCCCAAAATGCTTCAACGCTTCCATAATCGCCTTTTCTTTCTCCTGTGGGCATTGCGGCTGCTTAGCATCCTCAGACCTCGGCTTATTATAATTCTCTCGCTCGATAATCCCACACTTCTGCTTCACCTGTGCGATATACAGACTGCTGACCTTCATACCGCTATGTTCCAGCACATACGCCTTGATTTCCTCATAGGTAGCCTTACTCTCCGCAGCAGTCAGATCAAGCTCGTCCATCTTCACTTCAACTTCAATATGCTGCTTTGCATTAAGTTTGGACAACAAGCATACCGTCTCGACCATTGTTTCATTTTCCAAGGGCAATTCTTTCACTTCTGCACCATTGACAGGAACGGGGAAGTTGAAGATAATCTTCCTGATCCAGTT